>NZ_CP025113.1:6779070-7391080 GCF_002831585.1 Bradyrhizobium sp. SK17 | reverse complement strand
ATCGTGCGGATCGTAGTCGGCATCGAGCTTGCGCAGCGCGAGCCTCGAGCCGTCATGCTGCTCGACCACCTGCACGGTGCCGGGCGCATAGTCGACGCTGATCGGCTCGCGGCCGACCAGCACATCGAGCCGGTTCACCGCGTCATTGTGTTCGCGGACATAGTCGAAGCTCTTGGTCGAGCCAGCGTGGTTGTTGAAAGCGATGCAGGGGCTGATCACGTCGATGAAGGATGCGCCCTTGTGGCGGATCGCAGCCGCGATCAGCGGCACCAGCTGCGTCTTGTCGCCGGAGAAGGAGCGCGCCACGAAGGTAGCACCGAGTTGCAGCGCGATCGCGACCAGGTCGATCGCGTTGTCGGTGTTGGTGACGCCCTTCTTGGACTTCGAGCCGCGGTCGGCGGTGGCCGAGAACTGGCCCTTGGTCAGGCCGTACACGCCGTTATTCTCGACGATGTAGGTCATGTTGACGGCGCGGCGGATCGAGTGCGCGAACTGGCCGAAGCCGATCGAGGCTGAGTCGCCGTCGCCGGAGACGCCGAGATAGATCAGGTCGCGGTTGGCGAGGTTGGCGCCGGTCAGGACCGACGGCATCCGGCCATGCACCGAGTTGAAGCCGTGCGAATTGCCGAGGAAGTAGTCCGGCGTCTTCGACGAGCAACCGATTCCGGAAATCTTCGCCACCCGGTGCGGCTCGATCGAGAGCTCGTAGCAGGCCTCGATGATCGAGGCGGTGATCGAATCATGGCCGCAGCCGGCGCACAGGGTCGAGATCTTGCCCTCGTAGTCGCGATGGGTATAGCCCAGCTCGTTCTTCTTCAGGCCGGGGTGATGAAACTTGGGCTTTGCAATGTAGGTCATGACAACACCTGCGCTCCCCGCCACGTCATGGCCGGGCTTGTCCCGGCCATCCACGTCTTGGCCAGGAGAAAGAAAGTCGTGGATGCCCGGGACGAGCCCGGGCATGACGCCGGAGAGATCGGACGATCGATCATGTCACGGCCTTGCGGAGAGGGGTCACCTTGAGGTGGTCCTGGTGGTCGCCGATCGCGTTGGCGATGAAGCGCGCGGTGATCGGCGTGCCGTCATAGTGCAGGATCGGCACCAGCCTGACGGGGTCGATGCCGTTCTCGTTGACGATCAGCTGGCGCAGCTGGGCATCGCGGTTCTGCTCGACCACGTAGACGAAGTCGTGGTCGGCGATGAAGCTCGCGACGCTGGAGTGGAACGGGAAGGCCCGGATGCGCATGCGGTCGAGCTGATGACCGCGGGCCTCCAGAATCCCGATCGCCTCGTCCATCGCGGGCGAGGTTGAGCCGAAATACAGCACGCCGTATTTGGTCGGCTTCGCCGCGTTGGCCTGCAACGGCCGCGGCACCATGTCTTGCGCGGTCTCGAACTTGCGCACCAGCCGCTGCATGTTGTCGGCGTAGACCGCGCCTTCCTCGGAATAGCGCGCGTAGCGGTCGCGCGAGGTGCCGCGGGTGAAGTAGGAGCCCTTGGTCGGATGCGTGCCGGGATAGGTGCGATAGGGGATGCCGTCGCCGTCGACGTCGAGATAGCGGCCGAAGTCACGGCCTTCCTCGAGCATCTCGGCGGTCATCACCTTGCCGCGGTCGTATTGCTTGGAATCGTCCCACTTCAGCGGGCGGCACAGCCGGTGGTTCATGCCGATGTCGAGATCGAGCATCAGGAAGATCGTGGTCTGGAGCCGTTCGGCGAGATCGAACGCCGCGGCGGCGAACTCGAACGCTTCCGCCGGATCCTCCGGGAATAGCAGCACGTGCTTGGTGTCGCCGTGCGAGGCGTAGGCGCAGGCGATCACGTCGCATTGCTGGGTGCGGGTCGGCATGCCGGTCGAGGGGCCGGCGCGCTGGATATTCATGATCACGGCCGGAATCTCGGCGAAGTACGATAGGCCGATGAACTCGGTCATCAGCGAGATGCCGGGTCCCGATGTCGCGGTGAAAGCCCGCGCGCCGTTCCAGGAGGCGCCGATCACGATGCCGATCGAGGCGAGTTCGTCCTCGCCCTGCACGATGGCGTACTTCGCCTTGCCGGTCTCCGGGTCGTGGCGGTACTTCTTGCAGTGGCTGGTGAAGGCTTCCGCGACCGACGATGACGGCGTGATCGGATACCAGGCGCAAACCGTGGCGCCGCCATAGACGGCACCGAGCGCGGCGGCGCTGTTGCCCTCGATGAAGATGCGGTCGCCGACCTTGTCGGATTTCTTCACCCGGAGCCCGATCGGGCATTTCAGGTTCTGCAACGCCCAGTCGCGGCCGAGATGCAGGGCATGGACGTTGGAGGAGAGCAGCTTCTCCTTGCCCTTGTATTGTTCGCCGATGAGCTGCTCGACCAGCTTGGGATCGAGGTCGAGCAGGGCGCACAGCGCGCCGAGATAGATAATGTTCTTGAACAGCTGGCGCTGCCTGGGATCGGTGTAGGTCGAGTTGGTGATCGCGGTCAGCGGCACCCCGATGACGGTGATGTCCTCGCGGAACTTCGACGACGGCATCGGCTTGGTCGAATCGTAGAACAGGTAGCCGCCGGGCTCGATCGAGGCGACGTCCTTGTCCCAGGTCTGCGGGTTCATCGCCACCATCATGTCGACGCCGCCGCGGGCGCCGAGATGGCCGTCCTCGGTGACGCGCACCTCGTACCAGGTCGGCAGGCCCTGGATGTTGGAGGGGAAGATGTTGCGTGGGCTGACCGGCACGCCATGACGCAGGATCGAACGCGCGAACAGTTCGTTCGCGGATGCCGAGCCCGAACCGTTGACGTTGGCGAAGCGGACGACGAAGTCGTTTACGCTGCTGATCGGGCTTTGGACTGACATGTTGATCCCGCTTGAACCATATCGATGAGGTACTTCTGCATGTCCCAGGCGCCGGTCGGGCAGCGCTCGGCACACAGCCCGCAATGCAGGCAGACGTCTTCGTCCTTCACCATGACGCGACCGGTCTTCAGGTCGCCCGAGACGTAGAGCGCTTGGTCGTGATTCGGCGAGGGCGCTTTCAGCCGCTGCCGCAGGTCGTCCTCTTCACCGTTCTGGGTGAAGGTGATGCAGTCCATCGGACAGATGTCGACGCAGGCGTCGCATTCGATGCAGAGCGGCGCGGAGAACACCGTCTGCACGTCGCAGTTCAGGCAGCGCTCCGCCTCGCCGAGCGCGAGCTTGACGTCGTAGCCGAGCTCGACCTCGGCGCGGATGTCCTTCAGCGCGATGATCTTGTCGCGATGCGGCACCTTGAAGCGCTTGTCAGTGGAGATGTCGTTGTCGTAGCTCCACTCGTGGATGCCCATCTTCTGCGAGGAGACGTGCACCTCGGGCAGCGGGCGCTCGTTGATGTCCTCGCCGGACAGCATTTTGTGGATCGACAGCGCGGCGTCATGGCCGTGCGCCACTGCCCAGATGATGTTCTTCGGCCCGAACGCCGCGTCGCCGCCGAAGAACACCTTCGGATTGGTCGAGACGAACGTCTTGGGGTCGACCTTCGGCATGTGCCACTTGTCGAATTCGATGCCGCAATCGGCTTCGATCCAGGGGAACGCATTCTCCTGGCCGACCGCAACGAGCACATCGTCGCAGGCCACGGTCTCGTCGGGCTCACCCGACGGCACCAGGTTGCGGCGGCCCTTGGCGTCGTACTCCGCTTTCACCTTCTGGAAGGTGACGCCGGTCAGCTTGCCGTTGTCGTGAACGAATGCGACCGGCACCATGTAGTTGAGGATCGGGATGTCCTCGTGCAGGGCGTCTTCCTTCTCCCACGGCGAGGCCTTCATCTCCTCGAAGCCGGAGCGGACGATCACCTTGACGCTCTCGCCGCCGAGGCGGCGCGCGGTGCGGCAGCAATCCATCGCGGTGTTGCCGCCGCCCAGCACGATGACGCGGCGGCCGATCTTGTCGACATGGCCGAACGACACGTTGGACAGCCACTCGATGCCGATATGGATGTTGGCGGCGGCCTCCTTGCGGCCGGGAATGTCGAGCTCGCGGCCGCGCGGCGCGCCGCTGCCGACGAAGATCGCGTCATAGTTCTCTGCCAAAAGCTGCTTCAGGCTGTCGACGCGATGGCCGCCCTTGAACTCGACGCCGAGGCCCAGGATGTAGCCGGTCTCCTCGTCGATCACGCTGTCGGGCAGGCGGAATTTCGGAATCTGGCTGCGCATCATGCCGCCGGCCTTGGGGTCGCCGTCGAACACGGTGCAGTGATAGCCGAGCGGCGCGAGATCGCGGGCCACGGCGAGCGAGGCGGGACCGCCGCCGACCAGCGCGACGCGCTTGCCGTTCTTCGGTCCCGGCTTCGGCAGGCGATGCTGGATATCGTCCTTGAAGTCCGCGGCGACGCGCTTCAGGCGGCAGATCGCAACCGGATTGTCCTCGACGCGGCCGCGGCGGCAGGCCGGCTCGCAGGGACGGTCACACGTGCGTCCCAGGATGCCGGGGAACACGTTGGACTTCCAATTGATCATGTAGGCGTCGCTGTAACGCCCCTCAGCAATCAACCGGATGTACTCAGGAACAGGGGTGTGTGCGGGACAGGCCCATTGGCAATCGACTACTTTATGAAAGTAATCCGGCGCCGAGATATCAGTCGGTTTCATTCCTACCTTTGACCCGCGCGAATAATGCCTGGCCGCGCGGCCTTATCGTTGTCGACGAACGCTCACGTGGCGTTGTTCTGGTTTTTGAATTGGATCATAGGCTTATCTTATTAGAGCCGTTCCAGAGAAGGCAAAGGCTAAATTGTCCGATCATCCGCTTTCGCGCGGCTGATGCGCGTGTAGCGTTAATCTCGATTGCGTTATGCGGCGGTGCAGCATGTCCTGCACCGCCAATCTGCGCAGCTAACCGCGCGGCAGATCGCTCTTCGCGATGTCCCACAGCAATCGATAGATGCCGCTGCTGACCACCAGTGGCTTCAGGGCTGCGTTGCCGGTGATGCTTGCCGCGGCTGCCGCGACCACGCCGACATCGGTGGCGTCGATCAGCACGAACCAGTCGCCGGCGCCGGGATCGGCCTTCCCGGCATCCGCCGTGAGCGGCTTCGACAGTTCAGGATCGTTCTCCAACAGGTGCATCGAGATGATGCCATCGCGCGAAGCCGGATCGAGTTGCTCCCGCAACGCAGCGCGCAGTTTGTCGGCTCCCTCGGCGGGCGGGCGCAGGCGGATGATCCCGAGGGCGGAGCCTCTGCCGACGCCGCGGCTGATCGTGATGCGCGCCACCCCGCGGATCATGTTCCGGAAGCGCGCGATATTGGCCTTCGACCAGTCGGTCTGGTTGGCGAGCGCCTTGCGATAGGCCGGGCTCTCGAGCACGTCGAAGGTCGCAGTCGAATAGAGGCTCAGATATTTCGGCTTGCCGTCATGCGCGACGTAGCGGCGGGCTTCCAGGAATCCGTCGATAGCGACTCGTTCTTCAAGATGTTCGCGATCGTACCAGCGGTTGAATTCAGTTTCGTGTAAGCTGTCGACATCCATCGATGTCAGCAGCATGCCTTGTCCGGCGATTGGCATCGCGTGCTCCTTTTTGCCTGTTTTATCTGCGCAATATCGCCGAACGGCGCGAGCCCGGGAAGCCAGTTCCCGATGCCCGAAGCCATGCAGACCAAGGATTGCCACAATTGCCGCAATCCTGTTCAGCGCGCATTCACGGAAGTAGCATTTCCATCCGATACGCCAACTCTCGAGAAGAAAAAGGGACGACCACCATGGCGCGCATTCTCTGGGCTTTGATCGTCGGTCTGGTGTCGTTCGCGTCGCTTCCCGTGCACGCCCAGAATCAGGAAAAGCGCCTCGCGCTCGTGATCGGCAACGGCGCCTACCAGGCCGGCGCGTTGCAGACCGCCGCCAACGACGCCGGGCTGATCGCGCAGACCTTGCAGGCTGCCGGCTTCGATGTGATCGGGGCCCGCGACCTCGACGGCGAGACGCTGCGCAAGTCGTTCCGCGATTTCATCCAGAAGGTGCAGGACGCAGGCCCCAATGCGGTCGCCTTCGTCTACCTCGCCGGCTACGGCGTGCAACTCACCGGCGAGAATTACTTCGTGCCCGTCGACGCCAAGATCGCCCGCGACACCGACGTGCCGGTCGAGGCGATCCGCATCTCCGACTACACTCATCAATTGTCGGCACTGCCGATCAAGGCCGGGGTGATCGTGCTCGATGCGGCACGCAGCAATCCGTTCGCCAAGGACAGCCAGCCGCTGGCCGGCGGGCTTGCGCTGGTCGATCCCGAGCCCAAGATGCTGATCGCCTTCAACTCCGCGCCGGGCACCGTCGCTCCTGACGGCGCGCCGCCTTACGGGCCTTACGCCCAAGCGCTGGCGGAAATGATCCGTGCCGGCGGCCTGACCTTGCCCGACGTGTTCGACCGCGTCCGCCTGCGGGTCAACGAGATGACCAAGGGTGCCGAGATCCCGTGGAATGCGCAGAAGGTCGACGCGCCCTTCATGTTCTTCGAGCGTAAGCCGGACGCACCGCCGCAGCAGGTCGATGCCGGACTGCGCACCAAACCGATCCGCGATTTCCCGGCGCAGGATGCCTATGCGGCCGCGCTGGAGCGCGACACCCTGCAAGGCTACGAGGACTATCTGCAGGCCTACCCGACCGATCCGCTTGCCAAGCGCGTGCGCGCGATCGTGGCGGCGCGGCGCGAGTCCATCACGTGGCGGCGCACCTACAATGCCGACACGCCTGATGCTTATTGGTCTTACCTGAGGCGCTATCCGCGCGGGCCGCACGCCTACGACGCGCGGCGCCGGCTCGCCTATCTGTCGGCCGCGCTGGAGCCGCCGCCGCAGTTCGCTGCGATTGACTACGACGTGCCGCCGCCGCCGCCCGACGAGGTGGTCTATGTCGACCGCCCGGTGCTCTACTACAGCGATCCGGTGTTCGCCTTCGCGCCGCCGCCGCCGCCGCCGGTGTTCTTCCTGCCGCCGCCGCCGCCGGACTTCGTCGTGCTGCCGCCGCCGCCGCCGCCGATCGGGCTGTTCGTGCTGCCGACGCCGTTCTTCGTGGCGATGCCGGCCTATGTCGCCGCACCGGCCTATGTCGTGCCGCCGCCGAACAACATCGTGTTCAACAACATCCACAACACCACGGTGATCAACACGGTGATCAACAATCCCAACCCGACGCCGGCGCAGCTCCATGCGGCCGGTGTGACGGCGGCCATGGGCGGCGCGCCGGTCACGGCCGCTCCGCAACTGCCGGCCGCGGCGATGCAGCGTGCCAACCTCACGCAACCGGGCGTGACGCCGGCACAAGGCGCGGCCATGGGAGCGCCGGGAGTTGCACCGAACGCAGTCGCGCCGAACGCGATGGGCGCGCACACCCTGCCGGGTGCCAAGAATGGACCGCCGCTGCCGCAGTCGGCGACCGCGCCGGCCAATGCCATTCAGCAGCATGGCGCCGTGCAGCCGGGCACCACACCGCCCGGCAGCGTGCAACCCGGCGCGCGGCCGAATGCGCTCGCCCCCGCCAGGCCGGCGACGGCGATGGCGCCCGCCAATGCGCAACCAGCCGCCCCGACCAAGCCTGGCGCGGCCGCGGCGCCAAACGCGCCCACGATCGCCGGCAAGCCCGGGCGGCAACCACTCACGCATGCCGCGACCGCACCGACCGCCAACGTGAAGCCTGCGATGGCCCCGGTGAATCGCGCGACGGCAGCACGGCCGGCACCGGCCGCGCGCGCGGCACCCGCGCATGCTGCGGTATCGCCGGCGCCGGTCTCGCGTGCCGCACCGCCGCGTGCCGCAGCCCCGCCGCCTCGCGCCGCCGCCGTGCAGCCGCGTCCGGCACCCGCGCCGGCTCCGCGCGCCGCGCCACCTCCGCGGCCGGTGGTGCAGGCGCAACGCGCGGCGCCACCGCCGCGGATGGCGGCGCCGCCAAGGCCGGCACCACGTGCCGCGCCGGCATGTCCTCCCGGCAAATGCAAACATTGAGGACGTGACACCATGAGCCGAGCAGGTCAGCCTTCATGAGCATCACGGCCAGACTCGGACCGCGGACAGTCGCGAAGCTGGTGATCGGCACGATCGCGGGGCTGGTGGCGTTGCACCAGCCGGCGCGGGCGGCCGAGCTTGCCGCGCAGGACATCGCGCTGCTCGATCGCCTGACCTGGGGCGTCAACGCTTCGAGCGCGGCGCATCTGCACGAGGTCGGCGTCGAGCGCTGGTTGCAGGAGCAACTGCATCCGGCCAACACCGCGTTGCCGGCCGCCGTCCATACCCAGATCGAGGCGATGCCGGACGTGCATCGCTTCCCGTTCGATATCGCGGTGTCGTTCGATCAGCAGGGAAAGTCCGCCAATCAGGTCGCCGATCCCGAGCAGAAGAAGGCGGCCCAGCAGGTCTATCAGCAGGCCATGAACGACCGCGCCAGGCAGGCCGCAGCGCGCAGCATCCTGCACGCGCTGTATGCGCCGGATCAATTGCGTGAACGCCTGACCTGGTTCTGGTTCAACCACTTCAACGTCCACCAGTACAAGGCCAACATCCGCGTGCTGGTCGGCGACTACGAAGATCGCGCGATCCGCGCCAACGCGCTCGGCAAGTTCCGCGACCTGCTTTCGGCGACGTTGCATCACCCGGTGATGCTGCGTTACCTCGACAACGCCGATAATGCCGCCGGTCATCTCAACGAGAACTACGCCCGCGAGATCATGGAGCTGCACACCATGGGCGTCGGCTCCGGCTATACCCAGGCCGATGTCGAGGCGTTGGCGCGCATCCTCACTGGCGTCGGCATCGACTTCAAGCCGGAGGATCCGAAGCTGAAGCCCGAGCTGCAATCCCAGCTGGTCCGCGAGGGCGCGTTCGAATTCAATCCGGCACGCCACGACTACGGCGACAAGACCTTCCTCGGTCATCAGATCAAGGGCCGCGGCATTGCCGAGGTCGACGAGGCTCTCGACATCCTCTGCCGCCACCCGGCGACCGCCACGCACATATCGAAGCAGCTCGCGACCTATTTCGTGTCGGACAATCCGCCCGACGCGCTGGTGCAGCACATGGCGCAGACCTTCCAGAAGACCGACGGCGATATCGCGGCCGTGATGTCGACGCTGGTTCACGCGCCGGAATTCGCCGCGAGCCTGAAGGGCGCCGGCAAGTTCAAGGACCCGATGCTCTACGTGATGTCGTCGGTGCGGCTCGCCTATGACAACAAGGTGATCCTCAACACGCTGCCGATCCAGGGCTGGCTCAACCGCCTGTCCGAGGGCCTGTTCAATCACGAGACGCCCGACGGCTATTCGATGCTGTCGGCGGCCTGGAACGGTCCCGGGCAGATGATGCTGCGTTTCGAGATCGCGCGCGCGATCGGCTCCGGATCGGCCGGGCTGTTCAAGCCAAACGAGCCCAATGCGGTCGACCAGCCGGCGTTCCCGCTGGTGATGAACGGGCTCTACTTCAGCAACATCAGGCAGTCGCTGAGTCCGACCACGC
The DNA here is from genome assembly GCF_002831585.1 of Bradyrhizobium sp. SK17. GTDB lineage: Bacteria > Pseudomonadota > Alphaproteobacteria > Rhizobiales > Xanthobacteraceae > Bradyrhizobium. The sequence goes on along the minus strand of NZ_CP025113.1, from coordinate 7,381,628 downwards.
TCGCTGCGCTCGATCAGGCCGTCTCGCCGCAGGATTGGAATACGCTGTTTCTGTCGTCACCGGAATTCATGCACTGAAAGGGAGGTTCGCCATGAACCGCCGCGAACTGATCAAGGCCTTCGCTGCTTCCGCTTCGCTCACCGTCGCCGGCCGGGTCTGGGCGGCACCGGCGACCGACGCGCGCCTGCTCGTCGTGTTCCTGCGCGGCGCCTACGACGCCGCCAACGTGATCGTGCCCGTCGGCAGCGAGTTCTACTACGCCTCGCGCCCGACGCTGGCGGTGGCGCGGCCCGATGTCGGCAACCCGAATGCGGCGCTTTCGCTCGACGCCGGATGGGGGCTGCATCCAAGCTTGCGCGATTCGATCTATCCGCTGTGGGCCAAGCGCGAGATCGCCTTCGTGCCGTTTGCCGGCACCAGCGACGACCTGTCGCGCAGCCATTTCGAAACCCAGGACACGATCGAGCTCGGGCAGGCGGTCGGCGGCAGCCGCGACTACCGCTCCGGCTTCATGAGCCGGCTGGCGAGCGAGCTGACGCGGGTGAAGCCGATCTCCTTCACCGACCAGCTGCCGCTGATCTTCCGCGGCCAGAACCAGATCCCGAACACCGGCATCGCCAGCGTCAGCAAGCCGGGCGTCGACGACCGCCAGGCGCGGCTGATCAGGGAGATGTACGGCAAGGGCGATCTCGCCAATTCGGTGTCGGAGGGCTTTCGCGTTCGCGACGATGTCTACAAATCGGTCTCCGAGGAGATGATGGCGGCCAATCGCGGCGCGGTGTCGCCGCGCGGCTTCGAGCTGTCGGCGCGGCGGATCGGCCGCCTGATGCGCGAGCAGTTCAACCTCGGCTTCGTCGATGTCGGCGGCTGGGACACCCATGTCAACCAGGGCGCGGCGACCGGCTATCTCGCCGACCGCCTCGGCGAACTGGGCCGGGGCCTCGCCGGCTTCTCGGAAGAGATCGGGCCCCAGATGTGGCGCGACACCGTCGTGGTCGTGATCTCCGAGTTCGGCCGCACCTTCCGCGAGAACGGCGACCGCGGCACCGATCACGGCCATGGCAGCGTCTATTGGGTGATGGGCGGCGGCATCAATGGCGGGCGCATGGCCGGCGAGCAGGTCCAGGTCAGCCAGGCGACGCTGTTCCAGAACCGCGACTTTCCGGTGTTGACCGATTACCGGGCGTTCTTCTCCGGCCTGATCCAGCACGTCTACGGCCTGCAACAGGCGAGCCTCGAGCGCATCTTCACCGGCATCAAGCCGAAGGATCTGAGCCTGGTCTGAACCGGCGCTGGCAAAATATCGAAAACAACCCCATGCAAAGCAGCCGCCGGCCGCCGGTGTGCGACACGGCGGCTTGACATGTCGGGCAAATCAGCGGCATTCTTCCATTTTACAGAAATCTTGAAATGGTGGTCGCATGGATCGGCGGCTTCCCCAAGCGCGCGGAAGCCGCCGATCTGTCACGACATCCAGCTCGCCATCACGAGCAAGGCCGCAAAGCAACCGATCGGTGCGAGATGGGAGAAGTCCCGATGTCGCAGGACGGTCAAGGTTGCCGCCGCGAGAATGACGGCGCAGAGGACCAGGCCTGCCGTACGGGTTGCCGGTATCACGACCAGGATCGCGGCTGATACTTCCAATCCGCCGGTGACCCGGCACCACCACGCGGGATACCCCCATCGGACGAAGTTGCTCCGATTCGTCGATGTCGCGATCGCATTGAACAGACCGGCACTGGCGAAGGCGGCGGCGAGCAGCCTGATGAATATCATCTGCATGGCTCAGGCGACCGCCAACGCATAGGCGTGCAACTCGTCGATGATCGATGCCCGCGAGGGCTTCCAGCCGAGTTCGCGCTTCGCCTTCTCGCCCGAGATGACCTGATCGGAGGCGATCGCGTCGGCGAAGCCCCAGAGCAGCTTGCGCGCCTCGTCGAGCGGCCACGCCGCTACGCGGCCGCCGGCACCGCCCAGCTCGCTCGCCGCGTGTGCGATCTCGACGAGCCGCGGCGCCGAACCGTGCGCGCCGTTAAAGACGGATCCCGCCGGTGCGCGTTCGAGCGCAAGCGCATAGAGATCGGCGAGGTCCTCGGCATGCACGGTCGACCAGCGATTTTGACCGTCGCCGACATGAAGTGCCGCGCCATGTTCCTTGGCCGCTGCGACCATCATCATCGCGGCGCCACCCCAGTTGCCATAGACCCAGGCCGGGCGGACGACGACCGGATGGACGCCTTCGGCTGTGGCCGCGAGGATCTCGCGTTCCAGCCCCTCGCGCCAGCGGACCATTTCGACCGGGTTCAGTGGGGTGTCCTCGGTCGCCGGCGTGTCGCCCGTGGAGCCGTAGACCAGGCTGCCACTGGTATAGATGAAGCGCTGACCCGTTCCGCGCTGGGCTTCAAGGATTGCACGCGTCGCAATCTCGTCGAGCGACGCCGCGTTCTGGTCGTTGGGCGAAGCGGCATGGACGACGGCGTCCACGCCCCGCACCGCCGCGGCCAGGCCCGCCGGGTCGGCGAGTTCACCCATCTCCGCCACGAAGCCGCGGTCGCGCAGCTTGGCCGCGCTCGCTTCCGAGCGAGCGAGACCCACGATGTCATGACCTCGCTCCTTCAATCGATGCGCGACCGCACCGCCGATCAAGCCCGTCGCGCCCGTTACCAAAACCCGCATGTCGATCACCTCTTCAAATCAGGTGAAGCCAACAAAGCGGAACGGCGATGCGGATGGAAATCGCGAGTCCTGATGTGGCGCTATCGATCGCGCCGATGGCGTCAGGCCGAGGCGGCGACTTTGGTGATGATGTCGCGCAGCCAGGCGATCGCCCGATGGGTATCCGCCCGCCGGTGCCACATCAGATGGAGCGGCCAGGTGGGCAGTTCGAGCGGCGGATCGTACATCGCGATACCAACTCCGGTATCAACGAACCTTCGTGCGATCCGGGAGGCCAGCGTCGCGACGAGGTCGGTTCCGGCGATCACGAAGGGGGCGGCCAGGAATTGCGGCAGGCTCAGCACCACGCGCCGTTCGAGGCCGAGATCGGCAAGCCTCAGGTCGACGATCCCGGAGCGGTCGCCTTCCGGAGAGACCAGAAGATGCGGCGCCGCTGCGAAGGCCGTGAGGCTTGGACCACCTGCGAACGCCGGGTGTCCCTCGCGCACGACGCAGGCGAAGCTCTCGAAGAACAGCGGGCTGCTGATGATGCGCGCCGACGTCTCGACGGGGAAACCGATCGCGAGGTTCGCCTCGCCGCTGTCGAGCAGCGTGATGGCTTCGTCGCGTCCGAATATCCCGCAGACCCGCACGTTGATGTGGGGGGCATCGCTGCTGAGCCGGGCCATCAGCGGCGGCAACAAGACGAACGCCGCATAGTCGCTCATCGCCAGCGTGACGGTGTTGTCGGCCGTCGCCGGGTCGAAGCTGTCGGCCTGTAGCGCGCCCCGGAGCAGCCGGAGCGCATCCGAGACGGGACCCGCAAGGTCATGGGCGCGGGGCGTCGGCTGCATGCCTGACGGCGTTCGCACGAAGAGCTCGTCTCCGAGCAGCTCGCGCAAGCGTGTGAGTGCTCCGCTCATCGCCGACTGGCTGAGGCCGATCCGCGATCCGGCGCGCGTCACGTGACGCTCCGCGTACAGCGCATCAAAGGCCTTCATCAGGTTGAGGTCGAAGCCTGTTATGTCCATGCGCCCGATCATAAGCGGATGCGCTCAACGGGGATAGCGGCGATAGGTCAGGCGCACCGCAGTTGATGTCGGCTAAGGGCCAATTGCTGACGCATGCTTCTGGTCAATCCAAGGTTTACCGAATGGTCGCTTATCGTTAGGGTCGGGGCGAGCAGCGGGGGCATCAATTAAATGGCTGGTCAAGAAGTAAAGTTCATTGGCGGCCGGCTCACGGGCGCAATGGTGCCCAAGTCGTCCTTGGGCGGAGAGAGCTACGACGCACCTCGGGCGATTGTGGAGTTTACAAACCACATTCGGACTGCCTGCCAGTACGCTGATCACGAGCTTCCGCCCGAAATTCTGGGTATCTACTGCGCCGACTACTATTTGGCGCAGGTCAACAATGGCGGGCATAGCCAGTTCGTTCACAATTCTGGTCAGAGCCTCAGTACAAACATCCAGTACGCGCTGCCGGGCCTCAAAGCGATAGGCGCCGAAGAACAATATCACACGCTCGCGGAGCTGAACGACTGGATCATCGCAAATCCCGAGGCAGCAACCGCACAGGACGGCTTCAGCAGCAGAGCCGGGGACCTCGATGCCCTTGACACGCGTTTTTACGAAGCCGAGCAGCACGCGTCGATCACTGACTTGGCCGCTCGCTGGATTGCGAACTGGTCGAAGCTCGAAATCGTTGACGGCGAACGCTATGGGGAGCGGCTGAAAGCACTGGCGGCTCAAAACCCCAACTTCGAAATTCGCCGCATCTGGCGTGCTACCGCGCAGAACTCATTCAATCTCACCGACAAGCTACAGGCCACCGTGGCTGTGGCCTGTGGGGCGGTAGAGGTCGAGCCTGACATCAAGATCAGAATCAATGCAGGACGTTACATCAAATTCGAGGGGCAGGCGGTGGTTGAGTGGGGGGTGACCACTGACAAGGGCTTACGCTACGCTATCGTGCACGACAGCGGCGGAATACTACGCGAGACAGTGCAGGATGCGGCTTCAAAGAGCCGAGTTCGCACTGCCGGCAGACAGCTCGCGAGCGTCAGCGCGCAAATGGTGCAGAGCTTTGTCGACGCTTCGGATCGCAACAATGCCGCCGTTGCGATTGACCTCGTGATGCTGCGAGCCGGCTACGTGACGACCAAGGTCGGGCACCCGGCTCTTACGGCCTGGAAGATTGAAGGCGATAGCGCAACTTTCATCGCGCGCGTAGGCTCACACAATCTGATCGTCCGCACCGCATTCGATGGTGCAGTCTTGCTCGACGCCGCTGACGTCCGGCTTCTCGCCGTCGCCAAAGACGAAATTGCCGCCCATCAGGCTCAGGCTCGCCGCGGCAGTGAGTCTATGCAGCAAGCGTAGCCCGGATGAGCGAAGCGACATCCGGGGTCGACACGCAACTCGCAAGGTAAGTCCCGCATATCGCTTCGCTTATGCGGGCTACTTGCTTTGGCAGAAAGGCAAATTGACCATGACTGATCGATACGCCGTCATCGGCAATCCCATCGGCCACTCCAAGTCGCCTATGATCCATCGTGCATTCGCACGGCAGACCGGCCAAGAGCTCGAATATATGGCGATCGAGGCTCCCGAAGGGGGCTTCGCGGCAGCGGTAGATTCCTTCCGCCGCAAGGGCGCACGCGGCTTGAACATCACCGCACCGTTCAAGCTCGATGCCTTTTCCTATGCGACCAAGCTGCGCGATCGCGCACGTCTTGCGGGGGCCGCCAATGCGATGTCCTTCGTTGGCGATGTCGTCGAGGCTGACAACTTTGACGGCGTCGGCCTGTTGCGTGATATCGAATACAACCAAGGCATTCCCCTGCAAGGCAAGCGCGTTTTACTATTGGGGTCAGGTGGTGCAGCGCGCGGCGCCTTGCTACCCCTTTTGGAAGCTAGGCCGGCAGAGCTTGTGATCGTGAATCGGACGTTTGAGAAAGCGCGGTCGCTCGCCGAAGCCTTCGGCTCGTATGGCTCGGTCATCGCGAGCGGTTATGACAGACTAAAGGATGCGAATGAGCGAAGCGACATCCGGGATCGACGAGCAACTCGCAGAGAAATTCCCGCATATCGCTTCGCTCATGCGGGCTACTTGCTGACCCGCCCGTATCTATTCGGTGGGGAGTAACCTGTTAGACATGGCTATTGCCGTTGCTAAGTCTTGTCGCCTGGCGTCCACGCGCGTTCTCTCCCAACCACGTTTGAAAGAGACCGTGACCTTGTCGGGATTTGATCGGACCCGACAGTCCGTCTTCCATGACAAATCGCCGAGCTTAATCTCTACCAGTTCTCGATCATCATACGCGCGCTCGATTGATCGGAATATCCGCTTGGCTTCATCGATTGACAGCGCGACCGACATCTCGAAATCGGGGCCTACCGACATCAACCTGGCCTCCGCTTCTCGGGCGGACACAAGGAAGTATACCCCGTGCGTCAGATCGATTTTCTGGAAGGTGCTGAGATACGACGATCTCCGCGACAGGGCCTCGAAAATTTCATTCCACAAGTATCGCACGAGTGTTCGCAGAAAAATTTTGCCGTTTCGAAAAATCATGCGTAGTGCCCTGGTTCGGACAGTCATCCAATCACAAAATGTGGGCATTTACAGATCGTTGTGGAGATCAAGCGTCCGTTCGATTTCCGCTTCGGGTCAAGAGCCGATCATGGCGGGCGAGCCGCGAGATTTCCCGTTCACCTCGAAAAGGCGACCTTTCCGATTATTACGCAGATCGTCAGCTATGGGCCACATGCAACCATTGTGTATGTGCATGATCATGTCACCGCGGCGGGCGGATAGAACCGCGCCATAAACTCGTCGATTTCGTTATCACTTGCCTGCCAATACAGACCTCGCTCGCTCCGCAACGAACAAAGACCCAAGAGTTCAAGCGGGTCATCGGCCAAAAGCTGAAGCGATCCTCGCTTCGCTATCCAGCGCTCCTCACCGTCATGATCAATGCGATCGACCGAGTATCCAAGTGCTCTGAGCAGGAGATACGCCGGGACCGCGGTATTGCCAGCCGCTGCAATGGTTTCTTGCGACATTTAATCTCCACATCGACAAAGCGGGTGTTCCATCGTCTCGTAGAACGCGACCCGCGGGCCAACGCAAGGCGAGGTCTGCAATGGATCGTAAGCAAGCGTAGCCCGGATGAGCGAAGCGATATCCGGGGTCCACGAGCAACTCGCAGAGAAGTTCCCGCATATCGCTTCGCTGATGCGGGCTACTTGCGATGGAAGCACCAATACGCATCAATGGTTTTGGAATTCCTCGCGAGAGAGGCGCCAAAATGAACTTATGAAAGTACCGGATCGTATTGGAAGCTCTACGGGCATTTCGCGCTGCCATCGCAAGCCTGCCTTGCGCAGTACAGCTTCAGAAGCCTTGTTGTCAGCCATCGCCCGAGCAACGACTGCCTTGGCTTCCGTAGCGTTGAAGATGTGGGCGATGATCTCGCGACAGGCTTCGCTGGCATATCCTAATCCCCAATGGATTGGAGACACCATGTAAGCGAGCTCCGACTCCAGGTCCTTGGTCTGATATCCCACCATTCCGATCAACTCGTTACCCTCACGAAGAACGATCACCAGATTGCGTCTATCGCGGCTCGCCAACTTTCGGACATGCAGGATGAAGCCTTTAGCTCCGCCTTCTGGATAGGGATGTGGGATCGAGGCGGTGGTGAGTGCAACACGTGGATCGGCCACCATCGATTGGATTGCGTCCGCATCATCGATTTGAGGCGTCCTCAACCGCAACCGCTCGGTCAACAATTCAAGGGATTCCACCACGATTTTCTCGCCGTAGGATTTCGGTCTCTCTCTCAATAGCATGCGGTCGAGAATGGCCCCTGGGGGGCAATTGCGTCGATCTTGCCGATGCGCGATAGGGATCGGTTGACCGTCAGGCGACACGCGGGAATATGCCGGGCGTTCTGAGTAGTGTACCCCGGAACAAAAATACCCCCGAAAATGAAACGCACCATGCGCGTCCACCATCTCTCCCTTCGAGAGAGGTGGTGGACCGAGGCAGCAAGCGAACCGCTTCAGCCAGAACTCGTCCCGCTCTAGCTAGTGCGGACGCTTTGGTCGCCTGAGTTCGGCGACTCTGAACTTCCCGGCAATTTGCAGGCTGCTGCAAGTCCAGCGGGCTTTATTTGGATACTCGCCCAGGAACACTTTGGTCTCGACGCAGTCCACGTAGGATTTGTAGGTGAGGTTGTCTCTGCACGTTATCGAGAAGGCTCCAATTCCATGTGACCCTCCAGCCGACTCGCTACACCCGACCCAAGGCATGCCGCCGTGGGGGAGGCTTGACTCGCAACCACCGTTGCAATTGCTGGCGACCTTCTCCAGCGCGGCAATTCTGGCCAATGGTGGGCCTGATCCACCCGTGGGCGTGCCGTCGTCGACCGATGGCGTCTGACGGACCGACGAGCTGCGGCGAGACACCACCGCGTGTGCCACCCGCTCGGGTCGGCTTGGCCTTGCCACGTGCTTCGGGGCTTCGACCGAGATGCTCGGAAGCGGGGCGGTGCTTGGTGCGGTTTGCGACGATGCCGGGCTGCAAAGCAACGCGGCGACCGAGAAGAAAGCGACGGCTGAGGGCGCGACAACACGTGACGACATTCTCATGACCATGTCCTTCCAAGGACGGACGGGCCGTCCCAATGTGTACCACATCTTAATACCTAACCGAAAATTCCGAAGCTCGCTACTGAGGGTTGCAACGAATCCCTGGGTCGGGCGGTCGTATCGAGGTTCGAGCCATCGATGACCTCGTCGCACCAGGAAGCCTTGTGTTCGGGAACTCCAATCAAACCCAACTCGCCGACATGCCGACGGACAGGCCGGACTTCAGCAAGCGTAGCCCGGATGAGCGAAGCGACATCCGGGATCGACGCGCAACTCGCAAGGCAAGTCCCGCATATCGCTTCGCTCATGCGGGCTACCTGCTGCCGGTTTCGTCCATCAATTGGTGAGGTCGCATGAAGCGATTGCTGGCGAAGTCGTGCGTGCCAGAGCCAATGCGCGGGTAGCAGGTTCGGATTGGCGATCAGATCGTCGCCGCCGGCACCATCAAACGTATTGGCGCAGTCAGGTCCGCCGTATCGCAAGAAGCGCGTTCTTATATTGTTCTCGGGCGAGTTTCACAGAGCCGTCTATTGGTCAAGGAGATTTCAACCGCAACTGACGAAGAACGTTTTCTCCACCTTCCTGCGGTATGGCAAAGTCTCGTCCGGGCATACAACGGGGACAAGGGGAAATCCGACATCATGTTGATGGACCGTGGAATTGCCGACGCCGGCGCGATGGGGGAAGGGGCTCTGCCTGGTCATCGCTCGCGGCCTGTCAACCGCCGGGCGTTTCTGTTCGGCTCCGCTGCCGGTCTCGCCGCGCTGGGCCTCTCCGGTTGCGCATCCGACTACATGAGCCTGGCCGAGGCGCAGAAAATCTACGGGCCCGTGCCCGACGAGAAATTCCCGATCCCTGCGGTCGATGTCAGCAAGGTCGATCCGAAATATTTCCGCAAGACAGTGAAGTACGACAGCGCTGAGGCGCCCGGTACGATCATCGTCGATCCCGGCAAATACTATGTCTACCGCATCGAAGGCGATGGAAACGCGACCCGCTATGGCGCCAATGTCGGCCGCGATGGTTTCAGGTGGAGCGGCGATGCCTATGTCGGGCGCAAGGCCGAATGGCCGACCTGGACGCCGCCCAAGGAGATGATCGCGCGCCAGCCGGAGGCGGGCAAATATGCGCGTGGCATGCCGGGAGGTCTCGACAATCCACTCGGTGCCCGCGTGCTCTACCTCTATCAAAACGGGGTGTACACGCTCTACACGATCTATAGCACCAGCGACCCCGAAACGATCGGGAACGGCATTACGAGTGGCTGTACCGGCCTCCTCAGCCAGGACATGCTCGACCTCTATGCGCGGACGCCCGTCAAGACCAAGGTGATCGTGCTGCCGGCATAGGCGGCGTCGGCCGTCGGTCCGGGCGCCCTGGTCATTGCCTGGCCGCCAGATCGGCGATCGCCTTCATCACAGCGTTGCGGATGCCGGGGTCGTAGAGGATGTGGCCGGCGCCATCGATGATGCGGACCTCGCTGCCCGGCCAGCGCGCGGCGAGCGCATGTGAGGTCGCGGGCGGGCACAGCAGGTCGTAACGGCCCTGCACGATGATGCCGGGAATGCCGACGAGCTTGCCGGCGTCCTCCATCAGTTGGTGCGGCCGCATGAAGCAATTGTTGGCGAAGTAATGCGCCTCCATGAACGGTGTCGAGGGCAGGGCGCCGGTCGTGTTCGCCGGGTCGAGCCGGGTCTGCTTCGGCGTATGCTCCGACAGCGTGCGTTCGGTGTCGTGCCAGGCGCGCGCGGCCGGCACATGCACGGCTGCGTCGGGGGAAAGGATGCGGCGATAATAGGCGGCCAGCGGCGATGCGCGCTCGTCGGCCGGCAGGAAGTTCAGGAAGTCCTCGTAAAGCCTGGGATAGAAGCGCGGCAAGGCGCGCAGGAAGACGTCCTCCAGCTCCTCGGCCGTGCCGAGAAACGTCGCGCGCAGCACCAAGCCACTGACGCGCTCGGGGTGGGCCTGCGCATAGGCCAGCGCCAAGGTCGCGCCCCAGGAACCGCCGACCACCACCCAGCGCGCGAAGCCGAACCGCTCGCGGATCTTCTCCATGTCGGCGATCAGATGCTGCGTCGTGTTGTGGTCGCGGCTGCCCTTCGGCCGGCTGCGGCCGCAGCCGCGCTGGTCGAACAGCACCGCATGGAAGCGCTCGGGATCGAACAGGCGGCGATGATCGGGCTGGCAGCCGCTGCCTGGGCCGCCATGCAGATAGACCGCGGGGATGCCGCCCTCGCGCCCGACGCTCTCGACGTGCAGGTTGTGGCCGTCGCCGACATCGAGCCATTCCGACGTCAGGGGAGCAAAGGGATCGGCGCGTCGGGCGGCCTTGCCGGCGTCGGCGTCAGGCGCCATTGCGATTGTCCTGGTGTTGGTCCGTCTCCAGCGTGCCGCCGGCGAAGTTGCGATACAGGAAACGGTTCTGCGTGCCGGCGGCTTCCCGCTCGGCCTGCTTGAAAATCTCCTCGTGCCGCGGCGACAGCGCGCAGGCCGGATCGGTGTTGCCGGCATTTCCGGTCAGCGCAAAGGCCTGGCAGCGGCAGCCGCCGAAATCGACCTCGCGGAATTCGCAGGATTTGCACGGCTCCGGCATCCAGCCGGTGCCGCGATAACGGTTGAAGGCTTCCGAATTCTGCCAGATCCAGGCGATCGAATGGTTCGAGCGCACGGATTCGAATTCGAGCCCGGTGATGCTCTCGGCCGCATGGCACGGCAGCACCTTGCCGGCCGGCGAGATGTTGAAGAACTGGCGGCCCCAGCCGCCCATGCATTTCTTCGGCCGCAGCGCGTAATAGTCCGGCACCACATAGTCGATCGCCAGCGTGCCCTTCAGGCGCGCCTGCGCCTCCTCGACGATCCGGCTGGTCTCCTCGATCTGCTCGATCGTCGGCATCAGCGCGGCGCGGTTCTTCAGCGCCCAGCCGTAATACTGCACGTTGGCGACTTCGAGCCGGTCGGCGTCGAGGTCGACCGCCATCCGGATGATGTCGGGCAACTGATGCAGGTTCTGCCGGTGCATCACGGCGTTCACCGTGAGCGGCAATTCCAGCTCGCGGGTCCATTTCGCGACCTCGAGCTTCTTGCTGTGCGCGTCCTTCAGGCCGGCGACGCGATCGGCGACCTCGGGCTCGTTGCCCTGGAAGCTGATCTGGACATGGCTGAGCCCGGCATCGGCCAGCGCCGACAGCTTGTCCCTGGTCAGCAGCACGGCCGAGGTGATCAGGTTGGAATACAGCCCGACATCGCTCGCATGCTGCACCAGCTCGACGATGTCCTTGCGCGCGGTCGGCTCGCCGCCGGAGAAATGGACTTGCAGCACGCCGAGCTCGGCGAGCTCGCTCAGCACCTTCTTCCACTCGTCCGTAGTGAGCTCGGTCGAACCGCGGTCGAGCTCGACCGGATTGGAGCAATACGGGCATTGCAGCGGGCAACGATGGGTGACCTCGAGCAGCACCGCGAGCGGGATGCCGTAGGTCTCGGCCGCGGAGCGCGTTTGCTCCAGCACCGCGAGCCCGTCGGTCGGGCCTGCTGTCATTGTCTTGTTGTCGGCGAGCGTGTCAGTCATGCCGTGCTCTCGCGCGCTTCGGTGAGGAAGCCCTTGTCGGCCAGGTCTTGCAGCATCGCGATCACGTCGGTTGCGATCGCCTCGCGCGGCGCGGCGTATTTTTCCGCGAGCTGGTCGACCATCTCGGCGACGCTGCGGACGCCGTCGCAGAGATGCAGCACCTCGACCGCGATTTCATCCGGTGCCAGCACGCGCTCCGGCGCCAGGATCACCCAGACCTGCCGCGTCTCGTCGAATTTCAGCTTGGCATGGCGCGGCAATTTCGGCCGGCTGGTCTCGCTGACGCTGATGTTGCGGCTCGCCATGATCGTATCCCTAACTCGCCTTCGGCACGAAGGCGCCGGGCGGAATCTGGCCGTCGACATAGGCGTGATACAGCGCGTCGAGCTGCACCCAGAGCACGTTGGTCTTGAAGATCAGCGCGTTGCACACAGCCTCGCGCTCGGCCGGCGTCTTCGCATGCTGCCTGACGTAGTCGAGCGCGAAGCCGGCGTCGCGCGGCGCCTGGGTCAGGCGGCGGCTGAAATAGCTCATGATGTCGGGGTTGACGAAGTCGTAATGCTTCAGCATCCCCGAGATGCGCTCCTCGTGCAGGTTCGGCGCGAACAATTCCGTCAACGACGAGGCGATCGCCTCCAGCGGCGTGCGGTCGCGGCAGAAATGCACATAGGCCTCCACGGCGAAGCGCGTCGCCGGCAGGATGCCTTCGGTGGACTCGACGTAGGCCGTGTCGAGGCCGAGGCCTTCGGTGAGCTTGAGCCAGCGCTCGATGCCGCCTTCAGTGCCGAGATCGCCATCGTGATCCTCGATGCGATGGCGCCACTCGATCCGCGTGTTGCGGTCGCGGAAGCGCGAGATCACCATCGCGTCCTTCAGCGGGATCGTGCTCTGGTAGTAGTAGCGGTTCAGTGCCCAGGCCTGGACCTGGCCCTTGTTGAGCTTGCCGCCGTGCAGCAGGCGGTGGAACGGGTGCAGGCTGTGGTAGCGCGTCGCGCCGATCTGGCGCAGCACAGCCTCCATCGCCTCGGCGCTGTCGAGCGTGATGCCCTTGCCGATCGAGAGCGCGGTCATTCCGCTTGTGGGCACGACATTCACAGCACGATCTCCGTTCCGTCTGAAGGAATCTGCCAGCCCGCCTGTTCGGCCGTCTTGCGCTCGGCCGAGGTCCCAAGCAGCGCCGGGTTGGAGTTGTTGATATGCAAAAACACTTTTCGTCCGATGTCGAGACCGGCGAGGCTGGCGATCGCACCCTGATCGCCCGACATCGCGATATGTCCCATGCCCTGGCCGGTCTTGTTGCCAAGCCCCGCCGCGATCAGCTCGTCGTCGCGCCATACGGTGCCGTCGAAGAACACCAGCGGCGCGTCCTTGAGCCGCGCCTTGAGATCGTCGGTCACCCGGGCGCAGGCGGCCAGGAAGTAGAAATATTTGCCGCTGCGCTTGTCCGCAATACGCAGGCCGAGCGTGTCGCCGACGCCGTCGGCGCCTGCCGGGTGGGCCTTGCCCTCGAGATACCATGCACCCTTGCCGGGAACCTCGAACGGCAGCACCTCGAGCCCCGACGGCGATCCATCGGGCAGGGTGGGCTCGAAGGCCCGGTCGACCGCGATCGGCAGGCGGGCGACGTTCTTCTCGCTCAGCACGTTGAAGATGCTGTTGGAGCGCAGGATCGCCAGCACCCGCTGATGGGCGTAGATCGCAAACGGCGAGCCCTCGCGCATCGACAGCAGGCCTGCGACCGCATCGATCTCGCCATTGGTGAGGATGACGCCCGCGATCGGGCTATGGCGCAGCGCGCCAGGCTTCGGATGCAGCTGCGGCGTCGCGATCAATTGCTGGCGGAGATCGGGCGAGGCGTTGACCAGGAACCAATGCGCGCCATCGCCGCTGACGGCGATCGAAGCTTGCGTGCTCTGCAATTCGGGATGGTCGCTTCGCGCCGTCCTGCACACGGCACAGCCGCAATTCCACTGCGGAACGCCGCCACCCGCCGCGGCACCCAGGACGACGACACGCAGCATGATCCGTCCCCTGGAGACGTTGAACGCGGACACAAAACCGAGGCCCAAAAACTAACGAGGCCCAGAAACGTTACGAGGTGGACTCCGGATTTGAAACACGCCCCCGTGCACGGGAACATGTTACGCCCGGATGTCCACCTGCGCTAAAACGCTAAACGTGTATAGGGCGCTGCCGCTTACTTGCGGGTCGCGCACATATACATGTTGATTTCCATGCCGACCGACACTTCGACGATCTTCGGTGCTTTCCAGGCCATTAGGCTCTCCTTGTTGCAACCGGACGAACTTTCCGCCCTGCAAGTTAAACTACTGCGGCTGGAAAAGTTCGCCAGTTAAATTTTTTGCAAGACGCTCTGCACCGGTGCATGCTGCACTGCGGCAGGCGAACCCGGCCAAGTCACAAATTTGTGCGCGCATTTCCCGTCAAAACCCGGTGGCATCAGACCTTTTTCCTGTTGTTCGCCACACGGTGAATGGTGATGTTGGAATAACAAGCAGGGGCCAGACGGTCCTCCGAAGGTCCTGGTGACGATTCTGTGCTCTCCGCAACGGGAGCGACTAACCAAGCCGAGTTCAGCCGATGCCACGCTACTTCTTCAATACCCGTATCGGCGACGAGCTGATCTCCGATCCCGACGGCGAAATCCTGCGCGACCCGGATCGGGCCTGGGAAATGGCGCGGGCGATGATTCGCGAACTGCTCAAGACCGAGGGCGCCGATGGCGCGCTGCTCAGCGCGGTCATCGAGGTGACCGACGACGAGGGCGAGATCGTGCTGGAGTTTCCGTTCACCGAGGCGGTCCTCGATCGCCCGGACCATTCGATGACAAGGCACTGACGGACGCCAACCAAGGCCGCGGTCACAACCATGCGTTGGCCGATGGCGGGATGTTTCCGATTGCAATTGTCCGGACAAATTCGCAAGACTAGGAACGGAAAGCCTGACGGCGCCGGCCGACGTCAATGGCGCAATGAACAACGGCTTCCACCCAGGGGAGATCAATCATGAAAAAACACTCGTTCGCACCGCGCAGCCTGCTGCTCGCAGGCGCCATGCTGGGGGCGTTCACGCTCTCTGCTGCGGCGCAGCAACCGGCAGCGGCGCCCGCCGCAGGTGCCGCGCCGGCCGTCCAGCCGCTGCCGCCGGGCTCACCCTTGATCGGGCGTCCCGACAATGAAGCCGCCGCCAAGCTTGCGCCGGTCGTGGGGCCGCCGATCCCGGCCGCGCCCGACAAGCTGCCGCTCGCCAAGCTCAAGGTCCCTGCCGGCTTCAATGTCGAGGTCTACGCTGCCGGCATGGCCAATGCGCGCTCGCTGGCGCTCGGCGACAAGGGCACCGTGTTCGTCGGCAGCCGGCTGGTCGACAAGGTCTATGCAATCGTCAACAAGGACGGCAAGCGCTCGGTCAAGGTGATCGCCTCCGGCCTCTACCGCCCGAACGGCGTTGCCTTCAAGGACGGCACGCTCTACATCGCCGAGCTCTCGAAGATCTCCAAGATCGACAAGATCGAGGACAATCTGGACAACCCGCCGAAGCCTGTCGTGATCTACGACAAGCTGCCGAAGGACGAGGCGCATGGCTGGAAGTTCATCGCCATCGGTCCCGACAACAAGCTCTATGTCCCGGTCGGCCAGCCCGGCAACAACGTGCTGCACGACGCCGACCACGGCCAGATCCGCCGCATCAATCTCGACGGCTCCGGCGCCGAGGTCTATGCGCTCGGCGTCCGCAACTCGGTCGGCTTCGACTGGAATCCCGAGACCAAGCAGATGTACTTCACCGACAACGGCCGCGACTGGCTGTCGGAGACGGTGCCGGAAGACGAGCTCAACCGCGTCACCAAGGCGGGCGAGGATTTCGGCGCGCCGTTCTGCTACCAGGGCAACATCATCGACCAGGAACTCGGCTGGGGTAAGTCCTGCAAGGACTACACGCCACCGGTCGGCCTGATGGGTCCGCATACCGCCTCGCTCGGCATGCGCTTCTACACTGGCAGCATGTTCCCGAAGACCTACAAGAACGCGATCTTCGTCGCGCGCCACGGCTCCTGGAACAAGTCGCAGAAGCAGGGCGGCGACGTCGTCGTGGTCAAGCTGAACAAGGACGGCACCGTGAAATCGGTCGAGCCGTTCCTGACCGGCTTCCTCGAGGACAACAAGTATGTCGGCCGTCCGGTCGACGTGATGCTGCTGAAGGACGGCTCGCTGCTGGTCTCCGACGACTGGAACGGCGCGGTCTATCGCATCAGTTATGGCAAGCCGAAGGTGGCGAACCAGTAAGTTGAAAGTCTAGTCATCGTCATTGCGAGCCACCCGGTCGGCGCGAAGCGCCGCCGGATGACAAGCTCCGCGAAGCAATCCATTGCGCCACTTGCGGCACCATGGATTGCTTTGTCGCTTCGCTCCTCGCAATGACGGAACATGCCGGGAGCGGCCAATGCAAAGAGCAATCATCGCAGTCCTGGCACTCGCCTCCATTGCCTTCTCCGCAAACGCCGAGACCATCCAGGAGCGCAGCGTCGCGTGCTTTGCCTGTCACGGCGAGCACGGCACCTCGGAGACCGAGAACACACCTTCGCTTGGAGGCCAGCAGGCGCCCTACGCGCTGATCCAGCTGTTCATGTTTCGCGAGAAGCTCAGGGTGTTCGACCCGATGAACGAGATGGCGAAATCGATGACCGACGACGATTTGCGCAGCTTCTCGGATTTCATCGCCACGCTGCCAAAGCCTGCGCCGCCGGCCGATGCCGGCGACCCCGTGCGGATGGCGCGCGGCCAGGCGTTGGCGCAGCAGAACCGCTGCAACACCTGTCACAACACCGATTTCTCCGGCAAGGAGAACGTGCCGCGCATCGCCAACCAGCGCGAGGATTACCTCGCCAAGACGCTGGCTGAATACAAGGACAACAGCCGCCACGGCTACGACGCCACCATGGCCGACGTGATGCAGACGGTCACCAAGGAGCAGATCGGCGACCTTGCCTACTACATCGCGCATGTCCGCTGATCGGTTAGGCAGCGATCCGCTGGCCTTGGCCTGCATGCGGCGCTAAAACGCCTCCGTCACACGGAGTAGCACATGCAGGATCTTTGGCGTCTGTCGGCAACCGAGCTCGCCGGCCTCATCAAATCGAAGAAGGTGTCGGCGAAGGAGGCGGCGGAGGCCGGGCTCGCCCGGCTCGATGCGGTCAACCCTGACATCAACGCGGTGGTCGATCACCGGCCGGACGACGTGCTGGCGCAGGCGGCCGCGATCGATGCGGCAATTGCGCGCGGTGACGCAATGGGGCCGCTCGCCGGCGTGCCGGTCACGATCAAGGTCAATGTCGACCAGGAGGGCTACGCCACCACCAATGGCCTGAAGGCGCAGCGCGACCTGATCGCCAAGGTCGACAACCCGGTGGTCGCCAATCTGCGCAAGGCCGGCGCGGTGCTGCTCGGCCGCACCAATTGTCCGGCGGTGTCGTATCGCTGGTTCACCACCAACCTCATCCACGGCGACACCAAGAACCCGCGCGATCCCGGCATCACCCCGGGCGGCTCGTCGGGCGGCGCGGGCTCGGCGGTCGCGGCCGGCATCGGCCACATCGCCCACGGCACCGACATCGCCGGCTCGATCCGCTATCCGGCCTATGCCTGCGGCGTGCACGGCCTGCGGCCGAGCCTGGGCCGCATCCCGGCCTTCAACGCGGCATTGCCGGAGCGTCCGATCGGCCCGCAGATCAGCGCGGTTTCCGGCCCGCTGGCGCGCACGGTGAATGATCTGCGCATTTCGCTCGCGGCGATGTCGGCGCCGGACTATCGCGATCCCTGGTACGCGCCGGTGCCGCTCGAGGGGCCACCGCGCGAGAAGCGGGTTGCGATGTGCCTCAATCCCGATGGACTCAACCCGGCACGGGAAGTGGTCGCTGCGGTCGCCGATGCCGGCAAACGTCTGCGAGATGCCGGCTGGATCGTCGAGGAGGTCGCCGATACGCCGTCGCTGCGCGAGGCGGCCGAGATCCAGACCCGGCTCTGGCTCGGCGACGGCTACGAGGCGCAGCTCGCCTTTGCCGAGCGCGAGGGCGATCCCGGTGCGCTGGCCTGCCTGCGCGGCGTCGGCGCCAGGGTGCATCCGTTCGATCTGTCGCAGGCGCTGACCCGCCGCGCGACCTTGACCCGCGAATGGTTCGCCTTCCTCGACAAATATCCGGTGCTGCTGATGCCGGTGTCCGGTGAGTTGCCGTTCCCGGATCATCTCGACCGCAAGGACGAGGCGTCGTTCGCGCGGGTGTGGCACGCGCAACTGGCGCAGATCGCGATCCCGTTCATGGGGCTTCCGGGGCTCGTCGTCTCCACCGGCCTCGTCGGGCGGATTCCGGTCGGCGTGCAGCTTGTGGCCGCGCGTTATCGCGAGGACCTCTGTCTTGCCGCGGGCGAGGCGATCGAGGCCGGCGGGACGCCGTCGTCACCGATTGATCCGGTGACCTAGTGGGTCCCGGTTTTCCCTCGCGACAAACGCGGCACGCGTTTGCGCGGAGATTGTACGCAGATAGGAGGGGATGATGGCAACGGTCTACGACTTCACCGCCAAGTCGCTCGCCGGCGAGGACATGCCGTTGCGGCAGTTCGAGGGGCAGGTGCTGCTGATCGTCAACACGGCGAGCGCCTGCGGGTTCACGCCGCAATACAAGGGCCTCCAGGAGCTGCACGCCGGATTGTCGCCGCGCGGCTTTGCCGTGCTCGGCTTCCCCTGCAACCAGTTCGGCGCGCAGGAGCCCGGCGATGCCAGGCAGATCGCCACATTCTGCGAAACCAACTACGCCGTGACGTTCCCGATGTTCGCCAAGATCGACGTCAATGGCAGCGGCGCGCATCCATTGTACGAACACCTGAAACGTGAGAAGTCGGGCCTGCTCGGGCCCGCGATCAAATGGAACTTCACCAAGTTCCTGGTCGATCGCGCCGGCAAGGTCGTAGCGCGGCATGCGCCGACCGCCCGGCCCGAAGGATTGAAGAAGGATATCGAGGCGTTGCTATGAGCGAGACCAACGACACCAACGACCAATTCCCCGACCGCCTCTCGGTCGATCCGAACAGCCCGTACTACAACGCGGAGATCCTGGCGCGCGACGTCGGCATCCGCTTCAAGGGCGCCGAGAAGACCAATGTCGAGGAGTACTGCATCAGCGAGGGCTGGGTGCGGGTCACCGCCGGCAACGCCAAGGACCGCTACGGCAATCCGCTGACCATCAAGGTGCACGGGCCGGTCGAGCCGTATTTTCGGGATAAGGCGAAGTCCTGATCACGTGCGACGCGCGAACTGCGTCATGGAGGCCGTCATGGCCGGGCTTGTCCCGGCCATCCACGTCTTGGGGCGCCACGAAAGAAAGACGTGGATGCCCGGGACAAGCCCGGGCATGACGGGAAGTTGAGCACTCACGCGTCAAAGGATCGAACATCATGTCCGTCCGTATCGTCGACGTCCGCGAAGTCACAAAACCGATCTCCTCGCCGATCCGCAACGCCTATATCGACTTCACCAAGATGACCTCGAGCCTGGTCGCGGTGGTCACCGATGTGGTGCGCGACGGCAAGCGGGTGGTCGGCTATGGCTTCAATTCCAACGGCCGCTACGGGCAGGGCGGGCTGATCCGAGAGCGCTTCGCGCCGCGCCTCACGGAAGCCGATCCGAAATCGCTGCTCGATGCTACCGGCGACAATCTCGATCCGGACAAGGTGTGGTCGACGCTGATGTCGAACGAGAAGCCGGGCGGTCATGGCGAGCGCTCGGTCGCGGTCGGCACCATCGACATGGCGGTGTGGGACGCGGTGGCCAAGATCGCCGGCAAGCCGCTGTTCCGGCTGCTCGCCGAGCGTCACGGCTTGAGCGCCAATCCGCGGGTCTTCGTCTACGCCGCCGGCGGCTACTACTATCCGGGCAAGGACCTCGGTGCGCTGCGCAAGGAGATGCGCGGCTATCTCGATCGCGGCTACAACGTCGTGAAGATGAAGATCGGCGGCGCTGATCTCGCCGAGGATCGCGAGCGCATCGAGGCGGTGCTCAAGGAGATCGGCCGCGACGCGCAGCTCGCGGTCGACGCCAATGGCCGCTTCGATCTGGAGACCGCGATCGCCTACGCCAAGATGCTGCGGGAGTATCCGCTGTTCTGGTACGAGGAGGCCGGCGATCCGCTCGACTATGCGTTGCAGGCCACGCTGGCCGAGTTCTATCCGGGCCCGATGGCGACCGGCGAGAACCTGTTCAGCCACCAGGATGCGCGCAACCTGATCCGCTACGGCGGCATGCGACCGGACCGCGACTGGCTGCAATTCGACTGCGCGCTGTCTTACGGGCTGTGCGAATATCAGCGCACGCTCGCGGTGCTGAAGACCCATGGCTGGTCGCCGAGCCGCTGTATCCCGCATGGCGGCCACCAGATGTCGCTCAACATCGCAGCCGGGCTCGGGCTCGGCGGCAATGAGAGCTATCCGGATCTATTCCAGCCCTATGGTGGCTTCCCCGACGGCGTGCGTGTCGAGAACGGCCACATCGTGATGCCCGATCTTCCCGGCATCGGCTTCGAGGGCAAGTCGGACCTCTACGCAGAGATGAAGGCGCTCGCGGAGTAGGGCACGCGCCCGTCGTCGCTGCACTCCCGGCCATGCCGGGGAAAGATCCTGCGACCTTTCCCCGTGACCTCTCGATCAGTCGCAAATCCGCACGGTGCGGATACGCCAGCCGCGCGAGGTGTGGACGCGCCGTCGAACCAGATAGCAGCCGCCCTCGTAGGGATATCCGTAGTAAGGGTAGCCGTAGTAGTAGCCCGGCCCGTAGTAGAAGCCCGGTCCGAAACCCCAGCCATATCCGCGATAAAACCCACCGCGGCCGAAGCCGCCATGGAAGCCGCCACCGCCGTGGAATCCGCCGCCGCCGTGACCGCCACCACGCGCCCAGACGGCGTCCGGCGCAAGGATCCCGATCGAGATCGCAGCGGACAGGATGATGATCGCCTGGCGCACTATTGTCACATTCAATCTCCCTCAGTACCGGCTGGCGGCATAGCCGAAGCGGTAGTTGATGCGCGCAGTGACGAGATCGACGTCCTGGCTGATGTCTTCGTTGCGCGTGTTGACGCCGAGATTGGCCGGCGCGATGCCTGTGAAGGCGACGTTGTTGGTCCCCATGAACAGATGGTCGTATTCGACCGCCAGCGACCAGTTCGGTGCGAAGCCATATTCGAGGCCGACGCCGACGGTGCCGCCCCAACGCGTGTCGTTGGCCGAGCTCAGCTGGATGCCCGTAGCGTTCGACCAGCCGGAATATTGATTGTCGGTGACGGCAGCGCCGCCTTTCACGTAGAGCAGGACGTTGTTCCAGGCGTAGCCGATCTGGCCGGTGAACAGTCCGAACGCGTCCATCTTGCTCTGGTTCGTGATGTTGGGAAAAACCAGGCTCTGGCTGGATCCGGAGATGTCGGCCCAGTTGCCTTGCGCTTCGACGCCGAACACCCACGATGCGGACTGCCAGCGATAGCCGATCTGACCGCCGACCGTGCCGCCTGAATTGCTGGCACACCCCTCGCCGGCGCTTGGGCTCACGGGCACGCCAAACAGCGCGGTGTTATTCCAGCAGTCCCTGTCCCATCCGCCGCCGCCGTTGATGCCGACATAGAAGCCGCTCCAATCGTATGCGGGCGAGACCAGCGGCGGTGCCTTGGTCGGCATGTAGCTGCGTGGCGCGAGATCGGCGGCGAAAGCCGGTGTACCGATTGCAGCGAGGCTGGCAACGCTGAGCAGAATTCGTTTCATGATGAGTCCCCATGCGGTTTCATGACCAACCCCGCCAGCGAGCATAGGGAAAACGCTGCCGATGTATCGTGAAATTGTCGCAAGCTCGATGAATGTCGGATTGTAAAACTGTGTCGCGACGCGCGTGTTCGTGTCGTCAGGACGGTGTCAGGATTCGACGGCGACGCCGGCAATTCCCGTGGTGAACTCTGTCGACATTGTCTGCCGCGTCGAGCTCAATTCATCGGATCGCTATCGTCAGCAGCAAAGCGCAATGTTCGAGACAAGCTTCGGACATGCGAGACGACGGAGGCGCGCGTTCGGATTTGCCCTGGTGGCCTGCCGAACGATCGTCCGCCATCGCTCTCGAGCTACTCGTTCACTGTCTGCGCGACGATCATGTCGCCGCCCGTTGGCGCGATCGTCTTGTGTCTCTCGCAATATCGTCACGCGATAGAGGCGTCGTATCGGGCAGCGGCGCCACCCGATACGACGGTTGGCCGGGGCGTCGGTCTCCGCAGACCCCATGCCCAAACGGCCGGTTCGAGGTAAATTGGCCGATCCGGGATCACAATTCTTGAGCGTCGCTCAAATAGTTATTGAACGTTGCTCATGTTTGAGTATACTGATGTGGAGAAGCACGCCGTCGGTTTGTCGCGAAGGCGCGGGAACCGGCCGTAAGGGAAAGCCCATGTCGTATTCAGCGAAGGATCTCCGCCAAGCCGCCGAGGCTGGGGTGATCAGCCCTGCCGACCTGGAACGTTTGCTGGCCTTCCTGGCGAATGGTGGTGCCGTCGGTGACGCAAGCGCGCCCGCCAAATTCGATGCCGCGCACGTGCTCTGGTACGCCGGTGCGCTGATCGTGATCGGCGCCATGGGTCTGTTTTCGACCCTGGCCTTCACCCAGATGGGCGGCCGGGCGCTCACGGCCTGTGCGATTGCCTACGCGGTCGGTTTTACCGTGGCCGGGCATTATCTCTGGCACGACAAGAATCTACGGGTTCCCGGCGGCCTGCTGATCGCGTTCGCGGTCTCGATGGCGCCGCTGGCGGTCTACGGCATCCAGGACGAGCTGGGCTGGTGGGGCAAATTCGGCAAGCCGGGCACCGTGCAGGACTTCTACGTCTGGGTGAAGGGCAGCTGGATCTTCATGGAGGTCGCGACGGTCGTCGCCGGCGTCGTCGCGCTGCGCTACTTCCGCTTCGCCTTCATCGTCGCGATCATCGCGGTCGCGTTGTGGTTCATGTCGATGGACCTGGCGCCGTGGTTCAGCGGCACTGCCTATGCCGATTTCGAGACCCGGCGCCGGGTGTCGGTCTGGTTCGGATTGGCGGTGCTCGCGGTGGCCTGGATCGTCGACTATCGCAGCCGCAGCGGTGACTTTGCGTTCTGGCTGCATCTGTTCGGCCTGATGGCGTTCTGGGGCGGGATTACCGCGTCGAGCAGCGCGACCGAACTCGGCAGGGCGCTGTACTGCCTGTTCAATGTCGGCCTTGTCGCGCTCGCCGTGATCCTGATGCGGCGCGCCTATGCGGTGTTCGGCGCGTTCGGCATCTGCCTCTATCTCGGGCATCTCGCCGACGTCGTGTTCAAGGATTCGCTGTGGTTTCCGTTCTCGCTGTCGCTGATCGGCATTGCCGTGATCGCCGCCGGACTGCTCTACCATCGCAACCAGCGTGCGATCTCAGCCTGGATCGACACACATGTGCCGGCGACGCTGCGGCCGCGGTCCGCAGTGGCGTGACGGAAGTGCTGGCTCGAGAAGCTATGTCGTCATTGCGAGGAGCAAAGCGACGAAGCAATTTATGCTGCCGGTGCGGAACTATGGATTGCTTCGCGGAGCCTGTGATCGGGCGCGCGTGCGCGCGACCCGTTGGCACGCAATGACGTGGAAAGTGCGGCTGCTGCTTACGACAACCTCATATCCAGCAGCCGCCGGCCTTCGCCCTTCAGCAGCTTCTTCACCGCGCTGGAGGCGATCACATCGCCATTGTTGGCGTAGGCCTCGTGGTTCTTCTCGATGTCGTCGAGGCGATAGAGATAGTTGACCATGACGCCGGCGGATTCGCGCAGCCCCTTGGGCGAGAGGTCGCCGAGCCAGTTGATCCGCTCCAGCCGCGCGCCATTGCCGAGATGGAACCGCGCCACCGAATCGATCAAGCGTCCCTTCGGCGTGCGCGCCTTCAGGAAGTAGTAGGCGGCAAGCGGCTCCAGTACGGCGCGCAGTTGCGTCGCGAGTTCGGCGTTCTCGGACCAGTCGGGCTTGCCGAGGCTTTCCAGCAGTTGCCGGTCTTCATCTGACAGCGGCACGTCGTCGGCCTGCTTGACCCACTGCATGAAGCCCGGCACCGGTGACAGCGTCACGAAAGTGTCGAGCTTGGGCAATTCGCGGCGCAGTTCCTCGACCACCTGCTTGATCAGGAAGCTGCCAAAGGAGATGCCGCCAAGGCCGCGCTGGGTGTTGGAGATCGAATAGAACACCGCGGTGCGCGCCTTCTCGACCGGCACCGGCTCGCGCTCTTCGGCAAGCAGCGGCGCGATCGCGCCCGGAATGGCTTCGGTCAGTGCGACCTCGACGAAGATCAAGGGCTCGTCGGCCAGCGCCGGGTGGAAGAAGGCGTAGCAGCGCCGATCCACCGGATCGATGCGGCGGCGCAGATCGTCCCAGTCGCGGATCTCGTGCACGGCCTCGTAGCGGATGATCTTCTCCAGAATATTGGCCGGCGACGACCAGTCTATCCTGCGCAGCACGAGGAATCCCCTGTTGAACCAGGATGAGAGCAGATGCACCACGTCGCGATCGAACGCGGCGAGGTCCTTGTTGCCCTTCATCAATGAAAGCAGATCCGACCGCATCGACACCAGCTCGCCGGTGCCGCCCGGCGCCCGATTGAGCCGGCGGATCAATTCCTGGCGGCGCGGCTCGGAGGCGAAATGCAGGTCGCTGGCGTCCTTGCCATTGGCGCGCCAGCTTTCGATCGCCTGCGCCAGCCTGGCGTGATCGGGGCCGAAATCGCGCGCCAGCGTCTGGAAGAACGACAGCCGGCCGGCGGCGTCGAGGTGGTGGTAGCGATCGAGCACCTCGCGCGCCATCGCCGTCCCGGAGGCCTCGCCGCGTCCGGACAGCAGCGCCTCGCACAATTCCAGCAGTTCGGAAGCATCCTGCTTGTCGTCGGCGGGACTGGCGCGGCCGAGCAGGACGCGGCCGCGTTCGGAAATCGTCGAGAGCAGATCGGAGAAGAAGGCGTTGGCCATGAGCAGGTCGTATCCAGCGGGTCGCATTCAGTGAAGCCGGACCTTACACGGGATTTAAGGTCGGGAGGACTGCAATCAAGCGCATGGATCGTACGGAAATATGTCGCAGCGCGACAACGGTATAATTCGCCTTATCATTCGTCTTGGCTGCGCCCGGTGACAAACCGCGTTCACGTTTTCTCCGCGAACGCGGTCGGTGTCTTGCCTGTCACCTGGCGGAACGCATGGGAAAATGCCGGTACGCTGGCATAACCGAGGTCGGAGGCGACCTGCTTGATCGACGCGTTCGCGTTGGTCGACAGCCGCTCGATCGCAGCCGCGATGCGGGCGCGCTGGCACCAGCTCTTGAACGAGAGTTGCGTCTCCGCCGTGAACAGCCGCGACAGCGTCCGCGCCGAAGTGCCGACCGTGCGCGCCAGCGCATCGATCTCATGGTCCTTGGTCGGGTCGGCCAGCACGATGTCGGCGGCGCGGCGGCAGCGCGGCTCCTGCGGCAGCGGGATGAAGGTCGCGGAATCCTCGGCCTGGTGCAGTTCCAGCATCACCAGCCTGATCAGCAGATCGGTGCGCTCGCGCCCGCATGGGGTGTCGAACAGCGCAAGGATCGCCTGATGCACCAGCGGCGAGACCCGCACCACGAACTCGTGGTCGAGGCTTGTGCTGCGCGTCTCGCGCGCGAGCCAGGTCTGGTCGAAGTAGAGCGTGCGCATCTCGATGTCGGCGAGCACGTCGATCGCGTGCGCGAGCAGGGCGGGGACCCAGACCGCGCGGTCCGGCGGCACCAGCCAGCGCCCCTTCGGCGTGGTCACCTGCATGGTGCCGCTGACGGCATAGACCAGCTGGGCCTCGCGGTGCATGTGTGCCTCGAGACGGATGCCCTTCTGGTAACTGCGCGCGACCATGTGCACGCCATCGCCGGTGACGCGCCGGTCCTGGTGGAGGGCTCTGATTGGCGGTTTAGCGATATTCATTGGCGACATCCCGTCAGGACAAGCACCTATAACCTATTTCCAAGCAATTGAAGAATCGCGTGAGAGACCAGTGAAAGATCTGCCCATGAACAGTCCAGCGAATAGCCAGACCAACAGTCCCAGCCGGGTGATCTGCTTCGTCAACGCCGCCCATTTCATCGATCACTATTCGATGCTGATCTTCGCCGCCGCCGTCATCATCATGGGCCCGGCGCTCGGCATGGCCTATTCGGAGCTGTTGCCCTACGCGACGCCGGGCTTCATCGCCTTCGGCGCCGGCTCGCTGATCACCGGCTGGCTCGGCGACCGCTGGAGCCGCCGCCACATGATGGTGATCTTCTTCGTCGGCATCGGCCTGTCGATGATCTCGGTCGGCTTCGTGCAGACGCCGCTGCAACTCGGCGCTGCGTTGCTTGCGATCGGCATCTTTGCCTCGATCTACCATCCGGTCGGCACCGCGATGATCGTGTCCTATGCCGAGAAGCTCGGCGCGCAGATGGGGATCAACGGCGTCTGGGGCAATCTCGGCGTCGCCTCGTCGGCGCTGGTCACCGGCATCGTTGGCCAGTATCTCGGCTGGCGCTGGGCCTTCTTCATCCCCGGAATCGTCACCGTGCTGATCGGCATCGCGTTCGCGATGACGGTGGTGCATGAGGACCGCAAGGGCTCGAAACAGGCCGCCGCCCAGGTGCGCGTCGCCAAGGAAGACATGTGGCGGGTGGTGCTGTCGCTGCTGATCGTGGTGATCGCGATCTCGACCACGTTCAACGCGGTGACGGTGGCGCTGCCAAAACTGTTTGCTGAACGGCTCGCCGACCTGACCAAGAGTCCGGCGCTGCTCGGCGTGATCGCGGCCGGGGTCTATGTATTCGGCGCGATGACGCAGTACACGATCGGCAAGCTGCTCGATAAGCATTCGCTGAAGACGGTGGCGCTGCCGCTGTCGTTCCTGCTGGCGCCGTTCCTCTATCTGGCGGCGAGCCTGTCCAATCTGCCGCTGATCCTGGTCTCGATCGGCATCGTGATGGGTGCGTTCGGCCAGGTGACGGTGAATGACGCGATGGTCGGCAAGTACACCACGGAGGAATGGCGCTCGCGGGCCTATGCGGTGCGCTATTTCGTCGGCTTCACCGCGGCCGGCGCCTCGGTCGGCCTGGTGGCCTGGCTGTACGACCAGGGCGGCTTCGCGATGATGTTGCGTGCGTTCGCAGCGCTTTGCCTGCTGGCGATCGCCGCCGCGATCATCCTGCCGCGCGAGATCCGCACCCCGGCCTCGCAGGCCGGCTGACGAGCTATTCGTCGCTCCACTGAGCGGCCCTCCGCCAGCGCGGGGCTGGCGGCTGGCCGCTGTCGCAGGGCTGGGCTACAAGTCGCCGGACCAACAACCGGCCGGGCGCGCGACCCGGCGTGGAGGACGTCCGATGTCGTTTCGCACGCTGCGTCTGGCTGGCCTCGTTCTGGGAGTGACTATGATGGCCACAGCAGCCAATGCCGACGCCTTGACCGATCAGATCGCGCCGACCTGCAAGCTCCGGGTCGCGATCGCGATCAGTCCGGCCGGTGGCGCGTTCTGGTCGACCAGGACCGCGAGCGGCTATGCCGGCGTTCCCGTCGATCTCGGCAGGGAGATGGCGGCGCAACTCGGCGTCCCCGTCGAATATGTCGTGCACCAGAACTCCGGCCAGATCACCGACACGGCGGCGAAGCAGACCTGGGACGTCACCTTCCTGCCCAAGGATGCCGAGCGCGAGACCAAGATGAGCTTCGGTCCGATTTACGAGGTCGCCGACGCCACCTATATCGTCAAGCCGGGCTCCGCGATCACGAACTTCGCCGCGCTCGACCAGGACGGCGTCAAGGTCGCGGCCGTCAATGCCACAACGACGATGCGCGGTGCGATCGCGCATCTCAAGCACGCCAAGGTCACCGGCTATCAGACCTATGACGAGATCTTCAATCTCCTGAACAACGGCGAGATCGACGCGTTCGCGCTGTCGCGCGATCAGCTCAACGCGATGGCCAGGAAGATTCCGGGCACGCGGGTGCTGGACGAGACCTTCAAGCAGACCGTCACCGCGGTCGCGGTGCCGCTCGACCATCCGCTGGCTGCCGCCTTCGTCACCAAGTTCATGACGCAAGCGATTGCCAACGGCACGTTACGCAAGGCCTATGACAACAATGGGCTGAAGGACACGCCGGTTCGCACCGAGGTGAAGTAGCGCGCATCGACCTTTCCCCGTCATCCTGGGGTGCGAGCCTTGCGGCGCAATTGCGCCGCTGGGCGAGCCTCGACGGATGAATCGGCCACCGGCGGGGCCGTCGATCCTTCGAGACGCGCTGCGCGCTCCTCAGGATGACGGAGATGGATAGGCGCAGATCTCTTGGGCGACATCTGTGCAAGCTGCATAAATCGACGCCATCGCGCCGGCCGGCTTCCGTGCCGACTCGATAAGCTATTGTGCGGGAACGATTTTTGGTCCTGGCGGCCAGCGTCTTCGGTTGGCACATCCATTGCTTTTGATTGCACCAGTCAACGACGACTGCCGTTCTCCGGATTTTGCCGAGGCCAGTGCTGGCCGCGGCGAGGGGATCAAGGCGCCTTGCCCGGGCGCCTCGAGCAATCGTTGATCTCCCATCTCCCCGGACGGATGAGCGTTTCAATCAACCCGCGTCGCTTCCGGCAGGCAACCGGCGCGGCCGAATTGTGCAAGGGGATTTTACGAATGGCCTATCTCGCACCGTCCGAATTCGTCACCAAGATGGTCGACGCCGGTGAATCCAAGATCTTCATGTCGACGCGCGACACCGTGATCCGCGCCTACATGGCCGGCGCGATCCTCGCGCTGGCGGCCTGGTTCGCCGTGACGATCAACGTCAACACCGGGCAGCCGATCATCGGCGCGCTGCTGTTCCCGGTCGGCTTCTGCATGCTCTATCTGCTGGGCTTCGACCTCTTGACCGGCGTGTTCGTGCTCTCGCCGCTGGCGCTGCTCGACAAGCGCCCCGGTGTCACGCTCGGCGGCGTGCTGCGCAATTGGGGCCTCGTCTTCATCGGCAATTTCGCCGGCGCGCTCACGGTGGCCTTCATGATGGCGTTCGTGACCACGTTCGGCTTCACGACGGAGCCCGACAAGGTCGGCATGACGATCGGCAACATCGGCGAGGGCCGCACGCTGGGCTACGCGGCGCATGGCGCGGCGGGCATGGCCACCCTGTTCATCCGCGGCATGCTCTGCAACTGGATGGTCTCGACCGGCGTCGTCGGCGCCATGATCTCCACCACGGTGCCCGGCAAGGTGATCGCGATGTGGATGCCGATCCTGGTGTTCTTCTACATGGTGTTCGAGCATTCGGTCGTGAACATGTTCCTGTTCCCGTCCGGGCTGATGCTGCACGCCAAGTTCTCGATCATGGACTATTTCATCTGGAACGAGATTCCGACCGTGCTCGGCAACCTCGCCGGCGGCCTCGCCTTCACCGGGCTCACGCTCTACACGACGCATGTGAAGACCGCGCCGAAGCGCGAGCGCCTCGCCGCTTGATCCTGGCCGGCTTATGGGTCTCTCCTGTCAGGGAGGGATCCATGGGGCCTGCATGAGGCGATGCCGCGTGCGCTGAACATATCGGTCGGGCAATTCTCTGATCAGGGCCGCAAGGACACCAATCAGGATTTCCACGGCGTGCTGATCCCCGACGAGCCGCTGCTCGGCCTGAAGGGCATCGCCGTGGTGCTCGCCGACGGCATCTCCTCGAGCAGCGTCAGCCGTATCGCTGCGGAGTCCGCGGTGAAGAGCTTCCTGACCGACTACTACTGCACCTCGGAATCCTGGTCGGTGAAGAGTTCGGCGCAGCGGGTGCTGGAGGCGACCAATTCCTGGCTGCATGCGCAGACGCGGCGCAGCCAGAATCCCTACGACAAGGACAAGGGCTACGTCTGCACGCTGAGCGCCCTGGTGATCCGGTCGACCACCGCACATCTGTTCCATGTCGGCGACAGCAGGATCTACCGCGTCGCCGGCAACAGCCTCGAGCAACTCACCAACGACCACCGCGTCGTGGTCTCGTCGCAGCAAAGCTATCTCGGCCGCGCGCTCGGGGTGAACCCGCAGCTCGAGATCGACTACCAGAACCTTCCGCTCGAGCGCGGCGATACGTTCCTGCTGGTGACCGACGGCGTCTATGAGCACGTCCCGGCGCGGCAACTGGCGCGGACGATCCGGGACGGCGCCGCCGACCTCGACGCCGCCGCGAAATCGATCGTCGAACAGGCGTATGAGAACGGCAGCCCGGACAATCTCACCGCGCAGATCATCCGGATCGACGAATTGCCGGACGGCGATGCTGGCGAGGTGTTCGGTCAGCCCACCGGGCTGCCGCTGCCGCCACTGCTCGAAGCCAGGATGCTGTTCGACGGCTACCGCATCGTGCGCGAGCTGCACGCGTCGCACCGCAGCCACATCTATCTCGCGGTCGACGAGGACAGCGGCACCACGGTCACGATCAAGATCCCCTCGATCGATCTGCGCGACGATGGCGCCTATCTGAAGCGCTTCATGATGGAGGAGTGGGTCGCGCGGCGGATCGACAGTCCGCATGTGCTGAAGCCGTTTCTGCCGCCCCGCAGGCGCAACTTCCTCTATGTCACGATGGAGTACATCGACGGCCAGACCCTGACGCAGTGGATGATCGACAACCCTGCGCCGTCGCTGGAGACGGTGCGCGACATCACCGAGCAAATCGCGAAAGGGCTGCGCGCGTTCCACCGCAAGGAGATGCTGCACCAGGACGTCAGGCCCGACAACGTCATGATCGACAAAACAAGTACGGTGAAGATCATCGATTTCGGCTCGACCCGGATCGCGGGGGTCGCGGAGGCGGCGGCTGCGGGCGTCGACGACATCCTGGGCACCCAGCAATACACCGCGCCGGAGTATTTCCTGGGCGAGGGCGGCACCGCGCGCTCCGACCTGTTCTCGCTTGGCGTCGTCACCTATCAGATGCTGACGGGCCGCTTGCCGTATGGCGCGCAGATCGCGCGCGCCCGCACCCGATCCGAGTTCAACCGGCTGCTCTATCGTCCGGCCGCACATGGCGGCCGCGAGATCCCCCGCTGGGTCGACGGCACGCTGGAGCGTGCCGTACATGTCAATCCGCTCAAGCGCTACGACAGCTTTTCCGAGTTCCTGTTCGACCTGCGCAATCCCAACGCAAGATATCTGGCGACGTCATCGACCCCGCTGATCGAGCGCAACCCGGTGCTGTTCTGGAAGTCGACCACGCTGCTGCTGGCGCTCGTCGTGCTGCTGCTGCTGGCCTATGGCGCGCATCATTGGCGGTAGGAAGCCGAGTCGTCGACCTTTCCCCGTCACCCTGAGGAGCGCGCACTTGCGCGCGTCTCGAAGGGTCGATGGCCTCGCCGGCGGCCGATTCATTCTTCGAGACGCGCTGCGCGCTCCTCACGATGACGGGGAGAGAGATGGATGGACGTCGCTAATGCGTGGCACCCGAGGCAATCGGATCCAGTCCGCTCTCCACCAGCGCGTCGCGGGCATCTGACGAGGCGAGGAAGCTGATCAGCGCCTTGCCGGCCTCGGGCTGCTTCGAGACGGTCGCGATCCCGGCGGAGAACACCGTGATCTTTTGCAACGGCTCCGGCAGTGGACCGACGATGTCGATGCCGCTGACCGGCTTCAACTCGGAAATCTGCTGCAAGCCGATCTCGGCCTCGCCCTTGGCGACGATCTCGCCGACCGGGGTCGCCGGGATCATCCGCGCCTTGTCCTTCATCTGGTCGGCGATCCCGAGCTTGCCGAACATCTCGGTCGAGACATAGACGCCGCTGGCGCTGTCGGAATAGGCGACCGATTTCGCCGCCAGCAGCGCCTGCTTGACGCCGTCCGCCGAACCGATGTCGGGCTTCGGCGCGCCTGACTTGACCGCGATGCCGATCGGCGATTTCACCAGGTCGACGCGGCTGTCGGCCACCACCTTGCCCTGCTTGATCAGGTCGCCGAGCGCGTAGCCGACCATGATCAACACGTCAGCCGGCTCGCCGCGTGCAAGCCGCACCGGAATCGCGTTGGCCGTGGTACCCATCGAAGGGCCGAACGCGGTCACCACCTTGTGCCCGGTCTTGCGCTCGAACTCCGGCACCAGCGCCTTGTAGGCCGCGGTCAACCCGCCCGAGATCATGACATGGACTTCGGCGGCGCTTGCCGTTGATGTGATGGCGACGGCGCCGATCAAGGCGAGCGTGAGGGCACGGAGGCCGGTGAGGACGCGCATGGAGTTTCTCCCTGGACGATTCTTCGAGAGCGGGGTCGTCGTGGCCGGGGAGACTATAGCTCGGGAAGAGGCGTGACTAGCCGCCACTCGTCATTGCGAGGAGCGTAGCGACGAAGCAATCCATCGTTCCGCATGCATGGATCGATGGATTGCTTCGCTACTCTCGCAATGACGGGGAGGGAGCGTCCGCACCCTCACGAATTCACATGCACGAAATCGCGCAGCAGCGGGTAGATCTCGTTGTTCCAGCGCTTGCCGGAGAACACGCCGTAATGGCCGACGCCGGCCTGCATGTGATGCACCTTGCGATAGGTGCGGACGCCGGTGCAGAGGTCCTGGGCGGCGAGCGTCTGGCCGATCGAGCAGATGTCGTCCTTCTCGCCCTCCACCGTCATCAGGCCCATGCGCCGGATCGCCGCCGGGTTCACCGGGCGGCCGCGATGCATCAGCATGCCCTGCGGCAGCAGGTGCTCCTGGAACACGTCGCGCACCGTCTCGATGTAGAATTCCGCCGGCAGATCCATCACGGCGAAATACTCATCGTAGAAGGTCTTGATCACCTCGGCCTTGTCGGTCTCGCCCTTGGCGAGATGGTCGGCGAGATCGATGTGCTGCTTGATGTGACGCTCCAGGTTCATCGACACGAAGGCCGTGAGCTGCACGAAGCCGGGATAGACCTGGCGCAACGCGCCCTTGCACTGCATCGGCACGTAGTTGATCAGATTGTCCTCGAACCATTTGATCGGCTTGCTCTTGGCGAACTGGTTCACCTTGGTCGGCAGGATCCGTGTGTCGATCGGGCCGGCCATCAGGGTCAGCGACGCCGGCCGCGCCGGATGATTGTCTTCCGACATGACGGCGGCGGCGGCGAGCGCCGACACCGAAGGCTGGCAGATCGCCACCATGTGCGCCCGCGGGCCGAGCTGGCCGAGGAAATCGATCAGATGGTCGGTGTAATCCTCGAGCCCGAAGCGGCCCTCGCTGCGCGGGATGTCGCGTGGATTGTGCCAGTCGGTGATGTAGACGTCGTGGTCCTGTAGCAGCGTCTTCACGGTGCCGCGCAGCAACGTCGCGAAATGTCCGGACATCGGCGCCACCAGCAGCAGCCGCGGCTGCTCCGGTCCGTCCACCTTCCTGAAATGCAGCAGCGAGCCGAACGGCGTCGCATAGGCGACCTCCTCGGTGACCTGCAATTCCCTGTTGCCGACGGTGACGCTGCCGATGCCGTAATCGGGTCGGGCGTAGGTCAAGGTGGAGCGCGAGATCAGCTCGAGCGCGGCGGCGAGCCGGCCGAACGTCCGGTCGGACGCGCCCCGGGGCGCTAGGTTGAGATAACGCAATGCCGCCGCGGCGCCGGTCCGCCACGGCGCCGTGAGGTCCATATGGTTCTGATAGGCCTGGTACAGCATCGACATCATACGCATCCACCCAGTGGCCCGGTCTGCCAAGCAATATCGAGGCCAGAGGTCGGCTCACTGCCCGGCAAATTGGCACGTGGCTTGCTGCGAAAATGACCGGCTCCGGGGTGCGCGGCGGTTGGACCGGCGGGCGGCGTCCGGCAGCGAGACGGTTTCGGGCGTGAGGGACTGACATGGCGAAAGCAACACTCACCATCAGCAGCAAGAACTATTCGTCCTGGTCGCTGCGCGGCTGGCTGCTGGCGAAATTCGCCGGACTGGAGTTCGAGGAGGTGGTCACCGCGCCTGATGATCCCTCGGCGCGGGCCGAACTGCTGCTGCTGTCGTCATCGATCCTGGTGCCTTGCCTGCGCCATGAGGGCGCGACGGTCTGGGATACGCTGGCGATCGGCGAGTATCTCAACGAGATCATGCCGCACGCCGGACTGCTGCCGGAGGACCGGATCCAGCGCGCGCATTGCCGCTCGATCTCGGGAGAGATCCATTCCGGCTTCACCACGCTGCGGTCGTCGCTGCCGGTCAATCTGAAGGGGCATTTTCCCGGCTTCAAGATCTGGTCGCGGGCGCAGGCCGACATCGACCGCGTCTGCACCATCTGGCGCGATTGCCTGGCCAAGTCCGGCGGGCCGTTCCTGTTCGGCGAACGCCGCACCATGGCGGACGCGATGTATGCGCCGGTCGTGACCCGCTTCATGACCTATGACGTGAAGCTCGACCCCGGCCTCGCGGCCTATGCCAGGACCATCGTGGCGATGCCCGAGATGCAGGAATGGATCGAGGCCGCGAAGGCCGAGCCTGCCGATGTCGAGGAGCTCGAGGTCGAATATTAGGCAGCGCATGCCAGGAGCAGCCCGCATCGGCGGCTCAAGCTGCGGGCAAGCAATGCTCAACGGACGTGCCGCCGGCGCCAGGCATCGGCGCCGCGCGACGATCGAGCGCAGCACGCGCCGAACGCGAATTCGTGCCTCATGCCAGATGCTTCCGCGGCGATGGCCGCGAGCGGCGAGACCGATCGCCGCGGCGCGAGCGGGCTGGCAAGGATTTCGCATAGCAAGATTCGAGCTGTGACCGCGACGATGCGACGCTGCCGAAAATTTGGACGCCGAGCCGCGCCGCGATCTCGCGAACACGAGAACCGTGGAGGCTTGAAATGAACCAGCACGCCGTCGTCAGCAAATTCTCCCACGTCAAACCCGGTGACACCGAGTTCAAGGGCGGAGGTCTGCGCGACTTCTTCCTGTATCGCGATCTTGGCATTGCCGATGCCACCAGCGGGCAGGTGATCTGCCATCTGGTCAAGGCCAATCCCGATCTGCCGCCCGAGCACGGCACCGGTTGGCACAAGCATCTGTGCGACTTTCAGATCGTGATCATGACCAAGGGCTGGGCCCGCTTCATGTACGAGGACAAGGAGACGCTGGTCGAGGCCGGCGACGTCATCCATCAGCGTCCCGGCATCACCCACTATCTGTTCGATTACTCGAAGGACATGGAATATCTCGAGATCGTCAGCCCCGCCGATTTCAAGACCGTCGATGTGCCGCCGGCGACCGAGACGGTGCCGCCGGTCACCCCATGGGAATGATCGCCACTGAAAATCAGAGAGGGGCTCGCGATGTCGTCCGCGGAGGAATTAACCTTTGTGGTCGGCCGCTGGGTGCGGCCGATCGTCATGCTTCTGTATGTGGTGCGCTGCGCCGGGCTGATGACCACATCTAGCCGTGAACAACGGAGTACAGCGCTCGATCAGTGATTCGGACGCGGTTCGTTCCATCCGCGTTCCAAATCTTAAGACGATCGGCGTGCGCGTCGCGTTTTGAAACAGCACACGCCGTGATCCCCGCGACGAACGCGACGTGCTCGTGCGAGGATCGTGAGTATTGAGTGCGCCTAACCGGCTCAGGCGATGCCCGCCTGCTTCTCGCGCGGCATGCGCCACGCGATGACATTGGCTTCCAGCGTGCCGCCGGTTGCGTCATTCCGCCACTGGCCGTTGACGAAGCGGCACGCGAACGGCAGCTGATACGTTCCGCTATGATCCTCGCAAAGCACTTCCACGCGTTGTTCCGGCGAAGGTTCGCCATTGCCATCGAATTGCGCCAGCCGTTTTTCGCGCGTAGCCATGCGATCTGTCTCCACTGCCCAAGGTCGAGCCAAAAGGGGTCGAACCAAACAAGTTCCGAAGGCCCCCGTCCCCACGAGTAGTCCCCGTAATGAAATGAAGCACACCGCTCGAATGCGGTTTCAGTGTGGTATGTGTGCCTTGCTTTCTGCGTCGCGTGCACAAATCTGTGAATGACGCGCTTGATTGGGGATGCCGATGATCGCTCG
The DNA here is from genome assembly GCF_002831585.1 of Bradyrhizobium sp. SK17. Classification (GTDB taxonomy): domain Bacteria; phylum Pseudomonadota; class Alphaproteobacteria; order Rhizobiales; family Xanthobacteraceae; genus Bradyrhizobium. The sequence goes on along the minus strand of NZ_CP025113.1, from coordinate 7,345,700 downwards.
CTATGCACTTGTCTTGCTCATGCCGCTTGCGCTTGGCGCCGTCGGAACCGCGCATGCGCAGGACGTTCCCGGCATCGAGATCTGCACCGTCGAGAAGACGATGGAGCGGCGCACGAGTTGCTTGCAGAGCAATGTCGATTTCTTGCAGAAGACCATCACCAAGCTGACGACAGATCACCAGCAGAAGCTCGACGCCGCCAACCGGCAGATCGAGAGCTTGAAGATTTCGGTCTCGGGCTTGCAGAAGCTCGTCACCGACTTGCAGGCCGCGCAGGTCAAGCTGACCGAGGACCTGAAGAAGAAAGCCGACGCGGCGCCGGCAAAGGATGCCGCGCCTGCCGCGAAGGATGGGACGAAGTAGCGCACCGTCATTGCGAGGAGCGAAGGATTCGTTCTACGCCACCCGGTACGTCTCCATCACGTCGCGATCCGGCTCGTAGCCGAGGCCGGGGCCTTGCGGCACGGCGACATGGCCATGGGCGTCGACAGCGATGCGATCGCCCCACAGGCAGGCAGGGCGCTTCATGAAGAACACCTCGATCAGCCCCTCGTCGCGGATCGCCATCAGATGCAGGGTGGCGAGGAAGCCCGGCCCGAAATAGGGCGAGTGCGGAATCACCTGGACGCCGAACTCGTCGGCGAGCACGGCCACCCGCAGGAATTCGGTGACGCCGCCGACCTTGATCACCGACGGCTGCGCGTGACTGACCGCGCCGGCGGTCATCATCTGGCGGAATTGATGCACGGTGCAGGCGTTCTCGCCGGCCGCGATATCGAGCCGGCCTTCTCGTCGCACCTCCGCGAGCGTGGCGAAATCCTCCGGCGGCCAGACCGGCTCCTCCAGGAACATCGGCGCGGCCTGCTTGCAGTCGCGGGCGAACTGGATCGCCGCCGGCCCATCCAGCGGGCAGTTCATGTCGACCATCAGCGGCACGTTGGGGCCGATCGCCTCGCGCGCGGCTGATACCGCGGGCACGGTGGTCTCGTGCAGCTTGATCGCGGCATAGCCAAGCTTGATCGCCTTCTTGCATTCGGCGGCGATATGCGCGGAATTGCCGATCCGCATCAGGCTCGCATAGGCCGGGATCGTGCTGCGCCTGGCGCCGCCGATCAGTTGATGCAGCGGCTCGCCCTTCACCTTGCCGGCGAGATCCCACAGCGCGATGTCGAGCGCCGAGATCGCGAACATCGTGATGCCGTAGCGGCCGAACAGGTGCAGATTGCGCTGGATCTGCTCCATCACGGCGGGAATCCGGGCGGCATCGGGCACTTCGAGGCCGCGTGCCTGCGGCGCGATCATCTCGGTGACCGCCATGCAACTGGTCTTCGGGCAGACATAGGCGAAGGCGTCGCCCCAGCCGGTCAGGCCGGCGTCGGTCGACACCTCGACCAGCACCATGTCGAGCGCGGAGATCGCGGAAGCGCCCTGGCGGAAGCTCGCTGGTCCCGCGTCGTAGGGAATGCGGATGTGGTGGGCGCGGACGTCGGTGATTTTCATTGTTGTTGTCCTTCCAGTCGCAGGATGTGCCTGGAGTCGTGCTGGCCGGACACTTCAGCCTGGGTCCGCCATCGCTTCCGTCCGGGCTCCTGCAAGGCATGCTGTCCCATGCTGTCCCAAGTCTTGCTGTCCCAAGTCTTGCCAGTGGAATAGCTTGCGCGCGAATCGTGTCGAAGACGTGGATGCCCGGCGCAAGGCCGGGCATCATGAAGCCTCGAGTTGTGGAGCTGCGCCCTAGCTGTTCTTCTCGCCGCTCATGATCGGGCCGAACCGCTCCCAGCTCTCGCCCTTGAAGCGCATCATCTGCAACTGCTCGATCGGTGCATAATCGTCCGGCCCGGTCCTGATCTTGGTGCCGGGCAGATAGATGCCGATCTCGAAGTTGAGGCTGGCCGCCTGCTTCATCAGGTTCTCGCGGGTGAGGTTGTCGCCGCATTGCCGCAACACCTGCTCCAGCCCCTTGGCGACGCCGTAACCGAACACGGTCGAGGCGTCGTTCTGGTCGCCCTCGGGATACCACTTGGTCATGAAGGCGCGCCATTCGTTCATGGCCGGATCGTTCTTCCACTCGTGATCGGCGGGGTCCTTCAGATACTGGGTCGACAGGATGCCCTGGCTCGCCTCATAGCCGGCCGGCTTCATCACGCCGCCGATCGAGACCGAGACGTTGGTGAGGAATTGCACCGGGTGCCAGTCCAACTCGGCGGCCTTCTTGATCGCCTGCGCCGCGAATTTCGGCGTTGCGATGTTGACGAAGATGTCGGGATTGGCGCCCTTGATCTGCACGATCTGCGAATCCACCGTCGGCGACGAGGTCTCGTAGGAGGATTCGACGATGATCAGTTTCTTGGCCTGATCGCCAAGCCCGTCATGCAGGCCGTTCAGGTAGTCCTTGCCGAAATCGTCGTTCTGATAGAGCACGCCGATGGTCTTGCCGGGATAATTCTGCAGAATGTATTTGGCATAGATGCGGGCCTCGACCTGGTAGCTCGGCTGCCAGCCCATGGTCCACGGGAAGTTCTTCGGGTCGTTCCACTTGGCGGCGCCGGTCGAGACGAACAGCTGCGGCACCTTCTTGGCGTTCATGTATTTCTGGATCGCGGTATTGCCCGGCGTGCCCAGCGGATTGAAGATCAGCAGCACCTCGTCGCTCTCGACCAGCTTGCGGGCCTGCTCGACCATCTTCGGCGGGCTGTAGGCGTCATCGTAGGAGATGAAGTTGACCTTGCGGCCGTTGATGCCGCCTTCGCTGTTGAGCTTGTTGAAATAGGCCGCTTCGGTCTTGCCGATCGTGGCATAGGCTGACGCCGGCCCCGAATAGGGCATGATGTTGCCGACCTTGATCTCGGTGTCGGTCGCGCCCGGGTCGTACTTCTTCTGTGCGTTGGCCGCGCTTGCGACCGCGATGGTCAAGAGCCCCGCGAGCGCCGCAGACTTGAGACAGTTGGCATAGCTAACCAGTCGGTGATGCATCATTGTCCTCCCTGACATGCTGGCCGGCGGCTCGTGCAGTCTTGATTTTCGGGCAGCTTGATGAGCCGTCGGATCGATGCGTCAGCGAGTATGCACGATTGCAACGGTGTTGCCAGCAACGCCTTTGGGATAAATTTCCGCGGAACGAAATCACGGTTTCGCCGCTGCGCAGCAAGGATTGTCAAACGCCACGCGCGGCGGCCGAGCATGATGCCCGAGACTTGCAGGAAAGCCGTCGTCCATGAACCCAGCCCAGAAAGCACTCTGGTACATCGAAGGCCATCTCGGCAGGTCGCTGACGCTCGACGACATCGCGGCCGTCGCCGGGGTGTCGCGCTTCCATCTGGTGCGGGCGTTCGCGGAGGCGACCGGGTTCTCGGTGATGCGCTACGTGCGGGCGCGCCGGCTCAGCGAGGCCGCGCGCGAGCTCGCGGCCGGCGCGCCCGACATCCTCACGCTGGCGCTCGACGCGGACTACGGCTCCCACGAAGCGTTCACCCGCGCGTTCCGTGACCATTTCGGCGTCACGCCGGAGACGGTGCGCGCGACGACCTGCCTGACCAAGCTCAAGCTCCAGGAGCCGATCTCCATGATCTCGACGGCCCTCGATCACATCGACCCGCCGCGGATGGCGACCGGCAAGGCGTTCCTCGTCGCCGGCATCGGCGAGCGCTACAACCACACCAATGACAGCACGGCCGGCATTCCGAACCAGTGGAGTAGCTTCCACCAGCAATGCGCGCATATTCCTCGCCAGGTCGGCAATGGTGCCTATGGCGTGTGCTGCAACGGCGATGATGCCGGCAATTTCGACTACATCGCGGGCGTCGAGGTCGCCGATTTCTCCGACCTGCCGCGCGAGTTCGCGCGGGTCCGGATCCCGGCGCAGAACTACGTGGTGTTCACCCACTCAGAGCACATCTCGACTATCCGACGCACCCACAACACGATCTGGAATCGCTGGCTGCCGCAATCCGGCATGAAGGTTGCCGACGCGCCGAACTTCGAGCGCTACGACGAGAGGTTCGATGCGTCGACCGGCAATGGCGGGTTGGAGATCTGGGTGCCGGTGAGGGAGTAGCGCGACGAACGATGGTATGAAGGCTCTGTCGCAAAGCTCGATGTCGTCCCGGCGAAGGCCGGGACCCATAACCACCGATGCGGCTTGTGATGCGACGTCGGGACGACGAGTCCCGTCTCCAACTCCCGCCGCGGCGTATGGGTCCCGGCCTTCGCCGGGACGACACCGTTTGTGCGGTCGTGAACTTGCCTTGCTAGCTCAGTGCGTGCGCGCGAGGCAGAACGCGACGACTTCTTCCAGCGCGGTCTTCATCGGCGAGGGCGGGAACAGCGCCAGTGCGTCGACGGCCATTGCGCCATAGTGATGGGCGCGGCTGATCGTGTCCTCGAGGGCGCGGTGCTTGGTCATCAGCCCGATCGCGTGGTCGAGGTCGTCCGATCCGATCTCGCCGCGCTCCAGCGCGCGGATCCAGAACTTGCGCTCGGTGTCGTTGCCGCGGCGGAAGGCGAGCACCACCGGAAGCGTGATCTTGCCCTCGCGGAAATCGTCGCCGACGTTCTTGCCGAGCTTTGCGGATTTGCCGCCATAGTCGAGCACGTCGTCGACGAGCTGGAAGGCGATGCCGAGATTCATGCCGACCGAGCGGCAGGCGGTCTGCTCGGCCTTGGGCCGGTTGGCGATGACGGGGCCGACCTCGCAGGCGGCGGCAAACAGCTCGGCGGTCTTGCCGCGGATCACGGCGAGATATTCGTCCTCGGTGGTCGCGGTGTTCTTGGCGGCAGCCAGCTGCATCACCTCGCCCTCGGCGATGGTGGCGGCAGCCGCGGAGAGAATATCGAGCGCGCGCAGCGAGCCGACCTCGACCATCATCCGGAACGCCTGGCCGAGCAGGAAGTCGCCGACCAGCACGCTGGCCTCGTTGCCCCACAGCATCCGCGCGGACAATTTGCCGCGGCGCAGCTCGCTCTCGTCGACCACGTCATCGTGCAGCAGGGTCGCGGTGTGCATGAACTCGACCGCGGCGGCGAGCTTGATATGGCCGTCGCCGGAGTATTCCGAGAGCTGGGCCATCGCCAGGGTCAGCATCGGGCGCAGCCGCTTGCCGCCCGAGGAGATCAGATGATTGGCGACCTCGGGGATCATGGTGACTTCGGAGCCGGTCCGCGACAGGATCGTCGCGTTGACGCGCTCCATGTCGGCGGCGACAAGTCCCACCAGCCCGTCGATCGAAGCATTTGACGGGCTTTCGAAGGGTACAATAACCGCCACGCTGGTCTCCAATTTTGCCGAATACGCACTATGCTCAGCTATAACAATAGAAACTGCGCGGGGCAGCGGCAAGGCCACGAAGTTGTTGACATGTGACGCATTGGCCGCACAGCCGGGCCGACAGGAGAGCGTATTTTGTGGGAATTGGTACGGACCAATGACGTGGTGCTGGTCTCCGCCATCGGGGCGTTGCTCGACAGCGCTAACATCCATCATCTGGTGCTGGACCAGAACATGAGCATCATCGAGGGCTCGCTCGGCGTGTTGCCGCGGCGGATCCTGGTGCATGAGGACGACAACCTCGAGGCCCGCCAGCTTTTGACCGATGCCGGTCTGGGCCACGAATTGCGCGCCGATGATTAGAGCGATTTCAAGCGAAGTGGGCCCCGGTTCGCGTGAAGAACGCGGGCCAAAGAAGGAGTCGCCGGCCATCGAGATCACCGAGGACGGATTTCTCGGCGGACAGTTGCGGCTGCGGCAGCCCCGCAGCGGCCATCGTGCCGGCCATGACGCGATCCTGCTGGCGGCCGCGACCCCGGCACGACCGGGCGACCGCGTCGTCGATCTCGGCGCCGGCGTCGGCGCCGCCGGGCTTGCGGTGGCACGGCGGGTGGGAGGCATCGATCTCGTCCTGGTTGAAATCGATCCCGCATTGGCCGAGCTGGCGCGGAATAACGCCGGCGCCAATGCGATCAAGGCCGAGGTGACCGTGCTCGACGTCGAGGCCGGCGCCTCCGCCTTCGCTGATTCCGGCCTCGGGCCGGACAGTGCCGACGTCGTGCTGATGAATCCGCCGTTCAACGATCCGGCGCGGCACCGCGCCTCGCCGGACGGCGTTCGGGAGCGTGCCCATGTCGCGATCGCGACCACGCTGGCCGGCTGGGTTCACGTCGCGCGGCGGATTCTCAGGTCCAACGGGCAGCTTGCGATGATCTGGCGGGCCGATGGGATCGCCGAGGTGCTGGCCGCGCTGGATCGCGGCTTTGGCAGCCTCGAGATCCTGCCGGTTCACGGCGAGGCGAGTTCGCCGGCGATCCGAATCCTGGTGCGGGCCACCAAGGGGGGCCGGGCGCCGACGCGGCTGCATGCCGCGCTGTTGCTCAATGAAGGGTCAGGCGTGCCCAATAAATGGGTGCAGGAGATTTTGGCGGGAAAAGGAGAATTGCCGCTGGCGCGGCGTTAGTGGGCAGCAGCGCTGCCCAGCCGTGATTGGCACTTAGTTACTGCGAGGCCGTTTCCGACTGGCGCTCCGGCGCCGACGTGAAATGGATTGCCGTCAGCAATGTTCCGATCAGCAAAATCAGCAGATAGATCTTCATGGTCCCTCTCCGCCGCGAATTGCAACCCCAATGACAAAATGCAAAACGCGTTCCACGGAATCCAATGACAGTGGCGTGATAAAAAGTGGTTAATTCGAGGTAACGGCATGAGTGAACAAAGAAGTGATCGCCAAGGACTTTCCCAGGGACGTTCGGGACTGCTCGAACGGGTGCAGGGAATGCTTCCGGCGCGCTTCCGGCGCGGCACGGCCGTCGTCCCGGTGGTGCGGCTGTCAGGCGTGATCGGCGCGGTGACGCCGCTGCGACCGGGCATGACGCTCTCGGGCGTCGCCAAGATGCTGGAGCGCGCCTTTGGCACCAGGAATGCCAAGGCGGTGGCGCTGGTGATCAATTCGCCGGGCGGCTCGCCGGTGCAATCCCGGCAGATCTATCTGCGCATCCGGCAACTGGCGGCCGAGAAGAAGCTGCCGGTCCTGGTGTTCGCGGAGGATGTCGCGGCCTCCGGCGGCTACATGATTGCCTGCGCCGGCGACGAGATCTATTGCGACCCGTCCTCGATCCTGGGCTCGATCGGCGTGGTTGGCGGCAGCTTCGGCTTCCAGGAGGCGATCAAGAAGATCGGGGTCGAGCGGCGGCTCTACACGGCCGGCAGCCACAAGGCGATGCTCGATCCGTTCCTGCCCGAAAACCCTGATGACGTCGCCCGCCTCAAGACGATCCAGCGCGAAATCCACACCACCTTCATCAACCTGGTGAAGCAGAGCCGGGGCAGCCGGCTGAAGGCGGCCGATGACGTGCTGTTCACCGGCGAATACTGGGCGGGCGAGACCGCTATCGGCCTCGGGCTTGCCGATGGCATCGGCGATCTCCGCTCCACCTTGCGGGCCCGCTATGGCGAGAAGGTGCTGACCCCGGTGATCGCGCCCGCGACCGGCCTATTGTCCGGCCTGCTCGGTCGCCGGGCCCCGGGGGCGGGACAGCTCGCGCTGGACGGGCTTGCCGGTCTGCCGGACGACCTGATCTCGGCATTGGAAACACGGGCGATTTGGGCCCGATTCGGGCTCTGAACACGGGGATTTGAGCGCGCCATTTAGCCCCAAAAGTGCGATTGCGGCGCAGGCCGGGTTGCGCGAGAATAGGGGTATTGGGGGCCTGACAGACGTGAACGACAAGGATCGACCGATGCCGCCGCTGATTGCATTCGCAGGCGTCCTGGGTGGCCTGGCCGTGGTCCGCTGGGCTTACAAGACGGCCGTCCGGATCAACCAGGAACTGGAAGAGGCGCGCTTGTCGCGCGTCGCCGAGACCGCGCACGCGAGCGAAATCAAGACCCTGCGCCGCGACCCCGTGACCGGGGCCTATCGCCCGGGCTAACCAGCGCTCAAAACCGCAAAAGGGCGGTGCCGGATTTTCCGGCATCGCCTTGATTCCATTGGCTGCCGCCGATACGGTCCCGCGCGTTTTCACACCCCTTCGCGAGATCGATTCCAACGATGGACGCCCTGCCTGACCACATGCGCCCGGAACGTTCGTTCCAGGGCTTCATCCTGGCTCTCCAGCGGTTCTGGGCCGAGCAGGGTTGCGTCATCCTGCAACCCTACGACATGGAAATGGGCGCCGGCACCTTCCATCCCGCGACCACGCTGCGCGCGCTGGGTCCGAAGCCCTGGAATGCGGCCTATGTGCAGCCCTCGCGGCGGCCCAAGGACGGCCGCTACGGTGAAAATCCCAACCGTCTCCAGCACTACTACCAGTTCCAGGTGATCATGAAGCCGTCGCCGCCGAACCTTCAGGAGCTCTACCTGAAGTCGTTGGCCGCGATCGGCATCGATTCGGCCATCCACGACATCCGCTTCGTCGAGGACGATTGGGAGAGCCCGACCTTGGGCGCCTGGGGTCTCGGCTGGGAATGCTGGTGCGACGGCATGGAGGTCAGCCAGTTCACCTATTTCCAGCAGGTCGCCGGCGTCGAATGCGCGCCGGTGGCGGGCGAGCTCACCTACGGGCTCGAGCGGCTCGCGATGTATGTGCAGGGCGTCGACCGTGTCTACGACCTCAACTTCAACGGCCGCGAGGGCGCCGAGAAGGTGACCTATGGCGACGTCTTCCTGCAAGCCGAGCAGGAATATTCGCGGCACAATTTCGAATATGCCGACACCCCGATGCTGTTCGAGCAATTCAAGATGGCGGAAGAGGCCTGCCGCAAATATCTCGCCGCCGGATGGCGTGACGGCGGCAACCGGAAGGAACATCTGATGGCCTTGCCGGCCTACGACCAGTGCATCAAGGCGAGCCACGTGTTCAACCTGCTCGATGCCCGCGGCGTCATCTCGGTGACCGAGCGGCAGAGTTATATCGGGCGCGTGCGCGACCTGGCGAAGGCCTGCGGCGAGGCGTGGATCCACACCGAAACGGGCAGGGCGGTCTGATGCCCGATCTTCTCCTCGAACTGTTCTCCGAAGAAATCCCCGCGCGCATGCAGGCCAAGGCGGCGGACGATCTGCGCCGCATGGTGACCGACAAGCTCGTGGCCGAAGGCCTCGTCTATGAAGGCGCGAAAGCGTTCGCGACCCCGCGCCGCCTCGCGCTGACCGTGCACGGCATCCCGGCGCGCCAGCCCGACCTGAAGTCCGAGCGTCGCGGCCCGAAGATCGGCGCCCCGGACGCTGCCGTGCAGGGCTTTCTGAAAGCGACCGGTCTCACGTCGCTGGATGAAGCCAAGATCCAGAAGGATGCCAAGGGCGACTTCTACATCGCGCTGATTGAAAAGCCCGGCCGCCCCGCGATCGACGTCATCGCCGAAATCCTGCCGGTCATCATCCGCACCTTCCCGTGGCCGAAATCGATGCGCTGGGGCGCGCGCTCGGCGAAGTCGGGCTCCCTGACCTGGGTCCGGCCGCTGCATTCGATCATTGCGACCTTCGGTCTGGAGACCGAGGAGCCCGATGTCGTGAAATTCTCGGTCGACGGCATCGAGGCCGGGCAGACCACCTACGGCCACCGCTTCATGGCGCCTGGCGCGATCCCGGTGCGCCGCTTCGAGGACTACGAGGCCAAGCTGAAGGCCGCCAAGGTCATCCTCGATCCGCAGGCCCGCAAGGACATCATCGTCGAGGACGCCAAGGAGCTGGCGTTCGCGCAGGGCCTCGAACTGGTCGAGGATCAGGTGCTGGTCGATGAGGTCTCCGGCCTGGTCGAATGGCCTGTCGTGATGATGGGATCGTTCGAGAAGGAATTCCTGTCGATCCCCGATGAAGTGATCCGCGCCACCATCCGCAACAACCAGAAGTGCTTCGTGGTCAGGGATCCCAAGACGGGGAAATTGACCAACAAGTTCGTGCTGACCGCCAACATCGAGGCGCCCGATGGCGGTAAGACCATCGTCGCCGGCAATGAGCGCGTGATCCGCCCGCGGCTGAGTGACGCGAAATTCTTCTACGAGACCGACCTGAAGACCAGTCTCGAGGACCGGCTGCCGAAGTTCGAGCAGATCGTGTTCCACGAGAAGCTCGGCACCCAGGCTGCGCGGATCAAGCGCATCGAGCGTCTTGCCGCCGAGATCGCGCCCTTGGTCGGCGCCGACGTCGAGAAGACCAAACGCGCCGCGCGTCTCGCCAAGGCGGATTTGCTGACCGAAGTGGTCGGCGAATTCCCCGAATTGCAGGGCCTGATGGGCAAGTACTACGCGCTGGCACAGGGCGAGGATGCCTCCGTTGCCGCCGCGAGCGAGGAACACTGGAAGCCGCAGGGGCCGACCGATCGCGTGCCGACCGATCCTGTGAGCGTTGCTGTGGCGCTGGCGGACAAGCTCGATACGCTGGTTGGATTCTGGGCGATCGATGAGAAGCCGACGGGATCGAAGGATCCTTATGCGCTGCGCCGCGCAGCTTTGGGCGTGATTCGAATCTTGATTGGCAGCGAGCGTCGCGTTCATCTAGCCGAGGTCTTAGGTCATGCGGTTGCCGGCTACGTGGAACAGGGCAACTCACATGTACGCGCAGGGGTAGAGGCCTGGGCCAAGCCGGCTGATACGGTTCGAGGAACGCTTCAATCAGCATTTGATGCGTGGAATGCGGGCGGCGTCAACACCTTCATCTCCGACCGACTCAAGGTCCAACTCCGCGAACAGGGCGCGCGTCACGATCTCGTCGATGCCGTGTTCTCGCTCGGCGGCCAGGACGATCTCCTACTCGTCGTTCGCCGCGTGGAGGCGCTCGGAAAATTCCTCGACAGCGACGACGGCAAGAACCTGCTCGCAGGAACAAAACGCGCCAGCAACATCCTCGCTATCGAGGAGAAGAAGGACAAGCGCACATTCGACGGCGCGCCTGACGCTGCACTCTACAAGCTCGACGAAGAGAAGGCGCTGGCGGCGGCGATCGATCAGGTGAAGACCGAGGCCTCCGCGTCCGTCGCCAAGGAGGACTTCGCCGCCGCGATGAGCGCGATGGCCAAGCTGCGCCCCGCGGTCGATGCGTTCTTCGACAAGGTCAAGGTCAACGACGACGATCCCAAGGTGCGCGAAAACCGCCTGAAGCTGCTCAACGAAATCCGTGCCGCCACCCGTGCGGTTGCCGACTTCTCCAAAATCGAGGGCTGATCGATGGACCGCGCGACGCTCGCCGCTTATGACAAGGAGGCGGCGGCGTTTGCGCAGGACTGGCACGACCAGCCGGCGCCGATCGATCTCCAGGAGATCGTCGCGCAGTTCTTCATCAAGGGTGGTGCGACCGCCGACATCGGCTGCGGCAGCGGCCGCGAGGTGGCTTGGCTGAATGCCAGCGGCTTTCCGGTCGAAGGATTTGATGCCTCGGAGGGTCTGCTCGCCGAGGCTCGTGTCCGCTATCCGAAGCTGCGCTTCACCCAGGCCGAACTGCCCGAGTTATCCGGCATCGCCGCCAACAGCTTCGACAATGTGCTGTGCGAGACCGTGATCATGCATCTCGATCCCGCGCTGATCGCGCCGTCGGTGCGCCGCATGCTCGAACTCGTGCGACCTGGCGGCGTCTTCTATCTGAGCTGGCGCGTCACCCGAGGCGACGATGCGCGCGATGCGCATGGCCGGCTCTATGCCGCCTTCGATACGTCGTTGGTGCGGACTGAACTGGCGGCGGCCGAACTGCTGCTCGACGCGGAAGTCGTCAGTGCATCCTCCGGCAAGGTCATCCACCGCATCGTTGCCCGCAAGCGCAGCTAGCCACGTCTGGAAATATTTCGACACAATTTGCAATTTATTAACCATGCCCTGCGAAGGTCCTGGCGGATCAACGATTTCTTAAGAAATCGCCCCTCGCGCCAATGCAGGGACCTCCCCGATGACCTCGATCGGCACCACCGCCAATCCCTACGCCCAATATGGCTCGGCCTATGCGCGTGCTGCCGCGACGCCCTCGCTGGCGGCGACCCTGTCGGGCGACGGCACCGCCAGCGATCTCTCGGCGTCCGCGACCCCTGGCGCTGCAACCAACCTCACGCTGTCGGACGCGGCCCGCGCGCAGCTCGCCAAGGCACCGCTGCCGGATTTCGCGACCGTCACCAGCGATGCGCGCACGACGCTCGACCGGCTCTACACGGTCGCGGGCGTCAAGAAGCCGATCGTCGACGGCAAGACCACGATTGATCTCTCGACCCTCGACCGCCGCTCGCTGTTTGCGATCTCGACCAACAATGGCGGCAAGTTCACGCCGGACGAGCAGGCGGTTGCCGCGACCGAATTGAAGCAGCGCTTCGACAAGGCCTTGGCGCCGTCGCTCGCGACCACGCGGCTGACCGGCGACTACAGCGTCAGCTACAAGGCGGCGCTCGATTATCTCGATGGTGCCAGCGACGAGGAGAAGGCCACCGCGACCTGGGCCAACCAGCGCGCCGCGGTGCTGAAGGGCTATCAGGCGACGCAGCAGGATCCGAACAAGGCGCCAAGCGGGATCACGGGTGATCCGATCGCGGCCGCGCTGGCCGGGACCACGTCGCCGACGACGGGCCATACGCGCGACTTCTCCAGCGTGGCGACCGACGTGCGTGCCTTCCTCGATCGGCAGAAGAGCGACGCGGCGAAGAACGGCAAGGAACTGGTTTACGATTCCCGTCGCAAGACCGGACAGCTCGCCGATCTGTCGTCGCTCGACAATCGCTCGCTGTCGGCGATCACGCTGAACCAGGACAAGAAGTTCTCCGGCGAAGAGATCTTCGCGGCCAAGCAGGAGCTCAACACGCGGACCCGCCTTGCCGTGCTCGACGCGCTGAAGCAGAGCCAGTCCGCCGGCGATCCCCGCCAGTTCTCGCTCGGCATCCTCAAGCAATATTCCTCGATGAGCGCGGAAGAGCGCCAGGCGGCCAACTGGACCCAGGATTTCCAGGACGCCGCGATCAAGAACTACAAATCGACCTCGACGCTGCTCTCGATCCTGAGATCGTAAGCAGGCGCCAAAGGAAGATGAGCTTGGATTGAACCGGTTCGATCAACGCACTTGCTTCACCTCTCCCCATCGGGGAGAGGTCGATTTGCGCGGCAAATCGGGTGAGGGGCCGCAACTCCAACGAGGGACCGCAACCCCTCACCCGGCACTACGCGCCGACCTCTCCCAAGGGAGAGGTAAACCACGGCTGTCGACCCAGCCCAACTCAATGTCATCACACGCCAGAGTTCATCGCATCACAACAGAGAAGCCCCACCCGGAGGGGAGGCCGGGCGGGGCTTTCTGGTCCGGTCGATGTTCGCGCACATCCGCTTGCGCGACGTCCGGACTGTTCGTTCAGGCGATCGTGCTGACGTCGATCTAGTCGACCACCTGAACGATCCGTCGCGAACGCGGCTCGACCAGAACGGTCTCGCCGTTCACGACGGTGTAGCGATAGGGCGTTGCGCCGAACCGCTGCGGCACGTCGTAATAGGTCACGCCGGCGTCGGGCAGCACGGTGCCGACCACGACACGGTCCGGAACGCTGTAGTTCGGCACGCGCTCGCGCACGATGTATTCGCGGAAGGCGGGACGCTGATCGACGGCAATCCCTCCATCCTCCTCGACTGCGACCGGAGGACCACCGCGGACGATGCCGACGGTCTGGGCCTGTGCGGCAACAGCCGGCACCGTGATCGCGGCAGCAACCGCTGCAACGGCAAGTAACCTGTTTCGCATGGCTGGCTCCATTCTTTCACGCAAGCGCTCCGGCTTTCGCCGATGCGCATGGCGAGCCAATGCATCCGATGTGATGACGTTCCGGAAAACCGCCGCCACATACGCGGCAATTTGGAGCAATTTTCGTGAGCTGCGGGAACTTGTTGCGGCGACAGACGTCTTGATGCGGGAACCTCCCCAGCGGATAAACTGCCGCTCGATTCGCTCTTCCAAAAACTGCCGGAGAAACTTCAATGGTCATCACCGCTGGGCATTTGCCGCACATTGTCGCTCTGATTGCAGGCGTCCTGATCCTGATCATGCCGCGGCTCCTCAACTACATCGTCGCGATCTACCTGATCTTCGTCGGGCTGGTAGGGATGGGCCTGCTGCGCTGGCTGCACCTGTAGCGGGAAAGCGGGGTTTCGCGGCTTGCGCGGAACCCCTCAAAATGGTGTAAGGCGCGCATCTTCGACCCCTCCTTCCGGATTGTTGTCTGACATGGCCAAAGCCGTCGCGAAGTCCAAGAAAACTGCTGCGAAAACTGCCGGTAAAACCGCAGCGAAATCAAAGCCCTCCGCCGCCGCCCGCAAGGCCGCTCCGGTCCGCAAGGCGCTGAAGAAGAGCGCCCCGAAGGCGGCCCCGAAGGCCGCAGCCAAACCGGCCGCGAAGCCGGCTGCCAAGGCACCGCCGAAGGCTGTTGCGAAGAAGGTGGCTCCGGTTGCGATCAAGGCCGGCAAGTGGGTCTATACTTTTGGCGACGGCAAGGCCGAGGGGCAGGCGACCCTGCGCGATCTGCTCGGCGGCAAGGGCGCCAATCTCGCCGAGATGGCCAATCTCGGCCTGCCGGTGCCTCCCGGCTTCACGATTCCGACCTCGGTCTGCACCTACTTCTACGACCACGACAAGACCTATCCGAAGGAATTGAAAGCGCAGGTCGAGAAGGCGCTCGACTATGTCGGCAAGCTGACCGGCAAGACCTTCGGCGACGCCAGGAACCCGCTGCTGGTCTCGGTCCGCTCGGGCGCCCGCGCCTCGATGCCGGGCATGATGGACACCGTGCTCAATCTCGGTCTCAACGACCAGACCGTCGAAGCGCTCGCCGAGCTCTCCGGCGACCGCCGTTTCGCCTATGACAGCTATCGCCGCTTCATCACGATGTATTCGGACGTGGTGCTCGGCTTCGAGCATCATCATTTCGAGGACATCCTCGACACCTTCAAGGACGGCCAGGGCTATTCGCTCGACACCGACCTCACCGGCGACGACTGGGTCGAACTGGTCGGCAAGTACAAGGAAGCGGTCGCCAAGGAGACCGGCCACGACTTCCCGCAGGATCCGCACGACCAGCTGTGGGGCGCGATCGGAGCTGTGTTCTCATCCTGGATGAACGCGCGCGCGGTGACCTACCGCAAGCTGCACGACATCCCGGAATCCTGGGGCACCGCCGTCAACGTGCAGGCGATGGTGTTCGGCAACATGGGCGAGACCTCGGCGACCGGCGTCGCGTTCACCCGCAACCCGTCGACCGGCGAGAGCAAGCTGTACGGCGAGTTCCTGATCAACGCACAGGGCGAGGACGTCGTCGCCGGCATCCGCACGCCGCAGGACATCACCGAGGAGGCCCGCCAGGAGAGCGGGTCCGACAAGCTGTCGATGGAAGCCGCGATGCCGGCCGCGTTCAAGGAGCTGACGCGGATCTACACGCTGCTCGAGAAGCATTACCGCGACATGCAGGACATGGAGTTCACGGTCGAGCAGGGCAAGCTGTGGATGTTGCAGACCCGCGGCGGCAAGCGCACCGCCAAGGCGGCGCTGCGCATCGCGGTCGAGCTCGCCAATGAGGGCCTGATCTCGCGCAAGGACGCGGTGACGCGGATCGATCCGGCCTCGCTGGACCAACTGCTGCACCCGACCATCGATCCGGCCGCCAAGCGCGACGTGATCGCGACCGGCCTGCCGGCGTCGCCCGGTGCCGCCTCCGGCGAGATCGTGTTCTCGTCGGACGAAGCGGCCAAGTTGCAGGCCGACGGCCGCAAGGTGATCCTGGTCCGCATCGAGACCAGCCCGGAAGACATCCACGGCATGCATGCCGCCGAAGGCATCCTCACCACCAGGGGCGGCATGACGTCGCACGCGGCGGTGGTCGCGCGCGGCATGGGTAAGCCCTGCGTCTCCGGTTGCGGCACCATCCGCGTCGATTATGGCCGCGGCACCATGAGCGTGGGTCAGCGTACCTTCAAGACCGGTGACGTCATCACCATCGACGGCTCGGTCGGTCAGGTGCTGGCCGGCCGCATGCCGATGATCGAGCCGGAACTGTCCGGCGAGTTCGGCACGCTGATGGGCTGGGCCGACGAGGTCCGCAAGCTCGGCGTCCGCGTCAACGGCGATACGCCCGACGATGCGCGCACCGCGGTGAAGTTCGGCGCCGAAGGCATCGGCCTCTGCCGCACCGAGCACATGTTCTTCGAGGAGACCCGCATCCGCACCGTGCGCGAGATGATCCTCTCCGAGGACGAGCAGTCGCGCCGCTCGGCGCTGTCGAAGTTGCTGCCGATGCAGCGCGCCGATTTCGTCGAGCTGTTCGAGATCATGAAGGGCCTGCCGGTCACGATCCGCTTGCTCGATCCGCCGCTGCACGAGTTCCTGCCGCATACCCAGGCCGAGATCGAGGAAGTGGCGCGCGCCATGAACACCGATCCGCGCAAGCTCGCCGACCGCGCCCGCGAACTGTCCGAGTTCAACCCGATGCTCGGCTTCCGCGGCTGCCGTCTCGCGATCGCCTATCCGGAGATCGCGGAGATGCAGGCGCGCGCGATCTTCGAGGCCGCCGTCGAAGCCGGCAAGCGCACCGGCAAGCCGGTCGGCCTCGAGGTGATGGTGCCGCTGATCGCGACCAAGGCCGAGTTCGATCTGGTCAAGGCGCGGATCGATGCCACCGCCAACGCGGTGATGAAGGAAACCGGCGTCAAGCTGACCTATCAGGTCGGCACCATGATCGAGCTGCCGCGCGCCTGCCTGATGGCCGGCCAGGTGGCCGAAACCGCCGAGTTCTTCTCGTTCGGCACCAACGACCTGACGCAGACCACCTACGGCATCAGCCGTGACGACGCCGCGAGCTTCCTCGGCACCTATGTCGCCAAGGGCATCCTCGAAATCGATCCGTTCATCTCGGTCGATCGCGACGGCGTCGGCGAGTTGGTCCGGATCGGCGTCACGCGCGGCCGCAAGACCCGGCCGAACCTGAAGGTCGGCATCTGCGGCGAGCATGGCGGCGACCCCGCCTCGGTCGCGTTCTGCCACGAGGTCGGGCTCGACTACGTCTCGTGCTCGCCCTACCGCGTGCCGATCGCGCGCCTCGCCGCCGCGCAGGCCGCGCTCGGCAAGGAGATCGCCAGCCAGGCGTGAGCACATCATTCACACGACGACATGCCCGGGCTGGTCCCGGGCATTTTCGTTTTCGTCGGCTGCGCTTGAAGACTTCGTCATTGCGAACGAACGGGTCGTGCGAACGCGCGCCCGATGATGTCATCGCCCGGTTTCGCGGGTGATGACAGCGAGCGGCATATGCGGACCGATGGATTGCTTCGTCGCTTCGCTCCTCGCAATGACGGTGGGGAGATGCACGCGCAACACTTCGTTCACCATCCTCGTTGACCTGTTGTTTACGACTTTCATGCGCCGCGCATTTACCAAGGCGCGCGATGCCAGGCGCGACGCCACTGCGATCGCTTGAGTGTAGCGCGCGGGCAACGCCGATTAACTCCGCGGCAACCTAAACAGATTAGCAACGGAGAAGGTCGAATTGCGCGGATGGTGCGCGTTCGATTGCACTCAGTAAGCGTTGCGTGAGCGTACGATGTTTGTGTCGCGTAACCAGCCGAAGGGCGCACGGTTTGCGCTCTTCGGTCTCGGTCTTTGCATCTTCTCCTTGATGCCGACCGAGCTCGGATACCAGGATATCGCGTCGCTGTTGGCCCGGCAGCCCGGTGTCGCCGAGCGCTGGCAGAAGCGCGTGTTCGCGTCCGCCGTCGGCTCGATCCAGGTCGCGACCTACAGCTTTGGCCGTCCGATCGGAACCTCGGCGCCGCAAGATCCGCAGCTCCTGCTCGCACGGCTGGACTCCAGCGCCGACGTCACCGGCGCCGTCACCCGCAATCCGATCACCACGCCGCCGCCGCGCTACCAGGCCTCCGATTTTCCCAAGGTCGATCGCACCAAGAAGGGCGATCGGCTCGTCGTCAGTCGGCCCGATCAGGTCGAGCCGGTGCAGCCGGCAAACACGCTGCCGGCGAACGAGGACCCCGCGACGTCCAATTCGTCGGTCAAGGGCATGAAGACCGCGACCGCGGTGAGTGGCAGCGCACCTGCCGACAGCGCGCCGCTCGATCCGGAATTGCAGGAGGCGCTGCGTGCGCCGCCATTGCCGCAGTATACGAAGCCGTCGCCGCAGCAATACGACGTCTCGATGTCGCTCGAGGCCAACCCGCTCGACGACCTGAAGCCGTCGCCCGTGAAGCCTGCCGCT
Organism: Bradyrhizobium sp. SK17; assembly: GCF_002831585.1. Classification (GTDB taxonomy): domain Bacteria; phylum Pseudomonadota; class Alphaproteobacteria; order Rhizobiales; family Xanthobacteraceae; genus Bradyrhizobium. The sequence goes on along the minus strand of NZ_CP025113.1, from coordinate 7,327,513 downwards.
GCGCCGCCCGTCGATGCAACGCATGAGCGCGACCCGTTCGCGTTCCAGACCGCCAGCCTGTTCTTCGGTTCGTCGCTCGGCACGCCCGAGAATCTCGAGCACTGGCAGCCCGGCGAGGCGCCGGTCGTGGTGACGCCGGCCGCTCAGCCCGATCCCGACATGAAGGTGATGGCATCACTGCCGGTCGATGCGGATGGGCCGGTCAAGGCCGGCGAGATGGGCGAGAGCGTCGCGCCGAAGGGCGAGGTCAACGCCGACGACCAGCACTCCAAGACGCCGGCGGAACGGCTCGGCCTGTTCGACCAGAAGTCGCGCGCCAAGTCGGAGAAGTGCCTGGCGGAGGCGGTCTACTTCGAGGCGCGCGGCGAAGCGGTGCGCGGCCAGATCGCGGTCGCCCAGGTGGTGCTGAACCGCGCCTTCTCCGGCAAATATCCGGAGACGGTGTGCGGCGTGGTCTACCAGAACAAGAACCGTCATTACGCCTGTCAGTTCACCTTCGCCTGCGACAACATCCCCGACGTCGTCCGCGAGCCCGACATGTGGGACCGCGCCAGGAAGATCGCGAAGGCGATGCTCGACGGCAAATTGTGGCTGCCCGAGGTCGACCGCTCGACCCACTACCACGCCTATTGGGTGCGGCCGTCCTGGGTCAGCGAGATGAAGAAGATGTACAAGTTCGGCGTCCATACCTTCTATCGCCCGCGCGCCTGGGGCGACGGCAGCGACGCGCCGAGCTGGGGCAATCCGGCGGAGACCGCCAAGATCTCGGCGCAGCTCGCCGAGGCGGCCCAGAGCTCGGCCGAGATGGCCAGCGCCAAGCGATAGCGAGCGCCCAAGCCGGGGTCGCCATGCCCCGGAATGACGCCCATCATCCTCTCGGATTCTGCAAGGCAGCCCTGCGGGCGAATATTTTTCTCCGGCGCCTCTTGGGCTCTTCATGCATATGCATTAACTCCCCGTAACGTTCGGCGGGGCCGGTTCCCCGCGCGGCAGTGCGGGGGAAGGCAACATGGCCGTTACGACAGGGGATCTTCGACCTACATCGGGCACCTGGCGCACGCCGCTGGTCATCATCGTCTGCGGCTGCGCGATCGCGCTGCTGAGTTTTGGCCCGCGCTCCAGCCTCGGTTTCTTCGTGCAGCCGATGGGCCGCGAATTCGCCTGGGGCCGCGACGTGTTCGGCCTTGCCATCGCGTTGCAGAACCTGCTGTGGGGGCTCGGCCAGCCGATCGCAGGCGCCATTGCCGACCGCTTCGGGCTGCTGCGCGTGATGTTCGTCGGCGCCTTGCTGTACGCTGCCGGCCTGCTGCTGATGCGCTACTCGACCACGTCCTTGTCGCTCGACATCAGCGCCGGCGTGCTGATCGGTTTCGGCCTGTCGGGCTCGTCGTTCAATCTGGTGCTGGCCGCGTTCAGCAAGCTGTTGCCGCCCGAAAAGCGCGGCATCGCGCTCGGCGCCGGCACCGCCGCGGGCTCGTTCGGCCAGTTCCTGTTTGCGCCGTTCGGCGTCGCCATGATCGACAATTTCGGCTGGCAGACCGCGCTCGTGGTGTTCAGTGCGCTGATGCTGCTGATCCTGCCGCTGTCGCTCGCGCTCGCGACGCCGCCGGCGGCGACGAAGGACGCGGCGCCCGCCGATCAACAGTCATTCAGGACGGCGTTGGCCGAAGCCTTCGGTCATCGCTCCTACGTGCTGCTGGTGATCGGGTTCTTCACCTGCGGCTTCCAGCTCGCCTTCATCACCATCCATTTGCCGGCCTATCTTGCCGATCGCGGCATCCCGGCGACGACAGGCGGTTGGGTGGTCGCTGCGATCGGCCTGTTCAACATCGTCGGCTCGCTCAGCGTCGGCTGGCTGCAAAACTACTTTCCGAAGCGCTATTTGCTCTCGGTGATCTACTTTTCGCGGGCGCTGGCGACCATTGCCTTCATCACATTCCCGGTAACGCCGTTCTCGGCGATCGCGTTCGGTGCGGTTTCGGGGCTGCTGTGGCTGTCGAGCGTGCCTCCGACCTCGGCGCTCGTGGCGCTGATGTTCGGCACCCGCTGGTTCTCCACCCTCTATGGCTTCGCTTTCGTCAGCCATCAGGTCGGCGGCTTTCTCGGGGTCTGGCTCGGCGGCATCGTATTCGAGCAATATGGTTCCTACACGCCGATCTGGTGGCTGTCGGTGGTGTTCGGCGTGCTGTCGGCGCTGATCAACCTGCCGATCGTCGAAGCGCCGGTGGCGCGCCCGGTTGCGCAGCCCGCCTGATCAGATAAAAACTCCCCGAAACCAAGATTACGGGGAGTGCATATCGTGGCAACGTTCAAGGCAATCAGGATCGACAAGGCGGACAAAGGTACCACCGCCGCGCTCACCCAGTTTGACGAAGCCGAGTTGATGGACGGTGACGTCACCGTCCGCGTCGAATGGTCGACGCTGAACTACAAGGACGGTCTGGCGCTGACCGGCAAGGCACCGGTGGTGCGCCGGTTTCCGATGATCGCCGGTATCGATTTCGCCGGCACCGTCGAGCACTCCAGCCATCCGGACTGGAAGGCGGGCGACAAGGTCGTCTGCAACGGCTGGGGCATGGGCGAGACCCATCTCGGCGCCTATGCCGAGAAGGCCCGCGTCAAGGGCGACTGGCTGGTGCGGCTGCCTGACGGGATTTCAGCGCGCGATGCGATGGCGGTCGGTACCGCCGGCTATACCGCGATGCTGTCGGTGCTGGCGCTGGAGAAGCACGGGCTCACGCCCAAGAGCGGCCCGATCGTGGTGACCGGCGCCGCCGGCGGCGTCGGCTCGGTCGCGATCGCCGTGCTGTCGAAGCTCGGCTACCACGTCATCGCCTCGACGGGGCGGATGTCGGAGGCCGACTACCTCAAGGGTCTCGGCGCCTCCGAGGTGATCGACCGCGCCGAACTGTCGGGTGCCCCGAAGGCGCTTGCAAAGGAGCGCTGGGCCGGCGGCGTCGACAGCGTTGGCTCCACCACGCTCGCCAATCTGCTGTCGATGACCAAATACGGAGGCGCCATCGCGGCCTGCGGTCTGGCGGCCGGTATGGATCTGCCGTCGTCGGTCGCGCCCTTCATTTTGCGCGGTGTGTGCCTTCTCGGTATCGATTCCGTGATGTGCCCGATCGAGTTGCGCAGGACCGCCTGGAAGCGCCTCGCCAGCGATTTGGACAAGGCAAAACTGGCTGATATCACTCATGAAATCGCCTTGGACGACGTCATGCCCTATGGCGCGAAAATCCTCGGCGGCCAGGTCCGCGGTCGCATCGTGGTAAAAATAGTCTGAGGACGTTCAGACTTTACCAACCAAGCTGCTCCAATGTTGCCACTGTTGGTATGGTAAGCAGCGGGTAAAGAGACTTGCAGCGTGATCCCGGGGGGCCGGGTTTCCTCGCGCAGACGTCGAGAAGCGTCGGTGCGGGGGTCATGCTCAACAAGGAGCGGGTGCCCGCGCTCGTAAGTGGAGTAGCTCATGCTTGCGCGTTTGGTGTTGGGGGCCGTTACGGCCGGAGCAATGGTCGTGCCGGCATTCGCAGGCATGATGAACGCCGATGAGGCCCGCAAGTTCGTTGCCGGCAAGGTCTTCGCCTTCACCTGTTTCGATGGCACCCGTGGTGCCGGCCGCATCCTCGATGATCTCGGCGCGGCAGGTTCGATCCAGTTCTCCGGCTCCGGCCCGATCCGCCACGTGCGTTTGCCTGGAAATACGCTGCAAATCCGCGGCGCCAGCGTTTGCGCCTCGCTGAAGGGCATTCCGTTCGAGCCCTGCTTCAATCTCGACAAGCAGGACGATCGCTCGTTCCGGGGCTCGGTCTCCGGCATGGGCTTCGCCTATTGCGATTTCCGTCACCAGGGCGGCCAGCAGATGCTGATGGCGCGCGCGGTGGCCCGTCCACGTTCGCTCCACCCGCGCACCCGATCCGCCGATGCCTCGCAGACCGAAGTGGTGTCGCGGGTTGAGACACCGCAGGTCGGAAGCGCCAAGCTCGAACCGGTCAAGGCGGAGCCCGCCAAGGTCGAGAGCCCCCCGGAATTGCGCCGCTCGACCGACTGATTGCTCATCTGCGCGCCAGCGGGAATAGACGCCAAGCCGTAGTCATACGGATGGCGGTCGCCACGCCTTGATAGCTACTCAATACCTAGCGTTCATCGCCGCGAGGCGGAATGGTGGGGACACCGATTTGAGTAGTGATATGGCGCAATATTTTTTCCGGATCAGTGACGGCGATTACGCCGGCGCATCCGATCACGCGACCGAGTTTGAGAGCCGCGACGTGGCCTGGGCCGAGATGACCAAGGTCTGCGGCAATTTCCTCGGCAGCATTTCGCGCAACATGAAGCAGAACAGCGAGTGGCACATGGAGCTGCTCGACGAAGGCAGAAAGCCGGTGTTCCGGATTCGCCTGGTCGCCGAATCCGTCGACTGAGGCTCTCGCCGTTCAGCACTGCAAGCTTCACACCTCGGTCTGCGGGAGCGGCGGAGCGGCGCGCCTGCGGAACAGGATTCGCTGATACAGCCAGCCGATCGCCACCAGCACGACGCCGAGGCACATGAACGACAGCGCCCGGTAGACACCGGTGAGCGTCGACATGTCGACGAGGAATGCCTTCAGGATCGTCAGCCCGATGACTGCGGCGGATGCGAGCCGCGCGCGCTGCGAGTTGACCACGATACCGATGCCGAGCAGCGCGACGCCGAACATCAGCCAGGCGATCGAATAGGTGTACTGCTCGGCGCCGGTGGTCTCGCCCTGCGCCAGCACCGGCCCGTGATAGAGCCTGCGAATCTCGAAGGTGACGTAGGCAAGCGCAAGCACGAGCGCGCCGGCTGCGATGGTGTTGGCGTAGCTTGCCGGACGGTGGCTCGCCACCGCATAGGACAGCAGCAACGCCAGCACGGCCGGCAACGCATAGCCGAGCAGCAGCAGATTGATGAAGCTGCCGCCGACGTCCTGCGACCACAGCATCGGGTTCTCCAGCCCCAGCAGCCCGAACAGGCTGGCGAGCCCGGCGAAGGCGGTCAGCAGCACCGCGCCGACATTGTGGACGATGCTGCCGCTGCGCAGGCGCAGCCGCTCCAGCCCGATCGCCATCGCAAGCGTCACGCCGACCTGCAATGCGACCTCGGTCAGCCCGGCGCTGTCGCGATAGACGTCGCCGCCATTGACCGCGTGGCGGATCTCCATGAAGGCGAGCAGCACCGTGAACAGGATCGCGGCCGACTCGACCATGCGCAGCGGCACGTCGTCGGCGTTGCGGCGCAGGAAATGGCTGCCGGCCCAGAACGACAGCGCCGGGACGCCATAGCCCCACAGCAGCCAGTTGAAGATCGGCGTGGTGCCGACGGCATCACCCGCGATCCGCGGCTCGTAGCCGATGCGCAGCACCACGATGGCGGCGAGAATTGCGGCGAGCCAGCGCAGGAACGGGATCGGCCGCTGCACCGACAGCCACGCCGTGCCCATCGACACAAGCGCCAGCGCGATGGTGAGCCAGCCCTTGTCGAGCGCGAAGGTGAGCGCAAGCGCGAGTGAGGCGAGGGCACCGGTCGCCGACAGCGCGATCGAGGGCGACAGCTCCGGCCGTTCGCCACGGCGGCTCAGTGCTTCGGTCGCGGCGGCGTAGGCTGCGGCGAGCAGCACCGCGAGAATTGCGAACGGGATCGAGCGATCGAGATGCGCGATCCGTGCATAGAGCGCGACCAGCAGCGCGACCGGCGTGAACACGGCCGCCGCGGCCCAGGTCACCGCGATCTTCGTGGCGGCAAAACGCAGCTGCGCGAGATAGCCGGCGATGCCGAAGGCGGCCGCGAACAGCGCCGCGGTGACGAGATGCAGCGAGACCGAGCCATCGGTCGCCGACGGGCCGATGCCTGGCATCGCACCGCCCGGCAGCACCAGCATGTCGACGTTGCGGCGGACCGCCCACTCGCCGAACACGACGAAGACGAACACCGCCGCGGCGCCGATCGCGCCGGTGGCCGCAGGCGCGCGCCAGGCGACGACAAGGCTGCCGGCTGTGAGCAGCGCGAAGCCGATCATCGCGATGTCGGCATGCGCGCTGTTGAGCACGATCAGCATCGCGCCGAACAGATAGGCCGCGAGCGAGCCCGATGAGATCGGCTCGATCTCCTCGCCATCGGCGTCGGGGCCGAACATGAAGCCGCAGACCACCAGCAGGGCCGCCAGCACGAAGCCCGCGATGACGTGGAAGACGTGCGGCGCGATCAGCTCCGGCCCGCATTGCAGGCAGGGGAAGGTCCACAGCAGAGCGAAGCCGATCGTGGTCGCCGCAAGCCAGCGCCACAGCCGGATGCGCGCGAGGCCGAACGCCGCCGCCGTGACGATCGCGAGATAGACGTAGAGCGACCAGTAGTCGGGCTTGTCGGATGAGACCAGCAGCGGCGTGACGAAGGCGCCGACGATGCCGAGCCCCGCCAGCGCAGGGCCGTGCAACAGCGCGGCCGCGAGCGTGCCGAGCGCGACCATGCCGAGCAGGATGAAGGCGGTTGCCGGCGCGAGGAAGTCGTACAGCGCGTAGGCGGCGTAGACGGTGGCGAACGCCACGGCGGTGCCGGCCGCGGTGAGGATCGCCGGAATGTTCGCGATCGGCAGTGCTGCGATGTTGGAGATGCTCTCCTTGCGCCGCGTCCATTCACCAGCGCCGAGCAGCGCCAGCGCGAACAACCCGCCGAGCATGGTGCGCACGCCGGGGCCGAGCAGGCCGGCCTCGATCGAATAGCGCACCATGAAGAAGCCGCCGAGTGCGAGCGTCAGGCCGCCGATCCACACCACCCAGCGGGTGCCGAGCGTCTCCTCGAAGCCGGGCGCTGGCTGCGGCAAAGGCGCCGGTTGCGGCAACGGCGGTGGGGCAGGGCTCAGAGCTTCCGCGGTCGGCTCGATCCGCGCGTCCGGCGCGCTTGCAGCCACCTCGGGCAGCGGCGGCGGTGCGATCGGTGGCGTCGGCGGAAGTGTCTGCTCGAACTGCTGAAGCGGCGCCAGCGGCGGCGGCACGGCCGTCCGCGCGGCGGCCACCCCCGCGGCCTCGATCGCATCCAGCCGCCGTTGCAGCGCTGCGATCTGGCCCAGCGCCTTGCGCGCGAAGATGATCGCGACAATGGCGATGACGAGCGTCAGGAAGTCGAACGGCGAATCGAACATTGGGCCTCCGGCAGGGCGCGCCGGACCTTCGGCCAGCCGGCCACCCGTCGCAACCCAGTAGTGCAGTTGAGGGGTCTGGAAGTTCAAGCCACCGGGCGTGGCATGTCCGTGCTACTCCAGATCGATGCGGAAGGGCCGGCCTTCGACGCTCATGCTGCCGGGGCCCATCGCATCGAGTGCGCGCAGCATCCGGCCGTCGCGTCCCAGTGCCTTGTCGGCGAGGCTGACGATCAGCCGGTTGGGCGCCGCGATCGGCGAGGCATCGCGGATCAGCCGGGCGATGGCCATTTCGTCGCGGTGCGGATTGAGCGCACAGACGGTGGCAAACGCGCTTGCGGTCGAGCGGCTGATGCCGGCGTAGCAATGAACCACCATCGGCGCGCGGCGATCCCAGCTGCGCACGAAGGTCAGCACGCGCTCGATATGGGTCTCGTTGGGCGCGACGAAGCCGTCCATCTGCTCGGTGATGTCGTCCATCGATACTTTCAGATGGTTGGCCGGAAGCACCGAGGCCGGCCGCTGCACCTGGTCGACATTGGCCATCACGGTCAGCACATGGCTGGCGCCAGTGGCACGAACCGTGTCGGGAAGCGCGGCAAGCGAGCAGACGTGAAGCATGATGGTCCTTGGGCGATCGGGTACGCCCGATTATAACGGCTGCGTCCGGGCGGGCAAAGGCGCCCAGCGCGGTGCCGTCATTCGTTTTGCGGCGCAACCGAGGGCATGGTTCTCCGTGCCGGACCTATGATGGGTGAAGTGTCGCGAAGCGTTCGAGGAACTGCTTCTCGGCCCGCGCCGCGGTCCACGGCGTCAGATAGTCGCGCTCGGTCGCCTCGGGCAATTCCGGATCGCGGCCGAACAGCCGCTTGGCCTCGGCTTGCGAGAATCCAGCCAGATGCGTCGCCTCGAGATAGGCCGCGCCACGATCGGCGGCCTTGATCTGCTGGGTGATCTCATCGGCCAGCACGGCAGGCAGGCCGAAGCGGATATGGATCGCCGACAGCAGCCGCTTCTCCACGGCCTTGTATTCGCCTGCGAGCACTGCCTTGAACGGCGAGATCATGTCGCCGATGACGTACTCCGGCGCGTCGTGCAGCAATGCTGCGAGACGATTGCTGATATCGACGCGCGGGGTCTGCTGGCGCATCACGGCTTCGACCAGCAGCGTGTGCTGCGCCACCGAGAAGATGTGCGCGCCCGAGGTCTGCCCGTTCCAGCGCGCGACCCGCGCCAGTCCGTGCGCGATATCGACGATCTCGATGTCGAGCGGTGACGGGTCAAGCAGGTCCAGCCGGCGTCCCGACAACATCCGCTGCCAGGCGCGGGTGGTCTCCGTCGATTTGCGCGCCGTCATTTCTTCTTGAGCCGCGGCGTGCGGAGCTTGCCGCTGCAATTCTCGTGGCAGAAGCAGGTGACGAGATGATCGTTGACCATGCCGGTCGCCTGCATGAAGGCGTAGACAATGGTGGGGCCGACGAATTTGAAGCCGCGTGCGCCGAGCTCCTTGGAGACCTTGACCGAGACCGGCGTCGAGGCCGGCACGCTCGCGGTGGTCTTGAACTGGTTGACCTTCGGCTTGCCGTCGACGAAGTCCCACAGGAATTTCGAGAAGCCCGGGCCCTTCTCCATGATTTCCAGGTAGCCCTTCGCGCTCAAGATCGAGCCTTCGATCTTGGCGCGGTTGCGCACGATGCCGGCGTCGTTCATCAGCGCATGCACCTTCTTGTCGGTGTAGCGCGCGATCTTCTCGGGCTGGAAATCGTCGAAGGCTTTGCGGAAATTGTCGCGCTTGCGCAGGATCGTGATCCAGGACAGGCCGGCCTGGAATCCGTCGAGGATCAGCTTTTCGTAGAGCGCGCGGTCGTCATATTCCGGCACGCCCCATTCATTGTCGTGATAGGCGACATAGAACGCGTCCTCGCCCGGCCACGGGCAGCGCGTCTTGCCGTCCGGATGCAATCTTGCGGTACGGCTCATGCGACGGTCTGTTTGGGTGTGATGCGGACGGCATCGGGATCGGCGAGCCGAAGCGGCAGGCCGCCCGCGGTCAGTGCCAGGCCGGCGTCGAGCGCGTCGGTGACGCGATCGACCCGCACCAGTGCGAGACCCTTCTCGGCAGCGGTCGAGCCCATGGTGCCGACCTGCTTGTCGCCGGCCAGGATCGTCGCGCCGGCTTCGGGGGCGGGGCCGTCGAGGATGATCTTCACGGTGCGGGTGCGCGCGGTGCCGCGGTGCTGCATGCGCGACACCACCTCCTGGCCGACATAGCAGCCCTTGTCGAAATCGACGCCGTTGAGGCGATCCATGTTGGTCTCGTGCGGGAAGGCATCGCCATACATGAAGTCGAGCCCGCCGCGCGGCACGCCGGTCGCGATCCGATGCGCCTCGTAGGCATTGCTGTCGACGAGATCGGCGCCGATCAGCTCAGCGAGCTTCTGCTTCAAGTCTTCCGGGATCAGGATGCGCCAGCCCAGCGCTGCGTTGCGCGGATCGGCGAACGCGAGATCGGGTGTCGCGGCCGGTTCGCCATCCCAGGCCGCCAGCACGCCGAGGCTGTCGGAGAGGTTCTCGACCACGACCTTGGCGCGCAGCTTGTAGAAGCCGAGCTTGTCGGCAAGCCCCTTGGCGAGCGGGCGCGGCGCGTCGATCAGGAAGCCGCCGCCATGGCCAGCTGGCACCTCGGTGATCAGGAAATCGACGATGATCTTGCCCTGCGGCGTCAGCAGCGCGCCGAACCGGGCCTGCCCCGGTTTGAGCTGGTCGACATCAGTCGTGATGAGCCCGTTGAGGAAGTTGCGGGCGTCCTCGCCAGAGACCTTGATCACGCCCCGATCTGGAAGAAACGCTGCTTTCATGCGCAAAATTGGCTCTTTTTTCAAGTTCCTTGGGAATCGCTGTCGTCGCGGATATCCCCTGCCAAGCTAAGGCGCTAGAGTGCGCCGAACAAGGCCCGCGCGACTGTGGAAAGCGGGCGCCGAGGACCTATGAATCAGCATTTTGACACCATTCTAAAATCCGGCACCGTGGTCAATCAGGACGGCGAGGGCGTACGCGATATCGGTATCGCGGGCGGCCGCATCGCCGCGATCGGCTCGCTTGGTCAGGCCTCCGCCGGCGAGGTGATCGACTGCAAGGGCCTGCACATCCTGCCCGGCGTGATGGACACCCAGGTGCATTTCCGCGAGCCCGGTTTGACGCAGAAGGAAGATCTCGAGACCGGCTCGCGCAGCGCCGTGATGGGCGGCGTCACCGCCGTGTTCGAGATGCCGAACACCAGCCCGCTGACGGTCACGGAAGAAGCGTTCACCGACAAGATCAAGCGCGGCCACCATCGCATGCATTGCGATTTCGCGTTCTTCATCGGCGGCACCCGCGAGAACGTGCGGGACCTGCCGGAGTTCGAGCGGGCGCCGGGTTGCGCCGGCGTCAAGGTGTTCATCGGCTCCTCCACCGGCGCGCTCCTGGTCGAGGACGACGAGAGCCTGCGGCGGATTTTCCAGGTGATCCGGCGCCGCGCCGCGTTCCACGCCGAGGACGAGTATCGCTTGAACGAGCGCAAGCCGCTGCGGGTCGAGGGTGACCCGCGCTCGCATCCGGTGTGGCGCGACGAGACCGCGGCGCTGATGGCGACCGAGCGGCTGGTCAATCTCGCGCGCGAGACCGGCAAGCGCATCCATGTGCTACACATCTCGACCAAGGAGGAGATCCTCTATCTGCGCGACCACAAGGATGTCGCCTCCTGCGAGGCGACGCCGCATCACCTGACGATGGCCGCGCCCGAATGCTATGAGCGGCTCGGCACGCTGGCGCAGATGAATCCCCCGGTGCGCTCGGCCGATCACCGCGCCGGCATCTGGTATGGGATCGAGCAGGGCATCATCGACGTGCTCGGCTCCGACCATGCGCCGCATACGCTGGAGGAGAAGCAGAAGACCTATCCGGCCTCGCCGTCGGGCATGACCGGCGTGCAGACGCTGGTGCCGCTGATGCTCGACCACGTCAATGCGGGGCGGCTGTCGCTCCAGCGCTTCGTCGATCTCACCAGCGCCGGGCCGGCACGGCTGTTCAACATCGCCTGCAAGGGCCGCATCGCGGCGGGCTATGACGCCGATTTCACCGTGGTCGATCTCAAGCGCAGCGAGACCATCACCAACAAATGGATCGCCTCGCGCGCGGGCTGGACGCCCTATGACGGCGTACGGGTGCAGGGCTGGCCGGTCGGCACCTTCGTGCGCGGCAAGCGGGTGATGTGGCAGGGCGAGCTTGCGACGCCGTCGACCGGCGAGCCGGTCCGGTTTCTCGAGACGCTGAAGCCGTAGTCGAGCTTACTGCCTCGCCAGCACCAGCGAGAACTCGCCGTTGCGCACGCGCGCGGCGAGGCCCTCGGCGAACTTCGCCACCGCGTCCTCGCCATAGGTGGTGACGAGCTCGGCCAGCGCCGCGAACAGGCTGGCCTGCGCCAGGCAGTCGCCGTCGACGCCGTCGTGACGCGCTTCCGCCCACGCCTCGTTCAGATAACTCAGCGCGGCCTGCTTCTGCTCGTGATCGGGACGCGGGTCTTCTTGGTGAAGGGGGAAAGACGCTGGATGGCGCATGAAACTCTGCAAATGGATGCGCGCGGTCCGAGGAGCGAACCACTGCGAGACCGCCGAGACTTATCACGCATCTGAGAGCCGCCTAGCCCACATCTTTAGGAAAGGTTAACGCGCCCTTCGGCATTTAAAGGGGAATTCCGGATATCCCGGCCGGGATCAGCCAAATGAGCTGTGGATATGGTCCAGCACCGCGCGCGGCGAGGCGCACAGATGGCTGGCGCCGGCCTCGATCAGCTCGTCGGCGGTGCCATAGCCATAGGTGACGCCGATCGCGCGGATGCCGTTGCGATTCGCGCCGATCACGTCGTGGCTGCGGTCGCCGATCATCAGGGCCTGCGCAGAATCGGCTCCGGTCTGCTCCAGCGCGTAGGCGAGCAGGTCCGCCTTGTTGACCCGGGTTCCGTCGAGTTCCGAGCCGAACACGTGGTCGAAATGGCCGCTGAGGCCGAAATGCGCGATGATTCGCGTCGCGAACACATGCGGCTTCGAGGTCGCTACGAACATCCGGCCGGGCTGCTGGCGCAGCTCCGCCAGCACATCGGCGATATCGGGATAGACCGCGTTCTCGAACAGGCCGACATCGCCGAACCGCTCGCGGTAGAGCTCGACCGCGCGATCGGCGAGCTCCTCGCCGCCGAGCAGCATCGCAAAGCTCGCCCGCAGCGGCGGCCCGATGCACCAGGTCAATTCGTCCTGCGCGGGAACCGGCCGGCCGAGCTTGCCCAGCGCATACTGGATCGAGCCGGTGATCCCGGGCTTCGGGTCGGTCAGGGTGCCGTCGAGGTCGAAGAAGATCGCGCGGTCAGTTGGCATAGCGAGCCGTCAGGTCGCGCGAGATTTTCGAGCCTTCCTCGATGTAGCGGCGGATCGCCACGGAAGCCGCCGGCGTGCAGGTCCGGTAGGTCTGCTGGAAGCCGTTGTAGCCGCGGTTGAAGCCCGCCACCATGCGGGCGCGGCGGTCGCCGGAGGGGGTCTCGGCGTCGATCAGCGCCTGCATCTCGTTGCGCCATTTGGCGCCCTCGTTGGAGCCGCAGATGCCGCGCAGATAGTGCAGGGCGCCGAGGATCTCGGCCAGCCGCTGCAAATCGCCGTCGAACGGCGCGGCCGCGTCCTGCGCCCGGGCAGGCGCCGTAAGGCAGGCCGATATCAGGATCACGACGGCGAGAAAGGCTCTGATCATCAGGGGTTCCGGAATGGCCGTGGTATGCCCCCTCAATGCGCCCGAGGCAAGGCGCCAGGCCCTGCCACGGCCGTCAAAACCGGCCTCAAACCAGCCGCCTTGCGGCCGCAATGACCTCGTGCAGGCCGCCGGTGACCTTGAGATCGCCGATCGCCTCCGGCGCCAGCCATCTGAAATCGTCGTGCTCGTCGTTCAGCACGGGCTCGCGGGAGGCCCAGCGCGCCGCGAACGTCATGATCAGATAGTGCCCGGTGCCGGGGCCGGTCGGCAGCACCTCGCGCCAGCCGGCGAGGCCGAGGATATCGACCCTGAGCCCGGTCTCCTCGTCGATCTCCCGGTGCAGGGCGGTGTGCAGCGTCTCGCCGAACTCGACCCGGCCGCCGGGCAGCGAATAGAAGCCCTTGCCGGGCGAGCGGGCGCGGCGCACCAGCAGCACTTGGCCGTCGCGGAAAATCACGCCTGACACGGCGAGCTGCGGGCGGATCGGAGGTTCGGGAGAGGTCAAGGCGATGCGTAACCGGTTTCAGGACTTCATCATGCCCGATAAATCAGGCGCTCGCCATGATGCTGTCGACATCGGCCTCGGCGGCGCCATTGATCACGCCGGCGGTCAGCATTACCAGCGGCTTGACCCACACGATCGCCTGCTCGGCGAGCGCGACCCGGCTCTTGTCCTGCTGCAATTGCCGCATCGCGGAGCCGACCTCGGTCAGGATCCTGGTCATGCTGTCGGTGAGCTGGTCGAATTCGGCCCGGATCGCGGCATCCGCGGTCTGATAGGACTCGATCGCGAGATCGCGCGCCTTGAAATTGGACGCGGTGAAATGCTCGGCGTAGGACAGCGGCTGCCATTCCAGGAAATCGCTGGCGCATTCCGGCATGTCCGGCACCATCTCCAGCAGCATGATGGCTTCGTTGAAGTGATTGAGGTAGTCGGTCGCAAGCCCGGTGCGGGGGTTGATGTTGGCAGCGCGCAACAGCGCCGCCCGCGCCTCGTCGGGGTACGTCGGTCGCGGGGAAGGGCCCGCTATGGCGGCCGTTGAGGTCATTGGTCGCAGTCTTTAACGGTCGAAGTTAAGGCGGAATAAACGGATACCATTCTGGACGGGATATGTGCGGACGCTTTGTCATTACCTCACCACCGGCGGCCTTGCGCGAGATGTTCGGCTATATCGAGCAGCCGAATTTTCCGCCGCGGTATAATGTTGCGCCGACCCAGCAGATCCCGGTGGTGCTGTTGCAGAATGGCGGCCGGCATTTCCAATTGATGCGCTGGGGCCTGATCCCGTCCTGGGTCAAGGACCCCCGCACCTTCTCGCTTCTGATCAACGCGCGCTCCGAGACAATTCGGGAGAAGCCTGCGTTCAAGAACGCGATCAAGCGGCGCCGCGCGCTGATCCCGGCCGACGGCTATTACGAATGGCAGGATGCCGGCGGCCGCAAGCGGCCGTTCTTCATCCATCGCCGCGATGGCCATCCGCTCGCCTTCGCGGCGCTCGCCGAGACCTGGATGGGGCCGAACGGCGAGGAGCAGGACACGGTCGCGATCGTCACCGCGCCGGCGAGCCCCGATCTCGCGCAACTGCATCACCGCGTGCCGGTGACGATCCGGCCCGAGCAATTCGCGCGCTGGCTCGACTGCCTGCCCAACGATGTCGACGACGTGATGCCGCTCTTGAAGGGGCCTGACGTCGGCGAGTTCGCCTGGCATCAGGTGACGATGCGCGTCAATGCCGTCGCCAATGACGACGCGCAATTGCTGCTGCCGATGACCGCAGACGAGATCGCCGCGGAGGACGTGCCCGCGGCGAAGAAGCCCGCGCCGCGCAAGGCGGCTGTGCGGGAAGACGACGGGCAGGGGTCGTTGTTTTAGGGGACTGACGTCGCAGTGAGTGCACGCATACAGGCGCGGCTATCTCCACATCGTCGTCCTGGCGAAAGCCAGGACCCATAACCACCGAATCTGATTGCAAACGGGACCAGGGCCCCAGCGTCGCTCAACAATGCGCAGTTGGGGTAATGGGTCCTGGCTTTCGCCAGGACGACGGCGTTGATGGTTCGCGATTCAAGATGCCGAACACACGGTCAAGCCGGGCGATGACAGATGCGGATGACGGAGGGAGCGCTATCCCTTCAGCGACGCCACGCCCTCGATCTCGATCAGCATCTTGGGATCGGGCAGCGCCACCACGACGCAGGTGGTGCGCGCGGGATAGGGCGCCGGGCCGAAGGCTTCGGCATAGAGCTTGTTCATCGTGACGACGTCAGAGGCGCGGGTCAGCAGCACGTTGACCTTGACGAGGTCGCGCATCGTCGCGCCGGCCTCCTCGAGCACGCGACTGAAATTGGTGACGACATTGGCGAATTGCGCTTCGAAGCCGTCGGGCAGTTCGCGGTTGGCGTCGAAGCCGGGAATGCCGGAGATGAACAGCAGATCGCCGACGCGGGCGCCGAACGAGAGCGGCGGCGCCTTGACGCCGGGCGGAGGAGGAAAGTGCTTGATCGCGGTCATTGGATCACCCGTCTGCGCGAGATGGAAGAGGAGAGGTTTCGATGCGCGGCGCCGGCGTGCCGCGCCGCCGGAAACTTTCGCCGAACAGATTCTGGCCGATCATGCCGACGATCATCGCGACGACGAACACCACGATCGGCAGCGAGAGCCCGGCGAGATTGACCAGCGCCGGCCCGGGGCAGATGCCGGCGAGCCCCCAGCCGATGCCGAACAGCACGGCGCCGCCAACCAGCGGCGCATCGATGTCGTTGCGGTCGGGCCACAGGAAGCGCGCCGCGAAGGCGGGCGCGGCGCGCCGCCGCGCGATCGCAAAGCCCGATGCCGCGACCGCGACCGCGCCGGCCATCACGAAGGCGAGCGTCGCGTCCCAGGCACCAAACAGATCGAGGAAACCGAGCACCTTCTGCGGATCGGTCATGCCCGAGATCAGAAGGCCGGCGCCGAAGATGAGGCCGCAGACGAAGCTCGCGAGAACCGGCATCGCTAGCCTCCGATCCCGTGTCTTGCGATCGCAACCGTCGCGATCGCCGCCGTCATGAAGATGAACGTCGCGACGATCGAACGGGTGGACAGCCGCGCGAAGCCGCAGACGCCATGGCCCGAGGTGCAGCCATTGCCCATCCGTGTGCCAAATCCGACCAGGAGGCCCGCGACCGCGACCACCACCAGGCTCCCGTTCATCGCCGGCCGCGGCAGCGGCGCGCCGAACAGCGCCGCAATCAACGGCGCCGCGATCAAGCCCGCGACGAACGCGATGCGCCACAGCCGGTCGCTGGTATCGGCCCGCAGCAGGCCGCCGACGATGCCGGTGACGCCGGCGATCCGCCCGGTGAGCAGCATCAGCAGTGCCGCGGCGAGCCCGATCAGTGCGCCGCCGGCGAAGCCGGAAATTGGGGTGAAATTGTGCATCGATGCCGATCCCTGTTGCGCGGACTCCTCAGCGATCCCTTAAAACGACGGACGCGCCCGAGCCGACGTCGCGCGACTGCACCGGCGATGATAGACTCCGGGCCATCAGGAACAAGCGCAATCCCGCATGTCTTGTTGGCCTTTCGAGCGTACCGCCCGCCGGCTGGATTGCCGCGATTCGCGTCTCGCTTTCACGTCGTTCGGAGAACTCCCATGAGATTGTCGTTCGTTGCCCGCGCCGCGCTGCTCGCGCTGACGCTGCTCGCCGGATCGTCCGCCGCGCTGGCTGACGAGGGGGCCGTGACGCTGGTGATCTTCAAGGGCGGCTGGATCTTCGGCGGCTCCGCCGGCAAGGGCGTGTTGACCTTCAAGGGCAAGACCTACGGCCTCACGGCCGGCGGGCTGGACTACGGTCTCGTGTTCGGCGGCTCGCAGACGACGCTGCAGGGGCGGGTGCGCAACATCCGCCGGGCCCAGGATATCGCCGGCGTCTACGCCGCGGCCGGCATGGGCGTTGCGCTCGGCGCCGGCGTGCGCGGCATCCTGCTGACCAACCAGAACGGCGCGGTGCTGGAGCTGAGCGGCAAGCAGGTCGGGCTGATGGCCAATGTCGATCTCAGCGGGCTTGCGATCACGTTGAAGGAATAGTTGGTCGGTAGGGTGGATTAGCGAAGCGTAATCCACCGACTCGTATTCGCCAGTGAAGATGGCGGGTTACGCCTTCGGCTAACCCGCCCTACGGTTCTGCGATCCACTGCGCCAACTCACGCCACGGCTGCAAGCTCCAATGCCCGGACGCGGCGCCCGATGGCGATGGCAACACGAACACATCCGGGAAGCCGGCCATCTTCTGCTGCCGGCCGAGCGCAAGCGCGCTGGTCGGCTTGTCGTAAAACAGGCTCGCCGCCTTCTTGCTGGTGAAGGCGATCGTGTTCGGCCGAAACATTTCGATCTTCGTCCTGAAGCCCGTGACATCGAACGACTGCCGCGCGATCGCATGATCCATGCCGGCGCCGGTCTTCGAGAGGTCGGTGAAGCCGATGCCGAGGTCGAGCAGGGCCGCGAACTCATCCGGCCGGTAGCGCCGCGGCGTGATGCCGGCCTCGTGTAGCGCGCGCCAGAACCGGTTGCCGGGATGCGCGTAGTAATGCCCGACCGCGGCCGAGCGCGTGCTGGCCGCGGTGCCGACGAACACCAGGCGGAGCCCGGCGCGCAGCTGGTCGGGGAGGCGGTGGCTGTCGCTGTCGGGCATCTTGATCGGGCTGATGACTTGGCCGGTGTACGCCAGGCTGTTGCGATCGAGCGCTACCATTTCTGTCGTCCGCGTCCTATACCTCGGCAATGACCCGCGATGAATTGGTCTCCGCCTATACGGCGCCCGGCCGCCACTATCACAACCTGGCGCATATCGAGGACTGTCTTGCGGCGCTCGCGCGTGTGGACGGCCTGTCCGCGGCCGAGCGCGAGATCCTGTCGGAAGCGATCTGGTGGCACGATGTCGTGTACGACGCGACCCGGCCGGACAATGAGGAACTCAGCGCGCAGCTCGCCGAGCAGCATGTCCGCGCCGATATCAGCCGCGAGGTCGGCCGCCTGATCCGCCTGACGAAGACGCACGACGTGCAGCCCGGCGAGCGCCTGGGCGCGATCCTGATCTCGATCGACCTCAGCATTCTCGGCGCGGAGCCCGCGCGCTACGACGCCTATGCCGCGGCGATCCGGCAGGAGTTCATCCATGTCGGCGAAGCCGATTATCGCGCCGGCCGCGGCCGCGTGCTCCGCCACTTCGCGGCTCGCCCGGTGATCTTCCCCGATGCCGGCTTCGCGGCGACTTATGATGGCCGTGCCCGCGACAACCTGGCGCGGGAGTTGGCGTCGCTGGGCTGAGACCGACCGATCTCGTCGCGCGTCAGCGCACAGGTGCCTTGATCTCCTCATCAGCCGTGACCGCCTGCGCCGGTCCGCTCGAACGCACCATCAGGAAGTTGCCCGAGAACGCCGTGCCGCGGATGCTCCAGCGTCCGTCGATCTCCGTCGCGTCGGCATTGACCGTGCCTTCATAGTGCACGGTGTCGTAGCCATAGCCGGGCGGCTCGTAACGCTTGACGAAGGAGACCGCGCTGCCGGAGCGCTGGCCTGCGAGCGAGGCGTTGTGGATGCTGTGCGGGCAGCCGGGCATCACGCACGGTTCGGTCACGCTGCCGCCGAGCGAACCACCGGCGTCGATCAGCGTCGCCAGAAAGGTGACCATGCCGGCGCCGGGCTGAACATAGCTGCCGTCCCAGACGCCGGTGAGATTGTCGGTCATGGTCGCCTCATATCGTCGGGAGCTTGCGTCTATGCCGCCTTGGCATCCGGGCTGGCTTGCCCGAGGCGCGGCTCGGTGCCGGCCAGTAGCCGCTGGATGTTGGCGCGATGGCGCGCGATCACGTAGATGCTGCCTGCAATCACCAGCACCCGATAGGGCCATGGTTGTTCCAGGCAGCAGACGAGGATCGTCGCAGTCAGCGCCGCCGACATCGATGCGAGCGACACCATCCGGAAAGCGGCGAGCATGACGCCGAACGCCGCCGCGGCGCCGAGCCCCACCGGCCAGGAGATCGCCAGCAACACGCCGAGCCCGGTCGCGGCGGATTTGCCGCCGGTGAAATTCAGCCAGATCGAACGGCCATGCCCGAGCAGGACAGCAAGGCCGGCGAGGCAAACCGTCCAAGGCACCCAGGTTTGCGGCAGCCAAGCTTGTGGATCGAGCGCGCTCGGTGGCGCGATCGACGGCAAGGTCGCGAGCCAGGGATAGAACCAGCGCGCAAAGACGATCGCCGCCACGCCCTTCAGCACATCGACCAGCAGCACGATCAGTGCCGGCCATTTGCCGAGGGTGCGCAGCACATTCGTCGCGCCGGTGGATCTGGAGCCGTGCTCGCGGATATCGATGCCCTTGAGCAGCCGGCCCGCCAGATAGCCGGTCGGCGTCGAGCCGAAGAGATAGGCGACGGCCAATCCGGCGAGACTCGCGATCCAGAAAATCATGCAGTCACCTCGATGCTCTCATCCCGGGCGATCATCGCCGCCGCCGGCCAATGTGCGGCATGCAGCGTCTCAACGCAAATTCCAACGCTGTTCGTGATGGAACGCGTCGCGTTGTCCCGGCCGCGAGCGGTTGCCTGATCGAGCAAAACGGTCTGTAATCCAGCCCAACAGATCAAGAAGAATTTCGGGAGCGAGACTCATGACAGCAGAGGCGAAGACCCATTTCGAGGTGATCGTCGTCGGCGCCGGCGTCGCGGGCATCTACCAGATCAAGCGGCTGGTCGATCTCGGTATCGACGCCACCGTGCTGGAAGCCGCGCCCGATCTCGGCGGCACCTGGTACTGGAACCGCTATCCGGGCTGCCGCTTCGACTCCGAGAGCTACACCTACGGCTTCTCGTTCTCGCGCGAGCTGCTCGACGAATGGCACTGGAAGGAGCGCTTCTCCGGCCAGCCGGAGAATCTGCGCTACCTCAACTACGTCGCCGACAAGTTCGACCTGCGCAAGCATATGCAGTTCAACTGCAAGGTCGAGACCATGGTCTTCGACGAGACGCGCGACCTCTGGCAATTGAGGCTCGGTGACGGCCGTGAGCTGACCTGCCGCTTCGTCGTGCTCGCGATCGGGTTGTTGTCGGCGCCGACCATGCCGCGTGTGCCGGGGACCGACGACTTCAAGGGCCGCTCGTTTCATACCTATTACTGGCCGCACGAGCCGGTCGATCTCGCCGGCAAGAAGGTCGCGGTGATCGGCACCGGCGCCACCGGCATCCAGTTGATCGGCGAGATCGCCGACAAGGTCGGCGAGCTCACCGTGTTCCAGCGCCGGCCGAACTGGAGCGCGCCGCTCAACAACTCTGCGATCTCGGACGAAGAGATGGCCGATATCCGCGCCCGCTACGACGAGATCTTCGCTGCCTGCGCGCTGACGCCGGGCAGCTTCGTCCATGGCCCCGACAAGCGCGGCTTCTACGAGGTGAGCCGCGAGGAGCGGCTGGCGCTGTGGGACAAGCTCTATGACGAGCCCGGCTTCGGCATCTGGCTGGCGAACTTCCGCGAGATTTTCATGGATGAGGCCGCCAATGCCGAACTGTCCGAATATATCGCCGGCCGCATCCGCAGGCGGGTGAATGATCCTGATGTCGCCGAAAAGCTGATCCCGAAAGATCATGGCTTTGGCGTGCAGCGCTTGCCGCTGGAGACACGGTATTTCGAGACCTACAACCGCGACAACGTCCACCTCGTCGATCTCAGCGAGACGCCGCTGGTGCGGATCACCGAGACCGGCCTGCGCACCACGGCGCGCGACTACGAGTTCGACGTCATCGTCTACGCCACCGGCTTCGACGCCATCACCGGTGCCTATGATTTGATCGACATCCGGGGCATCGGCGGCGAGAAGCTCGCCGACAAATGGAAGCAGGCGCCGTCGACCTTCCTCGGCATGCTCGTGCACGGCTTCCCGAACCTGTTGATGCCGACCGGCCCGCAAAGCGCCTCCGCGTCCACGAACTTCCCACGCGGCATCGAGAACGGCGTCAACTGGTGCACCAATTTGCTGCAATACATGTGGGCCCGCAACCTGACCCGCGCCGACGCGACCTTGGAGGCGCAGGAGCGCTGGACCGCGCATGTCGCCAAGATGTACGAGATCATGCTGATGCGCAAAGCCAAGGGCTGGTTCACCGGCTACAACTCGAATGTCGCAGGGCACGAAGAGGGGACGGTGCGGTACTTCGTCTACAATGGGGGCACGCCGAAGTTCTTGGGGATCATCAACGGCGTGGCAGCGGGGGGGTATCGGGAGATTGAATTTAGTAAGGGGGCAATGACGTCTGCGTCACACCGTAGGGTAGGTTAGCGCAGCGTAACCCACCAACTCGCCCGGTTCATAGTGCCGCTGAACAATCTCAGCGACACGGTCGCGTCGGCTAGATTATTTGGAGAGACTTCATGAGCCCGCGATGAACTACAATCTTTTCTTTGAAGTTGAGCTCTGCCTCTGGCCGCACATGTCTAAATATGTGAACCCCTACTCTTACCACGTTCCCAATGATCGAGAAGTAGAAGAGAGTTTTTAATACCATATCAACGTCTTTTACTTGCATCGCTCCAGACTGAACTCTCTCCTCATACGCCTTCTTAAACTCGCTTATGCTGAGGATCCATTTTCTGGTTTCAGAAAAGATGGAAAGCACTTTGCCGATGTCCGGAATGATCCCGTGAATTTCATCGATAAGCTCCTTTCTCAGGTAGTTGGAATATAATTTGTCTGCATCCTTAATCGTCTCAGTCGATATCTCCCGCTTAGATCGTTTAAGCTCAAGTGCAGCGCATTCTTGCAGATAGTTTATGTAATCCCTGGGGCGCCCCTGCGTGCTCATGGTTATGTAGTCAAATGAACCCGTAGTTTTTTTGCCGTCGGAGAATCTAACAGGCTCTCTCGCGAAGATTGAATACCAGAGAGCGTCGAAGTTCTCATTTGTTTGGCCGAAAACCTTGGCAAGTCTGTGCGACAGGAGGCCCTTGATGCCTTCGGGGGTCCACTCAAGGTCGACCTGGAAGTCGCGCCACTTATTTTTGTCAGGGTCGCGCAAAAGATCATATATGTCGTCTCGTAGAAAAACGACGGGATACAACTTGTGCCCCTTGGCGGTCACGATAGATCGGATGTCTTGAACGGCTTTAAAGAGACTTGTGAGCAGATCGAGATACTCGCTCTTGTTGTAGGTTTCGAAGATGTCCTTGTAGTCTTCGTCAAGTTCGTCAAACAATACCAGGTAGGTTTCGTCAGGCATGTGCTTGATGACGAACTGCTCGAGGTTTTCAACTTTCTCTTGGATGGTTATCTTCTTTTTTCCTTGAACCATTTCGAAATGTTGATGCCTGTCCCCAAAACGCTGATGCCAAAATCTCCTGCGATCCATTGGCCAATTATCGTTCCCAGATTGTCGCTGTCCGGGTTCGGGAAAGCCTTCAGAATCGTGTTTCTGATGAGAGGATCGCAGCGCTCGCTTTTCGCAATCAGCTTGCAAGCCGCCGAGTAGATGATCAATTTCCAAATTGTAATATACTGATTTGGCTTACGATAACTCTCATTGCCTTGAGCGTAGAGTTCGTTGAATGGGAAGTTCTTAAAGGTCAATTTCGAGACATGCTTGTTGTCATCGGCGGTGTCAGACAAGTACTGGACTAGTGCCGTCTTCCCGGTGCCCTTCCTTCCGATGACGTACGATGCGTCTCCTGTCTCGATGAAGTTCAGCTCTGGGATCGCAAAAAAATACGCCTGATGTCGTCTAGCTTTGCTTCGAGTTTCCAGCGTGCCACCTCGTTAAGGCTGCGGGCGCGCTCTTGATCGCTGAGGCCAAAATCGGGTCCGGCGTAGGGGCCAACGAGTCGTGGAGCGCGACCTTTGACGTTCGCGACCATTACCTCCACGCAGTTTGCCTGCACTCTTCCATCTTTCTCCCCCAACTCGAACTGAACGTCGTCGCCAACGCGCAAGACATGCCAAATCCCTCTCAATTCCGAGGAGTGAAAGAAATAGTCTTTGCCGTCCGCCTGATTTTGAATGAATCCGTAGGTCTTTCCTGGAGGAAGATTACGTATCTTACCAATATATTTCATATCGAGGTGCCCAAGTTTGCGCGCTATGATCTATGGCACACGTTCTGATTGAGGGAAACAGCGATCATCCTTCGACCTAGTTTAGTTGCGGCTCAAGCGCCGCCAATGTCGTACGCCGTCGGCGTCGTTCGCCGCAGCACTCTTAACTTTCCGCGAGGAAAGACGTCCGAGGCCGACTCGGGCGTCTCCGGAGAACCTCACAACACCCTGTTGCTCTCCTTCACCTTCTCCGCGTCGAGATACAGGCTCTCGCCCATCTCCTTGAACTTGGCGCTCATCGTCGCCATGCCGTCCTCGATGGTGCCGGAGATCGATGCGCCGACGCCTGAGGGGTCGTTGAGCGTCGCGGCGTAGTCGCGGACGTCCTGGGTGATCTTCATCGAGCAGAATTTCGGGCCGCACATCGAGCAGAAATGCGCGACCTTGTGGGCTTCCTTCGGCAGGGTCTCGTCGTGGAAGTTCTTCGCGGTCTCGGGGTCGAGGCCGAGGTTGAACTGGTCCTGCCAGCGGAAGTCGAAGCGGGCGCGCGACAGCGCGTCGTCGCGGAGCTGCGCGGCGGGGTGGCCCTTGGCCAAGTCTGCCGCGTGCGCCGCGATCTTGTAGGTGATGACGCCGACTTTGACGTCGTTGCGATCAGGAAGGCCCAGATGCTCCTTCGGCGTGACGTAGCACAGCATCGCGCAGCCGAACCAGCCGATCATCGCGGCGCCAATGCCCGAGGTGATGTGGTCATAGCCCGGCGCGATGTCGGTGGTCAGCGGGCCCAACGTATAGAACGGCGCCTCGCCGCATTCCTTGAGCTGCTTATCCATGTTGATCTTGATCTTGTGCATCGGCACGTGGCCGGGGCCCTCGATCATGACCTGGCAACCCTTGTCCCATGCGATCTTCGTCAATTCACCGAGCGTCTCGAGCTCCGCGAATTGCGCGCGGTCATTCGCATCCGCAATCGAGCCGGGACGCAGGCCGTCGCCGAGCGAGAACGAGACGTCATACTTGCGCATGAGGTCGCAGATCTCGTCGAAATGGGTGTAGAGGAAGCTCTCCTTGTGATGCGCCAGGCACCACTTCGCCATGATCGAGCCGCCGCGCGACACGATGCCGGTGACGCGGTTCGCCGTGAGGTGGATGTAGGGCAGCCGCACGCCGGCGTGGATCGTGAAATAGTCGACGCCCTGTTCGCACTGCTCGATCAGCGTGTCCTTGTAGAGCTCCCAGGTCAGCTTGACCGGATCGCCGTCGCACTTCTCCAGCGCCTGGTAGATCGGCACGGTGCCGATCGGCACCGGGGAGTTGCGCAGGATCCATTCGCGGGTGGTGTGGATGTTGCGCCCCGTCGAGAGGTCCATCACGGTGTCGGCGCCCCAGCGGATCGCCCACACCATCTTGTCGACCTCTTCTTCCACCGACGAGGTCACCGCCGAGTTGCCGATATTGGCGTTGATCTTGGTCAGGAAGTTGCGGCCGATGATCATCGGCTCCAGCTCGGCATGGTTGATGTTGCTGGGAATGATGGCGCGGCCGCGCGCGATCTCGTCGCGGACGAATTCGGGGGTGATGAAGGCCGGCACCGATGCGCCGAAGCTTTCGCCGTCAGCAAGCGCTGCTTCAGCACGCTCGAGCTTAAGCTTGCGGCCGAGATTCTCGCGCTCGGCGACGTAGATCATCTCCTTGGTGATGATGCCAGCGCGGGCGAATTCGAGCTGGGTGATCTTGTGGCCGTCGAGGCCGCGCAGCGGCGTGTGGTGCGCGGTGAACGCCTTGGCGGCGTGAGATGCGCCGACATTGCCGTTGTCTTCCGGCTTGATGGTGCGGCCCTCATACTCCTCGACGCCGCCGCGCTCCTTGACCCAGGCGAGCCGATTGCGCGGCAGGCCGGCGTTGACGTCGATCGTGACGTTGGGATCGGTGTAGGGACCCGAGGTGTCATAGACCGGCAGGTTCGGCTCGCCGGCGCCTTCGGAGAGGATGATCTCGCGCAGCGGCACGCGGACGTCGGGCGCGCTGGCCGGCGTCGCGAAGATCTTGCGCGAGGCGGGCAGCGATCCGGTGGTGACGGCGGGGAGTGTCGTGTCGGGGTTGGAGCGGATGTTCATGAGGGATCCTCCTTACTTCAATTCGTTGGCGTCGCTGCGCGAGAGGTGATTACTGCTGTCATCCCCGCGAAAGCGGGGATCCAGTATTCCAGAGGCCGCGGTGTGATACGGAGAAGCCGCGGCGTACTGGGTCGCCCGGTCCATGTGCGCAATTGCGCACAGGCCGGGCGATGACGGCAGGGTGTGTGGAACGAGAGTCTGCATCACGCGGCCTCCGCGTTGAGGCCGAGCCATTGCCGCACCCGCGCGTCGGGGTCGGCGTTCTGGGTGACGTCGCTGACGACGGCGATTGAATCGGCGCCGGCTGCGAAGATCTCGGCGGCGTGCTCGAACTTGATGCCACCGATCGCGACAAGCGGGATGTTGCCGACCCGCTTCTTCCATTCGGTGATCTTCGGGATCCCCTGCGGCGCGAACCGCATCGATTTCAGCGTGGTGAAGAAGATCGGGCCGAGCGCGACATAGTCGGGCTTGGCGGCGAGCGCGGCCGCGAGCTCGGCGTCGTCATGGGTGGAGACACCGAGCGTCAGCTTGGCTTTACGGATCTCGGCGAGGTCGGCATCGACCAGGTCCTCCTGGCCGAGATGCAGATGCTCGGCGCCGGCGACGATCGCCGCGCGCCAGTAGTCGTTGACGACGAGCTTGGTCGGCGTGCCCTTGGTCACCGCCAGCGCATCGCGGACGATCTTGAGCGCCGCGGCGTCATCGAGCTCCTTGGCGCGTAGCTGGATGGTGCCGACGCCGAGCCTGGTCAGGCGCTCGACCCAGGCCACGCTGTCGACGACGGGATAAAATGGATCAGGATACGGCATGCCAGAACGGGGTCCCAACGACAGGGGTGGAGGGGGAGGCGAAATCGCGGGCTTCCATCAGCCCGGCTTCATAGGCGGTGCGGCCGGCCTCGACGCCGAGGCGGAAGGCGTTGGCCATTGCAATGGGATCGGCGGCCTTGGCGACCGCGGTGTTGAGCAGCACGGCGTCGTAGCCGAGCTCCAGCGCCTCGGCGGCATGCGACGGCGCGCCGAGCCCGGCGTCGACCACCAGCGTGATGTCCGGCAGGCGATCGCGCAGCAGCCTCAACGAGTCGCGGTTGGTGATGCCCTTGGCACTTCCGATCGGCGCGGCCCACGGCATCACCACCTTGCAGCCGGCCTCGACGAGGCGCGAGGCGACCGAGAAATCCTCGGTGCAATAGGGGAACACCTCGAAGCCATCCTTGATCAGGATGGTGGCGGCCTCGACCAGGCCGACCACGTCGGGCTGCAAGGTGTCGTTGTCTGCGATCACCTCGAGCTTGATCCAGGGCGTGCCGAACAATTCGCGCGCCAGCTTCGCAGTGGTCACCGCCTCCTTGACGCTGCGGCAGCCCGCGGTGTTCGGCAGCACGGTGACGCCGAGCTCGCGGATCAGCGACCAGAACGCATCGCCGGTCTTGCCGCCGGCCGCCTCGCGGCGCAGCGACACCGTGACGATGCTGGCGCCGGAGGCGCGGATCGCGCCCTGCATGATGGCCGGCGAGGGATACAGTGCCGTGCCGATCAAGAGGCGGGATGGGAAGGATTTGCCGTAGAAGGTGACCATGGTGTCTATGCCTCGTGGCCCTGTTCGCTGCCGCGCATACAACTCGTCGTCCCCGCGAAAGCGGGGATCCAGTATTCCAGAGGCCGCGCCGTAATACGGAGAAGCCGCGGCGTACTGGATCGCCCGGTCAAGCCGGGCGATGACGGCTGACTGTGGGGCTCGTCTGCACGCATCACATCATCCTCCCTGCCGCGGCGTGATGATCTCGATCTCGTCGCCGGCCTTCAATGCTGTCTCGGCCCAGCGGCTCTTCGGCACCACGTCGTAGTTGAGCGCGATCGCGAAATGCGTGCCCTCGTAGTCGAGCTCGGCCAGCAGCGCATCGACACTTGCCGCCGCGATCTCCCGCTGCTCGCCATTCACGATCACGCGCATTGCATCACCTCGTTGTCGATTTCGCCGCGCGCGAGATAGGCGAGCGTCAGCTCGGCCAGCGCCGGCGCCAGCAGGAAGCCGTGACGGTAGAGTCCGTTCACCGTGATGCGTTCCTGTTCGATCCTGATTTTCGGCAGATTGTCCGGAAATGCCGGCCGCAAGCCGGCACCGAATTCGACGATGCGGGCCTCGCCGAACGCCGGATGCACGACATAGGCGGCCCCTAACAGCTCCAGCGCCGAGCGCACGCTGACGCCGTTGTCCTCGGCCTCGATCGAGGTCGCGCCCAGCATGAAGCGACCATCGCCGCGCGGGATCACGTAGAGCGGCCAGCGCGGATGGATCAGCCGCACCGGGCGCAGCAATTCGACCTCTGAGGTCTCGATGATGATCATCTCGCCCTTGACGCCGCGCAGGCTCGGCTCGTGGTCGCGCGCAGCCAGCCCGCGGCAGTCGATCACGAGGCCGTCGAGATCGTCAGCCTCGGCGTCGCTGCCGAACTTGATGGCGCCGCCGGCCTTGGCGATCGCGGCATGCAGCCGCGGCAGCACGCGGCGCGGCTCGACATGACCCTCGTCCGGATAGAACAGGCCAGAGCCGAAGCGGCCCTCGAGCGCCGGCTCCAGCGCGCGAACGCCCTCGGCGTCCAGCCGTCGGTAACCGGTGGTGAGTCGGGCAAAGCGCTCGAAATCGGTGCGGTCGCGCGGATGCGCCACCACCAGCGAGCCGTTGAACGGCGTTTCCGGGAAATGTCGCCGCCACAGATCGAGCGAGCGGATGCCGAGTCGGGTGATCACCGGCTCGGCGGCCTCCTCCTCGCACCACGGCGCCAGCATTCCGCCGGCCCAATGGCTTGTGGATTCCGTCATCCCGGCGTCACTGCGCTCGTGCAGGGTTACGGCACGCCCGGCCTCTGCGAGCAACAGCGCATGCCAGGCGCCGGCTATGCCTGCGCCGATGATGGAGACGGGGGAATCCCCCGCGGTCTTGACGTCTGATACATCCCTGTCCCTTCGCCGGCATGACCCGGATCAGGTTCAAAGGGTCACCGCGGTCCCGGACTGTTCGCAACTTCGTCGATGACAAAGTGGCGAAGTCCAAGCTTGCGGTATCTCAGCTCCTCCTTCGGAGCACCCCTCGGAACGCCTCTAATGTAAGCGGATGGGCTGACGTGTCAACGTGTATGCCCGAAGCTGCACCCCGGTGTGCGCAGGGCGCTCGTGTCCCGGACGCAGCGCAGCGCGCGGCGGTGCCCTGCCGAGCCGGGGCCCATGTCCTTCGAAATGGAGATCCCGGCTCTGCGGCGCAACGCACCGCGTCCGGGACATGCAATCAGCTATTTGGCAGCCTGTTCCGGCTTCGGCTCGGCGGTATCGGCCGTTCCCTGTTCCTGCTTGGCCAGTTCCTTTGGCGGTGCACCCGTGCCGCCAAGCTTGGCTTCCTTGAGGCGATCCCCACGCTGCCGCTTTGCGACGTAGTAATACCCGCCCGCGAAATAACGCACGGCTCGATCGAAATCGCCATGGGCGGCCCGGTAGGCGCCGGCGAGGTATTTGACGCCATACCGGAGGTTGGTCGCGGCGTCGCGCAGGCCTTCGGCGGTACCGGTGTAGCCGACCCCGCGGGCGGTCGCGAGCTTGATCTGCATCATGCCGATGGCGCCGCCGCGCCCGATCAGATGCGGCTGATACTTGCTCTCGCGCACGATGACGCGATGCACCAGCTCTTCCGGCACCAGGTTCGCCTGGGCCTCGGCCGTCACCATCGCCTCATATTGCGCGCGCGATTGCGCCTGCGCGCCGGCGCAGGATGCAAACCACGCGGCGGCGGCAAGGAAGCTGAGAGTCTGAACGGTCTTCATGTCGGGTCGCCCGGGTGATCAACGCGCGTCGGTTCTGCGGTCTCATTGGTACGCCGAGCGGGCAGGAATGTGGCAAAGCCTTCGCATAAGCGAAGGTTCTGCGTCCGTGACGGTCCGGCCGCCGGGTGTGCCGGACGATGCAATCGATCGATGCGCCAAAATGTCTGACCCGATTTTGCCGCACACAATCCACAGCGGTTTGTCGTGCAAACGACTCGATCAAGGTCTAGACTCCGTGCACGACAGAGCGCGCGTGTTCAGTCAGCACGTCTGTCCATTCCAAAGCACGCAAAAACAACATTCGGGAGATGCGCCGTGAATCGTCAAGATTCGGTCCGACAGGACACTGGCTACATGCCTCGCGAAAATCCCTGCGCGCAATGCGGCAAGCCGATCGCTCGTCCCGACTGGGTGGAGCACAGCGAAGGCCGCACCTCGTATCTGTGGAATTGCCGCGCCTGCAACTATCGCTTCGAAGCCATCGCGATCTACGAGCACGCGCAGCTCACGCCGCTCGCGGCCTGATGTCCTAATCGCTGGTTCTGATCAGGCCGCGGATTTTTGCGGCGGCTGCAACTGCTGCTGCCGTCCCGGCAGCTCGATCCGGACCACCAGTCCGTGCGGCTTGCGGTCGTGCAGCGACAGCGTGCCGCCATGCGCCAGCACGATGGCGTTGGCGATCGACAGGCCGAGGCCGAAGCCTTCGGCCTCATCCATGTTGCGCGCCTGGTCGCCACGCACGAACGGCTCCAGCACGGTCGCCTTGTGCGCGTCGGAAATGCCGGGGCCGTCGTCCTCGATGTCGACGACGAGGCGATCGGGCCTGACGTCGAGGCGGACGGTCACTTCGCCGCCGAACCGCGTGGCGTTGTCGACCAGGTTGGTGATGCAGCGATGCAGGTCGGCCGGCCGCGCCGTCGCCATCGCGTGCTGCGGGCCCTCGTAATTGACCTTGTGCCCCATGTCGACGAACTGGTCGGTGACGAGGTGCAGCGTGCTCGCGATGTCGACCAGCGTCATCGCCTCGAGCTTGCGGTCGTTGCGCAGGAACGACAGCACCGATTCCAGCATCGAGCGCATCTGGTCGAGGTCGCGCAGCATGCGGTGGCGGTGGGTCTCGTCCTCGATGAATTCGGCGCGCAGCCGCATCCGGGTGATCGGCGTGCGCAGGTCGTGGCTGATCGCGGCCAGCATCTTGGTGCGGTCGTCGATCAATGTGGTGATGCGCTCGCGCATCCGGTTCAGCGCCTTGGCCAGCGAGCGGATCTCCTCGGGACCGCGCTCCGGCAGCGGCGCGGCGGCGCCGTTCAGGCTGAAGGTCTCGGCAGCCTTGACGAAGGACGACAGCGGCGCGGTCAGCGCCCATGCCGCCCACAGGCCGAGCAGGGTGACGCTGATGACGGCGAACAGCACCGTCATCATCCACGGCCCGCCCCAGAACGGCCGCATGTGCTGATCCGGCATCAGGTTCGCCGCGAACATGGCGCCGTCGGGCAAGCGGATGGCGACTCGGCGGACCTCGCCATCATGCGGCGTGCTGCCCGCCTCGCGCGGCACCGAGAACACGTGATAGCCGGCGCCGAGCCGGCGCAGCGCGTGCAGGCTGGGCGGGTCGGCATCGGTGAGCGCGCCGCTATTGGCCGGCAGGTCGCTGATCGCCAGTTGCGGGAAGGCTCTGACAATATCGGCTTGCAGCCGCGGCCGCTCGGACGCCGGGGCATGCCCCAGCAGTTGCGCGGCGGCGGCGAGCTGGGTGTGCCAGCGATCCGAAGGCTCCGGCCGGTCGGGGCGATGGATCAGGAAGGTTGCGGTGATGATCAGGTGCAGCGCGACGATCGAGACGACGACCAGCGCCGCCATCTGGGCGCCGATCCCCCGCAGACTCAGCACGCGCAGCAGTCTCATCGTCAGTTGCTCGGGGCGGCAGCCGCCTCCACCCGCGGGGTGAACACATAGCCGCCGGAGCGCACGGTCTTGATCATGGTGGCTTCCTGCGGATCGGGCTCGATCTTGCGGCGGATGCGGCTGACCAGCACGTCGATCGAACGCTCGAACGAGCCGGCGCTGCGGCCCTGCGTCAGGTCGAGCAGGCTGTCGCGCGACAGCACGCGGCCGGGCCGTTCGCAGAAGGTGCGCAGCAGGTCGAACTCGGCGCTGGTCATGGCGACGCGCGCACCCTCGGGGTTGCGCAGCTCGCGCAGGCGGATGTCGATGCGCCAGCCGAGGAAGGTCAGCGTGGTGGCACCCTCGATCGCGCTGGCGTTGCGGGCGGCGGCCTGCCGGCGCAGCACCGCGTTGATCCGTGCCAGCAGCTCGCGGGGGTTGAACGGCTTGGCCAGATAATCGTCGGCGCCCATCTCGAGGCCGAGGATGCGGTCGACGTCCTCGCCGCGCGCGGTGAGCATGATGATCGGCGTCTGCGACTCCGCGCGTACCTTGCGGCACAGGCTGAGACCGTCCTCGCCGGGCAGCATCACGTCGAGCACGAGGAGATCCACCCGGTGATCGGTCATGGCCTTGGCCATTTCGCGGCCGTCGGAGGCGGTCGTGACATGGCAGGAATTGGTGCGGAGATATTTCGCGATGAGCGACCGCGTCTCGCGGTCGTCCTCGACGACTAGGATATTGGGCGCAGCCTGGGTCATACCGACTCTTTTGTCCGTGATTCGGGGGAAGCGGCTCAGGATTTTTGTTTCAGTGTATTTCTGAAATCTTGCCCGGCATAACGAGTTAACAGGTCGGCGCGGCGGAGAAAAGTTATCGTTCTGTCATCCAGCGTAGCCCGTTGAAATACGGATAGAACTCCGCCGGCTGCGATGCGGTGCCGGAAGCGGTCCGATGGCCCGGAAAAGGGAAGCGCGACTGTCCTATCGGGGGCCGGAACCGGTTTCGACGGCAACGCGTTGTTTCTCTTTTCAAGCGAGGGAGGGTGAGATGGCTGTCGACGTCCGGACCAGACCGCATCAGCTCATTGCAAGCGATCGGGTCGAGGGCACCGCGGTGCGCCGGGCCAATGGCGACATGATCGGCCACATCGAGCGGCTGATGATTGACAAGATTTCGGGCAGGGTGTCGTACGCGGTGCTGAGCTTCGGTGGCTTCCTCGGGATCGGAACCAACCTGATCCCGCTGCCCTGGGGCCGACTGCACTACAACACCAAGTTCGAGGCCTACGAGCTCGACATCGAGGATGATGAGCTGAAGCGCGCACCGTCGTTCCGTGCCGACAAGGATTTCGATTGGGGCGACCGCTCGCAGGAAGCCGAGCTGCATCGCTTCTATGGCGTGCCGCCCTATTGGGGCGGCTTCTGATCGCGCGGTCGATCGGCTCATCTCGATCGAGAGCCCTGTCGCGAGCGCGGTTCGCCGGGACGACTTAGTGAGCCAAACATCGTCAAATCGGGGACTGCGCGTCCGGCGCAGTCGTGAGGCTCAACCGCAGCCCAATTGAAAGCTGGCGACTTCCTTCGTCAAGCACCACAACGTTCCCGGCGCCGGACCGTCGCAAACCGAAGCTTGCCTCGTCGCTGCCATGACGTTCCTCCGCGCCGTGGCGGCGTTTGACCGCAGCCTCGGTAGGAACGGTTGCGCAGATGACGGGTTCTCCCAGCATCGATTTTGCGAACTGAGGAGAGCGCAACAATGTTGGTCAAATCCATCATCGCAGGCGTGGCCGGCTCCGCCCTGCTTGCAACTGTCGCGATTGCACAGACGCCAACCGACAAGGGCGACAAGATGGCTCCTGCGGCGTCGACGACGACGACATCGCCGACGTCCTATCAAGGCAACTGGCGCGCATCGAAGGTGGTCGGCCTCAGCGTCTACAACGACAGCAATGAGAGCGTCGGCTCGATCAACGATCTGCTGATGGACAAGAGCGGCGCCGTCAAGGCGGTCGTGATCGGCGTCGGCGGCTTCCTTGGCGTCGGCGAGCATCTGGTCGCCGTGCCGCTCGACAAGGTGAAGTTCGTCAGCGAGCCGATCGCCTACACCGGCGCCGCCGGCGCGTCGAATACCGGCAGCACGACCAAGACCACCACCACCGGCGCGGCACCCGCCGCTACGGCGTCGAAGCCAAATCCCTGGTACCCGGATCACGCCGTGTTCAGCGCGACCAAGGATGAGCTGAAGGCGATGCCCGAGTTCAAATATTCGACCGAGTAACGCGCATCGCATCGTGAGGAAAACAGGCGCGCCCGGTATTGCCGGGCGCGCTTTTGTTCTGCGCGGACGGCGCGCGAATCCTCATTTCAACCAAGGCGGCACGGGCAGGTTCTTGCTGCGCAGGAAATCCGGATTGAACAGATTGGACTGGTAACGCTGGCCACCATCCGCCAGGATCGTGACGATGGTCTTGCCCGGGCCGAGATCGCGCGCCAGCCGCATGGCGCCGACGATGTTGATCGCGCTGGAGCTGCCCAGCACCAATCCCTCATGTGCGATGAGGTCGAACAGCACGGGCAAGGCCTCCTGGTCGGTGATCTGGTAGGCCATGTCGATCGGCGTGCCGTCGAGATTCCTCGTCACCCGCACTTGGCCGATTCCTTCGGTGACTGAATCGCCCTCGGCGGTCAGCTCGCCTTTGGTGAACCAGTTGTAGAGCGCGGCACCCATCGGGTCGCTGAGCGCGATCTTCACGTCCGGATTGCGTTCCTTGAGCGCGCGGGCGATGCCGCCCAATGTCCCGCCACTGCCGACGGCACAGGTGAAGCCATCTACCTTGCCGTCGGTCTGTTGCCAGATCTCGGGACCGGTCGTGCGATAATGTCCGTCGCGGTTGGCGACGTTGTCGAACTGATTGGCCCAGAACGCGCCGAGTTCTTTGGCGAGGCGACCGGAATAGTTCGCGTAGTGCCCGGGGTTGGAGGAGGGCACGGCGGGCATCAGGCGAAGTTCGGCGCCGTAGAGCCGCAGCATGTCCTGCTTCTCCTGGCTCTGGGTGTCCGGCATGACGATGACCGAGCGATAGCCGCGGACATTGGCCACGAGCGCAATGCCGATCCCGACATTGCCGGCGGTGCCTTCCACGATCACGCCGCCCGGCTGGAGCTCGCCGCGTCGCTCGGCGTCGTCGATGATGGCGAGCGCCGCGCGATCCTTGATCGAGCCGCCGGGATTGAGAAACTCGGCCTTGCCGTAGATGTCGCAACCGGTGGCGTCAGATGCTCCGCGGAGCCTGATCAGGGGCATGTTGCCAATCGCTTCGAGCAGACCCGACCGCACCTTCATGATGCACCGCCTTTCGCTTCGTGGGGCATCTTAAGCGAGGCGGATCAGCGCATTGTTGCTGTTATGAAGTCAATTCGCGCAACATCTCTATCGCTGCGGCCGCGATACCGGTTGTTTTGTTCTTTTTCAGTCGCGAGCCGAGCCGCTGTCATCGTCGGCCCGGCCCGCGTTCGGTTCAGGTCGCGTATGGTGTCACCAGCCGAGTTCGCGCAAGTAAGCCGCGCGGGCGGCGACGCCGGTGTGGGTGAAGTCCGTGAACACGCCATCCACGCCGAGGCGGAAGAACTTCAAATATTCGAGGGCAGGGTCGCCGCGATAGTCGGCCGCGAGATATTTCTTCTCGTTGCGGAACGTGAAGACGTGCACGAACAGACCGAACTTGTGCGCGTCGGCGATCACGCTGGTGGCGTCCTGCGTCGAAGCCTCTGCGGTTGATCCCTTGTAGGGCTTGCCGTCGGCGCCAGCGTCCTTCCAGGGCGAGATCTTGTACGGCACGATATAGGCCTTCCAAGGACCGACGCCGTCGGCATAGGTCTTGATCTCCGCGAGGCCCGCAGGCGTCAGCATCGCGTCGAAGGTGCGGCTGTCACCTGCAACCGTCCAGTCATACGGGCGGGAATTCGCGATGTTGTTGAGCAGCACCTTGCCGGTCTTGAAGTCGACGCCGTTGCCGTCGACGAGCTGGACCTGCCGCGTTTCCAACCCATGGCTGCGCATGTATTTCAGGCTGCCGGGCTCGAAGCTCTGGACGATGATCGGCGCGTCCTTCGCGTTGAGGCCGTTATCCCCGATGATCTTGATCAGGGCATCCTCGAGCGGATGGCTGCCCGGCGCGCCGCAGCCATTGGCGATGGCCTGGGCGTTGTTCCAGGTCGGGTTCTTGGTTTCCGGATAGACCGCGATGGTCCGACCCGTCGCCTTGCTCTTGGCCTTGGCGATGTCGATGATGTCCTGGAAACTGATGATCGGAAACTTGCCGTTGAACAGTTTTGGCCGTTCGTTCGCCGCATCATAGGTGGTGCCGCCGATCCACTGCTTCAGCTCGGCCATGGTGAAATCGGTGATCGACCAGTCGTTGGTGTGGTCGTCGCCGTCGACGATCAACGCCTTCAGCACCGATTTGGCATCGGCCGGATCGACGAGATCGATGGGATACTCAGCCGGGCCGCCGCTCGAAGCGGGAGCCTTGACGAGAACGCCGCGCACCGTGCGCTTGCGGGCCGCGACTTCCGGATTGGTCTTCGCGACTTCGGCGACGTTGGTGTTGTCGCCAAGCCACGGGTTGTGACGCGCGACCAGAATACAATCCTTGGTGAGGTGCAAATCCTCTTCGAGCGCGTCCGTTCCGAGATCGGCGGCCAATTCATACGATGCCTCGGTCTCCTCGGGCACCAGGCCGGGCACGCCGCGATGTCCGATCACCAGCGGCATTTTTCCATCGACGGTGAGAAAGGGTTTGGCACCGGCCGGCGCCGCACCGCTTTGTGCCAATGCCATCGACGGCAGCAGGACCGCCAGTGCAGCCGCACCGAGCAGCATCGCTCCAACATGAACGTTTCGTCGCGAACGAATCTGCATGACGGCCAAGCCTCCATCTTCCATATCGCGTCGGGGCTGGCATGCCGCGGGGACGAGCCGAATGCGGCCGACGCTGTGGTCTTCTTGTCTCAATCTTCTGACAGGCGGATGACTGTGGTGCGGGAGGGCAGGGGCGAAGCGTTGAGACGCGCGTTGTTACCGCTTGCGGCCGGGCGCTACGCCTCAATGCTCGATCCGCACGCTCATGCCGGGTTCGAGGCCGCCGCCCGCGCCGGCGGGGTCGAGACGCAGCCGCAGCGTGTTGCGGTCGTGATCGCCGATCACGCGCTCGGCCTGCCAGGCGGCGAACACCCCGAGCGGCCGCATCTCGGTGACGAGCGCCTTGGTCGCGTCGCCGGTGGTGCTGCGTACCACATTCACCGTCTTGCCGATGGCCAGGCCGTTGAGGTGGTCCTCGCGCACATTGAACGAGAGCCATTGCTGGCCCGCCGCCGCGATCGTCAGGATCGGCTGGCCCGCGCGGACGTTCTCGCCCACTTCCGCGGCGATCACGCTGACCACGCCGTCGACCGGCGCGCGCAGCACCATCTTGTCGAGCCGGCGGTCGAGCACCGCGACGGCGGCCGCGGCCGCTTGCACCTGGGCGTCGGCGATGGCGCGCTCTTCCTTGGTCGGTCCCGCCACCGCGGCATCGTAATTGGCTTGGGCAGCGGTCACGCCGGCTCGCGCCGCGGCAACGTCGTTCTCGGCCTGGTCGAGCGCCTGCTGGGTCTCGAAATTCTGTCCCGCCAGCGTGCTGATCCGCTTGAGCTGGGTCTCGACATAGTCGAGACGCGAATTGGCCTTGGAGATCGCGGCCTTCAGGGATTCGACCTGTTCGCGGCGAACGCCGGCATAGACATTGTTGCGGCTCGCGACCGCAGCGGCGAGCGCGGCGCGCGCCTGGTCGGCCTGCGCGGTGAGTTCGATGGCGGAGAGCTTGGCGAGGACATCGCCGGCGTGCACCTGCGCGCCTTTCTCGACCGCGACCGACAGCAGCTGGCCGTTCACCTCCGGCTCGATGCGGACCTCGGTGGAGCGCACCACACCGACGATAGCGGGAGCAGACGTCGCGCGGCTCTCGGCGTAGACCAGCACGCCCGCGACGAGCACGAGCGGGATTGCGATAATGGCGACGCGGCTAGCGTTGGGCATGTTGCTGTCCCCTCTTGAACACCAGTGCGGAGAGCACGGCGAGCACGAAGTAGCCCACGGCCAGGCACCACAGCCTGGCCCAGTCATGCGAGACCTCCCAGATGCTTGCGCCGAGCTGGTTGATCCGCACCAAGCCGTCGATCGCGGAGTCCGCCGGGAACAGGCGGCCGAGCGCAGTGGCGGCATCTGGAATGGCCTCGCGCGGCCACGCGAAGCCGGCGGTGAAGAATTGCGGCAGACTGGTTGCCAGCAGCAGGATGGTGGCGTTTTCCGGCCGCGTGAACCAGGCGCCGATCGCCTGTCCCAGGAAGCTCGTCGCCAGTAGGAATACTGTCGCCAGCGCGAAGATCTGCGGCAGATGCCCGAGCGTCGAGAAACCGTAGATCCGCGGCAGCACGATCAGATAAAGCGCCAGTGTCGGCAGATAGATGGTCAGATGGGCGACGCCGCGCCCGAACACACCGGCAAAGGCATTCCCGGTGTTCGCCAGCGCAGTGCCGGTCAGCATTGCCGCTCCGATCAGCAGCGTCTGTTGCAGGATCAGGATGAAGGCCGCCGGGACGATGTAGCTGGCATAGCCGCCCACCGGGTTGAAGATCGGTTGCAGCAGCACGTTGGCCGGGCTGATGCTCGCCAGCTTTGCCTTGACGAGGCTTCCGTCGGAGCGGGCGCCGCGCGACACCAGCTCGGCTGTCAGCGTGCCGATCGCGGTGGCGACGGCGCTCGCGGTGGACCTGAAGATGAACAGATAGGTGGCGTCGGCATAGACCGGGATGTGCGCGGTCAGGCCCTTGAGCACGTCGCGCTCGGTGCCGGGCGGGATCTGCACGGCGGCAAACGCATTGCCGCGATCGATCGCGGTGCGTGCCTCGGCAAGCGTGCGGGCGCGGACCGTCACGCTCAACGTGCCGCTGGCATCCAGCGTCTCGACGACCTGGCGGGAGAGATCGCTGAGATCATTGTCGACGACGGCAATGGGGAGCTTGCGGAGGATCTGGTTCAGATAGGGCTGCGGATAATAGATGCCGTAGACCAGCGGCGCGACGAATAGCAGGCTCAAGGCACTGCGCGTTCCGAGCACCCGCCGCCACTCCGCAACGAACGCGCCGCCGACGCCGCGCGGTGCCGGTTCGACGACGACCGGTTCGGCCGGCCGCGGCGCCACAAACCAGCCGCTGCGCGTCAGGCTCGCCATGCGCAGCCACGCCAGCGCGGCGAACAGCAACGTGAGACCCGCGAGCGCCGCGAACGGCATCGCCGATTCCGAGGCGGGCAATCCACGCGCGGCCTGTCCCATCAGCACCGCCATGTACCAGCGCAGCGGCAGGATCGCGCTCCAGAGCTGCGCGAAGGTGTTCATGCCGATGGTCGGAAAGCCGACACCGGCATAGCCGAAGGCGGGCGAGGCGATCAGGCCGGCAAGTCCGAGCCCGGTCGCGAGGTCGCGGACCAAGAGCTGCAACAGCGCGCCGAGCGAGAGATAGGCGATGATGAGCAGCGATCCCGCGGCGATCATCAGGAGCGCGTCGCCCTTGAAGGGGATTTGCAGCACGCCCTCCAGCACCAGCGTCTGTGCCAGCATGATCAGGGCGAAGATCACGAACAGCGGCGCCAGCTTGCCGGCGAGGGCTGCGACCGGATCGCCGCCTGCGCTTTCGAGCCAGGCCCGCGCGTCGCGGCGGCGGAATTCGGAGCCGACGGAGTAACCGGCGGCAAGCGTGATCACCACGTGGATGATGGTCGGCAGCAGTGCACGCAGCAGGAACTGGGCGTAGTTCTTCTGCGGATTGACCAGTGCGATGGTCTCGGCGCTGAGCGTTCCCATCGACGCCGGGGCAGGCGCGGCGCGGTTGGCGGGCGCGGCGGCGGCCGCAGCAGCCGACAGGGCATCGTTCAGGCCGGACGAGGCGATGCCGGCCGCGGTGAGGAATTGCTGGTTGTAGAAGCCGACGACCTGCGGGCGGCGATCCGCCTTCAGGTCGCGTTCGAAATTCGGCGGGATGAAGATCGCCGAGATCGCTTTGCCGGAGCGGATGTCCTGCACGGCGGTCGACAGCGAACCGGAATCATCGACGATCCGCAGGCTCGGCGACGCCGCGACATGCTGGGTCAGCGCGCGCGAAGTATCCGATTTGTCGGCGTCGACGATGGTGACGCCGAGGCCGCGGATCACCGGTTGGCTGAACACGGCCGTGAGCACCACGAAGGCGAACAGCGGCACGCCGAAGATCAGCAGCAGCGCGACGCGATCGCGCAGCAGCCACGCGCACTCGCGCTGCGCGACCAGCCAAAAGCCGGGCTTCGAGGCCAGCCTCATTGGCGCGTCTTCCAGTCGAGATAGGCGCTCATTCCCGGCCGCAGCTCGGGCACCGGCTGAACCGGATAGGCGCGGATCGAGAATGTCCGCAGATCGAAATCGCCGGTGGCGCGGGTCGCCCGCCAGCTCGCATATTCGCCCTTGGTCGCGATCAGCTTGACCTCGACCGTGACATGGCGATCGTCGAGCGCCGGAATCCGGACGTCGAATTTGTCGCCGACCTTGAGGCCCTTGACCAGATCCTCACGCAGATCGAAGTGGATCCACAGATCGGCCAGATTGATCAGCGTCACCAGCGGCACGCCCGGCGAGACGAACTCACCCGGCTCGACATTGCGCTGGTAGACCTGCGCGGCGACCGGTGCGTAGACCGCGAGCTGATCGATCACCGACTGGACGCTCTGAATGTCCGCTTCGGCCTTCTCGACGTTTGCCTTCGCGATCGCACGTTCTTCCTTGGTGTAGCCGTTGACCGCCTGCTCATAGGCCGATTTGGCCTGGTCGAGCCCGCGCTCGGCCTCGTGCAGCGCATCGGTGGTCTGGTCGAGCCGGGCCTGCGGCGCGTTGCCTTGCTCGGTCAATGTCTTGGCGCGGTCGAAGGTCTTCTGCGCCAGCACCTGCGCTGCTTGCGCGCGCTCCATCTCCGCCTTGCGCGCGGCGATGGTTTCGACCCGCGTTCCGACCAGCACATTGGCAAGCTGTGCATCGGCGACGGCCTTGGCGGCCCGCATCTGGTCCTGTTTTGCGAGCGTCTCCGGATTGTCGATGCGCACCAGCACGGCGCCTGAGGCCACGTTCTGGCCGCGTTCGACCGGGATGTCCTTGACCCGTCCGTCGACGCGCGCCGCGATGTCGAGCCGGGTCGCATCGACCTCGCCCTGCACCAGCAGCGGCTCCGGCCGCAGCAGATAAT
This sequence comes from Bradyrhizobium sp. SK17, assembly GCF_002831585.1. Lineage (GTDB taxonomy): Bacteria > Pseudomonadota > Alphaproteobacteria > Rhizobiales > Xanthobacteraceae > Bradyrhizobium. The sequence goes on along the minus strand of NZ_CP025113.1, from coordinate 7,287,395 downwards.
AGACCGACAGCGCAATGATGACGGCTGCGACGAGGCCGACGACGATGGCCGGCACCCGCGTGGCCGGGTGCGCGGTCTCCCGTTGTGGTGCAGTGGCCGGTGTGGGCGGGCTGTGGCTCTCGTTACCGGAAGGCGACACGTCCATGGCGACCCCACATTGGCTTGCAACCCAGTCATTCACTATGGCGTGGATGTTAGACCCTGCCAACCACGGTGGCGTGTCCGAATTTGCCTCGATTTGTCCGGTTCCGAATGCACGGCGTAGCCGTTGCGGGCGATATCGCATTTCGATGGTTCGCATCGGTCCGCGCTTGGCGCAGCGTACGAACAAGTCGGCGTTACCGGCCGCGCATGATCGCACCGATCACACGGACATTTGAAGCCGCGCGCCCGAATAAATCGCATCCGATTAAATCGGGATACTTGAAGCGCGGCCGCGCCATGCCTTTATCAGGCGCGAACGAATTAATCGTATGCGATATAAATCGCGGGAGCGTGATCATGGCTACCAGGATTTCCCACGTCGTCACGGCGTTCAAAACCATCGCGCTGGCTGCGGCGCTGTCCGCTGTCGTTGCCACGGCAGCCTCGGCGCAGGCCGCGATCTCCGAGCCGGCCGCCTATCAGGCGCTGTATCCCTATCGCGACGTGCTCAACAATGGCGCGCCGACGCCGGCGGCGCGGCTGGTGCTGGAGCCGCCCGCGGTGCTGCAAGCGCTGCAAGCCCAGGAGAGCGGCATCGGTGTCGTCCGTACGCCGCGCCACAGGTCGCATCGTGCCGGCCGCTAAAGGTGCTCGCGTGCCTGTGATTGAATGATGTCAATCATGCCATTGATCGCGGGCGCGCCTCGATTACGTCGAATAAAGAGACTTCCCTGACCACGGAGAGATGCAATGACCAAGCAGATCAATGACCTCTCGAGGTACTATCGCTACGAGCTCGTGCACGGCGACCATGCCGATTTCATCGCCTATCAGCGCAATCTGGGCGACGGCGTCTGGCAGACGTATGCGACCTGGATGATTCCGGGCGCGAGCGGCGAGTAGCCCGGCCGACGCGGCGATCACGGGCCGGAGGACAAGAAGAACGCGCCCGGCGGGGCCGGGCGCGTTCTGGTTCTCCTATCGGGAGCCGGCCACGGACCGCGGCCGGCGCGTCAGCTCACTTCACCAGTGGACAGCCGCCCTTGTCGAGCGGGCGGAACGCCTCGTCGCCGGGCACGGTGGCGATCAGCTTGTAGAGATCCCACTCGTTCTTGGATTCCTCGGGCTTCTTGGTCTCGAACAGATACATGTCGTGCACCATGCGGCCGTCGATCCGGATATGGCCGTTCTTGGCGAAGAAGTCGTTGATCGGCGTCTTGCGCATCTGCTCCATCACCTTCGGCGCTTCGTCGCTGCCGATCGCCTCGATCGCCTTGAGGTAATGCATGGTCGCCGAATAGAGCCCGGCCTGGATCATGGTCGGCATGTGGCCCACCTTCTCGTTGAAGCGCTTCGAGAAGGCGCGGGTCTCGTCGTTCATGTCCCAGTAGAAGGCGTCGGTGACGATCAGGCCCTGCGTTGCCTTCAGGCCCAGCGCGTGGGTGTCGGTGATTTCCATCAGCAGCGCGATCATCTTCTGCCCGCCCTGGGTCAGGCCGAATTCGGAGGCCTGTTTCAGGGCGTTGGTGGTGTCGCCACCGGCATTGGCCAGCGCCACGACCTTGGCCTTGGAGGCCTGGGCCTGTAGCAGGAAGGACGAGAAGTCCGACGAGTTCAGGGGATGCCGGACCTCGCCGAGCACCTTGCCGCCGCTTTCCTTGACGACGTTGGCGGCGTCGCGTTGCAGCGCCATGCCGAAGGCGTAATCGGCGGTGACGAAGAACCAGGTGTCCTCGCCGCGCTTCACCATCGCCTTGCCGGCGACGTTCGACAGCGCATAGGTGTCGTAAGTCCAGTGCACCGTGTTGGGCGAGCAGGCCGGGCCGGTGATGTCGGAAGAGCCGCCGCCGGAGTTGATGTTGATCTTGTTCTTCTCGCGCGTCAGCGCCGAGATCGGCAGCGCCACCGAGGATGTCGGCACGTCGAGGATCGCATCGACCTTCTCGTTGTCGTACCAGTTGCGCGCGATGCTGACGCCGACGTCAGGCTTGTTCTGGTGATCGGCCGCGACCACCTGCACCGGCTTGCCCTTCACCTTGCCGCCGTAATCGGCGACCGCCATCTCGACGGCGGCGACCGAACCCTTGCCGGTGGCGTCCGCATAGAGGCTCGACATATCGGTGAGCACGCCGATCTTGACGACGTCGTCGGAGATCTGGGCGTTGGCTGCGGTGCCGGAGGCCGCAAGCGCGAGGCTGGCCGCGGCTGCGGCCAAGAGCAGTTTCATCGTGTTCTCTCCCTGTTTTTCGTTCGGGTCGCTTCCACGGGGCACCTTCTATCCGGTGCGGCAAGCTGTCGCAAAGACGACTTTTTGGGCATGGTGAAGGGGCGGGACCGGGCGGAGTGCCTTCGACCTCGTCCCGTCCGTCAGCGCGCGAGGGGGGCGCCGCCGGTCAGAGCGCCGGCAGCGCGGTGACGGCGGCTTTGATGGTGCCGTCGGTTTCCACGATCACCCGCAGCGTCTTCGAATCGAAGGCGATGCCGGCGAGGCGGATGCTGTTGACGTCGGCATCGACGCGGATGCCTTCCTCGTTCTTTTGCAGGTCGGCGATGGCGCTGGCGATCTTGCGCTGCGCATTGGTGGCAAACGGCTTCAGGTCGACCACCAGCCGGTCGGCCAGCGCCTGCTGCATGTGCGGGATCGCCGCGCGTGCGGCGGCGCCGAGCAGGCCGAACGCGGCCTCGGATTCGACCGCCAGCTCGACATCGGCCAGCCGCAGCGTCTGCGCCTGCTCGTCGAGCCGCGGCCGGCCCCAGATGTGCACGGTCGCCTCGGCGCCGAAGCCGAAGAAGCTCTTCTTCTCCTTGGCGTGCACCAACAGCGAGATCAGCAGCCGGTCGCCGGAGGCGGCGATGCTCGCGCTCTTGACGGTCACGTCGACCGGGCCGGAACCGTCCTCGGGGAAGGTCTTGCCCTTGAGCTGGGCCTCGACCAGCTGGGTCAGCGTGGTGAAGGACATGTCCACCGGCAGGCCGACCGAGACCTGGCTCGGCATTGGCGGCACGATCGAGAGCTTGTCGGGGAACGGGCAGGTCGGGGTGGTCTGCGTCTCGGTGATCCGGGTCTCAGCCTCGATTCCCATAGTCAGGATCAACGACGAGGCGTCGACCTTCGGCTGCGCTGCGATCGCGCGGGTCGGCCGCAGCTCGAGCCACATCGGCGGCATCGACGCGGTGCCGCCGGTGCCTTGCAGCGGGATCGAGCGGCAGGCCTTGGCCCATTGCGCGCGCGCTGTGTTCTGGAACAGCGGGTCATTGTGCAGTCGCGCCTCGACCGCGGAAATCTGGTCGGCGACGGCCTTGTCGATGACCGGCTTGACCTGGGCCGGCACGCTGATGCGGACGCCGGCGGCCGACAGGCTGGTGTCGCCGAGATTGACCTGCGCCTGCAGGTTCGGCTCGATCCGCCAGGACGCGCCGAGCTTCGGCCGTGCGGTCAGCGTGACGTTGCCCTTGATCTCGGCGTTGGCGTTGATGTTCTTGATGTTCACGGCGCCGATCTGCTTGGCGACATTGCCGCCGAGCAGGCTGCCGAGTGCGTCGGTGACCGCGCCGGTCGCCTTCGCGGACAGCGAGCCGGTGACCTTGAGCGTGCCGTTGATCGGGGTCGTCAGCGTCAGCACGTCCTGCGCACCGGTGGCGGCGATCGGGCCGCGCGACGCGGTCCAGCCGATGTCGGCATTTTGCAGGATTTGCTGGACCGGATTGTCGGCCTTGCCGCCAAAAGTCTTCGGTGCGCCGCGTTCGGCGGCATCGCGGATCGCCGCCAGTGCGACCGAGACTTGCGCCACGACCGTCGAGGAGCGCGGCGCCGTCGGCAGCGGCGGCAATTGCGCGAGCTGCGGCTTCTGCAAGGTGGCGCTCGGCGCCAGCCAATCCATGGCCTTGAGGCTGATCGCGAACGAGACCAGCACCACGGTGATCCCGAGCGCGATGGTCCTTGGATGCATCGGTAGACGCATCATTCCCCCGGATGAAAATCAACTTTGACGGGTTGTACAGGCCCCCCGAGCAGGGCGCCAGTGTGGCCGGATCAAGCTGGTTCGGGGGCACAGTGCCGCCGCCGCCCCGATCTTGACGGGGACGTTAACGATTGTGAACGCGACAACGGCCCCGGCGGGGTGCCGGAGCCGTTGTCTGAGCCTTGGAGGAGGCTTGGGGAAGTCGGGTTTTTGTCAGCGGACGGCCGTGCCGAGGTCGGCGCGGCGGTCGGTCATCGGCAGCACGATCACCTTGGTACCGACGCTGACCCGTGAATAGAGGTCGGTGACGTCCTCGTTGGTGAGCCGCAGGCAGCCGGAGGAGACGTGGGTGCCGATCGTCTCCGGCGCGTTGGTGCCGTGGATGCGGTACACGGTGCCGCCGAGATACATCGCGCGGGCGCCGAGCGGATTGCCGGGGCCGCCGGCCATGTGGCGCGGCAGATAGGGCTGGCGGGCGATCATTTCCGGCGGCGGGGTCCAATCCGGCCACTCCGCCTTCTTGGTGATGGTCTGGGTGCCCGACCAGGTGAAGCCGTCGCGGCCGACGCCGATGCCGTAGCGCATCGCCTGGCCATTGCCGAGCACCAGGTAGAGATAGGTGTGCGGGGTATCGATGATGACGGTGCCGGGCGCCTCGCGGGTCGGATAGGCGACGACCTGGCGGCGGAGCCGGGCGGGCAGTTCAACCGAGCGGTCTTCCTCTTGCGCCTGCGGCATCGACTGCACCGGCGGCTGCACCGCCTCGGTCGGCGGCGTCAGGATGAAGGGGAAGATCGGCAGCGGCGCGGCCGCGGCGGAATTCGAGAAAGCGACGGTGCCGATCGCCAGCGCGCCGAAGGCGGCGGCAGCGAGACGTGCGTTCAGCTTGATGGAATTGAACATTGTCGACCCCTGTTGTTTGCGCCCTGCGCGCCAGTTCCGGCGCGTCGTTGGCTCAAACCAGTACAGGCGAGGCGTTTCAGGACGTTTGCACGAAATCGCCAAAATGGTTTCGTGCCGTTAGGGATTTGTTTCGTGCGTGTTTCGTCGAGGGTTAAGGGCAGGTTGCCGGAGCGCTGTGCCGCATCAGGACATCGATCTCGGCACGGCGCTTGCTGTCCGACAGGCGTGGTTTGGAATGGAGTGGAATCATGCCAGCGCCTTCGATCGGGAGCATGCTGGATCGGCAGAAGGGCTTTGGTCCCGGGTTCGATTTTCTCCGCGTTGCACTCGCGATTTCGGTCGTCGCCGGGCATACGCCCTATGTCGCCACCGGGCGCGGCGATTCCGATCCGACGTGGATCCTCTGGTTTCCTCAATTTGCGATCCTGGTGATGTTTTTCGCGCTGAGCGGGTTTCTGATCGCCGCGAGCGGGCTGCGGCTCAGCGTTAAGGAATTTCTGATCAACCGCGGCTTGCGGATCATTCCGGCGCTGGCGGTGGAGATCGTGCTGTCGGCGTTGATCCTCGGGCCGATCTTCACGACGCTGCCGCTCTCCGACTATTTCACCAGCGCCGGCACCTGGAGATATTTCACCAACGTCGTCGGCCTGGTGAACTACACGCTGCCGGGCGTGTTCAGCGGCAATCCCGCGCCGGAGGTCAACAGTTCGCTGTGGACCGTGCCGTTCGAATACGGCTGCTACGCGGTGATGGCGGTCATCATGGCCCTGGGGCTGCTGCGCAGACCGGGCCTGATCGTGTCCGGCGTCGTGCTGCTGGTGGGGCTCGGCCTCGCGCTGACCTTCACGGGGCACGTCGCTGTTCCTTCCCAGCTGCCTGCCGGCGTCGCGGGCACGTTGCATGACAAGATCTTCAGCACGGCGCTGTTTCTCGGGCGCGGTGCGAAACTGCCGGTCGCCTGCCTGCTCGCAATCGCGGCCTATCTCTACCGCGACCGCATTCCCTATGACGGGCGCATTCTCGCCGCCTGCTGTGCGCTGTGTCTCGGCGCCATACTGCTCGGGCCGGCGGCATGGATGACCCAGCCCGTCCTCAATGCGGTCATCGCGCCGGCGCTGGTCTATATCACCGTGTTCCTCGGGGTCTCCAATCTGCCGCGGCTGCCGCTGTTCTCGAACGGCGACTATTCCTACGGCATCTATCTGTACGGCTTTCCGATGCAGCAGGTGGTGAAAGTGTGGCTGCCGAATGCGTCGCTGACCGTCCAGTTCACCGTCGCGCTGGTGCTGATCACGGCGTTCGCGGCGTTTTCCTGGCACTGCATCGAGAAACCGGTCCTGAAGCTGCGCCGCCATTTCTCATTCGTGGCGCGCCAGCGGCTCGAGCCGGACGCGATGGCCACACCGCTCGAGGGGATCGGGCCGCTCGTCGTCAGCGTGAGCGGCAGCCGGAGCGCGCGATCCTGCTGACGCGAAGCAACAACGCCGGCACCGTTCAGAGGTGGACGTATCCGGCCAATCCGTCCCACAGCAGCTTGGCCGCGGTGACGACGAGAATGGCATAGCAGAGCCGGTAGAGCGCGCGCTGGTCGAGCCGTTCGTGCAGCCGCCATCCGGCCCAGACCCCGACCGGCACGGCCGGCACGCACAGCGCCATCAGCACCCACAGGCTGCGCGACGGCGTGGCGAGCACGAGCCATGGACCCGCCTTCAGCAGATTGCCGACCGTGAAGAACAGGCTGGTGGTGCCGGCATAGAGCGCCTTCGACATGCCGAGCGGCAGCAGGTAGATCGCAAGCGGCGGCCCGCCCGAATGCGCGACCATCGTGGTGACGCCGGAGGAGAGACCGGCGAAGATCGCCTTGACCGTCGAGCGCGATTGCTGCTTGATCTCGCCGCCGCCGAGAAACCATAGCGCGGCGAACACCAGCGTCACCACGCCCATCACGATCTCGACCGCATGCCGGTCGAGATCGCGCAGCGCGAAATAGCCGAGGCCGATGCCGACCACGAGCGCGGGCAGCAACATTGCGAGGTCGACGCGCGACCACGTATTGGGGCGCCAGAACCGCAGCGCGGTGAGATCCATGACGACGAACAACGGTGCGAGCAGGGCGCCCGCCGCGATCGGATCCATCGCCAGCGAAAGCAGCGGGATGCCGACGATCGCAAAGCCGCCGCCGAATGCACCCTTCATGAAGGCGATCAGAAACACGCCGGCCAATGCCACCGCGAGCACGTATGGTGCGGGCAGGTCTGACATGATGGCGGCGATCATCTTGGTGTCGTGGCTGGCGTTCCGATTACCGCAACATGGCGGTGCGTCCATCCGCACGCAATCCAAACATTGCTCTCGGTGCAATCGAAGCCGGCTTGCCTGCGATATCGAGCTTCGCTCCCTGCGAGACGGCGGGCTCTTCGGTCGAAACCGCTCTAGCCGGCGCGCATCCTCGGTACACCCGGCCGGTCGCCGCTGATCGCGGCGCGGCGGTCGGCGACGGCGTGATGGAATTGCTCGAGCGTCAGCCCGATCACCGAGAGGTCGCCTTCCTCGATCGCGCCGTCGTCGTAGCAATCGAGCGCCTCGCGCAGCAGCGCGTCCGCATCGCCCTGCATCGCCGCGAGCTGTTCCGGCGTCTCGGCGCCGCGCACCCGCGCGATCAAGGTCAGCAGATCGTCGCGGTGGCTGATGTAGTGCTCGCGCTCGTCGCGCTTGAGGTAATGCCGCAGCCAGGCGCCGGCCGATCCGAGGCCGGAGAGCAGCAGGATGCTGCCCCAGATGTAGTCGGAGTATTTTTCGAGGAAGGTGCGCTCGGTGCCGTCGATATAGGCGGCCGCGCCTTGATGCGCCGGCAGCGCGGCGTCCTTGTCGGTGTCGGGCTTCTCGATCTTGGCCGCGGCCGGTATGTCGCGGGCGACCTGGAGGCGCTGCGTGAACAATTGCCGGTCGAGCGTGCCGACAGTTGCTTCGTTCAGCGCATGCTGCGCGATGATCAGATGGTTGACGCCGACGGTCTCGACCTTGTCCTCGGGGCGCGCCGGCGACGACGAGAAGATGCTGCCGGCGATCTCCTCGGATTCGTAGCGCGGATGCTTCTGCGCGATCGCTTCCGAGACGTCGATGGGGAGGAATACCGGTTCGCCGCGTGCGGCGGCGGTCGCGGTGATCGCGTCCGACGTCACCTTGCTGTCGAGCGGGCCGACGGTCATGTAGGCATCGAGCGAGGGATCGCGCGCGAGGTCGGCGATCTTGTTGAGTGCGAACTGGCCGATCGTGACCTTGTCGGGGTTGACGCCGGACTCGGTCAGGATCACGTGCAGCAACGTGACGTTGGCCTGGGTGCTGCCGACCACGCCGACCTTGTGGCCGGCGAGATCGCTGACGCTCTTGATCCTCGCCGAGCGCCGCGTGCCCTTGGCGCCGGTGGGCGCCCACAGCACCACGACATTCTTGCGCAGGATCGCAACCGACTCGGCGCTGGCCGGCAGATCGAGATCGCCGCGCACCACCGCGAGGTCGACCTTGTTGGCGGTGAACAGCGCGATGCTTTCGGCGGCGCCCTGTGTCGTGATCGGCTTCAGCCGCACCGAGCTTCCCTCGCGCGCAAACGCCTGCGCGAAACCCTGGATGAGCTTGACGTCGTCGCGGCCGGTCGGGCCGACCGCGATCGTGAGCGTGACCGGACGCAGTGCGTAGAACAGTGTGCCTGCGGCGGCGCCGAACACGAAGATGCCGGTCGCAAGGACCAGGAGCGACGAGTTTCGCCGTCTGAGCCTGCGGCGCGCGCTGCCGGGGTTTTCGCTCTGCTCTGACATCTGGTTGTCATCTTACACGAAAAACCGGGCGTTTGCCGTGAAAAACAACCTAACATTTCGATGACGTCATACGTTTGAAACATCCATGTCAGAACGTCGTGCGAGCAGAATCGACAATTAACGATTTGGATCTCCTGCAATGCGCATACTCGTTGCGACCGATGCCTGGCATCCGCAAGTCAACGGCGTGGTCCGGACGCTGACGTCGCTTGCGCGCAGCGCCGCGACCCTCGGCGCCGAGATCGAATTCCTCACCCCCGACGGTTTCCGCTCGGTCGGCGTGCCGACCTATCCGGGATTGCGGATGGCGCTGCCGAACCGCCGCGAGATCGCGCGCCGGATCGAGGACGCCGCGCCCGAGGCGATCCATATCGCGACCGAAGGGCCGATCGGCTGGGCGGTGCGCGGCTATTGCCAGCGCAACAAGCTCGCGTTCACCACATCCTACACAACGCGCTTTCCCGAGTATGTTTCCGTACGTACCGGCATTCCGGACAGCGTCGGCTACGCGGTGCTGCGCCATTTCCACGCCGCCGGCTCAATGACGATGGTCGCGACCGACTCGCTGCGGTCGGAGCTTGCCGAGCGTGGCTTCCGCCGCCTCGGCTTCTGGACCCGCGGCGTCGATACCAAGATCTTCAATCCCGACCAGCCGGCGGTGCTCGATCTGCCGCGGCCGATCTTCATGACCATGGGCCGCGTCGCGGTGGAGAAGAATCTCGACGCCTTCCTGTCGCTCGATTTGCCGGGCTCCAAGGTCGTGGTCGGCGATGGCCCGCAAAGGGCGGCATTGGAACAGAAATATCCCGACGCGATTTTCCTAGGCGAGAAGAAGGGGCAGGATTTGACCTCGCACCTCGCCGCCGCCGACGTCTTCGTGTTCCCGAGCCTGACCGACACGTTCGGCGTCGTGCAGCTCGAGGCGCTGGCCTGCGGCACGCCGGTCGCGGCGTTCCCGGTCACCGGCCCGAAGGACGTCATATCAGACCATCCGATCGGAGCGATCGACAACGATCTGCGCAACGCCTGTCTGCGCGCGCTGACCATGTCGCGCGCAGATTGCCGCAATTTTGCGTTGGAGCGTTCCTGGGAAAACAGTGCGCGTCAGTTCATCGGCAATCTGGCCACGTTGCAGCCGAGCCGCGCGCCGCGGCCCGCCCGCCGCGTCGCCGGCCGCAGTGCGGTTCCGAATTAAACAGCTCAATCGAACGAAAGACGAGAGACTCTCTATGGCTGAAATCATCAAGCTGGGCGCCGACCGTTCCATGGACTTCGACCGCGAAACGGTCGAGCAGGCCTATGACCGCTGGGCGCCGATCTACGACCTCGTGTTTGGCGGCGTGTTCAGCAAGGGCCGGCAGGCCGCGATCCAGGCCACCAACAAGATCGGCGGCCGCGTGCTCGAAGTCGGCGTCGGCACCGGCATCTCGCTGCCGCTCTATGGCCAGAACGTTCGCATCTTCGGCACCGATATCTCCGAAGCGATGCTCGAGAAGGCCAAGAAGCGCGTTGCCGAGCAGGGCCTGAAGAATGTCGAGGGCCTCGCGGTGATGGATGCCGAGAAGCTCGAATTCCCCGACAATTCGTTCGACGTGGTGATGGCGCAGTACGTGCTGTCCGCGGTGCCGAACCCGGAAGCCGCGATGGACGAGTTCGCGCGCGTGGTGCGGCCCGGCGGCGAATTGATCATCCTGACCCGCGTCAGCGCCGATGCCGGCGTGCGTCGCTTCATCGAGCAGACGCTACAGCCGGTGGTGCGTCCGCTCGGCTTCCGCACCGCCGAGTTCGCCTGGTCGCGCTATACCAAATGGCTCGCCGGCGCGAACGGCATGGAGCTCGCGGAACGCCGCTTTATCCCGCCGCTCGGTCACTTCTCGCTGGTTCGCTTCCGCAAGGTGGACGTGGCCAAAGCGGCCTAAGCGCCCACTGCGGCGGCCGATCGTGGCCGCCATCCCCTCCGGGTAAGCCAGCGCACCGCGCATCGCCAATCCGGAGGCCACTCCCTCGGCCTCATCCTCCCGCGTCGCAGCAACGGCGCCGGATGAGGCGAGACCAAGCTCCGGTTGCGTCAAGGCGTCGCTGCGCATTGTCATATGTCATTATGATGATGTCACACGCGATACATCGAATCCCTGTAAATCCTGTCCCGAAAGATGTTGGGGGAACCAATGATCAAGAACTTCCTGCAAGAGCTTCGTACCCAGCGCTGGGATGACCATCGCTTCTACCATCACAGCCGGATCAACCAGAGCCTGCACTTCGTCAGCGCGCTGAGCTTCCTGTTCGCCTATGTGATGCTGTTCTTCGATCCGGTCGTGTCGGCGCTGGTCGGCTGGCTGGTCTCGATGACCTCGCGCCAGGCCGGTCACTTCTTCTTCGAGCCGAAGGGTTATGACCACGTCAACCAGGCGACCCACGAGCACAAGGAAGACATCAAGGTCGGCTACAATCTACAGCGCAAGGTCGTGCTGATGGCGATCTGGGCGCTGTCGCCGATGGTGCTCTACTTCGATCCGACGCTGTTCGGCCTGTTCAAGCCGTGGGTCACGATGGGTGACTTCACCCGCCAAGTCGCCAAGATCTGGCTCGTGGTCGGTATCGGCGGCCTCTTGTTCCGCACCGTCCACCTGTTCTTCATTCGCGACGTCGAGACGGGTCTGGTCTGGATGACCAAGATCGTCACCGATCCGTTCCACGACCTGAAGCTCTATCACAAGGCGCCGCTGTTCCTGATGAAGGGCGAGCTGATCGATCCGGGCCTCGAGAAGCACGTCAAGCACGCCTGATCGTTTGCTTCCAGCGTCTTCAAACTTGCGTCATGCCCGGGCTTGTCCCGGGCATCACCGTTCTTAGGGCCATGCAACAAGACGGCTTCGCGTTGAATCACTCTGTCCGCGCACTTCCTTCACCTCGCCCCGCTTGCGGGGAGAGGTCGGATTGCATCGATAGATGCAATCCGGGTGAGGGGGCCCACCGCGAATCCATCTGTTACCGACTATGTGGAAAAAGCTCCTCACCCCAACCCTCTCCCCGCAAGAGCGGGGCGAGGGAGCGCGGGAGTCGCGCCAGGCCTCAGCGTCCGAACCTCACAGCGACCATCTCCTTGAGGATCTGCCGCTTGATGTTCTTGTTGGTGAGGCCTTCCTTGTGCCACCACCAGCCGTCGCGCTTCATCTTCTCGGCGGCCGCGACGAAGCGGTCGCCGACCTCGGCGAAGTCGGCGTCGGTGTAGTTCAGGGTGAAGATCAGGCGGCCGGTGCCGACCCAGCTCAGCGCCAGTCCCTCGGCGCGCAGATAATATTGCAGCATCCAGTTGTAGCGGGACGGCTCGGTGTAATAGACGGTCCAGATCGACGAGATGTTGCCGACGCGAACCGGCAGGCCGGCGGCCGTGAGGCGGTCGTTGAGCGCCTTGGCGCGGCCATTCCAGGTCTCATCCAGCCCGTTGTAGATCGAGCGGAAGTTCGGGCTGGCGAGCCGGCTCAGGAACTCGTCCATCGCCGTCATCACATAGGGATGCGAGTTGAAGGTGCCGCGGGCGAAGCAGATGTCGGCAGGACGATCATCGCGGAAGCGGCGCATCAGGTCCTTGCGGCCGCACACCACGCCGACCGGAAGGCCGCCGGCGAGGCTCTTGCCGTAGGTGACCATGTCGGCCTTGACGCCGAAATATTCCTGGGCGCCGCCGGCGGCGAGACGGAAGCCGACGAACACCTCGTCGAAGATCAGCACGATGCCGCGCTCGGTGCAGACCTCGCGCAACCTCTTCAGCCATTCGGTGTAGGCGGCGCGGTCGTATTTCGACGAGCGCGACGAATCGACCAGCGCGGAATCGCCGGGCGCGTTGGAATTCGGATGCAGCGCCTGCAACGGATTGACCAGCACGCAGGCGATGTCCTTGCGGGTGCGCAGCACGTGCAGCGTCTTCTCCGACAGGTCGGCGAGCGTGTAGGTCTCGTGCGGCGACACCGGATTGCCGACGCCGGGCTGCACCTCACCCCACCAGCCGTGATAGCTGCCGGCGAAGCGCACCAGATGCGTGCGCTTGGTGTGGTAGCGCGCCAGCCGCACCGCCTGCATCACCGCCTCGGTGCCGGACATGTGGAACGAGACCTCGTCGAGGCCGGAGAGTTCGGTCAGGCGCTTGACGTTATCGGCGATAACAGGGTGGTAGGGGCCGAGCACTGGGCCCAGCGCGTGCGCCCGCTTCTCACCTTCGGCAATGCACTCCTTGTAGAAGTCGTTGCCAAAGATGTTGACGCCGTAGGAGCCGGTCAGGTCGTAGGACACATTGCCGTCGACATCGGTGACGGTGACGCCGCGCGAGGCTTCCACGAAGGCCGAGGTGCCGAGATGCTCGCGCACCAGGCGGCTGTACTGGAACGGTACCCGGTAGTTCTCGGTGAATTGCAGGTCGGAGATGCGTTCCGTCACCTCGGCGGTGAGCGCGCGGCCCTTGGGGTAGCGATCCTGGTAGAGGCCGGCGAGGCGAAAGAAGCCGTCCTGGCGCTGCATCGCGATGTGCTTCGGCGCGCCGTCGGAGCAGAAGAACTCGTCGATGTCGAATTCGTAGTGCGGGACCATGCGCGCGACCATCTTGGACATCTTGGAATGTCCGGTCAGCGAGCGGTGCTTGGCACGCGACAACGCGATGCGGGCCTGAATCTTGGGGAAGGCTGCGGCGGCGCCGGCAAGTGCGGCGGCGGACAGCGAGAGAATCGGAAGGGATGTTTCCATGACAGAAGCGCTAGCCTCGGCACCTAACAAATTCATGACAGTCAAGGGCCTGATCTCGGCATTCACCCAGCAGGAGGACCTCAATTTCCTGCTGACCAACCGGATTCCACGGGCTGCGGTGACCCGCTTCATGGGCTGGTTCTCCAAGGTAGAGAACCCGCTGGTGCGGGACGCCTCGATCGCCTGCTGGAAGTTGTTTTCCGACCTCGACCTGTCGGAAGCCAAGAAGACCGAATTCAAGAGCTTGCACGATTGCTTTACCCGCGAGCTGAAGCCCGGCCTGCGCCCGGCGGTGGCCGATCCCGCCATCATCGCGAGCCCGTCGGATGCGATCATCGGCGCGCATGGACGGATTGAGGATGGGCAGTTGTTCCAGGTCAAGGGCGCGCCGTATTCGCTGCTCGATCTGCTCGGCGATCCCGCGCTGGTGGAGCAGCACAGGAACGGCCGTTTCGTCACGCTGCGGCTGACGTCGAGCATGTACCACCGCTTCCACGCGCCCTATGATTTTGCTATCGACAAGGTGACGTTCATCCATGGCGACGTCTGGAACGTCAATCCGATCGCGCTGAAGCGGGTCGAGCGGCTATTCTGCAAGAACGAGCGCGCGGTGCTGCGCGCGAAACTGTCGACCGGCGAGCCGCTGACTTTGGTTCCGGTCGCCGCGATCCTGGTCGCGAGCCTTCGGCTGCATTTCCTCGACATCACGCTGAATGCGCAGTCGCGGGGGCCGGTTGATTTTCCCTGTGACGCACATGTGAAGAAGGGCGATGAACTCGGCTGGTTCGAGCACGGTTCGACCATCATCGTGCTCGCGCCCGGCAATTTCGAGTTCTGCGACAATGTCGCAGAGGGAACGCGGATCAAATGCGGCGAGCCGCTGTTGCGAAAACCTGTGATGTGATTTCGCACTGTCATGCTACGCGATTGAGACCGAGCTCGTTAGCCCGATCTCAGGTAACCTCGCCGGTCATGGCGCGCCGGGCAATCAGGGGGTAGTCGGGATCAGCGATGTTTTTCAGCAGAAGCATTTCGTCGATGCTGAACCATCTCAACTCGGTGTGCTCGTCGCAGACGTTGACCGGGTTGCCGCCTCGCCAACCCGTAACTGCATAAACATGGTGCAGTGTGTCTCCATACATTTCCGGCCATCGTTCCTTGACGGTAGCGACCAGCCTGAACTCGGTTGGTGTTACCCCAACCTCTTCCTCCGCTTCGCGAACCAGGGCATCTTCGAGGCTCTCATCGGCCTCGACGTGTCCACCGATCGTATCCCAATGGCGCGGCCACGCCTTTTTCGAAGGCGCGCGCAGGCCGAGAAGAACTCTGCAATCTGGGCTTATGAAGAGTGCCCCGACGGTTCTACTGGTTTGGTTTTGCATGGCGCAGTCTCGTCATCGCCGGTTGATCTCAAGAAAGGTGCATCGAAACAACAAGCTCAGGCTGGTCTCGCTTTTTTGGTCGCGTGTCTTTATATCGTCGCGATCGTCCAAGACGATTGCAATATCGCAAACCTGATGGACACGTGATGGCGCGGACGCCTGTTCTGGCGGCGGGAGGCATTGTGCTGCGGCGGGAGACACCGCCGCGCTTTGCCGTCGTGCGCCTGCGCAAGCGCAACGAATGGGTGCTGCCCAAGGGCAAGCTCGACGATGGTGAGACGCCGCGCGCCGCCGCCGAACGCGAGGTGTTGGAGGAAACCGGCCACGACGTCGAGGTCCACGAATTCCTCGGCACGCTGGTCTATGATTCAGGCGGGCGCTCGAAGGTGGTGCATTACTGGCGCATGGATGCCGGCGGCAAGCCGGTGCGCGAGTTGATGAGCGACATCAGGGAAGTCGACTGGCTGCCGCTCGATGAAGCCCTCGAGCGCCTGTCGCGCGGCTACGAACGCGCGTTCCTGGAGAATGTCGGCCCGATCGCGTTGCAGGCCGCGGCACACGCCGAGCGCGAGGGGCGCGCGCGCTTGCGCGTTGCTGCCGCGGACCGACGCCGGGCGCGCCTCGCGGCCGAAGAGCCGGCTGCCGATGCGCCTGCGATCGCGGAGCAGCCCGTTGCCGCGGAGATGCCTGCGGCCATTGAAGCGCCTTCGCCTGTTGAGGTGCAGCTCACGGCTGAAACGCCGGATGTCTTGGAGACACCGGCAGTGGATGCCGGACCGGATCAGTCTGCCATGGTGGCGGAACATGCTGCTGTCGATACCGGCGAAGCCGTCGCGACGGGTCGTGTCGCGGCGGCTGCATCCGAACAGACGCCATCATCCGCGCACGAGGCCGAACCGGTCGTGCCGGCCGTCCAATCGATTCCGCGCAAGAACCTGATCGAGCGCGTGCGCGACTGGCTGCGCCGCGCTGCGTGACGCAGCGCGCTTCCAATCAATTGTGACGTTTGTTTTTGGGCGGCGGCTTTGCCGCGCGCGGTGGCGGTGCGCGCCGTTGCTGGAAGGCCGGACGTGCCTGCGCTGCGGGCCGCTGCATGACGGGACGCGCACCCGGTGCGGCCTGCTGCGTGCCGGGACGCATCTGGCCGGGAACCGGCTGCGCCGTGCCCTGCCGCGGCCCGCCCGGTTGCGCTTGCTGTCCCGGCTGTCGCACGCCGCCCGGCTGTTGTGTGCGACCGGGTTGCAGGTCGCCTTGACGGGCCGGCGTCTGGACGCCGGGCGCGTGCGGCAGCGTGGTGCCGCCGGGTTGTCCGGGCAGCGCGTGCTGTGCGGCGCCTTGCTGCTGGTTGCCCGGCTGCTGCTGCGAGCCCTGGCGGCCCGGCGTGCCGGGTTGCTGCGGCTGGCCGGGACGGTTTTGCTGACCGGGCTGCTGCAATTGGCCCGGACGATTCTGCTGACCCGGCTGCTGCGGACCGTTGCGGTTCTGGCCCGGCAGGCCGTTCTGGCGCTGCGGGTTCGGTTGCACCGGCTGGCCGCGGTTCGGGTACGGCGCGGCCGGATTGGCGCGGCGGAAATCGGGATTGGCTCTGCGGAAGTCGCGCTGCTCGGTCACGACCTGGCGACCCAGCGTCTGCGTGGAATGCACCGCGCGCACGAAACCCTGGTCACGCGTCATCTGTTGCGGCGAGATGGTCAGCGGCACCGCGGCAAAGCGTGCGCCGCCGGTGCCCGGACGAATCGCAAAGCCGCTGGCGCCGCGCGTCAGCACGCCGAGCGAGGCGCCGCTACGGTCGTTGACCTCGATGCGCCCGACATGTCCGTCCGCGTCCGGATACAGCTTGATGCCGACATTGTTGCCGGTCGCATTCGCGCCTTCCGGCACCTCGACAAGGCCTGTCGTACCGCGGATGCCGAGCGTCGCGGTCGGTGTCGAGATCTTCATGTTGCCGGTCTTCGCGACGGCGGCGGCGACGAACGCCGCCGTTCCCTTGGCGACGTTGAACAGCGCGCTGTTCTGCTGGCCGCCATCCTCATAGACATAATTGTCGATCGTGATTCTGGCGTTGGCGCGCAGGTTGAAGGTGGTGCCGTCGTTGAAGGTGATGCCGAGCGAGGAGGTCGCCGACGTTGCGACATCGTCATTGGCAAAGATGTCGTCGCGGATTTGCAGCGGGGTCGTGGTGTTGTTGCGCGTGACCGTGGCGGTGCCCGTCAACGTCGCGACGTTGCCGATCGGCTCGGGCGCTGCGGCCTGGGGTGCCGCGGCCGGCGCAGCGGTTGCGGGCGCCGCCGGTGTCGCGCCCGGCGCCGGGGCAGGTGAGGGGCGCGGCGCAGGTTGCGCTTGCGCGAGCTGCGTCAGTTGTGGCGCGGCATCGGCCGTTGCATGCCACCCCATCGTGACGCCGGCACCAAGCAAAAGCGCAAAAAGGAAGGCGCGGCGCATCACCATCGATTCCCCGGAGGCTAGGGTGACCGGCAATTGAGCCGCGTCAGGCTGAATGCCGAATGAACGGTCCTGCCTTGTTGTCATGGCGGTCCGGAACGTTCAAGCACCGCGTCCTCCTGTGGAAGGCGCGGTGCTCGATGGCGTGGAACGGGTCTCGTCAGCCGCGTTGGTGCGGAGCGATCAGTAGGACGGCCGGGTTTCAGCGCTTCTTCGTGCGCACGGCAAAATGGTTTCGTCGCGCGCCGGTTTGCTTCGTTAACCCCACGCCGAGGGCAATGTCGGCGCCTACGGTGTCGCCGTCACGGGCGTCCCCTCCAGCGCGAGCACGGCCTCGCGCTGGGCGTCCGGCATGGCGCGGATCCTGCGCCTCGCCATCAGGCGCAGCGCGGCGAAGCCGCCGAGGAACACCACGACCTTGCTGACGATGCCGAAGACCGGCATCACGACTGCCCAGGTGGTGACCTCGCAGGTCAGCGCGACGAAGGCGTTCACGGCGGCCGAGACGAACATCAGCCCTGCCCAGACGTAACCGACGATGATCGCGACATCGGGGACGACGGTGCGCGCGATCTCGGGAAGATAGCGGTTGAGCCAGCCCGGCTGCAGCATCACGACGCCGATGATCGCGTAGATCACGCTCGGCTTGAACAGCACGAAGCGTGGATCATGGGTCAGCAGCGTGGCGGTGCCGGCGGCGACCACCAGGAACAGGCTCAGCCACTCCATGGTGTCGATCGTCTTGCCGCGCACGACCTGAATGCCGATCTGCGCGACACCGAATGCGATGCCGAGGCCGACGGACAGCGCAGTGTTGTGGGTCAGCAAGAACAGAACGAGAAAGACCAGGGTCGACGCCAGGTCGAGCGCCAGCAGCCTTGCTGCGGTGAGGAAATGCTTCATGTGCCGTCAAAACTCCGCTGTCCGCGTCGCGCCGCCGCGTTGTCGGCGCATGCGCCGGCGCAAACTAGGCGGATCGCGCGGACGAAAGCCTATCGATTTCCGAAATCGAGGAGCGAATTCTCTCCCGGAGCCGGGGATTCCACCTGGTCATTGGATGGCGCGGCGGCCCGGCGGCGAAATTCGGTCGGCGTCAGCCCGGTGTCCGCCTTGAAGGCGCGGTTGAACGGCGCCAGCGACTGGAACCCGGCATCGAGCGCGATCGTCAGCACCGGCACCTCGGCCTGGCTGGCGTCGCCAAGCGCCGCCTTGGCCTCGTCGAGCCGGTAACGGTTGAGGAAGGCGTTGAAGTTCCGGTGACCGAGCCGGTCATTGATCAGCGTGCGCAGCCGGTACTCGGGCATGCCGAGCCTGACCGCCAGCACGCCGATGGTCAGACCTTCCTGCCGGTAGGTCCGCTCGGTCGCCATCAGGCGCTTGAGGTGATTGAGTGCCACCTGGTCGGACGCCGAGCGGCCGGCATCCGCGAGCGGCGCGGCGGCGCGGGCTGGCTGGCCACTGCCGGCATGGGCAACTACCGGCCGGCTCTCGGGCGGATCGAACAGCATCATCCAGATCGCGATCAGCGCGAATGCCGCAAGGGCGAGCGCGGCGCTGAGGTTGACGGAGCGGGCCGGAAGCGCTGCCCAACCTGCGGCGGCGGCGAACGTCATCTGAAGGCCGATGCCCACCACCAGCGCGATCAACAGCCGGCCGCGCGCCGTCGTCACCGCGGTGCGCCATCCCTTCGGAAGCTGGGCCATGCCGAGCAGCGCGAACACAATCGTCGCCAGCGCCAGCGTGCGGCCGCAGCTTGCCCCGAGACCGGGTGGCATCGCCCAGCCGCCATAGCTCACGACATGGCTCACGACGCCGAGGCCGGCGACCAGCATCCATACGGCCGCGTGCCAGGGCCGCAGCGCAAACCGCTCGTCGAACATCGCGCGCGCCCACAGCCAGAACACGACCGGAGAACCCATCGCGAAGGCAACGAATGGTGAGCTCCAGCCGAATGACGAAGCGGGAAAGAACGGCGCCGTCGTAATCGCGTAGGCCGCACCGGCCGCGCCCATCGCAGCACCGAGGCTCGCGGCGCGGTGGACTGCCGCATAGCGCAACAGCAGCATCGCGCAAACCACCAGGAACAGTGCGACCACCGCGCCCCGCAGACCGAGTTCAAGAGCCGTCATCGCCATCGCAAGCCGCCCGCAGGTTCAAATCAACCTCGACACAGCACCGCTTATAGCGCGTCCGGCGGTCGGCATGAAGCGACCGCCGGGGCAACCACAAAAATCTGATGCTGGTTGCGGTTCAGCTGATCCGCTTCCAGGTCTGGCCGCCGCAGAACATGCCGCCGAAGGCGCAGCCCTGCACCCGCATCGCATTCGGGCCCTTCATCGCGATCGTGGAGTCGTAGTTGCGACCGGAGTCCGGATCGTGGATGCGGCCGCTCCACTTGCTGCCGTCGGGCTTCATGTTGATCAGGATGCGTTCGTTGGTCTTCTCGGAATAGCCGCAGAGATTGGCGCCACAGGCCTCGACGCGGACGTTGCCCTTGTTCTCCTCGGTGGCCCAGATGCCGACCGGTCCGGTCGGCGCCGGTGCTGTGGCAACGGGAGCAGCTTGCGGCTGCGGCGCAGGCTGTGCGGCAACCACGGATGGCGCCGCCGCAACTGCCGCGGCTTCAACCGGCGCAGCGGCCGCGGTCGCAACCACGGTGGATGGTGCGGCAGGAGGTGCGGGTGGTGCAACGGCGGCGGCAACCGGCGCGGCTGGCTGGGGCTGGGGTGCGGCGGCCTGACCCGGCGCAGGCACAGGGGGCGGCGCAGCCGTCGATGCGACATCGTCATTATCGTCGGACTTCGTGCCGAGGCCCTTGAGATTGATGTCGCCGATCGTGCCCTTGTAGCCCGGCGCCGAAATGCGGATGCAGGACAGCGCGCTGCAATTGCGCGGCGCCTCGACATGGATGCGCTGGCCGTCGATCTGGAAGGTGATGCCGGTGCCGCCGGCATGCGCCGATGTGCTGGCCATCAGCAGCGCGGCGATCGCAAAGAGCTTCTTCATGAGGGTCTCCGTGGGCGTTGGGCGGCGGGTGTACCGATCGACCCCGACCCTACGCACCGCCGGCGCCGACCTCTGTGATCGACATCACGGTGGCGGGCCAGACCGCATGACCCGGCGACGGTGACCCAAATCACAGCGCCGTGAGCGCATCGCCTCCTAGCGTTCTCCTGCTATCCTGGAGGCTTCGATGAAGCGCTTCTGCCTGCTCGTCGCGCTGATGCTGGCCGCGCCCTTGGCTCACGCCGGTGAAGGCATCTCGTTCTCGATTGGCGGCCACCGCATCCATCTCGATTCCACGCGCTGCCGCGCGCTGTCCTGTGTCTCGGTGACGGATCGATCAAGGCGCGACGACGGCGCTGGCCGGACTTTCCAGCCGGAGCCGGCGCCGACCGCAGCGATCCCTGTCGCCGCATCTTCGAGCAAGGTCCCCGCGCCGGTACCGGCGGGAGCTCCTGCGCCGCCATCGGTCATCGTCTACAAGCCCGCACCAGCCGCGCCGCCACCGGCTGCCGCGTCGCCGCCGTCAGCGGCGCCGTCGCCTCCGCGGGTGATGAGGATCGAGCCGCCGCCGGCTGTTGCGCCGCGGCCGCCGGTCGCGCGTGAGACCGTTGATGAACCGGACGATGGTCCGGTCGGCGACTGGCAGACCGACACCGACAGCCTGGTGCGCGTTCGTTCCTGCGGCGAGGCGCTGTGCGGCTACGCGCTCGACA
Organism: Bradyrhizobium sp. SK17; assembly: GCF_002831585.1. GTDB lineage: Bacteria > Pseudomonadota > Alphaproteobacteria > Rhizobiales > Xanthobacteraceae > Bradyrhizobium. The sequence continues at coordinate 7,266,291 of NZ_CP025113.1, read as the reverse complement.
AGACCACGCGCGATCTCGGTGAAGCGGTGCTGATCAACATGAAGCCGAGCAGGCACGCGCGCTGGAACGGCAGCGTCTACGACCAGGGCCGCGACCGCATCCATTACGGCACGATCGAATTGCAGGGCGCGGACAAGATGCGGGTCGAGGCCTGCGCGTTCGGCAGCTTCTACTGTACCGGTGCCGATTGGGTTCGCGTCTCGCATGCGCGACATCGCGTGATCACCCAGGGAGCGCTCGAGCACGCACCGCGCTCCTGAACGCGTCGATGTCCAATTTGTAATTGAACGCCTTCGAACCGGATGTCCCGTCGCGCGCGACCGATGGAGGTCGATGCCATTCTCGCAAGCAATGGAGGCAACATGAAACGCCTGAGCCTGGTCGCACTGCTGCTCGCAAGCAGCGTCGTTGCCGCGCACGCCGACAACGACATCTACACCAACATGCTGAAGCAGCGGCGCGGCGACGACGCGCTGCATGTCGATACCGCGTATTGTGATGCGCAGTTCGGCACGCCGCAGAACGGCACGGTGACCTCGCGGCAATACAAGAGCTGCATGCGCGCGCGTGGCTGGCGCTTCAGCCACACGATCCGCGAGCCGCGCCGTCGCGACGACGGCTATCCCGATCCCGACAATCCCGGCCTCGTCTGCCACGATTTCACGATCGCCGGGGTCACCGGATCGAGTTGCTCGAATTTTTGAGCTGGTCTCTCGCCGCGCTCACGCAAAACGCCCGGCGGGACAGCCGCCGGGCGTGGGCTTCAGGGCCTCATCGAATGGGTCAGAACACGCCGAGAATGATGGCGCCGACAAAGGCGAACGCGATGTACGCGGCCACAATGCTCAGCTTGCTCAGCAGAGGACTCGCGAAATCCATTGGGACGCTCCCTTGGTTCACAACGCTGCCCGCATTAACGCCAAAGCTAGCAACGAGTTCCCGGTCGAAAAAGTCAGCCTAGCTGTCCGGCTCGGTGTCCGCAGCCTCTGCCGCGCTGCGATAGCCGAAGCAAACTGGCATCGGATCAAGATGTTGGAGAGGCGGCAAATATATTTCGCGGCGAGGCGAGCGCCGCGGAGATGTCCGGCGGCGCGCGTCGGAATCTCCGGTCAGTTGCCGTCTTGCCGCGCCGCACGCCTGACGTTGCTGTGTCGTTGCGCCGCAGGCAATCTGTCAGCTTGTTGTAAGGTTGTTACAATCTTTACCCAGATTGCCGCCCGGCAATGACCGGGTCATCCCGGTAATAAGTTACTGGGGGCGTTACGTGAAATCCGAGTTTTTGAGCCGCGCAAGCCGGCTTGCGCTGGCTATGTCTGCGACGTCTTTGGGGTTCTCCTGTCCGGCACTTGCAGCAAGTTTCAGTACACCACCCAACAGCACGACGGCGCAGACCGTTTCCAACAACGACACCGGCTCGGTCGCCGCCGGCAGCAGCCTGTCGGTGACTGGCACGGCGATCAGCTGGGTGACCGGCCTCGCATCACCCGGCGTCGTCATCACCAATAACGGCACGATCTCGGCGACGTCGCGCGGCATCGATACCTCGTCCGGCGCCATCAGCGGCAATCTCACGCTGATCAACAATGCCGGCGCGGTCTTCACCGCGGCCAACGATGCATTCCGGATCAATGGCGGCCTGAGCAGCGGCACCGTCACGGTCGACAATTTCGGCACCATCCAGGCGACCAGCAACGGCCGGGTGTTCGATTTCGTCAACGCGACCTCGAAGACCACGGTGTTCTCGATCACCAACGAGAGCGGCGGTACGATCAAGTCTTCCGGCAGCGACGTGATGCGGATCGGCGGCGGTACCACCACGATCACGAATTCGGGCCTGATCGACGCGACCACGACGGCAGGCTCGCGCGCGATCCGTGCCACCACCAATCTCGACAACGTCGTCTCGCTGTCGATCGTCAACAAATCAGGCGCGACGATCCAGTCGGCGGACGACGCCATCCAGATCAACGGCTCCGGCTCGACCAACAGCACCACGACCGGCAGGTTCTCGATCGACAATGCCGGGACCATCCGCTCGGCGACCGGCCAGGCGATCGACTTCGACAATCTCACCTCGACGGGCGCGACGGTTCAGATCACCAACCGCGCCGGCGGCCTGATCACCGCCGACAATGCCGACGCGATTCGTCCCGGACAGAACTTCACGATCGACAATTACGGACAGATCATCGCCAACTCGGCGCCGGTCCCCGCCGACCGGCCCGGAGCCGATGCGATCGATCTGCAACTCGGCCATTCCGGCACCGTCAACAACTATGCGGGCGGGCTGATCTCGGGTGCCAAGAACGGCACCTCGGGCGACGTCGGCAGCAACATCACCGTCAACAACTACGCCGGCGCGACCATCATCGGCCGTGACGGCGCCGGCGTCGGCTCCGGCGGCAACGCCAACGTCATCAACTACGGCACCATCACAGGTGCGATCGACTCGACCTCGGCGCGGGGCGACGGCGACGGCATCGATACCGACTTCGTCCTGACATTGACCAACTATGGCACGGTGCAGGGTACCGGCGCGAAAGGCTATGATGCGGGCGGCCGGCTCAACAACAGCGAGGGCCTCGCGATCGGCGGCGGCACCATCCGCAACTACGGCCTGATCAGCGGCGCCGCGGCAGGCATCGTCGTCAACAACGATTCCAATCCCGACAATACACGCGGCGGCACGGCGGCGCTCGATCTGGTCAACTATGCCGGTGCCACCATCGTGGGCAACAACAGTTACGCGATCCGCTCGGAGAACAAGACCGGCACTGCCGCCGACAACGACAGGATCGTCAATTACGGCACGATCATCGGCAACGGCACGATTCCCGATCCGAACGGCGTCACGTTGTTGCAGAACGGAACGCCCGATCCGGGTTCGGTCGGCACGCTCAACGGCGTGACCTATACCGGCACCGGCTCGACGCGCTTCATCCGCGGTGACGGCGCCGCGATCCAGACCGGCGAAGGCAATGACGTTCTCTCCAATTACGGCACGATCATCGGCAACAGCGGACGCGCGATCAGCATGGAGGGCGGCGACGATACGCTCAATCTCTACGGCGGCTCCAGCATCGTAGGCCGGATCGACGGTGGTGTCGGCACCGACACCATCAACCTGTTCGGTCCGGGATCCGGCACGCTCTCGAATGTGATCAATTTCGAGGTGCTCAACGTGCAGGGCGGCGTCTGGACGATCACCGATGCGCAGAGCTACCAGAACGGCGCCACCGTCGGCTCCGGCGCCACGCTCCTGGTCAATGGCTCGCTGGGCAATGCGGTGACCGTGAATGCCGGCGGCACGCTCGGCGGCAATGGCAGCGTCGGCAACCTGCTGATCAACGGCGGCACGCTGTCACCGGGCAATTCGATCGGCACGCTGACGGTGCAGGGCAGCCTCACCTTCACCGCGGCATCGACCTATCTCGTCGAAGTGTCGGCGGTAGCTTCCGATCGCACCAATGTCACGGGCGCGGCAACGCTCGGCGGCGCCACGGTCAACGCATCCTTCACCGGCAACACCTTCCAGAAACAGTACACCATTCTCAATGCGGCCGGCGGCGTCAGCGGTACGTTCGGCGGTCCGGTCAACAGCAACCTGCCATCGAATTTCTCGTCCAGCCTGAGCTATGACGCCAACAACGTCTACCTCAACCTCGCGCTGAACTTTGCCGCGACCGCGAAGCTCAACGGCAATCAGGCTGCGGTCGGCAATGCGATCGCCAGCGCCTTCAGCCGCACCGGTGGCATCGCTGCCGCGTTCGGCGCGCTGGCACCGGCGGGGCTGACGCAGGCATCGGGTGAACTCGGCGCCGGCTCGCAGCAGACCACGTTCGACGCCATGAACATGTTCCTCGGCGTCATGACCGATCCCTTCGCCGAGGGCCGCGGCGGCGGCATCGCCGCCAATGGCGGCGCATTGCAATTCGCCGACGACGCCATGAGCTACGCGTCGACCGGCCTGTCGGGTGCGAAGGGCGCGCGCGACGCCTATGCCGCGATCTCCCGCAAGGCGCCGGCGGCGCAGACCTTCGAGCAGCGCTGGAGCATCTGGGCTGCCGGCTTCGGCGGTGGGCAGAACACCGACGGCAACACGGTCACCGGATCGAATTCGAGCGCTAGCCGGATCTTCGGTGTGGCGGTTGGTGCGGATTACCGGATCGCTCCCGAGACGGTCGCGGGCTTCGCACTTGCCGGCGGCGGCACCAACTTCACCGTGGCCAACGCGCTCGGCGGTGGACGTTCCGACCTGTTCCAGGCCGGCGCCTTCATCCGGCAGGGATTCGGCCCGGCCTACCTCTCCGGCGCACTGGCCTATGGCTGGCAGGACGTCACCACCGATCGCACCGTGACGATCGCCGGCGTCGACCGGCTGCGCGCGCAGTTCAATGCCAATGCGGTGTCGGGACGGATCGAAGGCGGCTATCGCTTCATCACGCCGTGGCAACTCGCGCTCACGCCCTACGCCGCTGGACAGGTCACGAGTTACGATCTGCCCGGCTATGCCGAGCAGGTGCTGTCCGGTTCGAGCGCCTTCGCATTGGCCTATGCGGCGAAGACCGTCACCGCCACGCGCAGCGAACTCGGCGTGCGCAGCGACCGCTCGATCGCGCTACAGGACGGTGTTCTCAGCCTGCGCGGACGCCTTGCCTGGGCGCATGACTACAACACCGATCGCGCCGTTGCCGCGACCTTCCAGTCGCTGCCCGGCGCGTCCTTTGTCGTCAACGGCGCGGCGCCGGCAAGCGACGCAGTCCTCACCACCGCGACGGCGGCGATGAACTGGACCAGCGGCTGGTCGGCAGCACTCACCTTCGAAGGCGAATTCTCCGACGTCACCTCGTCCTATGGCGGCAAGGGCGTCGTCCGCTATACGTGGTGATGGAGACAAGGTCCGCGCACGGTTGCTGTTCAGCCATTGGCCGGACGCGCACCGTGCGCGAACAGCTCGGCAATCGCCGCGATGTCCTGCTCATCGTTCCAGCGTGCCCCGGGCGCGAGGATGAAGCGGCCAACCAGGTGACCGACGTTCAATGAAAGGAACATGCGCGCGAGCGCAGCGGCGTCGAGGTCCGTGCGCAGCTTGTTCTCGCCCTGCAGTTTGACCAACAGTGCGACGAGTGGCTTCCAGGCCGCAGACTGCCATTGCTTGCCGAATTGCTTGCGCACGGTCTCGTCGCGCAGCAATTCGACCAGCAGCAGCCGCGTGAGTTCGGTCGCCTTGCCGGTCGCCTGCATGCGTTCGTGCAGCAGTGATCGGTGCCAGGCCACCAGATCGTCCTGAGCTTCGCCGATCGTCTGACGCAGCGCGTTCAGGGATGCCGGCGCCAGTTGCGCAATCACGGCCTCGCGCATCACGGCTTCGACCAGCCTGTCCTTGCTGGCGAAGTGCTTGAACAGCGTTCGCTCGGTGGTGTTGGCGGCCGCGGCGATCTGCCGGGTGGTGGTCTGTCCGACGCCCTGCCGGCCGAACAGCTCGACTGCCGTCCAGAGGATGTCGAGGTGCTTGGTTGGTGCCGGTCCGCGCCGTGCGGATGATCTTTCGCTCATGAGGCAACTGTATAGCAGTTGCTTGATCGTTGGAAAAAGATATAGTAGTTGCTATATAGTTTAAATCCGAGAGCAAGACGCGATGTCCTCGTTGCCCCTGATCCTCGATCCTTCCGAGCAACGCGACCATCAGGCGTATCCGGCGAGCCACGCGCGTCCGGCCGAGCCCTCGCTCGTGCCTTGGCCGATGAAGCCGATGGGATCTGCCGAATGCGGCGCCGAGCGGCTGGCCGACGGGCGGCTGTCCTACTGGATCCGCCACCAGATCATCAAAGGCGTGACGCCGCGTATGCTGGTGTGGTGGTTCTCGCATCTCGAAGGCGATGTGATCGTCGGCAACAAGCGGATCAATCGCTACCGTGCCTGGCATCCTTACGATCACGTCCATGCAAGCTACGCGCGACGGCTGCCTGATGGCTCGATCGGTCCGGGCGCGCGGATCCGGTTGCGCGAATATCTCGGCGCCAACGCGCGCTATGCGGTCGATACCGTGACCACCATCGAGAAGCTCGATGAAGACGGCTTCATCCATCATCCGACCGTCCACGGTATTCGCGGCGTCGTGTGCATGGAATACAGCTTCACCCGCGTGAGCGAAGGCACGCGATATGAAAATCGGCTTCTGGTGGGGGCTGCGGAGGGTTGGATGCGGTTGATCAATCCGCTGATCCAGCGCTTCGGCTTCGATCACGCCCACGGGCTTGCGTGGCTACGGCACAACATCGAGGAGGTCGGATTGTTCGAGCATTTTTTGCCTGACCTGTATCGTCACGAAACCGGCGACGGCGAATAGCGCGGGCATCGCAGCGCAGGACGCATCGCCCGGTTCCAACGCATGGTTAAGAACGCCTGAAATCATTCAGTCGAAATGCGTTGAAGAGTCTTTAATCAAATTCGCAGAACCTCCGCGCCATGACGCGTGGAGTTCGTTTGTATCTCGTCGGCTCCCTTGTCCTTGTGTCGTTGGCTGGTTGTGGCCGCGGTCTGTTCCAGACTGCCGAGCGTGAACCGTGGCGGGCCGAGGCTGAGGCCGCATGCCTGAAATCCGGTGCGGTCAAGGAAAGCGCCGACCTGGTCCGCATCGATCCGATCTCCGGCCCCGGCGTTTGCGGCGCCGAGTTCCCGCTCAAGGTCGCCGCACTCGGCGAAGCCAGTTCAGCTTACGGATTTGCCGACGACAGCCTGCGTCCGCCGGCGTCGGTCGGCAATCAGCCGCGTTGGCCGATCAACCGGCAGCCGAGCCCGCCGCCCGCGCAGGGGCCATATTCCGATCAGGCCGTCGGCCAGCCGAACTATGGCAGTCAGCCGAGCGGGCCGGTGTCGCTGTCGGCGCCCGGCGTGCCACCGCAGCAGGGCGAGATCGACCTGCCGCCCGATGGCTCGCTCGATGCGCGCGGCGAGCGACCCTATTATCCCGGCCTGCCTTCCAATCCGCAGCGTGAGGGCGCGGCCGCGCCGTATTCACCGGCGCCTTATTCGCAGCAGCCGCCACGGCTCGGTCCGTCGGGCGGCAATCCGGTGATGGCGGTCGGCCCGGTTGCGGTGAAGCCGGCGGCGACGCTGGCGTGTCCGATCGTCTCGGTGCTCGAGCGCTGGCTCGCCGATTCCGTGCAGCCGGCCGCGCAGCGCTGGTTCGGTGCGCGCGTCGTCGAGATCAAGCAGATCTCGGCCTATTCCTGCCGCGGCATGAATGGCAATTCGCACGCTCATATCTCCGAGCACGCCTTCGGCAATGCGCTCGACATCGCGGCGTTCACGCTCGCCGACGGTCGCCGCATCACGGTGAAGGATGGCTGGAAGGGCTTGCCGGAAGAGCAGGGTTTCCTGCGCGACGTGCAGGCCGCTGCCTGCCAGCACTTCACCACGGTGCTGGCGCCGGGCTCCAATGTCTACCACTACGACCACATCCATGTGGACCTGATGCGCCGGGCCAGCCGGCGATTGATCTGCCAGCCGGCCGCCGTCTCCGGCGAGGAGGTCGCGGCGCGCGCTGGCGGCGGACGTAACCCCTATGCAACGCGCGAACCTTATGTCACAGGATCGCTTGGCGGCAGAAAGCCGGCTCCGCGGGGTAAAGCGGGGGGCAGCGAAGAAGACGAATTCGCCGACGAATAGGACGCGTCTGATACCCGTATTTTTACTGGGTGGCGCCGTGCAAACGGTAGCCATTTTCTTGTTGCATATGCTCGCTGAGCCGGGCGCACCCGGCTGATTTCTGGGGGATAGCTTTGCAAGACGCGCCGATCATTCTCGTCATCGAAGACGATCGTGATCTTCAGATGATGGTCGAGGACGCCCTGAGGGATGGCGGCTATGAGCCCGCGATCGCGGGCTCCGGCGAGGAGGCGTTGACGCTGCTGAAGGCGTTTCGCACCAAATACAGCGCACTCGTCACCGATATCCGCCTGCTCGGCCGGCTCGACGGCTGGCGTGTGGCGCGTGGTGCCCGCGAGATCGATCCGTCGTTCCCGGTGCTCTATATCACCGGCGGCGGCGGCGACGAGTGGCCGACCCGGGGCGTGCCGGATAGCGTGCTGTTGAACAAGCCGTTCTCGCCGGACGAACTGGTCGCGGCCGTGGCGAAGCTGGTCAAGGGCGGCGCACAGGCCTGAGCGCCTTTTGATCGGCCCCTTGCGTGGTGCCAGGGTACGCAGCAGGCGCTTATTCCATCTCTATAAGATCACGAAGCAACCCATCTCGCATTCATACGCGCTCGTGCTCATGTTCGCGCCGGGTATTCCTGCGGACGACATCCGCGGCAGCCGGAGAACGAAGATGACGACCTATCGCGCCTATATCGTTGGACCGCACAGCCGATCGATCGGCGTCGTCAACATGGATTGCAGCGACGACGATGCGGCGATCACGTCGGCCAGCCGTCTTGTCGATCATCACGATATCGAACTGTGGCAGATGGACCGGCCTGTCGCCAGGTTCGAAGCCGAGTCAAAGCAGGTGTTCCGCAAGTAGCTCCGCTCGCCGGGTGTCGCGCCGCGCAATTCCTGATGATAGATGTTGGTTTCGTCATCAACAGGGATATCAGATCATGGCTTCGGAGAAGGTCGCACTCGTCACCGCGGGCGGCAGCGGCATGGGCGCGGCGGCGGCGCGGCGGTTGGCCGCCGATGGGTTTCGCGTCGCGATCCTGTCGTCGTCCGGCAAGGGCGAGGCGCTGGCCGGCGAACTCGGCGGCATCGGCTTCACCGGTTCGAACCAGTCGAACGACGATCTGAAGCGCGCCGTCGACGGCGTGATGGCGCGCTGGGGCCGCATTGACGCCCTGGTCAACAGCGCCGGGCATGGCCCGCGCGCCGGCGTCTTAGAACTGACCGATGAGCAGTGGCACACCGGCCTTGACGTGTATCTGATGAACGTGATCCGCCCGACGCGTCTGGTCGCGCCTCACATGCAGGCGCAGAAGTCGGGGGCGATCGTCAACATCTCCACCGCCTGGGCGTTCGAGCCGAGCGCGATGTTTCCGACGTCGGCCGTGTTCCGCGCCGGGCTCGCCGCGTTCACCAAACTGTTCACCGACAGCTACGCCGCCAGCAATGTCCGCATGAACAACGTGCTGCCGGGCTGGATCGACAGCCTGCCGGAAACCGGCGAACGCCGCGACAGCGTGCCGATGAAGCGCTACGGCAAGGCGGAGGAGATCGCCGCGACCATCGCCTTCCTCGTCTCCGACGGCGCGGGCTACATCACCGGCCAGAACATCCGCGTCGATGGCGGATTGATGCGGTCGATCTGAGGCCCTCAATCTTCCGGGCAAGAGTTGGCGTTAACGACGCTTGGCGATTTCCTGCCTGGGCAAAATCGGTTCGGAGTTTATTAAAATCTGCTGGTTACCTCCGCCGGGTAGAGCAATCCGGGGAAAGATATGGCCAAGCGGGCAAAACGTGGAAAGACAGAAGCGCTCGCGCTCCCGGTGGCTGGACGAGTAGCAGTTGGCGTCATCGCCGCTGCCGCCCTGGGGTACGGTTTGCTGTCTCGTCCGGCGAGCGTTCAACCGGTACGCAAGCCGTCCGCGCAGCAGGCTGCGGCGCCGTCAACGCCAGCTCACATATCAACTCCAGTTCGTGTCGCAGCCTCAGTTCCGGCTCCGGTCGCGGCACCAGTGTCGGTTCCAGCCCCGGCCCCGGCGCCTCTGGTCGAGCCGCCCAAAGCCGCTGATGGTCCCGGAAGATTTGCTCGGCAGGTGGTGGACTACGCCAGTCGCCAACCGACCGGCACCGTCATCATCGATACCGGAAACACATTCCTCTATCTCGTCCTGAACGACGGCCAGGCGATGCGCTACGGCATCGGTGTCGGACGCGAGGGTTTCACATGGTCCGGTGAACAGACCGTGGCCCGCAAGACGGAATGGCCGGATTGGCGCCCGCCTGCCGAGATGCTCGTGCGTCAGCCCTATCTGCCACGATTCATGGCGGGCGGTCCCACCAACCCGCTCGGCGCCCGGGCGATGTATCTGGGTGATACCGAATATCGAATTCACGGCACCAACAAGCCCGATACGATCGGGAAGCGGGTGTCGTCCGGCTGCATCCGGCTGACCAATGAGGACGTCTCGGACCTCTATGATCGGGTGAAGGTCGGTGCGAAAGTGATCGTGCTTCCGGCAACCTCGGCTCGTCGACCATCCCAGCCAGCGCCCGACGCCGCGCTGCGATCGCCTGACCAGACATCGCCGCCGAACCGGCCCTCGGCAACCAACGCGCAGATGCCGTCATCCGGACCGAAGGTGGCCGAGGTCCAATAACTCAATTCTCTGTCCTCGGTCCGCAACCGAGAACAAGCGGCGCCTCGTGCAGATCCGCTCGCGGCCGAGCGACACGTGTCTGAACTCTGCTCGACTGACCGATGACATCTGGTGCCGGACGGACTTGGACGTCCACTCCGCATCCGCAGCAGTCAATTCAGTCCCGCGCGGCGAAAGCCCTCCAGATAGCGCTGGCGGTCTGCGTCCAGCTTGATCGGCATTTGGCTCGCGATCCAGGCTAGCGAGATGTTGGGCTGCGCGCGTCGAAGCTCTTGCAAGGAGGACTTGGCCACATCGCCTTGTCCGGCCATACCCGCGGCCGCGGTCAGCACCCGGTGCGCACCAACGAAATCATCGCGCTGACGGACGGCTTCACGCGCGAATCTCATCGCCTCATCATAGTTGCAGCCGAGAAATTGGGCGTAGGAAGCAATGCCACAGTAGACTGCTGAAAACGGATCGCGCGGGCTCAGCCGCAGCGCGCGCCCTGCGGCCAGATCGCCTTCTTCCCAGCGGCCGCTATAGCACAGCGACAGGCCGAACATCCCCTGCGCAAATGCGAAGTTCGGATTGAGCCGCAACGCCAGTTCAAGTTCCGCCAATGAATCGTCGAAGCGGCGAACAAAGAGATAGGCATAACCCAGGGCACTGTGAGCCCACGGATCCTCGCTGTCGGCGCGAATTGCGGCTTTGGCCAGCCGCTCCGAGATTTCCGTTGCCGGAGCCATTTCCTGCCAGCCCATATGAGCGGTAAACATATAGCTCGTGGCGAGCACCCCCAACGCTTGCCCGTAGTTTGGATCGATCGCGATCGCTTTCTCCAGCAAGGCCTGCGCGACCAGATTGTCCTGACGCGTCACCCGCCAGTAATGCGACAGCGCTCGCATCACGAGGTCCCAGGCATCCATGCTGTCCGGGGGCTTGCGTCTGGCACGAAAATTCTCCGCGGCAAAGAGCTGCGGTTCGATCGCCGCCACGATCGCTTCGGTGATCTCGTCCTGCACCGCGAAAACGTCGGCCAAGTCGCGATCATAGCGCTCGGCCCAGACGTGGCTGCCGGTCGTCGCGTCGTTGAGCTGCACCGTGATCCGCACACGATCGCCGACTTTACGCACGCTGCCTTCGACCACATAACCGACGCCAAGCTCGTCGGCGATCTGCTTCATGTGGACTGACTTGCCCTTGTAAATGAAGGACGAATTGCGCGCGATGACAAAGAACCAGCGCAGCTTAGACAGCGCGGTGATGATGTCCTCGCTGATGCCGTCGGAAAAATAGTCCTGCGCCGGATCGTCGGTCATGTTGGTGAAGGGCAATACGGCGATGGCGGGCCGGTCAGGGAGCAGCAAGGCGGGGCGTGGCCGCTCGTGACCCTTCTCAGCCGGCTCGGCACGCGCCGGTTGACCAGTCTCCGAGCTGTGCACCTCGCCGACGAAGCGAAAACCCTTGCGCGCAATGGTGCGGATCAGTTTTTGTTCTTCTCCACTGTCGCCAATCGCCTTGCGCGCGGCGGTTATGCGACTGGTCAAGGTGGAATCCGACACAATTCGGCCGCCCCAAATCGAGGCGAGGAGATCGTCCTTGTTGACGACGCGATCGCGGTTCTCCACCAGGTAAACCAGCAGGTCGAACACTTGCGGTTCCACGGCAACAGCCTCGGTGCCGCGGCGCAGCTCCCGAAGGTCGGTATCAAGTCGATGATCCGAAAATCGAAATAACACGTCGCCGTCCTGCTGCCTGCCAAGTCAACCGGCTCGCGAAATAATCACGCCTATCTCACGGAAAAATCAAGGACCGGACAAGGCTTTTCGGTCCCGGCCTGGTCATGCTGCGCGCTTTCCAAATCGCAATCCCTTTGCTCCCGATGGAGGAGACCATGACCCAGATTATCCAGAACGCCGACACGGATCGAGGCAACGTCGTCGGACGAATTATCGCGTTCCTCTATGGCGTCGTCGCCTACGTCGTATTCTTCGTCACATTCCTCTACGCCATCGGTTTCGTTGAAAATCTGTTGGTGCCAAAGACGATCGACAGCGGATCGACAGGACCGACGACGGTGGCGCTCATCGTCAATCTGGTGCTGATGTCCATCTTCGCCGTTCAGCACAGCGTGATGGCGCGTCCGCAGTTCAAGAGATGGTGGACAAGATTCGTTCCTCCTTCCGTCGAACGCACCACTTACGTCCTGCTGGCGAGCCTGGCGCTCGCGCTCTTGTTCTGGCAATGGCGGCCAATGCCGCAGGTGGTGTGGCAGATCAGCGACGCGCGTATTGCGACGGCAATGACTTGCCTGTCATTCGTCGGCTGGCTGGTCGTGTTGACCTCGACGTTTCTTATCAATCACTTCGAGCTGTTCGGACTGCGCCAAGTAGCGGTCAATCTGGTCGGCCGCGAGATGCCGGCGCCGCGCTTTCGTACACCGCTATTCTATCATTTCGTGCGGCATCCAATCTATCTCGGATTCATCATCGCTTTCTGGGCGGCGCCGACCATGTCCGTCGGCCATTTGTTGTTCTCGGCGGTGACGACGACATACATCTTCGTCGGCATCTGGCTGGAGGAGCGCGACCTGATCGGCGTCTTCGGTGACGAATATCGCCGCTATCGAGAGCGCGTGTCGATGCTGCTGCCATGGCGCAAATCCACCTAAACCGTTGGGGCCTCGGGAGAGCTGCATTGGACGGCAATTCCTGCGCGCCTCCTGTCGGCGCCTGAGGGCAGCAAAGCAATATCGCACAGATGCGGCGCCACCGGATTGCTTGGCGGAGTCTGTCATCGGGCGCGCATTTGCGCGGCCTCCTGCTCGCAAGCGCGGGAAAGCGGATCGGGTGCCAGCGGCGGCTCCCGCAACTTGGCCCGCGGCCAAGCCACTTGCGTCTACGCGCTGCGCGTTTCGTTCCAGGCCGCGCGTGTCACAATTGCGGCGACCTCGGATTGCGTTTGTCGTGATGACAAACTGAAAACGCAGGACTAGCCTTCCGTCAAATCAAAACATACGGGAGGATTGGCATGCCAGACGCAGCAGTTGCAGCACGCGCTTCGGACTCCACGCACAGCGGAACCACGCAGCAAGTCGATGTCGCCGTCGTCGGTGCAGGTTTCGCCGGTCTCTATCTGCTGCATCGGCTGCGCAAGGCGGGCCTCTCGGCCGTCGCGCTCGAAGAGGGCGCCGATGTCGGCGGCACCTGGTACTGGAACAGATATCCCGGCGCGCGCTGCGACATCCAGACCATCGATTACAGCTATACTTTCGATCCCGAGCTCGATCGGGCGTGGACCTGGTCGGAGAAATACGCGACCCAGCCGGAGATCCTGCGCTACTTCGGTTTCGTCGCCGACCGCTACGATCTGCGCCGCGACATCAGGTTCGGCACCAAGGTCACGCAGGCGACGTGGGACGATGCGAGCGAACGCTGGCTGATCTCGACCAACAATGGCGCCAACGTCTCGTGCCGTTACTACATCATGGCGACCGGCTGCCTGTCGTCGCCGAAGCCGCCGGAGATCGACGGCGTCAAGAACTTCAAGGGCGAGATCTATTTCACCGGCCGCTGGCCGCATCAGGGCGTCGACCTGAAGGGCAAGCGCGTCGCCGTGATCGGGACGGGATCGTCGGGCATCCAGTCGATCCCGTTGATCGCCGAGCAGGCCGCGCAACTCACCGTGTTCCAGCGCACGCCCAATTTCGCATTGCCGGCGGGCAACGGCCCGGCACCTGAGGATCGCAAGACGTTCTTCGAGAGCGATCGCGCGGCCTATCGCGAGCAGGCGCGCCAGTCGATGGCCGGCGTACCGTATCCGCAGCAGACGGTTGTGAGCTGGCAGTTGAGCGATGCCGAGCGCCGCGAGCGTTTCGAGAAGGCGTGGGCGGCGGGCGATCTCGTCCACATCCTGAGCCAGCTCTGGGCCGATCAGGCCGTCGATGTCGACGGCAACAGGCTGGTCGCCGACTTGATCCGCGAGAAGATCGCGGCCGCGGTCAAGGATCCGGAGACGGCGGCGGCGTTGGCCCCGCACGATCATCCGTTCGGCGCCAAGCGGCCCTGCCTCGATACCAACTACTATGCGACCTATAATCGTCCGAACGTGACGCTGGTGAATCTGCGGCAGGAGCCGATCAAGGCGATCACCGCGAATGGCATCGTGACCGACAAGCGCAGCTTCGATGTCGACGTCATCGTGTTCGCCACCGGCTTCGATGCGATGACCGGCGCGATCATGGCGGTGCATCCGATCTCCGGGCGCGGCGGCAAGTCGCTGTCCGATGTCTGGGCGCACGGACCGCAGACCTATCTCGGCGTCACCGTCGCGGGCTTCCCCAATCTGTTCATGATCACCGGCCCCGGCAGCCCGTCGGTGCTGTCGAACATGGCGGTGTCGATCGAGCAGCATGTCGACTGGGTGGTCGAGCGCATCGCCGCGCTGCGCGATGCCGGCTACACCACGATGGAGGCGACCGAGACCGCGCAGGCCGGCTGGGAGCGCCACATGGCCGACTGCGCGACGCTGACGCTGCACCGGCTCGCCAACACCTGGTACACCGGCGCCAACGTGCCCGGCAAGCCGCAGGGCGTGATGCCCTACACCGGCGGCGTCGGGCCATATCGCAGCATCTGCGACGAGGTGGTCGGCCGCGGCATGCTCGGTTTCAGGCTCTCGGGTCCCGGTGTTGCCGCGCAGTGCAATGACGGCGAGGTCGTTCGCCTGCAACCGGATGTGCGACTGGTGCTGAACATGCTCGGCGGGATGAACCTGCCGCCGCTCGAGACGATGGGCGCGCAGGGCGCGCGCGATTTCCTCGCCGAGTTCAACAAGGGCCGTCCCGCGGGACGGCCGGTCGGCGAGGTCGGCACCGGCGTGCTGCAGGGCGCCGACGGCCCGCTGCCGTACAAGCTGTACCGGCCGGCGACGCCGGGGCCGCATCCGATCGTGGTGTATTTCCACGGCGGCGGGTGGGTGCTCGGCGACGAGCTGTCGGACGATCCGTTCTGCCGCGACCTGTGCCGGCGCACCGGCATGATCATCGTCAGCGTCGGCTATCGCCACGCGCCCGAGCATCGCTTCCCGGCCGCGGCCGAGGATGGCTATGCGGCGACCCGCTGGATCGCGGCCCACACCGCCGAGCTCGGCGGCAGGGCAGGGCCGGTGCTGGTCGCGGGCTGGAGCGCCGGCGGCAACATCGCGGCCGTCACCTGCCAGCTCGCGCGCGATCGCGGCGGGCCGGAGATCGCGGGCCAGCTCCTGATCTGTCCGGTGACCGACAGCACCTATGATCGTCCGTCCTATATCGAGAACGCGATCGGCTATTTCCTGACCCGCGGGCTGATGTTCTGGTTCTGGGACCTGTACTGCTCGCCAGCCGATCGCACCGATCCGCGCGCAGCACCGCTGCGCGGCAAGCTCGAAGGCCTGCCGCCGGCATTCATCGCCACCGCGGAATTCGATCCGCTGCGTGATGAGGGCAATGCCTATGGCGACGCGCTCGCCAAGGCTGGCGTCAAGGTCGAGCAGCTCAAGGGCAACGGCCACTTCCACTCGTCGTTCGTGATGGTCGACGTCATCATCACCGGCGTCGGCGGCCGGGTGAAGATGGCAAAAGCGTTGCGTCGCTTCGCCGGACTGCCCGAGGAGCTGGAGCAGGACAACGTCGCGGCGCCGAAGGTCAACGCGGCGGCGAACTAGGAAAACCGCTCGATCAAGTCGCGCCGTTCCGATACGTTGAAGCAAATGGGATCCCTGCGATTGCGCTTCGCAGGGATGGCGGCCCGTGCGCCTTGCCGACAGGCAAGCTCCCTGATGCAGTCTGCGTCACATCGATGGGCGAGCAACATCGTTGGCGCTTCGATTGAACCTTGGCACCTTGGCACCTGGTGGAGCACAAACCGTGACGGCTGATTTCCAGCGTCTATCTTTCGACGATGCGGTGTCCGCGCTACAGGCAACAAGTACCTTGGAGGCTGGCCGGTCCGCACCCGAGCTGGTGAACTGGTGCAGCCGAGCTGCGGAAGGATTGGCGAGACATGGCGATAGCCTGCTCAATCCTGCGTCGAGTTGGGATGAACTCAAGAAAGCTGTCGCAGCGCTCTCAGCGTCCGCATGTTTGCGACCGGCAGCGCGAGCGCTGGCGGATGCGGAAGGGATGCCGCACTCGGCGGCAAGGATTCGGTCTGTGCTTCGTGAGCTTGCCTCCGAAAACCTGACGCGGGCCGTAAGCCGAATGGCTCCTCTCGCTGGCGAAAGCATGGCGATGCCGGGCTCGACAACCGCGCAAGGTGGGACCACAGGCGAGGGCGGTCGCGCTGCAACCCTGTCAAACCTCGCAGCTCTCGACAACATCGCGACTTACCATCGCGAGCATGAGCGCTACTACACAGTTCAGAAATACGAACACGCAGCGGAGCTGGCCCGCGAAGCGAACAAGCTCAAGGTCGTGGCAGACGTTTGGCTTGCGCCGGGCAAGCCTGCGCCACGCTATCCGGGAGCGGATTTTGACCAGCCGGCATTCCGGCCGACTGGCTGCGATGATCTGAATGCGCTCTCTGCAATTGCCTCGGTCGGCATTTTGTTCATGGAGGGGCAGGGCGAGCCGACCGAAATCCGCATGCTCAAAGCTAAGCTCGGTGCGCGCGGCGAAGGCTCGGTCCGCGCCGGCGAATGGCTCGCTGGAATGATGTCCGCGGCCTGGCCGCGCGAGAGCGTGCTGCTTGACGACAAATTCGCGAACGCGGCTCGTCCGCGGTACCGGACCATAGCAACAAACTGGATCGGATCGCTGGAGATGATCTTGCTTGGACGCTTGCTGAGGCTTGCGGTCGATAAGCTGACGACAATCGATTTCGCGCCAAGCGCACTCCGCGCCGCGCCGCAGCAGGCCGGTGAAAAACTCGTCCTGGCCGCTCGCATCATCGAACAAGCGGCACGACTTGAAGCCACCGGAGGCGTCGAGCTTTCCGGAAACGACGAATGCTGGACGGCTTATCGCGATCAGCTCAGGAGCGTGAATGACCGTGGCGCTTGAAGCATCAGACGCCGCCATGGCCATGCTTCATGTCGCCGGCCTTTCGCCATCGACCGATCGTCGGGCTTCGCTTGTCCAACCTGAGTCCGGAATTCGTAGCGATGCGGACATTCGCCGACGGCTCGGAATTTGTGCGTTCACGCCCCCGCAATGATGCAGGGGATTAACTCGCCCGCGGCCGGTACGCAGCGAAGAACACCCGCGTCGCGCTGTCGACGACGGTCGCGATCCGCTCCGGCGATGGCGACGGACTGGCCTGGAAGATGAACGCCTGGAACAGCGAGGCCTGGCACATATGCATGAACTGCCAGGCCGCGAGTTGATAATCATCGATCTCCAGCTCGCCGAGTGCCCCACGCGCCTCCAGATAGGTGGCAAAGCGGTCCACCGTGTAGGCGATGACGTGGGTGTAGAACTGGCTGCCGAGTTCGGGCATCCGCTCCGCGATCGCCATGACGGTGCGGATCGCCGAGCCGCCGCCCGGCCGGCACAGCAGCGCGATATAGGCGCGGCCGAATTCGGGGAGGGTGGTGTCGACGTCGCGCGCCGGATCGAAGTTGAAATCAACCCTGCCCTGCTCGAGCTTCTCCTCCTCGACGATCGCGGCGAACAGCCCGGCCTTGTCCGGAAAGTAGACATAGAGCGTGCCCTTGGAGACGGCGGCAGCGCGGGCGATCTCGCCCATGCTGGCGCCATCGAAGCCGAGCTCCAGGAATACCTTGCGGGCGCCGTCCAGGATCTGGCGGCGTTTCGAGGATTCCTCCTCGCCGATGGCGTGGAGGGTGGTTCGGGGTGCTGCAACCATTGATTTAGCTTCTCGCGAAAGAACTCAACCGAAAATGCGCACGCGAAGAATCGAAGCCTTATAATCCATGGGACGGGAATATAGATTGACCGAACCGTTCGGTCAATGATATTGGTGGGAGTGACGATGCGCCGCACGGCCCTTATTTCGCCACTGCGGGCGTCGAGATTTTTTATGGGGAGCCTCGGCTATGGCCGCAGCACGAGACCAGGCTGCACGCATTGTTCGGTCCGAGCCTGAGATGGCCGAGGACGCGATGGCGCGCGACGCATCCGGCGATCTCGGCGAGCAGGGCCGGGCTGACGAGGCCAGGCGTCCCGCCGAGGCGCCGCCCGCTTCTGCGCCCGAGCAGCCGACCGCATCTCCCGCCGCGCCGGCGCCGAAATCCAGCAAGCGCAAATTCGTGATGATCGGTGTGATCGGCCTGCTGGCGCTCGCCGCTGCGAGCTATGCCACCTATTACGTGCTGGTCGGACGCTTCTATATCTCGACCGACGACGCCTATGTCCGCGCCAACAACACCATGCTCGGCGCGCGCGTCGCGGGCCACATCGCGGCGATCCTGCCCGGCGACAATACGCTGGTACGCGCCGGCGACGTGGTGTTCCGGATCGATGACGGCGACTATCGCATCGCGGTCGACGCTGCCCGCACACGGATCGCGACCCAGCAGGCGACGATCGATCGGATCGGCCGCCAGGTCGCGGCTGCGGTGAGCTCGGTCGAGCAGGCGCAGGCGCAGCTGGTGTCGGCGCAGGCCGGCCTGAAGCGTGCCGATCTCGATTTCGACCGCCAGCAGGCGCTGAGCACCAAGGGCTTTGCCTCGCGCGCCACCTTCGAAGTCTCGGAAGCCGGCCGCGACCAGGGCGCAGCCAGCGTGCGGTCCGCGCAGGCGGCCTATGATGCGGCCAAGGACAATGTCGAGGTGACCAAGGCGCAGCAGGCCGAGGCCCGCGCCCAGCTCGCCGAGTTGCAGACCCAGCTCGCCAAGGCCGAGCGCGATCTCGAATTCACCAACGTCCGCGCACCGGTCGACGGCACCTTCTCCAACCGCCTCGTCAACACCGGCGACTACATCAATGTCGGGCAACGGCTCGGCAATGTGGTGCCGCTCGACGGCGTCTTCATCGATGCCAACTACAAGGAGACCCAGCTCAAGCGCATCCGTCCCGGCCAGCGGGTGACGATCAAGGTCGACGCCTACGGCTTCCGCAAGTTCACCGGCGTCGTCGACAGCATTTCGCCGGCGGCGGGCTCGGTGTTCACGCTGCTGCCGCCCGACAATGCCACCGGCAATTTCACCAAGATCGTGCAGCGCCTGCCGGTCCGCATCCGGGTGCCGAACAGCGTCGCGAAGCAGGGCATGCTGCGCGCCGGCATGTCGGTCTACACCACGGTCGACACGCGGGAGGGCGCGGCCGATGCCGACGCCGATACCGACCTCGACGCGCCGATGATGATCCATCCGCAGTGATGCCTTGAAGCCTCGGACGCGGTCCGAGGCTCGGAGCCTGATGAGTCCATGGCCGACGCGACCACTGCCTCGCCTTCGATGATGACCGGCGCGCCGGAGTCCGAGCGCATCCAGCCGAAGCGGCTGTTTGCCTTCATCATCATGGTGTTCGGCATGTTCATGTCGATCCTGGACATCCAGATCGTCTCGGCGTCGTTGACCGAGATCCAGGCCGGCCTGTCGGCGTCGTCGACCGAAGTGTCATGGGTGCAGACTGCCTATCTGATCGCCGAGGTGATCGCGATCCCGCTGTCCGGCTTCCTGTCGCGCGCGCTCGGCACCAGGCTGTTGTTCGCGATCTCGGCGATCGGTTTCACGGTGTCGAGCCTGTTGTGCGGCTTCGCCTCGTCGATCGAGCAGATGATTCTGTGGCGCGCGCTGCAGGGCTTTCTCGGCGCCGGCATGATCCCGACCGTGTTCGCCTCGGCTTATACGATCTTCCCGCGCTCCAAATTCTACATCGTGGCGCCGATCATCGGCCTGGTCGCGACGCTGGCTCCGACCGTGGGCCCGACCGTCGGCGGCTACATCACCGACCTGATGTCCTGGCACTGGCTGTTCTTCATCAACATCGTGCCCGGCATCATCATCACCATCGGCGTGCTGGCGTTGGTCGATTTCGACCAGCCGAACTTCGCGCTGCTGGAGCGCTTCGACTGGTGGGGCCTGATCTTCATGGGCGGCTTCCTCGGCTCGCTCGAATATGTGCTGGAAGAAGGCCCGCAATATGAATGGCTTCAGGACACTTCGGTGGCGATCTGCGCCGCGGTCTGCTTCGTCTCGGCGATCGCCTTCTTCTGGCGGGTGCTGACCGCGGAGGAGCCGATCGTCGATCTCTATGCCTTCTCCAACCGCAACTTCGCGGTCGGCTGCGTGCTGCAATTCTGCGTCGGCATCGGGCTGTATGGCCTCACCTATGTCTACCCGCGCTACCTCGCCGAGATTCGCGGCTACAGTGCGCTGATGATCGGCGAGACCATGTTCATCTCGGGCTTGACGATGTTCTTCATGGCGCCGGTGGTCGGGCGGCTGATGCAGAAGGTTGATCTGCGCTACATCATCGCCTTCGGTCTCGTCACCTTCGCGCTCGGCTCCTGGCAGATGACCTGGATCACGCGCGAGTACGATTTCTACGAGCTGCTGGTGCCGCAGATCCTGCGCGGCATCGGCATGATGTGCGCGATGGTGCCGACCAACAACATCGCGCTCGCGACGCTGCAGCCTGACCGCGTCAAGAATGCCTCCGGCCTGTTCAACCTGATGCGCAACCTCGGCGGCGCGGTCGGGCTCGCCGTCATCAACGAGGTGCTGAACGACCGGACCGATCTGCACATTTCGCGATTGCAGGACCGCGTGACCTGGGGCAATGCCAACGCGGTCGAGACGCTGAACAATTTCACCCAGCGCCTGCAAGGCATGGGCGATGCCGCCACCATGGCGATGAAACAGCTCTCGCAGCTCGTGCACCGCCAGGCCCAGGTGATGAGCTATGGCGACGCATTCTTCATGCTGTCGCTGTTCTATGTCGCGCTCAGCCTGCTGGTGCTGTTCGTCAACAAGCCGCCGCCGATGACCGCAGGCGGCGGCGATGCGCACTGATCGCGCCAACAGCGCGCGCGGTGTGCACCCGCTGGCGTGAAGAGCGTTGCACGATCGACACATTGCCGCACTCACGCGCTTGTCATCTTGCCAAGCGCGCGTGATGCATTTATAAGCAGCGCCATCGTTTCACGAACCGGGGAGATGCACATGATGTCGTTTGTTTCGCAGACCGTGCGCCCGCGTTCGATGCTGCTGGGCGCGCTCGCGCATTAGGTCCCGGCGCTGATCGGGTTCGATGCCCGATCATTCAAACTTCCCAACACCTTACCGATTGTTTTCAGCGACGCCTGCGGCCGGATTCCGTCCGCGCGTCGCCTCAGATGGAGCCGGCCGGCGCAGCGCATGCGTGGCTGGAATGTACCATGACCTCTCTGACGACCAAGCGACCGGCCGCGATCCGGATCGTCTTACCATTCGTGTTCCGCCATTGGCTGGAGCAGCCGGTGCGCGCCTTCGCCGTGACGGCGGGCTTTCTCGGTGCGACCGCCGCCGACCTGTTCATGCCGGTATTTTCCGGCCATCTGGTCGACGCGCTGACCGCGGGCGCCACCGATGCAGCCGCACGCCATGCGGCGATGCTGGCGTTCGGCGCCATCGTCGGCCTCGGCGCGCTCTCGCTGCTGCTGCGGCTGGTCGGCATCCAGACCATCGTGCCGTTCACGCTGAAGACCATGTCCGATGTCGGACAGCAGGCCTTCATGCGGGTGCAGCGCTTCTCGACCGACTGGCACGCCAACTCATTCGCGGGCTCCACCGTGCGCAAGGTCACGCGCGGCATGTGGGCGCTCGATCTGCTGAACGACACCATCCTGATGGCGCTGCTGCCGTCGTTCATCGTGCTGGTCGGCTCGATGATCCTGCTCGGCATGCACTGGCCGCAGCTCGGTGCCGTGATCGCGATCGGGTCGGTGATCTATGTCGCGATGACCATGCTATTCCAGGTGCATTACGTCGCGCCCGCCGCGCGCGTCTCCAACGCCTGGGACACCAAGGTCGGCGGCACGCTGGCCGATGCCTTGACCTGCAACGCGGTGGTGAAGTCTTTTGGCGCCGAGAGGCGCGAGGACATCCGGCTCGACGGCGTCATCAGCCGCTGGCGGCGCCGGGTGCGGCGGACCTGGTTCCGCTACAACCACACCTCGACGGCGCAGCTCCTCGTCCTGCTGTGCTTCCGCGCTTCGGTGATCGGCGGTGCGATCCTGCTGTGGGCGCAGGGCCACGCCACGCCGGGCGACGTCACCTATGTGCTGACCAGCTACTACATCATCCACGCCTATCTGCGCGACGTCGGCATGCACATCAACAATCTGCAGCGCTCGGTGAACGACATGGAGGAGCTGGTGCAGATCCATGACGAGCCGCTCGGCATCGTCGATGCGGAAGGCGCCGTGCCGATCGACATCCAGGGCGGCCGCATCGTGTTCGACGACGTCACGTTCCACTATGGCGGCCATCGCCTGCCGCTCTATGATGGACTGTCGATCGACATCGACGCCGGCGAGCGCGTCGGCCTGGTCGGACGCTCCGGCTCCGGCAAGACCACCTTCGTCAAGCTGGTGCAGCGGCTGTACGACGTCACCGGCGGCAAGATCCTGATCGATGGTCAGGACATCGCGCAGGCGACGCAGCAATCGTTGCGCAGCCAGATCGCGATCGTGCAACAGGAGCCGATCTTGTTCCATCGCACCTTGGCGGAGAACATCGCCTACGGCCGGCCCGGTGCCAGCGGGGATGCGATCGAGCAGGCGGCGCGGCTTGCCAATGCGCATGACTTCATCATGCGGCTGCCGAAAGGCTATGGCACGCTGGTCGGCGAGCGCGGCGTCAAGCTGTCGGGCGGCGAGCGGCAGCGCGTCGCGCTGGCGCGCGCCTTCCTGGCGGATGCGCCGATCCTGATCCTGGACGAGGCGACCTCGAGCCTCGATTCGGAATCCGAGGCGCTGATCCAGCAGGCGATGGAGCGGCTGATGAAGGGCCGCACCGCGATCGTGATCGCGCACCGGCTGTCGACCGTACGCAGCATGGACCGCATCCTGGTGTTCGATCGCGGCGAGATCGTCGAGCAGGGCACGCATGAGGTGCTTGCCGTGCGTCCCGGCGGTATCTACCGCGGCTTGTTCGAGCGTCAGGCGACCGAGTTCGGCGAGGTCGCGGCGGAATGATGCAACGGCGCGTGGCTGATGCGCTGATGTTCTTCAGCCACGCGCCGAGTTGATATTGAGACTGGATTTGAGAATGGAATTGCAATGAAAGACCTCACGCGCGGCTCCATCGTGAGCCACATATTGACCATGGCGCCTCCGATCGTGGTCGGCATGATCACGATCATGATCTGCCAACTGGTCGACCTCTACTTCGTCGCGGGTCTCGGCGATGCCGCCGTTGCGGGCGTGGCGGCAGCCGGCAATGCCGGTTTCCTCGTCAATGCGCTGATGCAGGTGCTTGGCGTCGGCACCGTCGCGCTGATCGCGCATGCGGTCGGCCGCAAGGACCGCGCCGACGCCAACCTCGTGTTCAATCAGTCGATCGTGCTGTCGGTGCTGTGCGGGCTGCTGACGCTCGGCGCCGGCGCCGTGCTGTCGCGCCCCTATATGCGCTCGATCGCAGCCGACCAGGCCACCGTCGACGCGGGCACCATTTATCTGTTGTGGTTCATGCCGGCACTGGCGCTGCAATTCATCATCCAGGTGATGGCGTCAGCGCTGCGGGCGACCGGCATCGTGCGGCCCAGCATGCTGGTGCAGGCGGTCGCTGTCATCATCAACATCGCGCTGGCGCCGGTCCTGATCGCCGGCTGGGGGACCGGTCATGCATTGGGCGTTGCCGGCGCGGGTCTGGCAAGTTCGATCGCCGTTCTGATCGGCGTGCTGATGTTGTTCGCGTATTTCCGCAAGCTGGAACGCTATGTCGGGTTCGATCCCGCGCAATGGCGTCCACAGCTGCGCCAGTGGGCGCGGATCCTCAATGTCGGCTTGCCTGCGGGTGGTGAGTTCGCGCTCATCTTCGCATGGATGGGCGTGATCTACTATGTGCTGCGCGATTTCGGCCCGGCGGCGCAGGCCGGTTTCGGCATCGGTACGCGCGTGCTCGGCCTGATCCAGATGCCGGCATTGGCGGTCGCGCTCGCTGCCGGTCCGATCGCCGGACAGAACTTCGGCGCCGGCAATGGCAAGCGTGTGCAGGAGACCTTCGTCAAGGCGGTGTCGATCGGCACCGTCGTCATGATCGTCTTCACGATTCTCGCGCACTGGAAGCCGGGGTTGCTGCTCGACGGCTTCTCGAACGATCGCGAGACCATGGCCGTCGCCGCCCAGTTCCTGTACTTCGTTTCGATGAATCTCGTCGCGCAAGGACTGGTGTTCACCTGCAACAGCATGTTTCAAGGCCTCGGCAACACCAGGCCGGTGCTGGTGAGCTCGACCGTGCGGCTCGTCACCTACGCGGTGCCGGTGATCTGGCTCTCGACGCAGCCCGGCTTCCGGATCGAGCACGTTTGGTACTTGTCGATCGTGACGACGACGCTGCAGGCCGGTTTGAGTTTGTGGTTGCTGCGTCGCGAATTCAGGAAGCGTCTCGCTCCGCTGGCGCGCGAGGTTGCGCCCGAGCGCGTTGGTCTCGAGCCGGTCGGGTGATTGGCTCAGCCAGCGTGCCGTGGCGGTTCATCATCGCGGTGCCAGCCCGTTCCACACCAGCGCTACGCCGGACAGAAACAGCAGCACCAGCACCACGTCGGCAAAGTTGCGGTCGCTGAGCGCGTGATACAGCCGCGCGCCGAGCCAGGCGCCGAGCAGCGTCCCCGGAAACGCGCAGGCGGTCAGCCAGATCAGCTCGGGCTTGACCAGGCCGCTTGCGATCTGAACCAGAAGCGCGGCCGCCAGGATCGTGAAATTGAAGATCTGGAACACGCCGCGGCGCTGTTCCTTGCCCCAGCCGCGCAGGCTCGCCCACAGGATCGGCAGCGGGCCGGACAGTCCGGCGAGGCCGCCGAGGATGCCGCCGGCAAATCCGATCGCGGCGTCGGCCCATTTGCCGCCGAAACTGATCGACATTGGCTTGCGTTGCAGGAACAGCAAGGTCGGAAACACCAGCAGGAAGATGCCGATCGTCAGTTTGAAGACGTCGGGATCGGCGCGTGCGATCAGCCGGATGCCGATGGGCACGCCGGCCAGGCCTGCGATGACGAACGGCCAGACCAGGCGGAAATCGATGTGTTTCCAGATCGAGGGCAGTGTCGAGAGCTGCGCGATTACCGAGCAGACCAGCACCAGCGGCACCGCCAGCGTCGGCGGCAGCACATAGAGCCAGATGCCGAGCGCCATCAGCGCAGTGCCGAAGCCGGCGAGACCGGAGACGAAACCACCGGCTAGCGCGCCGAAGAAAAGGACCGCGTAGCTTGCCGGGGTCATCCCTATCTCGTTGTTGTGATCGTTGCGGCGACGTTTACACCACGCGAGCGGTGGGTACACTTCAAAATCGCCGCTCATCAACGACAATCGGAATGGAATATCCCCATGACTGCGAGTTCGTCGAAAACCTTTCTGGTCTGTCACGGCGCCTGGTCGGCAGGATGGGCGTGGAAGAAGATGCACCCCCTGATGCAGGGCGCCGGCCACCGGCTGGTCACGCCGAGCTACACCGGGCTCGGCGAGCGCGCGCACCTCGCGCATCAGGGGCTCGACCTGGAGGCGCATATCCAGGACATGCTCGGCGTCATCTCATATGAGGATCTGCGCGATATCGTGCTGGTCGGGCATTCCTATGGCGGCATGGTCGCGACCGGCGTCGCCGACCGGGCGCGGGAGCGTATCGCGCAGATGATCTATATCGACGCCTTCGTGCCGCGCGATGGCCAGTCGTTGTTCGATCTCAACGAGGTGGCGATCGACAAGATGCGGGAGGCGGCGCGCAATGGCGACGGCTGGCGCATTCCGCCGATGCCGACGCCGCCGGATACGTCTCCCGCGGACGTCGAGTGGCTGACCGCCCGTCGTGTCGACATGCCGATCAAATGCTTCGAGCAGAAGCTGAAGCTCCAGCACGGCGAGACGAGTCTTCCGCGCAGTTACATCTATGCCACGCGTATCACGCCGGCGGATACGTTCGGCCAGTTTGCCAGGCGCACGAAGCACGAGGCCGGCTGGCGCTATCGCGAGATCGATGCCAGCCACTCGCCGAACGTCACCGCGCCGGAGGCGCTCATGACGATGCTGCAGGATATCGTCTCATAGCGGCCTCAAGGGGCGGCCGCAGGCTTCGTCTGCTTCGGTCAGCGCTTGTCGCGCACGGCCTGGGCGACTTTCGTGGCCTGTGACACGCGTCCGATTCTCGAGCCCGCAATGATCTTTCGCCGGCGTTCGCTCGGCTTCGACGTCATGCCTGCGCTCGCGGTTGCTCCGGCTGGCGGACGGGACGTGAAGTTCGCGGCCCGGTGCATCGCGAGGGCCTTTCGAGCGGCTTCGATATGCGCGGTCCGCGCTGCCAGATCGTGCTGACGCTTGAGCTCCGTGTTGACCCGCTTCAGCGCCGCAGCGAACACCTGCTTGCGTTCGGAGGCATGCGCGGCGGTTCCTGGAAAGCTTGCTCCGCGCGGCTCGCCCTTGCCGCGGCTCTCGCGCTGCTTGTGCCGGCTGACCGTGCGCTCTTTCGCGCGCATCTGGCGCAGGCGGGGGCGCAACGCCTCGAGATCGGCCACTGCGACGTCGTAGATGGCGGGATGATGCGTCACGCGGACCGTCTCATATTCCTCGTGGCTGAGAATGCTGCGTTCGTATTTGCAGGCGACCGACATCTTCACTCCTCCTCTTGATTGCTTGAATCTCCGGCAGAAGGACACGTCCAGCTCCAGCGAGTGGGCTCTTACTTTCCTGTTTCGTCGTCCTTGAGGCGAATCCCCTCGGTCCGCAAAGCCGTAAGGAGAGCCGCGATATCTTCGGGCTCCATATTGTTGGGGCACATCCCGTTGAGCTGTTCGGTCGTGATCGTGCCGCTGCTCTTGGCGACGTCTCGGGCCTTCGCCATGATCTTCTGAAGATCCATCTGCGATCCTCCGCGAAGCGGCCAGTCTAGCAGATGAGGCGCGATTGTGGTGGAGGATATGGCGAGGGGCCCGGCGTGTTGCGCCGAGCCCCTCATGGACCATCTTCAAGACGCGTTTTCTTCACGCGAACCGGAAACCCACTTCGCTCGAAAACGCTTTAGAGCATCAGCCGGCCTGTAAGCCGGGTTCTGTAGGGCACCATTCTTTCGAATGGTACGTGACGGCCATTCCTCTGGGACAAGGTTTGCACCTTGCCTCGAGCAACCTACCCGGACAGCGGGCCTGACATCGCCCTGCGGTGTTATCGCGCGTGCGCGAACTAACCGCGTTGCCGTCCCTATTCGGTTTTGCTCCCGGTGTGGTTTGCCATGCCGTCGCCGTTGCCGGCAACGCGGTGCGCTCTTACCGCACCTTTTCACCCTTGCTTCCTCCGGAGAGGGAGCGGTTCGTTCTCTGTGGCACTTTCCCTGGGGTCGCCCCCGCCGGATGTTATCCGGCACCGCATGTCGATGGAGCCCGGACTTTCCTCCCCCGCGGCCTTTCGACACTTGCGGGAGCGGCCGTCCGGCCGACTGACGGCCATGGCATGGGCGCTTCCGCCGGTCCCGTCAAGCGGATTACGCCCGCCAAGGCGGCCAAAATAAATTATCCTGAAGATGTCGTTTGGCCTGTCGCCCGTTCGACTGGGTGTCGGCGATCCAGCCGATCAAGAGGAGAGACGAGATGCAATACCTGCTGCTGATCTACCGGAGCGACGCGACCTATGCCCACATGACCGCCGACGACCGCAAGAAGCTGACGTCGGAGTATGCGGCCTACACCCAATCGATCATCCAGAGCGGGCACTTCAAGGCCGGCGATGGCTTGCAGCCGGTATCCACCGCGACCACGGTGCGGGTTCGCGATGGCAAGACGCTGACCACCGATGGGCCGTTTGCGGAAACCCGCGAGCAACTCGGCGGCTACTATCTGGTCGATGCCAAGGACCTCGACACCGCGCTCGGCCTCGCCGCGCGGATTCCTGGTGCCCGGGATGGTTCGATCGAGGTGCGCCCGGTGATGATCTACGACAATTAAGTCCGGCCAACGTTTCGGGGCGATGCGCTTACATCGCTCCGGAACGACGATTTCTCATCGAGTGGTGCGATGACCCCGAGCCAGATCGAAAAGGTGTTTCGCGACGAGGCGGGGCGGGCGCTCGCCACGTTGATCCGTCTCGTCGGCGATTTCGATCTGGCCGAGGATGCGTTGCAGGATGCGTTCGCGGTGGCGCTGCAACGCTGGCCGATCGGTGAATTTCCCGCCAATCCGCGCGCCTGGCTGGTCAATGTCGGCCGCAACAAGGCGATCGACCGGGTGCGCCGCGCCGCCAGCTTTCGCGGCAAGCAGCAGCAATTGACGCATCAACTGCTGCTCGATGCGGAAGCGCCGCCCGAGCCGGCCGATGCCAGCCTCGATGACGACATGCTGCGGCTGATCTTCACCTGCTGCCATCCGTCCTTTGCCGCCGAAGTTCAGGTCGCGTTGACCTTGCGCACGGTGTGCGGTCTGACGACCGCACAAGTGGCGCGGGCGTTTCTGGTCAGCGAGGACGCGATGGCGCAGCGCCTGCTGCGTGCCAAGCAGAAGATCAAGCTCGCCGGCATTCCCTATCAGGTGCCGGAGCGCGAGGCGCTGGAGCCGCGGCTCTCTGGCGTGCTCGCGGTGATCTACCTGGTGTTCACCGAAGGTTATGCCGCGACCGCCGGCGAGGATTTGATGCGGCCCGATCTCGCGCGCGAGGCGATCCGGCTGGCGCGGCTGATCGATGCGCTGATCCCGGCGCGCGGCGAGATCAAGGGCCTGCTGGCCTTGATGCTGCTTCACGATGCGCGCCGCGCCGGCCGCCAAACTGCGACCGGCGACATCGTGCTGCTCGAGCAGCAGGACCGTTCGCTGTGGGATGTCCGGCAGATCACCGAGGGCGTGAAGCTGGTCGAGGAGGCGCTGCGAATGCCGGGCCGCCCGCAATCCTACGCGGTGCAGGCCGCGATCGCCGCCTTGCACGCCCGCGCACCGAGCTTCGCGGATACCGACTGGCCGCAGATCGCCGGTCTCTATGAGGTGCTGCTGCGCATCAGCCCGTCGCCGGTGATCGAGCTCAACCACGCCGCCGCGGTGTCGATGGTCGACGGCCCGGCGCGCGCGCTCGATCTGATCGATGCGCTGGACGCGCGCGGCAGCTTGAGGGGATACGACCAGCTGCCCGCAGTGCGTGCCGATCTGTTGCGCCGTCTCGGCCGCAACGACGAGGCGCGGCAGGCCTATCTCGCCGCCTCGGCCGCAACCCAGCTCGAGCCGCTGCGGCGGCTTTATGCGCGGCGGATTGCCGAACTGGGGTGATTGACGTCTCCACGTCATTTGCGAGGAGCGAAGCGACGAGGCAATTCACTTATCCCCGAGTGGAGGAATGGATTGCTTCGCTTCGCTCGCAATGACGCTGGGCAGAGACCGAGCCTACTTCGCCTTCGCCACCGTAGCTTGCACCACCGCATCCGGCGGCAGGCTCTCCAGCAACGCGTGCAGCGTCGCCATGGTGGAGCGGTCGGCGATCCCGTCGACACGTTCGGGGCGGAAGTGACGCTGGAAGGCGGTGACGACCTCCATGGTCGGCCCGTCGAACTTGCCGTTGGTCGGGATGTTGTAGCCGTAACGTCGGAATGCGGCCTGCATGTTGGAGACGCTGTCGCTGATCGCGCCGAGTTGCAGCGCATCGCCGCGCACGATCCGCGCCGGCTGCACCCAGTGCCCGACGCCGGAATTGGCCAGCGAGTGCCACGGGAATTTCTCGCCGGGATCCTTCTTGCGCCCCGGCGCGACGTCGGAATGGCCGAGCACGCGATGCGAGGGCACCTTGCGGCGAAGCATGATGCCGCGGCACAGCGCGATCACGGCCGCGATCTGGCGCAGCGGAAAATCTGGATAGCCCCAATCGTGGCCGCGATTGACGATCTCGACACCGATCGAGCAGGAATTGATGTCGTCCTCGCCCGCCCATGCGGACACGCCGGCGTGCCAGGCACGCATGCTCTCCGGCACGCATTGCACGATGCGTCCGTCCTCCAGCACGATGTAATGCGCGGAAACCTCGGTGCCCGCCGTGCAGAGCTGCGCGATCGCGCCTTCGACGTCGGGCATGCCGGTGTAGTGCAGCACGATCATGTCGGGTTGCCGGCCGCCCGCGCGTTCGCCGAAATTCACCGACGGGATCACGTCGGAGGCGATCGATGAGTCCGGCGTGAACATCTTCGCGTCGGCCACGCCCTTCGGAACGGGAAGGACGCGCTGACGCTTCGAATCAGCGTTGCCAGACGAGGACGAACCAGAAGCCATACGAATCACTCAAACCCGACGAGAGACCAGCATTTTGACATATGGATAAGCCAAATAGGCATTTACTATTCCTTTACCCTGCGGGTCGGGCAATCGGGCTGCCGGTTCCGGGGGACGCATTATGCCCGGACTGTGCGCCCGGAGCATCACTCGAATACGCATCAAAGGCGCGCCATCGCGCTAACCGATCATCAACGTTTTCTTAACGCTAAGTGCCGTTACTGAGGGTGAAGTGCCGAACCGGTTTCGGGGGACGGCCAAGGCTCCGCTGCTTGCGCGAAATCCCATGGAAACCCTCCCAATTCCGGTCGGATATCAGGATTTGCGACCGGGGACGGGAGTTGGCGCTGGCATCACGCAGCAACGCTTTCGCAGCGATGGTCGGGCAAGGCGCGAGGATTCGAGGCGCAATGAGTCGGCGCGCAGCCAGCTTGCATACCAGTCACGCGGTCCCGCCCGGGGACGGCGCATGAACGAGCGTGCGTCGCGTCACATTTCGGTGCTCGGCCACGAGGCGGTGGCATATCTCGCGCCGCGCGCCGGCGGCATTTATGTCGATGCCACCTTCGGTGCCGGCGGCTACAGCCGGATGATTCTCGACGTCGCCGATACCCGCGTGATCGGCATCGACCGCGACCGCACCGCGATCACGCGCGGCTTCGATCTGGTCGACGGCGCGGGCGGCCGGCTTACGCTGGTCGAGGACCGCTTCTCCAATCTTGCCGAGGTCTGTGCCGCGCAGGGCGCGGATGCGGTCGACGGCGTCGTGATGGATGTCGGCGTCTCCTCGATGCAACTCGATCAGGGCGAGCGCGGCTTTTCGTTTCGGCTGGGTGGACCGCTCGACATGCGGATGGGGCAGAGCGGCCCGACCGCAGCCGATGTGGTCGCGACCGCCTCCGAGAAGGAACTCGCCGACATCATCTATATCTTCGGCGAGGAGCGCCACTCGCGCGGCGTCGCCCGCGCCATCGTCGCCGCACGCAAGGATGCGCCGATCACGACGACGGAGGCGTTGGCCGAACTCGTCGCGAAAGTGGTGCGCGCCAAGCCGAACGAGATCCATCCGGCGACCCGGACCTTTCAGGCGCTGCGCATCTTCGTCAATGAGGAACTCGACGAGCTCTATCTGGCGCTGGCCGCCGCCGAGCGCGTGCTGAAGCCGGGCGGCCGGCTCGTCGTGGTCTCGTTCCATTCGCTGGAAGACCGCATCGTCAAGAATTTCCTCGCCGAGCGCGGCAAGGTTGCCGGCGGCTCGCGGCATCTGCCCGAGGTCGCGCAGTCCGCCCCGAGTTTCCAGATCCTGACCAAGCGACCGGTCGTGCCCGGCGACGCCGAGATCGCGGCCAATCCGCGCGCGCGCTCCGCAAAACTGCGTGCCGCCGAACGCACCGCAGCGCCGATGCATGCGGACGACGACTTGCCGTCGTGGCCGCGGCTCTCCGACCTGAAGCGGGGAGGCTGACGATGCGCCTTCTCCATCTCCTCGTCATCGGCATGCTGATCTTCGCGGCGTCCTATGTCTATCGCATCAAGATGGAATCGACCGCGCGCGTCGAACGTGTGCTGCAACTCAATGCCGAGATCCGCGAGCAGCGCAACGCGATCGCCACTCTGCGCGCTGAATGGGCCAAGCTCGATGCGCCGCTCAGGTTGCAAGGACTTGCCGAGCGGCATCTGCCGCTGAAGCCGATCAACGCCAACCAGTACGATTCCCTGAAGAACCTGCCCGAACGGCCGCCGAGCTTCACGCGGCCGGGCTCGCGTGATCCGATCGGCGCGATGATCGACACCATCGAGGCCGCCGCCGCGCCCGACAGCACGACAGGATCGATCGACAAGGCGCCGACCGATCAGCCGGCCGCCGAGCAGCCTGCGCCCGACGAATCCGAACAGGGCGGGGGAGATCAGCAATGACGGGACCAGCCATGACCGATCCGGCGGCCCCCGCCAACAATCCGGCCGCGAAACCGATCGAGCCCTGGAGCCAGCGGCTGATCCGCACGCTGCTGTACGGCAGCAATGTCGACCGTGCGGCCAAGGCGCGCGCGCGCGTCGGGCTTGCGATCCTTGCCTTCGCGGCGGTCTATTGCGTGCTGGCCGGGCGGCTGGTGCTGTTCGCCATCGGTGCCGACAGCCATAGCGCGCGGCGCGCCGCGTCGCAGGACGCCATCGCGACCGCGCGGCCCGACATCACCGACCGCAACGGCGCGATCCTCGCCACCGACGTCAAGGCGCCGAGCCTGTTCGCCGAGCCGCGCCGCCTGATCGACAAGGACGAAGCGATCGAGCTTTTGACCGGGGCGTTGCCCGATCTCGACACCAGCGAGGTGCGCGACCGGCTGTCGTCGCGCAAAGGCTTCGTCTGGCTGAAGCGCGAGATCACGCCGAAGCAGCAGCTCGACATCCACCGCCTCGGCCTGCCCGGCGTTGGCTTCCTGCGCGAGAACAAGCGCGTCTATCCGACCGGCAACGAGGTCGCCCACCTGATCGGCCTGGTCAACATCGACAACCAGGGCATCGCCGGCATGGAGAAGTGGCTGGACAATAACGGTCTGGCCGATCTGCATCGCGCGGGCTTCGCCACCGACCGCCTGCAGAAGCCGGTGGAGCTGTCGGTCGATCTCCGCGTCGAGCATGCACTGCGCGACGAACTGATCAA
Source organism: Bradyrhizobium sp. SK17 (assembly GCF_002831585.1). Lineage (GTDB taxonomy): Bacteria > Pseudomonadota > Alphaproteobacteria > Rhizobiales > Xanthobacteraceae > Bradyrhizobium. The sequence continues at coordinate 7,232,961 of NZ_CP025113.1, read as the reverse complement.
GGCGAAGGAGAAGTTCAAGGCCAAAGCGGCTTCGGGTCTCGTCTCCAATGTGCGCACCGGCGAGATCGTCGCGATGGTGTCGCTGCCGGATTTCGATCCGAACAATCCGAAGGAAGCGCACGATCCGGACCGCATCAACCGCCTGACCACTGGCGTCTACGAGATGGGCTCGACCTTCAAAGCATTCACGCTGGCGATGGCGCTGGATAGCGGCCGGTTCGACCTCAACTCGATGTGGGACGCGCGGGGCCCGCTGCATTACGGCAAGTTCGCGATCCATGACGATCACAATCTCGGCCGCATGATCAACATGAAGGAGGTGTTCTACTATTCCTCCAACATCGGCGCCGGGCGCATTGCGCTGGCGATGGGCGTCGACGCGCACAAGGCCTTCCTGCGCAAGATGGGGCAGCTCGAGCGGCTGCGCACCGAATTGCCGGAGAGCGCCTCGCCGATCGTGCCGAAGAGGTGGGGCGAACTGAACACCGTCACCATCTCGTTCGGCCACGGCATCGCAGTCGCGCCGTTGCAGGCGGTGATGGGCATCGACGCGCTGGTCAATGGCGGCTACCTGATCCCGCCGACCTTCCTGAAACGTACCGAGCAGGAGGCGATGGCGCTGGCCAAGCGCGTCATCAAGCCCGAGACCTCGGACAAGATGCGCTACCTGATGCGGCTCAATGCCGAGGTCGGCACCGCCAAGAAGGCCGACGTCAAGGGCTACTATATCGGTGGCAAGACCGGCACCGCCGAAAAGGTGGTCAACGGCCGCTACGCCAAGAAGCGCGTGTTGAACGCGTTCACCGCGATCCTGCCTGCCGACAATCCGAAATACCAGCTCCTGATCATGCTGGACGAACCGCAGCCCCTGAAGGAGACCTACGGTTTCATCACTTCAGGCTGGAACGCGGTGCCGACCGGCGGCAACGTGATCGCCCGAATTGCGCCGCTTTTGGGCGTCGAGCCGCGATTCGATCTGCCGCCGTCCGACCGCCTTATTCTTGCGGCATCCAGAACAACCCAGTAAGGCGTATGTTCACAGCATGATCCGGAAAGTGTGCAGCGGTTTTCCGGATAGATCGTGCGGCGCCAGAACGGCGCCGGCCAGACTGGAAGATCATGAGACTTCGCGACCTCTTCGGCGCTGACGCCACGATCGATCCGAATGCCGACACCGTTGTGGTCGGCGGGCTTGCGGTCGACAGCCGTGCGGTGAAGCCGGGCGACCTGTTCTTCGCATTGACCGGCAGCAAGACCGACGGCGCGCGCTTCGTCGACGCGGCGATCGATGCCGGCGCGGTCGCGGTCGCGGGCGACCATCCGCCGCAGGCGCCGCTTCGCGTTCCATTCGTCGTCACGCCCAATCCGCGCCGTGCGCTGGCGCTCGCGGCCGCGACATTCTACCCGCGCCAGCCCGCGACGATCGCGGCGGTGACCGGCACCAGCGGCAAGACCTCGGTCGCGGCCTTCACGCGTCAGATCTGGCAACGGCTCGGCCATGCTTCCGCGAGCATCGGTACCATCGGTCTGGTCTCGGACAAGCGCACCATCTACGGTTCGCTGACCACGCCGGATCCGATTGCGCTGCATCGCCAACTCGACGAGATCGCGGGCGATGGCGTCACCCATCTTGCGTTCGAGGCCTCCTCGCACGGCCTCGACCAATATCGTCTCGATGGCGTGCGCATCCAGGCCGGCGGCTTCACCAACCTGTCGCGCGATCACATGGATTATCATCCCGACGTCGCGCACTATCTCAACGCCAAGCTCCGCCTGTTCCGCGACCTCGTCACGCCCGGTGGCGCGGCGGTGATCTCGGCGGATCATGATTGCTCGGCTGAAGTGATCGATGCGGCGCGCGCCCGCGGCCTGCGGATCATCACGGTCGGCCGCAACGCCGATGCGAGCGAGGGCATCAAGCTCACTGAGGCCACCATCGAGGGCTTCGCGCAGAAGCTCGCAATCGCGCATCGCGGACGCAATCATGCGATCCGGCTGCCGTTGGTCGGCGAATTCCAGATCGAGAACGCGCTGGTCGCGGCGGGGCTCGCGATCGGCACCGGCAGCGCCGCCGATGACGTTTTCGGCTGTCTCGAACATCTCGAAGGCGCCAAGGGTCGGCTCGAACTGGTCGGCGAGCACAATGGCGCGCCGATCTTCGTCGACTACGCCCACAAGCCCGATGCGCTCGCCAAGGCGTTGCAGGCGCTGCGGCCCTATGCGAAGCGCAGGCTGGTCGTGATCTTCGGCGCTGGCGGCGACCGCGACGCCGGCAAGCGCCCGATCATGGGCGCGATTGCCGCCGAGAATGCCGATCACATCATCGTCACCGACGACAATCCGCGCAGCGAGAAGCCCGAGGTGATCCGCGCCGCGATCATGGCCACCGCGAAGGGCGCGCGCGAGATCGGCGACCGCGCCGAGGCAATCCGCGTCGGCATCGCCGGCCTTGCACCGGGCGATGCGCTGGTCGTGGCCGGCAAGGGCCACGAGATCGGGCAGATCGTCGGCGGCACGACGCTGCCGTTCAGCGATCACGAAGCAGTCGCGAAGGCGTTGGCCGAGGAGGGCGCATGAGCACGATGTTGTGGACCTCGGATGCGATGGCGACCGCAATGCGCGCCGCGCCGCAAGGCGCGCTGCCGGATGGCGTCACCGGTCTTTCGATCGACAGCCGCACCATCGCCGCGGGCGAAGCGTATTTTGCGATCAAGGGCGACGTCCATGACGGCCACGCCTTCGTCGAGGCCGCGCTGAAAGCCGGCGCTGGCCTCGCCGTGGTCGAGACCGCGCAACGTGAAAAGTTTCCCGCCGACGCGCCGCTGCTGGTGGTCGACGACGTGCTCGCCGGCCTGGTCGAACTCGCCCATGCCTCGCGTGCGCGGCTCAAGGCCCAGATCATCGCGGTCACCGGCTCGGTCGGCAAGACCTCGACCAAGGAGGCGCTGCGCCGCGTGCTGTCGGCGCAGGGCGAAACCCATGCCTCGGTGGCGTCGTTCAACAATCATTGGGGCGTGCCGCTGTCGCTGGCGCGCTGCCCGGCGAGCACGCGTTTCGCGGTGTTCGAGATCGGCATGAACCATGCCGGCGAGATCACGCCGCTGGTGAAGATGGTGCGGCCGCATGTCGCCATCATCACCACGATCGAGCCGGTGCATCTGGAGTTCTTCTCCGGCATCGAGGCGATCGCCGACGCCAAGGCGGAGATCTTCGCAGGGCTCGAGCCCGATGGCGCCGTCGTGCTCAACCGCGACAACGGCCAGTTCGCGCGGCTGCAAAAGAAGGCCGGGAAAGCCGGCATCTCGCGCATTGTCTCTTTCGGTACCGACAAGCGCGCCGAGGCACGGCTGCTCGACCTCTCGCTGCACGCGACCTGCTCGGCGGTGCATGCGGATATTCTGGACCACGACATCACCTACAAGATCGGCATGCCCGGCCGCCACATGGCGATGAACTCGCTCGCGGTGCTGGCCGGCGCTTCGCTGCTCGGCGCCGATCTCGCGCGCGCGGCGCTGTCGCTGTCGCTGCTCGAGGCACCGACTGGCCGCGGCCTCCGCCGCACGGTCGAGGTCGGCCATGGTGAGGCGACGCTGATCGACGAGAGCTACAACGCCAATCCGGCCTCGATGGCGGCCGCGCTCAACGTGCTCGGCCAGGCCAAGGTCGGGCCGCATGGCCGCCGGATCGCCGTGCTCGGCGACATGCTCGAGCTCGGGCCGACCGGGCCCGACCTGCACCGCGGCCTCAACGAAGCCGTGACCGCCAACCGCATCGACCTCGTATATTGTTGTGGTCCGCTGATGCGGAATCTGTGGGATGCCCTTTCCACCGGCAAGCGGGGAGGCTATGCCGAGAGCTCGGCGGCGCTCGAAGCGCAGGCGGTCGCCGCGGTCCGTGCCGGTGACGTGATCATGGTGAAGGGCTCGCTGGGATCGAAGATGAAGCTCATTGTCAGCGCGCTGGAAAAACGCTTCCCCGACAAGGCCGCGCACGAAGCGGTATAGGACCCTTTGAATGTTCTACTGGTTGATCGAACTGTCCAACACCGTTCCGGGGTTTGGGGCATTCCGCAGCGCGCTGAACGTGTTCCGCTACATCACCTTCCGCACCGGCGGCGCGATGGTGACCGGCGCGCTGTTCGTGTTCCTGTTCGGGCCCTGGATCATCGATCACCTGCGGCTTCGGCAGGGCAAGGGCCAGCCGATCCGCGCCGACGGGCCGCAGTCGCATCTGATCTCCAAGAAGGGCACGCCCACCATGGGCGGGCTGATGATCCTGTCCGGCCTCGTGGTCTCGACGCTGCTGTGGGCCAATCCGCTCAATCCCTATGTCTGGATCGTGCTGGCGGTGACGCTCGGCTTCGGCTTCGTCGGCTTCTATGACGATTATCTGAAGGTCACAAAGCAGTCACACTCCGGCTTCGCCGGCAAGCTCCGCCTGCTGATCGAGGCGGCGATCGGGCTCGCCGCCACCTACGCGCTGGTCCGGCTCGGCCGCGACGTGTCCTCGACCTCGCTCGTGATTCCCTTCTTCAAGGACCTCGTCATCAACTTCGGCTGGTTCTTCGTGATCTTCGGCGCCTTCGTGATGGTCGGCGCCGGCAACGCCGTGAACCTGACCGACGGCCTCGACGGTCTTGCGATCGTGCCCGTCATGATCGCTGCCGCGAGCTTCGGCATGATCTCGTATCTCACCGGCAACGCGGTGTTTTCAGACTATCTCCAGATCAATTACGTCGCTGGCACCGGCGAACTGGCGGTGCTGTGCGGCGCGGTGTTGGGGGCGGGTCTCGGCTTCCTCTGGTTCAACGCGCCGCCTGCCTCGATCTTCATGGGCGACACCGGCTCGCTCGCGCTCGGCGGCATGCTGGGCGCCACCGCGGTCGCGGTGAAGCACGAGATCGTGCTCGCGGTGATCGGTGGCCTGTTCGTGCTGGAGGCCGTGTCGGTGATCGTGCAGGTCGCCTCGTTCAAGCTCACCGGAAAACGCGTGTTCCGGATGGCGCCGCTGCACCATCATTTCGAGCAGAAGGGCTGGACCGAGCCGCAGATCGTGATCCGGTTCTGGATCATCTCGGTGATGCTGGCGCTGGCCGGCCTCTCCACCCTCAAGCTGCGCTGAGCTCGATCATGATCCCGGTCACCTCCTTCGCTGGCAAGACGGTCGCGGTGTTCGGGCTCGGCGGCTCCGGCCTCGCGAGCTGCCATGCGCTGAAGGCCGGCGGCGCGGAAGTAATCGCAGCCGACGACAATGCGGATAATGTCGCCAGGGCGGCGCAGGCCGGCTTCACCACCGCCGACCTGCGTACCGTGTCATGGGTGAATTTCGCCGCGCTGATCCTGACTCCGGGCGCGCCACTGACCCATCCGGCGCCGCACTGGAGCGTGCTGAAAGCGCGCGAGGTGGGATGCGAGGTGATCGGCGACGTCGAACTGTTCTGCCGCGAGCGGCGCCGTCACGCGCCGAACGCGCCGTTCGTCGCCATCACCGGCACCAACGGCAAGTCGACCACGACGGCCTTGATCGCGCATCTGATGAAGGTGGCCGGCTACGACACCCAGATGGGCGGCAATATCGGCACCGCGATCCTGTCGCTGGAGCCGCCGCGGATGGGCCGGGTCCACGTCATCGAGATGTCGTCCTACCAGATCGACCTTGCGCCGTCGCTCGATCCCTCGGTCGGCATCCTGATCAACATCAGCGAGGATCACATCGATCGCCACGGCACGCTGGAGCATTACGCGGCCGTCAAGGAGCGGCTGGTCGCGGGCGTCCAGCAGGGCGGCACTGCGATCACCGGCGTCGACGACATCTGGTGCCGCAACATCGCCGACCGGTTGGATCGCGCCGGCAAGCGCGTGGTGCGCATCTCCGTGAAGAACCCGCTGCCGGACGGTCTCTATGTCGAGCACGAGACGATCGTGCGCGCACAGGGCGCGGCGCGCAGCGAGATCGCGCGTCTCGGCGGCATCGGCTCGTTGCGCGGCCTGCACAATGCGCAGAATGCTGCCTGCGCCGCGGCCTGCGCGCTGGCGATGGGCATCGCCACCGACGTGTTGCAGAACGGCCTGCGCAGCTTCCCGGGCCTGGCGCATCGCATGGAGCAGGTCGGCCGTCGTGGCCACGTGCTGTTCGTCAACGACTCCAAGGGCACCAACGCGGACGCGGCCGCGCATGCGCTGTCGTCGTTTGCCGACATCTACTGGATCGCCGGCGGCAAGCCGAAGGCCGGCGGCATCACCGGCCTATCGGAATATTTCCCGCGTATCCGCAAGGCCTATCTGATCGGCGAGGCGGCGGCTGAATTCTCCGGCACGCTCGGCGAGCGCGTCCCGCATGAGATGTCCGGCACGCTCGACGTCGCGATCGCCAGCGCCGCGCGCGATGCCGAAGCATCGGGGCTCGCGGAAGCCGTCGTGCTGCTGTCACCGGCCTGCGCCTCGTTCGACCAGTACCGCAATTTCGAAATCCGCGGCACCGCCTTCCGCGACATCGTCCAGGCGCTGCCCGGCGTCAAGCCGGTGGTGTGACCGGCGTTGCGCCAATGTCGCGCCGCCGTCATTCCGGGGCGTCCGCAGCACGAGCCCGGAATCCATTGAACCACACATCCTGCGGCCGAACGGATTGCGGGCTCCCGCTTCGCGAGCCCCGGAATGACGGCGATGTCGCGCGCCGCGACTTCCAAAGCTCTCCCTCAAAAGTTACCCAACCCGTTAACCCCTTGGAAACCATCCTGCGCCACGAATGGACGTTATCTCTGCCATCTGGGGACGCCCATGCTCGCCCGTGACCAACGCACCCCGTTCTCGGACTGGTGGTGGACCGTCGACAAACTGCTGCTGTTGGCGATCGCCGCGTTGATGCTGGCTGGCGTCATCCTGTCGCTGGCGGCGAGCCCGCCGGTCGCGACCCGGATCGGGCTCGATCCGTTCCACTTCTTCAACCGCCACGTCATGTTCCTGGTGCCGTCGCTGATCGTGCTGATCGGGGTGTCGTTCATGACGCCGCGGCAGATCCGGCGCACCGCGCTGATCGTGTTCGTGGTCTCGATCGCGCTGATCGTGCTGACGCTACTGGTCGGGCCCGAGGTCAAGGGCTCGCGTCGTTGGATCACGCTGCTCGGCGTCAACATCCAGGCCTCCGAAGCCGCCAAGCCGTCCTTCGTCATCGTGGCGGCGTGGCTGTTCGCGGAATCGACCAAGCGGCCGGAAATGCCGGCGACCTCGATGGCGCTGGTGCTGTTGATGATGCTGGTGACGCTGCTGGTGATGGAGCCCGACTTCGGCCAGACCATGCTGATCCTCACCGTGTGGGGCGCGCTGTTCTTCATCGCGGGCATGCGGATGATCTGGGTGTTCGGCCTCGCCGGCGCCGCCGGCGCCGGACTGTTCGGCGCCTATCTGCTGGTGCCGCACGTTGCCGGCCGCATCAAGCGCTTCATGAATCCGGCCTCCGGCGACACCTTCCAGGTCGACACCGCGATGGAGGCGTTCTGGAACGGCGGTTGGTTCGGGCTCGGGCCGGGCGAGGGCATCGCCAAACGCAGCCTGCCGGACAGCCACACCGACTTCGTGTTCGCGGTCGCGGCGGAGGAGTTCGGCATCATCCTCTGCCTGATGCTGGTCGCGCTGTTCGGCTTCATCGTGATCCGCACGCTGACCCGCGCCTACGCCACCGAGGACATGTTCTCGCGCTTCGCGGCTTCGGGGCTTGCGATCCTGTTCGGCGTGCAGGCGACGATCAACATGGCGGTCAATCTGCAACTGATCCCGGCCAAGGGCATGACGCTGCCGTTCATCTCCTATGGCGGCTCGTCATTCGTCTCGCTCGCCTATGGCGTCGGCATGATGCTGGCGCTGACGCGGCAGCGGCCGCGCACCGAGATCGAATCGATGGAGGGTGCCAGCACGCAGCGCGCCTACGCGTAGGTGACTGTGACTGCGGCGTCGGTTATCTGGAAACCATGGACAACGCGCCCCTGATTCTGCTGGCGGCCGGCGGCACCGGCGGCCATTTGTTCCCGGCCGAAGCGCTCGCCGTGGAGCTGATCAGGCGCGGCCTGCGTGTCCGGCTCGCGACCGACGGCCGCGCGCTGCGCTATTCCGGCCTGTTCGGCCGGGACAGCATCGATCTGGTGCCGAGCGCCACCGTGCGCAGCCGCAACCCGATCTCGCTTGCACAAACCGTGCTGATGCTCGGCTACGGCACGCTGGTGGCCGCCAACCTGGTGCGTCGGCTGAAGCCTGCGGCCGTCGTCGGCTTCGGCGGCTACCCGACCCTGCCGCCGCTGATGGCGGCGCGTCTGCTCGGCGTTCCCTGCATCATCCATGATGCCAATGCGGTGCTCGGCCGCGCCAACCGCTTCCTCTCCGGCCGCGTCAATGCGATCGCGACCTCGCTGCCCGGTGTGCTCGATCGCGATCCGGCGCTGGCCGGCAAGGCGACCACCGTCGGCACGCCGATGCGGCCGGCGATCCTGGCCGCCGCCGCAGTGAAATACACGCCGCCCGAGGTCGACTGGCAGTTGCGCCTGCTCGTCGTCGGCGGCAGCCAGGGCGCGCGGGTGATGAGCGATATCGTGCCGCCTGCGATCGAGCAGCTCGAACCTGCATTATGGAGCCGGCTGATCGTCACCCAGCAGGTGCGCGAAGAGGACATGGCGCGGGTGCGCGCGGTCTACGACCGCCTCAAGATCAACGCCGAGCTCGCGCCGTTCTTCGCCGATCTGCCGGCGCGGCTGGCCTCGAGCCAGCTCGTGATCTCGCGCTCCGGCGCCGGCACCGTCGCCGAGCTCGCCGCGATCGGGCGTCCGTCGATCCTGGTGCCGCTGCCGGGTGCGATCGATCAGGACCAGTTCGCCAATGCCGGCGTGCTCTCGCAGGCGAATGGCGCGCTGCGTATCAAGCAGAGCGACTTCACGCCGGAACGGCTGGCGAGCGAGATCTCGGCCTTCGCCGCCGAGCCCCAGAGGCTGACCGCGATGGCGGAGGCCGCGCGCGGTGTCGGACGGCTCGACGCCGCCGAGCGGCTCGCCGACCTGGTCGCGAAGGTGGCCGGGATTTGATGTGCCAATCCGGCAGGACGCCGGGGGAGACTCGAGCATGACGGGCCTGTTGATTCACTCCGTCTCTGAATTCTCGGATCTGATCCTTGAGGCGTTGCGCCTCGCGGATGCGCGCGACATCGTCGAGATCGGTGCGGAGTATGGCGGCATGTCGGCGCTGCTCGCCGATCACTGCCGCATCCGCGGCGGCCAGCTCACCAGCGTCGATCCCGCGCCGAAGCGCGAATTCCTCGATTGGGTGGCGACCAGTCCGGATGTGCGTCACGTTGCAAAGACCAGTCTCGAAGCATTCGGCGAACTGGATGCACCCGATGCCTGGATCGTCGATGGCGACCACAACTGGTACACCGTCTATCATGAGCTGCGGCAGATCGAGGCGATCAGCCGCCGCGTCGGCAAGCCGGTGCTGGCGTTCCTGCACGATGTCGGCTGGCCCTGCGGGCGGCGCGACATGTATTATGCGCCCGAACAGATTCCGGCTGAGTATCGCCATCCGCACAGTTTCGATGCGGGTGCAGTGCTGGACCGCCCCGCGCTGGTCGAGGGCCGCGGATTTCGCGGCGGGGGCCTTGCCGCATTCGCCAACGTCTCCGGCGGCGCGCGTAATGGCGTGATGACGGCGATCGACGACTTCCTGGCCGAGCAGCTCGCGCAGGGCAGGGAGTTCGGCTTCGCCGAGATCCCGGCCGTGTTCGGTCTCGGCGTGCTGTTCGACATGAACGCCGCCTGGAGTGGGCCGCTCGCCGAACTCGTGCTGCCCTATCACCAGAACAAGCTGCTGCGCGTGCTCGAGACCAACCGGCTGCGCAACTATCTTCGCGTCATCGAGATGCAGGACGAGGCCGCGGCGCGCGCTGCGCGGCCGGGAGCGGCATAGGCGGCGAGGATGCTCCTGATGTCGGATCGCGACCATTGGCCGGTAGCTGACAACAGCGACATTTCCGCGGCCGAAGACCGGAAAAAGCCCTTGTCACGCATGGGAAAAGCGGGGCATCCAGTGGTCTGCGCTGCCGATTTGAGCCGCGCGAAGAAGCTGGATCGATCGCCCCGTGGTGAAGCCCGCATTGGGCAGACGATGAGATCAGGAACCGGATCATGAGACTGCCGCGCGAGATCGGACCCATTCATTTCGTCGGGATCGGCGGCATCGGCATGAGCGGCATCGCCGAGGTGCTGATCAATCTCGGCTACACCGTGCAGGGCTCGGACGCGTCGGACAATTACAATCTCGACCGGCTGCGCAAGAAGGGCGCCAAGGTTTCGGTCGGCCACGCCGCCGAGAATGTCGACGGCGCCGCGGTCGTCGTGGTCTCGACCGCGATCAAGCGCGACAATCCCGAATTGATGGCGGCGCGCGCGCGGCGCGTCCCGGTGGTGCGGCGCGCCGAGATGCTGGCGGAATTGATGCGGCTGAAAAGCTGCGTCGCGATCGCCGGCACCCATGGCAAGACCACGACGACGACGATGGTGGCGACCTTGCTCGACGCCGGCGGGCTCGATCCGACCGTGATCAATGGCGGCATCATCAATGCCTATGGTTCCAATGCGCGGCTTGGGGCCGGCGACTGGATGGTGGTCGAAGCCGATGAGAGCGACGGCACCTTCCTGAAGCTGCCGTCCGATGTCGTGATCGTCACCAACATCGACCCCGAGCACCTCGATCACTTCAAGACCTTCGAGGCGATCCAGGATGCATTCCGCAATTTCGTCGAGAACGTTCCGTTCTACGGCTTCGCCGTGATGTGCACCGATCACCCCGTGGTGCAGGCGCTGGTCGGCAGGATCGAGGATCGCCGCATCATCACCTACGGACAGAACCCGCAGGCCGATGCGCAGCTGCTGGACCTCACGCCGATGGGCGGCGGCTCGAAATTCAAGGTGGCGATCCGCGATCGCAAGACCAGCGCGACGCATGAGATTGCCGACATCATGCTGCCGATGCCGGGACGGCATAATGCATCCAACGCAACCGCGGCGATCGCGGTCGCGCATGAGCTTGGCGTGTCCGACGACATCATCCGCCAGGCGATGGCCGGCTTCGGCGGCGTCAAGCGGCGCTTCACCAAGACCGGCGAGACCAACGGCGTCACCGTGATCGACGATTACGGCCATCACCCGGTCGAGATCGCGGCCGTGCTGAAGGCCGCCCGCGAATCCACCAACGGCAAGATCATCGCCGTGGTGCAGCCGCATCGCTACACCCGCCTGCAATCGTTGTTCGAGGAATTCTGTACCTGCTTCAACGATGCCGACGCCGTCGTGGTGGCGGAGGTCTATGCGGCCGGCGAGGCGCCGATCCCGGGCATCGACCGCGACCACTTCGCCGCCGGCCTGCGCGCCCACGGTCATCGCAACGTTGTCCCGCTGCCGAACGCCGGCGAACTCGCCAAGATCGTGCACGGCCTTGCCAAGTCCGGCGACCTCGTGGTCTGCCTCGGCGCCGGCAACATCACGCAATGGGCCTACGCCTTGCCGGGCGAATTGAAGGGGCTGGGCTGATGGTGTTGCTCGCTCGCGATCAGCACCGCCCGTGCGGCTCACCACTCTCCCTAACTCTCCCCCGCAAGGGGGGAGGGAACCCGTCCGTCAGTGCCTCCCTGACTTATGCATCGAGTCAGAGCAAGGCCGTAGCGCGACGTGAGGTGAGCACGATCGCCAGGCTCCCTCCCCCCTTGCGGGGGAGGGTTGGGGAGAGGGGTAAGCCCCGGGCGCCGGCCGAGTACGTAACGCGTTGCGATCTCAATCCTGCTCCTGCGTCGGTTGCCGCGACATGACCTTCCCCGACATCACGCCCGACCTGAAAGCCGCGATGCCGGAGCTGCGCGGGCGGCTGCTCGCCAACCAGTCGATGGCCGAACTGACCTGGTTTCGCGTCGGCGGTCCGGCGCAGGTGCTGTTCACGCCGGCCGATGAGGATGATCTCGCCTACTTCCTGAAGCGCCTGCCGCAGGAGCTGCCGGTCTATGTCGTCGGCGTCGGCTCCAATCTGATCGTGCGCGACGGCGGCATGCCTGGGGTCGTGATCCGGCTCGCGCCGCGCGCGTTCGGCGAGACCGGCGCGGACGGTGATGTCGTTACCGCTGGTGCCGCCGCACTCGACAAGCGCGTGGCGGAGACGGCCGCGTCGGCTGGCATCGGCGGCATGGAGTTCTTCTTCGGCATTCCCGGCACGGTCGGCGGCGCGCTGCGCATGAACGCCGGCGCCAATGGCGGCGAGACCAAGGACGTCCTGGTGGAGGCGACCGGCATCGGCCGCGACGGCACCAAGCGTGTGTTCGGCAATGCCGACATGAAGTTCGTTTATCGCAACAGCGGCGTCGATCCGTCTGTTGTGTTCACCTCGGCGCGCTTCCGCGGCAGTAACACCGATCCGGATGCGATCCGCGTCCGTATGAACGAGGTGCAGACCCATCGCGAGACCGCGCAGCCGATCCGCGAAAAGACCGGCGGCTCGACCTTCAAGAATCCGCCCGGCAACAGCGCTTGGAAACTGATTGACGCCGCTGGTTGCCGCGGCCTCAAGGTCGGCGGCGCCCAGGTGTCGGAGCTGCACTGCAACTTCCTGATCAACACCGGCAACGCCACCGGGCACGATATCGAAACCCTTGGCGAGACGGTGCGTGAACGGGTCAAGCAAACCAGCGGCATCGAGCTGCACTGGGAAATCAAGCGGATCGGGAATTCATCGTAGTCGTCATTCCGGGATGGCCCGAAGGGCCAGGCCCGCAATCCATAACCACGATCGTGAGTATGGATTCCGGGCTCTCGCTTCGCGAGCCCCGGAATGACGGAGATAGCGAAGACAGGCAAAAGAACATGCAGGTGACCATTCTGTTCGGCGGCACCAACAAGGAGCGGTTGGTCTCGGTGGCGAGCACGCAGGCGCTGCACCGCGCACTGCCCGACGCCGAGCTCTGGTTCTGGGACGTCGACGACACCGTGCACGCGGTGACGTCGGAGAAGTTGCTCGGCCATGCGCGGCCGTTCGAGGTCGACTTCAAGCCGGACGGAAGCGGCATCACGCTCGAGCAGGCGCTCGACAAGGCGGGTGCCGAGCAGCGGGTGCTGGTGTTCGGCCTGCATGGCGGCCGCGCCGAGAATGGCGAATTGCAGGCGATGTGCGAGATGCGCGGCGTCGCGTTCACCGGCTCCGGCTCGGCGTCGTCGCATCTGGCGTTCGACAAGCCGTCGGCGAAGCGCTTCGCCGCGATCGCCGGCCTCAACGCGCCGCAGGGCATCGGCGTCGAGCAGATCGACGACGCCTTTGCCCAATACGGCAAGCTGATCGCAAAACCCGCGAAGGATGGATCGAGCTACGGGCTGATCTTCGTCAACGCGAAGCAGGATCTCGTCGCGGTGCGCAACGCCGCCAGGCACGAGGAGTATCTGATCGAGCCGTTCGTGTCGGGCGTGGAGGCGACCTGCGGCGTGCTCGAGCAATCCGACGGTGCGGTGTTCGCGCTGCCGCCGATCGAGATCGTGCCGGGGGAAGGCGCGTTCGACTACACAGCCAAATACCTTCTGAAGTCGACCCAGGAGATCTGCCCCGGCCGTTTCGCGCCCGACATCACCGCCGCGATCATGGACCATGCGCTGCGGGCGCACCGCGCGTTGTCGTGCGGCGGCTACTCGCGCAGCGACTTCATCGTCTCGGCCAATGGCCCGGTCTATCTCGAGACCAACACGCTGCCGGGGCTGACCGCGGCATCCCTGTACCCTAAGGCCTTGAAAGCACAGGGCATTGCCTTTGCCGACTTCCTCAATGACCAGATCGAGCTCGCTCGCCGCCGCGTCCGACGGTAGGCTGGTGCGGTGGGAACCGGGCCGGCCCGGCCGGATGGAACCCGGGCGCTGTTGCTAAAATGCTAACGAGTTCGCGGCAAAGTACTCACAGCGTTGATCAAAACACGCTCCAGGCCGAAGTCATTTACCGTTTGTTTACCAGGAAGCCCGAAGGTTAACGCTGGCGGCGCATGTAGCGCTTGGCTGCCGGGGCGTGAGCTGTCGCGGATTACCGCTTCGAGGATCGCAACCAGGGAACAGGGGGCCACTCTAATCCCACCCGGTTTTGCCGAGACGTGATTGTGCCGGGACCCGCGGGGGTTTCGCGGGCACAACATGTGACGAGTTCGTGCAATGGACGGTGCAGGACGCCTCACCCGATCGGTGCGATCGCTGGGGCCTCAAGCTGACCTGAAAGCAGCCGCTATTGGAGCGGCGGTGCTGTTGCGCGAGTATGTCGGCGCCCATCTCGCACGCCGCCGCCGCCGTCCCGCCAAGCGGCCGCCGGTGATCGATCGCGAGCCGCCGAACCGCTACATCCTGATGGTCGAGCGCTATCTGCCGCGCCGCATCGGCCTGGTCGCGACGCTCGCGATCCTGTTCGGCAGCCTGGGCTTCGGCATCGTCCGCGGCGGCCATGTCGAGGAATTCACCACGGCACTGAGCGACACCCGCAACGCGCTCGCCAATACCGCGGGTTTCCGCATCACCACCGTCGGCATCAACGGCCGCAAGCAGCTGAGCCAGGACGAGGTGCTTGCGATTGGCGGCGTCAATGGCCGCTCCTCGCTGCTGTTCCTCGACGCCGACACGGTGCGCGCCAAGCTGAAGGCCAATCCCTGGATCGCGGATGCCACGATCCTCAAGCTCTACCCGGGCCGGTTGCAGATCGACATCGTCGAGCGCACCGCCTTCGCGCTGTGGCAGCAGGACGGCCGCCTGTCGGTGATCGCCTCCGACGGCGCGGTGCTCGAGCCCTACGTGTCGCGCCGCTTCCTCACCCTGCCGCTGGTGGTGGGCAAGGGCGCCGATACGCGCGCCCACGACTTCCTGGCGCTGCTCGACCGTTACCCGCAGGTGCGTTCGGTGACCAAGGCCGCGATCTTCGTCGGTGAGCGGCGCTGGAATTTGCGGCTCAAGGACGGCCTGGATGTTCGCCTGCCCGAGAACGACGTCGGCAACGCGCTCGCCGCGCTCTCCAAGCTCGACAAGGACGAGAAGCTGTTCTCGCGCGACATCGTCGCCGTCGACATGCGGTTGCCCGATCGGCTGATCGTGCAATTGTCCGAGGACGCCGGCAAGGCGCGCGACGAGCAGTTCAAGGACAAGAAGTCCAAGAAGAAGGCCGGGGACGCCGCATGACCGGTCTTGATCGCAACCTGACCCCGAAGACCCGCCCGATGCAGAAGCGCACCGCGATGGTGGCTTCGCTCGACGTCGGCTCCAGCAAGATCGCCTGCATGATCGCGCGGCTCAGGCCGTCGCCGCCGAACGAAGCGCTGCGCGGCCGCACCCATGCGGTGGAATTGATCGGCTACAGCCAGATCCAGTCGCGCGGCGTCAAGGCCGGCTCGGTGGTCGATCTCGCCGAATGCGAGAAGGCCGTACGCCATGCCGTGGCGCTGGCCGAGCGCATGGCCAAGGTCCGTGTCGAGTCCGTGCTGCTGTCGGTCTCCGGTGGCAGGCAGCATGGGCAACTGGTTGAAGCCGCGGCCGATATCCGCGGCGGCTCGGTCACCTCCGACGATATCAGCCGGGTCACCTCGGCCGGCATGCGCCACGCTGCCGGCGCCGGCCGCACCGTGTTGCACGCTTTGCCGGTCGGCTACGCGCTCGACGGCGTCAAGGGCATCCGCGATCCCCGGGGCATGGTGGCGCGCCAATTCGGCGTCGACATGAACGTGGTGACGTCGGACGCGACGGTCGCCAAGAACCTGATGCTGGTGGTCGAGCGCTGCCATCTCAACGTCGAAGCCATGGCATCGAGCCCCTACGTCGCCGGCCTGTCGGTGCTCACCGACGACGAGGCCGATCTCGGCGCCGCCGTCGTCGAGATGGGCGCGGGATCGACGACGCTTGCGACCTATTCCGGCGGCCGTCTCGTGCACGCATCGGGATTTGCGCTCGGCGGGCAACACATCACGATGGATCTTGCGCGCGGCATCGGCGCGTGCATTGCGGATGCCGAGCGAATCAAGACGTTATATGGCACGGTGCTGACCGGCGGTTCGGACTCGCGCGAGCTGATGTCCGTTCCCACTGCAGGCGATGATCGGGAGACTCCGCAAATCGTGTCCCGCGCCACGATCGCGAACATTGTCCGGCATCGCGCCGAGGAGATTTTTGAAATGATCCGTGACCGGCTCGCGGATTCCCCCTTCGCGGCAGAGCCGAGGGCGCGCGTCGTGCTGACCGGCGGCGCCTCGCAGCTCACCGGCACCGTCGAGCTCGCCACCCGTATCCTGAACCGTCAGGTCCGCATCGGCCGCCCGCTCGGCTTTGGCCGGCTGCCGAACGAGGCGAAGGGCGCCTCGTTCTCGGTGCCCACTGGCCTGTTGGTCTATCCGCAATACGCTCACCTTGAACATGTCGAACCGCGGCGCACGCGGCAGCTCAGGACAGGGACAGACGGTTACTTCGGAAAGGTCGGACGATGGCTTCGCGAGGGCTTCTGATGACCGCACCCCGGCTCACTGCATTTTCACCAGCTCCCGCGGCCAGCGGCCGGGACGAACCAACGCGCGCATAATCGAGAGAGGCAACCATGGCACTCAATCTGACACCCCCTGACATCAGCGAGCTGAAACCACGGATCACCGTCTTCGGCGTCGGCGGCGCGGGTGGTAATGCCGTCAACAACATGATCACCGCCGGGTTGCAGGGCGTCGACTTCGTCGTCGCCAACACCGACGCGCAGGCGCTGACCATGTCGAAGGCGCAGCGCATCATCCAGATGGGCACCCAGGTCACCCAGGGCCTCGGCGCCGGTTCGCAGCCCGATGTCGGCGCCGCGGCCGCGCAGGAGGTGATGGACGAGCTGCGCGATCATCTCACCGGCGCCAACATGGTGTTCGTCACCGCCGGCATGGGCGGCGGCACCGGCACCGGTGCTGCGCCCGTGATCGCCAAGGCTGCCCGCGAGATGGGGATCCTCACCGTCGGTGTGGTCACCAAGCCGTTCCACTTCGAAGGTCAGCGCCGGATGCGCACCGCCGAGCACGGTATCTCCGAGCTCCACAAGGTGGTCGACACGCTGCTGATCATTCCGAACCAGAACCTGTTCCGGGTCGCCAACGAGAAGACCACCTTCGCCGACGCGTTCGCGATGGCCGACCAGGTGCTGTACTCGGGCGTTGCCTGCATCACCGACCTGATGGTCAAGGAAGGCCTGATCAACCTCGACTTCGCCGACGTCCGCGCCGTGATGCGGGAAATGGGCAAGGCGATGATGGGCACCGGCGAGGCCACCGGCGAGAAGCGCGCGCTGACCGCCGCCGAAGCTGCGATCGCCAACCCGCTGATCGACGACTCGTCGATGAAGGGCGCCCGCGGCCTTCTGATCTCGATCACCGGCGGCAAGGACCTCACCCTGTTCGAGGTCGACGAAGCCGCGACCCGCATCCGTGAAGAGGTCGATGCCGACGCCAACATCATCGTCGGCGCCACCTTCGACGAATCGCTCGACGGCATCATCCGCGTCTCGGTGGTCGCAACCGGCATCGAGCAGGCCGCGATCGCGTCCCGTGCCCAGGCGCCCGCCCAGCAACAGGGCGGCTCGCCGGAGAGCCGGCTGGCCGATCTCACCGCCCGCCTGCGTGCCGACAACCAGCGCATGGCCGAGCGTGCCCAGAAGCTCGAGCCGCCGACCGGCGTGACGGTTGCGCCGATTGCCGCCGCACCCCAGCAGCGTCCCGCCGTCGAGCGCGCCGCGCTCGCCGCGATCGCCGCCGCCGTTGCCCCGGACAGTGCACCGGTTGCTCAGGCGTCGATGCAGCCGGCCTCCTACGGTGACGTCACCGTGCGACCGATCGCCCAGAAGCCCACGCTGTTCCCGGACCACGAGGCAACCCGGGCCGAGCAGCACGAGCCGATGCCGCCCGAGACCTTCATCCCGCAGGCAGCCGAGCGGTCGCCGGTGCGCGCCCCGCGGATGCCGAAATTCGAGGACCTGCCGATGCCGGCACAGGCCGAGATCCGTCAGGCCCATGACGGCGAGGCCGAGCACCCGCAGAAGACCCGGCTGTCGCTGCTGCAGCGGTTGGCCAATGTCGGTCTCGGCCGTCGTGACGAGGAGACCGAGCCGCCGATCGCGGCCCGTGCTTCCGGCCCGGCGATGCCCTCGATGCCGCCGCTGCCCGAGCGCAAGCAGGCCCGCAGCGTCGCTCAGCAGATCTCGGCGAACGAATCGCCGGTATCCGAATATGCGAAGCGCCCAGCTCCGCAGGGATTGGACGCCCATGGCCGTCCAGTACCTGTTGCCCCGGCGCCACAGGGCGATGACCATCTTGATATCCCGGCCTTCCTGCGCCGTCAGGCCAACTGAAGTTTGTTACAACCTTGGCGATGAAGAAGGCCTCGGCGGGGAACCGCCGGGGCCTTCTCCTTTAGGCGCAGAGGCGGTTTCGTTGGGTCAACAACCAACTGATTTTAAATGATTAATTATTCTTTCGGTGGTCAGATGCGCGCTCGCCGAAGACCGTTTTCGCTGTCGCAATTTGGTTAACCTTGGGCCTGAATGCGGCGGAGATGGGGTAACAATCGGTAAAGAAGCGTGAGTTGGCGCGGTTTAGGGCAGTGACTATGGTCTGCCGTGACTTGGGGAGCTCAAGCGAGTCGGCCTTGGGGAAGTTTGGCCACTTGAATTGAGTGAAGTCGGGTAGTGGGCATTATCGAATGAAGTTCAGCCGTCAAACAACGCTTCGGTCGCAAGCCACCGTGACTGGCGTAGGCGTTCATTCTGGTCTTCCTGTCAATCTCACATTGGGACCTGCACCTGTTGATGCAGGTTTTATTTTTGTCCGCACCGGTCTCGATGGTGCCGACCGCGAAGTCGCCGCGACCGCTGACGCTGTGATCGCAACCGAGTTTGCGACGGTGCTGGGTGACCGCGAAGGGCCGCTGGTCTCGACCGCTGAGCACGTGCTCGCGGCGCTGCGCGGCATGGGCGTCGACAACGCCACGATCGAAATCGACGGCGCGGAAGTTCCGATCATGGACGGCAGCGCTGCGGCGTTCGTCGCAGCCATCGACCAGGCCGGTATCGTGACCCAGCCTGCCGTTCGTCGCTTCATCCAGGTGCTGAAGCCGGTGCAGGTCAAGATTGGCGACGCGATCGGCGAGTTGCGTCCGTTCGCCGGCGGGTTCCGCGCCGAAGTCGAGATCGACTTCACCAACAAGGTGATCGGCCACCAGACTTTCTCCTTTGATCTTTCGCCGGAAGGCTTCCGCCGCGAGGTCGCACGTGCCCGCACCTTCGGCTGCATGAATGACGTGGCGCGGTTGTGGGGCGCAGGCTTCGCGCTCGGCGCCAACTTCGACAACACCGTGGTGTTCGACGAGGCCCGCCTGCTTAACGCCGAGGGCCTGCGCTACGCCAACGAATGCGCCCGCCACAAGGTGCTCGACGTGATCGGCGATCTCGCGCTGGCCGGCCTGCCGCTGCTCGGCAGCTATCGTTCGGTGCGGGGCGGTCACAAGCTCAACAACGCGGTGCTGAGGGCGCTGCTGGCCGATCGCAGCGCCTGGCGCGTGGTCGAATCGGAAACCGCTCGGCGGCCCGTCCGTGGCCATGTCGAAGCCGGTGCCGGCATGGCTGGCGGGCTCGTCGCCCCGGCCTACGGCCCGGACGTGTCCTGATCGCCGCAGGCGGTCGGGCCCAATTTCCGTAATAACCACAGCAGACTGTGCGCTGCGCCGGGTCGCCTTATTCCCGGCGGATTGGCTCCGTATTCGGTTGGTCCACGGTCATTTTTCGGTTAAACAGGCCCGCGGTTGCCTCGATACGGCGCCAACGGCGTGAGAGATATTGCATCCATGATCGCGGTTCATGGGTGGAGTGGGGTCGCCGTTAACCGCATCAAAGGCGTCAGGTTTTACAATTCATGTCGGCAATGCGTATGGCGCTCGAACCACGCTATTCTTCTGACGTCTCCGGCCTGACCAGGGCTGCGCGCACGCTGCGTTTTGCGGTGGGCCTCATCGTGCTGGCCATGCCGCTCTCAGGCTGCGGCACCGGCGCGCTGTGGGACAAGTTCATGGCCAAGGACGACACGTTCGTCGATGAGCCCGCGGACAAGCTCTACAATGAGGGCTTGTACATGATGAACGAGAAGAAGGACCTGAAGGCCGCCTCGAAGAAGTTCGAGGAAGTCGACCGTCAGCATCCCTATTCGGACTGGGCCCGCAAGTCGCTGCTGATGTCGGCCTATTCGTATTACCAGGCCGGCGACTATGACAGCTGCATCGGCTCGGCGACGCGCTACGTCACGCTGCATCCCGGCAGCCCGGACGCGTCCTACGCCCAGTACCTGATCGCGGCGTCGCATTTCGACCAGATCCCGGACATCTCGCGCGACCAGGGCCGCACCGAGAAGGCGATCGCTGCGCTCGAAGAGGTGGTGCGCAAATATCCGACCTCCGAATACGCCACCCAGGCCAAGAACAAGATCCAGGCCGCGCGTGACCAGCTCGCCGGCAAGGAAATGGCGGTCGGACGCTACTACGTCGAGAAGCGCGACTACACGGCCGCGATCAACCGCTTCAAGACCGTGGTCACCCAGTACCAGACCACGCGCCACGTCGAAGAGGCGCTGTACCGGCTCACCGAGGCCTATATGGCGATCGGCATTGTCGGCGAGGCGCAGACCGCCGCCGCGGTGCTCGGCCACAATTTTCCGGACAGCCGCTGGTACAAGGACGCGTATAATCTAGTAAAGTCCGGCGGTCTCGAGCCGAGCGAGAATCAGGGATCCTGGATCAGCAGGACCTTCAAGAAGATAGGTCTCGGCTAGGAATTGTCCTCGCATGCTGGCCCGTCTGTCGATCCGTGACATCGTCCTGATCGAACGGCTCGATATCGAATTCTCCCCTGGCCTGGCGGTGCTGACCGGTGAAACCGGCGCCGGCAAGTCGATCCTGCTCGATGCCTTTGCGCTGGCGCTCGGCGGTCGCGGCGATGCGGACCTCGTGCGCCATGGCGCCGAGCAGGGCCAGGTCACTGCGACGTTCGATGTGCCGAAAGGGCACCCGGCGGCGAAGATCCTCGCCGAGAACGGCCTCGACGACACCGGTGAGATGATCCTGCGCCGCGTGCAACTCGCCGACGGCCGCACCCGCGCCTTCATCAATGATCAAGCGATCAGCGTGCAGACCCTGAAGGCGGTCGGCGCGGTTCTGGTCGAAATCCACGGCCAGCACGACGAGCGCGCTTTGGTCGACGCGTCCACCCACCGCCAGTTGCTCGACGCCTTCGCAGGGCACGAGAAGGAGGTCGCGGCGCTGGAAGCGCTGTG
Organism: Bradyrhizobium sp. SK17; assembly: GCF_002831585.1. GTDB lineage: Bacteria > Pseudomonadota > Alphaproteobacteria > Rhizobiales > Xanthobacteraceae > Bradyrhizobium. Next base: position 7,211,604 of record NZ_CP025113.1, on the reverse strand, counting down.
GGATGTCAGGCGGACCGCTGGTACCGCGCTCGACGAGCATCGCGCCGGCATGGAGCGCGCCGCGCGCGAAGCCGACTATCTGCGTCACGCCTCGCAGGAGCTGAAGGCGCTGGCGCCGAAGGAGGGCGAGGAGACCGAGCTCGCCAACCGCCGCACCACCATGATGCAAGGCGAGAAGGTCGCGACCGATCTGCGCGAGGCGCAGGAGGCAATCGGCGGCCCGCACTCGCCGCTGTCGGCGCTGTCGGCCGCGGTGCGCCGGCTGGAGCGACGCGCCGCCAATGCTCCTGGACTGATCGAGCCGGCGGTGAGAGCGATCGACATCGCGATCAATGCGCTGGAAGAGGCCGACCAGCACCTTCACGCCGCGCTGGCGGCAACCGATTTTGATCCGGCCGAGCTCGAACGCATCGAGGAGCGGTTGTTCGCGCTGCGCGCCGCCTCGCGCAAATACTCGACGCCGGTGGATCTGCTGGCCGCGCTGGCGGCGCAATATGCCGGCGACGTGGCGCTGATCGATGCCGGCGCCGATCAGCTCAAGAAGCTCGAAGCGGCCGCAGCCGAGGCCGACAAGCGCTATGCCGCGGCCGCCGCGAAGTTGTCGGCGGCGCGCAGCAAGGCCGCCGAGAAGCTCAACAAGGCCGTCAACGCCGAGCTCGCGCCGCTCAAGCTCGAGCGCGCCAAATTCATGACCCAGGTCCAGAGCAATGCGGCCGCGCCGGGGCCGCAGGGCATCGACCGCGTCGAGTTCTGGGTGCAGACCAATCCGGGCACCAAGCCGGGTCCGATGATGAAGGTCGCCTCCGGCGGCGAGCTGTCGCGCTTCCTGCTGGCGTTGAAGGTGGTGCTGGCCGATCGCGGCTCGGCACCGACCCTGGTGTTCGACGAAATCGACACCGGCGTCGGTGGCGCGGTGGCGGACGCGATCGGATCGCGGCTGGCGCGCCTCGCCGGCAAGGTGCAGGTGATGGCGGTGACGCACGCGCCGCAGGTCGCGGCCCGCGCCAGCCAACATCTCCTGATCTCGAAGGACGCACTCGACAAGGGCAAGCGCGTCGCCACCCGCGTCAACGCGCTGGCGGCGGATCATCGCCGCGAGGAGATCGCGCGCATGCTGGCCGGCGCCGAGATCACCGCCGAGGCGAGGGCCGCCGCGGAACGGCTGCTCAGGGCGGCGAGTTAGTCGTCCATGGCCACCAAGGCGAAGAAGACGCTGGTCGACGTCGACAAGCTCACCAAGGCCCAGGCCAAGGTCGAGCACATGAGGCTTACGCTCGAGATCGAGGCGCACAACGAGCGTTATTACCAGAACGATGCGCCGACCGTGTCCGATGCGGCCTACGATGCGCTGCGGCGTCGCCTGGAGGCGATCGAGGCCAGATTTCCCGATCTCGTCACCAAGGATTCGCCGACGCAGACGGTGGGCGCAGCGCCGGCCCGCGGCTTCGCCAAGGTGCAACATGCCGTTCCGATGCTGTCGCTCGGCAACGCATTCAGCGACGAGGACGTCACCGAGTTCGTCGAGCGCATCAGGCGCTTCCTCAAGCTGGATGCCGATCAGATGCCGGCGCTGGTGGCTGAGCCCAAGATCGACGGACTGTCGCTCTCGCTGCGCTATGAAAATGGCGAGCTGGTCCGCGCCGCGACGCGCGGCGACGGTTTCACCGGCGAGGACGTGACCGCCAACGTCCGCACCATCAAGGACATTCCGCACACGCTGAAAGGCCGCAACGTTCCGGCAGCCTGCGAAATGCGCGGCGAAGTCTATATGCTCAAGAAGGACTTCCTCGAGCTGAACAAGAAGCAGGCCGAAGCCGACGATACGATCTTCGCCAATCCGCGCAATTCGGCGGCGGGTTCGCTGCGCCAGAAGGACGTCTCGATCACCGCATCGCGACCGCTGAAATTCTTCGCCTATACATGGGGCGAGATGAGCGAGCCGCCCGCCGACACCCAGCACGGCATGCTGCAATGGATGGACAGAGCCGGCTTCGTGGTCAATCCGCTGATCACGCTATGCAAGAGCGTCGATGACGTGCTGAAATTCTACGCCAGGATCGGCGAGGAGCGTGCTTCGCTCGGCTACGACATCGACGGCGTGGTCTACAAAGTCGATCGCCTCGACTGGCAGGAGCGGCTCGGTTTCGTCTCGCGTAGCCCGCGCTGGGCCATCGCGCACAAATTCGCGGCCGAGCAGGCAACGACGATTCTCAAGGGGATCGATATCCAGGTCGGGCGCACCGGGGCGATGACGCCGGTCGCGCGGCTGGAGCCGGTCACAGTCGGCGGCGTCGTCGTGTCGAATGCGACGTTGCACAACGAAGACTACATCAAGGGCATCGGCAACGACGGAAATCCGATCAGGGATGGCGTTGATCTCCGCGTCGATGACACCGTCGTGGTGCAGCGCGCCGGCGACGTGATCCCCCAGGTCGTCAGCGTCGTGCTCGACAAGCGGCCGAAGAGTGCGAAGCCTTACAAGTTCCCGGACACCTGCCCGGTGTGCGGCAGCCACGCGATCCGCGAGGAAGGCGAGGCGGTGCGCCGCTGCACCGGCGCGCTGATCTGTCCGGCGCAGGCGGTCGAGCGGCTCAAGCATTTCGTGTCGCGGCTGGCCTTCGATATCGATGGTCTCGGCGAGAAGCAAATCCAGGAATTCTACGAGGACGGGCTGGTGAAGTCGCCGGTCGATATCTTCACCCTTCGGGAGCGGGACGAGCGGTCGAGCAGCAAGCTGATGGAGCGCGAGGGCTACGGTGAGACCTCGGTGCGCAACCTGTTCGACGCGATCGACGCACGTCGCAAGATCGAGCTGCACCGGCTGATCTTCGCGCTCGGCATCCGCCATGTCGGCGAAGGCAATGCCAAGCTGCTGGCGCGGCACTACCACACGATCGAGAATTTCCGCGACGCGATGCTGGCCGCTGCCAGGGGCAGCGGCGACGAAGAGAACGGCACCGAAGCCTACCAGCACCTCAACGACATCGATGGCATCGGCGAGATCGTCGCCGATGCCGTCGTCGAGTTCTTTGCCGAGCCGCGCAACGTCAAGGCGCTCGGCGAATTGTTGCGCCAGATCGAGGTCAAGCCGGCCGAGCAGCCGCGCAAGAGCTCGCCGGTCTCGGACAAGACCGTGGTGTTCACGGGCTCCCTGACCAAGTTCACCCGCGACGAGGCCAAGGCGATGGCCGAGCGTCTCGGCGCCAAGGTCGCCGGCTCGGTTTCAAAGAAGACCGACTACGTGGTCGCCGGCGAGGAAGCAGGCTCGAAACTCACCAAGGCGCGTGAGCTCGGTGTTGCGGTGCTCACCGAGGACGAGTGGCTGGAGCTGATCGGAGAGTAAGGCGCAGCGCCGCCGCGCTTACCGCTGTCGTCCTCCGCGAAAGCGGGGGACCCAGTATTCCAGAGGCCGCAGTGGTTCACCCGATAGGCCGCGGCGTACTGGATCCCCCGCTTTCGCGGGGGATGACGAGTTGAAGGCGCGCGCCTCACATCATCCCCTGCTCATCCTCCTCAGCCTGTGCGATCAGCGCTTCGCTGACCACAACATTGCGCCGCGGCACGACGAAGATCATGGTGCAGGCGCAGGCGATCGAGATCGCGAAGATCGCTGCGGTCAGCGGCAGCGTGGTGGTGGAGTGGCCGCCGAGATAGGCGCCGAACTGCGAGATCAGCGAGCCGATGCCCTGTTGCAGGAAGCCCATGGCACCGGAGGCGGTGCCCGCGGCCTCGGGGCGGATGCTGATGGCGCCGGCGGCGGAATTGGCCATCACGAAGGCATTGGCGACCATCACGATCATCTGGGTGCCGAACAGCCAGAGCGGTGCCTGGTTCAGCCCGGCGAAACTCCAGACCAGGTTCAGCAGGCTGCCGCCGACCTGTAGCGCGAGACCGAACCAGATCAGCTTCTCGAGGGAGTGCCGCGGCGAGAAGCGCACGCAGAGCAGGTTGCCGATGAAATAGCCGAACCCGGTCATCGCGAACCACGCGCCATACTCGGCGCTGCTGCGGCCCATCTGGGTCACCACGATATAGGGGCCGCCGCCGGCGAAGGCGAAGATGATCTGTGACGCCAGCACCTGGCACAGCAGATAGCCGACGAAGGCGCGGCTCCGCAGCAGTCTGCCGAGGTCGCCGCGAAAGCTGGAGCTGTCGGCGCGGTCGCGCCGCGTCTCGGGCAGCGCCAGCGCGATGAAGATGGTGACGGTCAGCGACGCCGCGGTGATGAGATAGAGGATCGCGCGCCAGCCGAATGCGGTCTCCAACAGGCCGCCGGTCAGCGGGCTCACCATCTGCGCGATCATCAGCGCAGCCACGACCAGGCTGATCATCGCGCCGACCCGTTCGCGCGGGTAGAGATCGCGGATGATGGCGCGGCTGATCACCATGCCGCTGGCGCCGCCGAGCGCCTGGAAGAAGCGCGCCGCGATCAGCTGCGGCAGGGTCTCGGCGAACACCGAACCGATGCCCGCCACGACCATCAGGCCGAGGCCCGCGAGCAGCACCGGCCGGCGGCCGAACTTGTCGGACAGCGGGCCCATGATGAGTTGCGACAGCGCGATGCCGACCATGTAGAGCGACACGGTCATCTGCGCGATCGAGATGTCGCGGCCGAAATCAGTCGCCAAGACCGGCAGTGCCGGAACCAGCATGTAGAGCGAGATCGGCGCGACGCCCGTCATCACGACGAGCATCAGCAGCATGACCTTCGATGTCGCGATGTTGTTGTCTTGTGCCGCGTCGGGCGGCTTGCCCATCACGCCGTGCATTCAGGTCCGTTTCCGCATTGTGAAACGACTGTAGCGTGCTCCCTCGCGCGGAATACGGGTGTTTCGGCATACGCCCATGCGGTTCGGGAAGAGGCGGCCGTGATGTTTCGCCTCGCGCAACAACGCAGCGTGAGCCGCGAAATTCCGTCGTCGTCCTCCGCGAAAGCGGGGGACCCAGTATTCCAGAGACCGCAGTGATTCACCCGATGGGCCGCGGCGTACTGGATCCCCCGCTTTCGCGGGGGATGACACCGAATGTGGGGAGCGATGTGCCGCCTACTTCAGCTCCGCCGTCGCCTCGTCGAGCCACAGCTTGGTGGCGTTGTCGTCGAGCTGCGGACGCACGGTGCGTGCGACGCGGGCGTGGTAGTCGTTGAGCCAGGCCAGTTCGTCCGCGCTTAGCATGGCCACCTCGATCAGGCGGCGGTCGATCGGCGCCAGCGTCAGCGTCTCGAAGGCGTTGACCGGCTTCTCGGCGCCGGCAATGTCGGTGCCAATCACGAGCTCCAGGTTCTCGATCCGGATGCCATAGGCGTCGGTCTTGTAGTAGCCGGGCTCGTTGGACAGGATCATGCCGCGTTTCAACGGCGTGGTGCCGAGCTTGGAAATCCGCGCCGGCCCTTCATGGACGCTGAGATAGCTGCCGACGCCGTGGCCGGTGCCGTGCTCGAAATCGATCCCGGCCTGCCAGAGATACTGGCGCGCCAGGGTGTCGAGCTGCGCGCCGGTGGTGCCGTCGGGGAAGATCGCGCGGGCGATCGCGATGTGGCCGCGCAGCACGCGGGTGAAGCGGTCGCGCATCTCGTCGGTCGGCTGGCCGATCGCGATGGTGCGAGTGACGTCGGTGGTGCCGTCCTGATATTGCGCGCCGGAATCGATCAGCAGGAGGTCGCCGGGTTCGATGCGGCGGTTGCTCTTCCGCGTCACGCGGTAGTGCACGATGGCCCCGTTCGGGCCGGTACCGGCGATGGTTGGGAACGAGACGTCCTTCAGCGCGCCGGTCTGGCGGCGGAACGTCTCCAGTGCCTCGACGGTGTCGATCTCGGTGAGGTGGCCCGCGGGCGCCTCGCGGTCGATCCAGGCGAGGAAGCGCGTCAATGCCACCGCATCGCGCTGATGCGCGGTGCGGGTGCCCTCGATCTCGGTGAGGTTCTTGACCGCCTTGAGCAGGCTGACCGGATCGTTGCCGCGCACCGGCTTGCCTCCGGCGCCCGCGATCAGGCGGCTCAGGGCATCGGCCGCGGTCGCGTTGTCGAGCGCGATCGAGGCGCCGCGCTTGGCGAGCTCGGTGAGCTTCGGCGTCAGCGCCGCGGGCTCCTCGACGTCGGCGGATTGCTCGAGATGGTCGCGCGCGGAGTTCGACAGCTTGCGATGGTCGATGAACACCAGCGGCCGGCCTTCCTTCGGCACCAGCGCATAGGACAGAGGCAGCGGCGTGTGCGAGACGTCGGCGCCGCGGATGTTGAAGGTCCAGGCCACCGCGTGGCTGTCGGAGAGCACCAGCGCATCGACGCCGAGCTTGTTGATCTCGAGCCGGATGCGCTTCAGCTTCTCGGCCTCGATCTCGCCGGAGAATTGCGCGCCGTGGATCGAAACCGGGCCGAGCGGCGGGGCCGGCCGTTCGTGCCAGACCGCATCGACCGGGTTGCCTTCGACCGCGACCAGCTCGGCGCCGGCCTTGGCGCAGGCCGCCGCCAGCCGTTCGGCTGCCGCAGAAGTGTGCAGCCAGGGGTCAAATCCTAGGCGGTCGCCGGCCGAAAGGTGCCGGGTCAGCCAGTGCTCCGGCGGCGGTTCGACCAGCGACTCGATCTGCCAGGCCTTGCGATCGACCTGCTTGCCGGCCTGCAGCGTGTAGCGGCCGTCGACGAACAGGGCGGCTTCCTTGCTCAGCACGATCGCGAGCCCGGCCGATCCGGTGAAGCCGGTCAGCCAGGCGAGCCGTTCCTCGGAGGCTGCGACATACTCGTTCTGCTGCTGGTCGGCGCGGGGAACCACGAATCCCGTCAGTTTGCGCCGCGCCAGTTCTTCGCGTAGCGCGCTCAGCCGTGCAGTCAGCGCCACGCCGCCTTCGGGCTCTTCGAACGTCTGGAAATGGGCTTCGAACATCGCCTTCGCACTCTCTTCAGGTGGAGCATGATCGTCGCGCCGGCGCGGCAAGGCATGCCCATATTTTTGGCATAACTTATGCTTGAATCATGGCATAGTCGAACTGACCGGACGATGTCCACTGCACGTCCCGGTCAAGCGTATGGGGAGCGTCCAGGAGTGTCTCAACTCAACGGTGAGGAGATGCACGATGCCTGCATTCACGTTTGAGAAGATCTCGCCGCCGATTCCCCGCGGCCCGGTCGCGCCGGTCGAGCAGAAGCAGCGTGGCGTCATCGTCCAGATGCTCGACCGTCTCGTCGAGGCGCGTACGCGGCGGATGATGGCCGCTTCGGACAAGATCGAGACCTCCGGCCGCGATTCCACCGCTCCCAGATAATCTGCTTACGGCTCCAGGTCGGACGCCTTCGCCACGGTCACGTTGACGACCCTGGTGCCCTCGAGTTCGCGCACGATCCGCTCGTCTGGGCCGACGATGCCGAGATCGAATTCCCGCTCACGCGTCAGCAGCGTCATGCGCTGACCGACGATGACGACGACGGTCATGTCGAGGGCTTCGCCGGACAGCACCCATTCGCGCAGTTCGTCGCGAAACGGCGCCTTGCGCCAGGCGTCGGGAAAACCCGGATCGCATCTGACCTCGAGGCCGTCGTCCGACGTGGTCAGGACGAGCTTCGATCGGGAGGGCTTCCAGTGCTCCTCCAGCAGTTCGTTGACCAGCCAGACGCAGCTGAACGCGCCGCATTCCTCCGGCCGATCCGGATAGATGCGACAGCCTCGGCCCGGCTTGCAGTGCGGACACCATGTGCTGGCGGGCTTCGCCAGTTGCTCGATCGCCATCACCTTGCAGCAGAGCGTGCAGTCGCCGCACTGTCTGCCGGGGAGCGTCATTTCACGCGACGTAACAGCAGGCTGCTCCAGCCTTCGATCTTGAGATGCCGCAGCGGCACCAGCCCGCGGGCGCGGTAGGCGGCGATCACCGCAGGCGCCTGGTGGGTCAGCAGGCCGGACAGGATGACCTGCGCCGACGAGGCGAGGTGGCGGGCCATCGGCCCGGACAGGTGCCGCAGCGGGTTGGCGAGGATGTTGGCGAGCACCAGATCGAACGGCCCGTCTTCGGCGAAGCGCGGCGAAGCGAAGCCGGTGGCGCAGATCACGTCCACCAGATGCCCCGCGCCATTCAGCCGGGCGTTCTCCTGGGCAACCTGCACCGACGGCGGGTCGATGTCGCTGGCCAGCACCTTGCCATGCAGGGCCTTGGCAGCGGCGATCCCCAGCACGCCGGTTCCGGTGCCAAGATCAAGCACGCGCCGGGGCTGATAGGCCTTCAGCACGTGGTCGAGCAGCAGCAGGCAGCCGCGCGTGGTGCCGTGATGGCCGGTGCCGAAGGCGAGCGCCGCCTCGATCTCGATGCCGAGCTTGTTGGGCGGTATCCGGTGCCGATCGTGTTGGCCATGGACGATGAAGCGGCCGGCGGCGACCGGGACCAGATCCTCGAGGCTGGCCTTGACCCAGTCCTTCGCCTCGATCGTGTCAAAGACTATAGTCGACGCGACATCCTGCCGCGTGGCCTGCCCGACCAACTCGCGCAGCAGGTTTTGCTCCGGCGGCTCCGCGAAATGGACGGTGACGTCCCAGCGACCGTCTGGCCGCTCGAACGCCGCATAGGCTGCCTGATCCTCGAAAAACGCCTCGGAAAGCGCGTCAACCACGCGTTTTGCGGTCGCTTCGTCGGGCAAGGTTACGCTGGCGCGGTGTGTGGAGGGGGTCATCGCAGGCGGGTAGCGCGGTTTTTGTTAAAATTTCAAGCCAGATTCCATTGAATATCGCGAGAATTGATAGGTTCCCGATTCAGGCAACTTTAGATTTCACCGTAGTAGTACTAGTTCCGGAACCGGAACATGCCGGTCCAGGGCATCACAAACTAAGGCAGGGCTGCAATGAAGACTTTTATGGTTAGGTTTTTGCAAGATGAATCCGGGGCAACGGCCATCGAATACGGACTGATTGCCACCGGAATTGCTATCGCCATCATCGCTGCGGTGAATGGCGTCGGCACGGCGCTGAGCACGACCTTCAACTCGGTGAGCAGCTCACTGAAGTAATTGCTCAGACGGCGGTCTCAAATGGAACACCGGGCGACGATGTCGTCCGGTGTTTTCTTTTGTCCGGGTCGTCCACAGGTTCGCACGCAACTTGCCAACAGGGATATGCCAAGCGTCGTCCCCAGCTTGTCAGCCGCTGCTGCACAGCAACTCCACCGGATCTCCACCGGCTTACACGCCACCCGCACCAACTCTGTCCACTGCCGATCCACAGCTTCTCAACAGGCTTGACCACAGTGCGCCGCGAACGTCCGGGTTACGCGAACAGCCTGCGATGATCCGCCAGGATCGCCCGCGCGGCATTGTGGCCGGGCGCGCCGGTGACGCCGCCGCCGGGATGGGCTCCGGAACCGCAATGGTAGAGCCCCGGCAGCGGCCCGCGATAATCCGCGTGGCCGAGCATCGGCCGTGCCGAGAACAACTGGTTCAATGTCAGCGCGCCGTGGAAGATATCACCGCCGACGAGGCCGAACTGCCGCTCGAGGTCGAGCGGCGACAGGATCTGGCGGCCCACCACGCTGGCGGCGAAGCCGGGGGCATAGCGGTCGACGGTTGCGATCATCAGATCGGCGACTTCGTCGCGATGCTCGTCCCAGGATTTGCCGTCGGGCAGTTGTGGTGCGACGTGCTGGCAGAACAGGCTCGCGACGTGCCGGCCCGGCGGGCTCAGGCTGTCGTCGAGCGTCGAGGGGATCAGCACCTCGACCACAGGTGCGCGGCTCCAGCCGAATTCGCGCGCATCGCGCCAGGCGCGATCCATGTAGCCGAGACTTGGCGCGATGATGATGCCCGCGGTGAGATGATCGCCGGGACCGGGCAGCGCGGTGAACGAGGGCAGGGTGTCAAGCGCGACGTTCATTCTGAACGTGCCGGAGCCGTTCTGCCATCGTGAGATGCGCGCGCGGAATTCGCCGGTCAATGCGTCCTCCGGCACCAGGCGCGTGTAGAGCAGCTTGGGATTGACGTTGGAGACGACATATTTGGCGCGAACCGTCTCGCCGGTGTCGAGGATGACACCGATCGCGCGATCCTTCTCGACGATCACCTCGCGGACGCCGGCATCGGTCTCGATCTCGACGCCGTGGCTGCGCGCGGCATGCGCCATCGCCTGGGTGATCGCGCCCATGCCGCCGATTGCGTGACCCCAGACGCCTTTCTTGCCGTTCACCTCGCCGAACGCATGATGCAGCATCACATAGGCCGAGCCCGCCGCGTAGGGGCTGGCATAATTGCCGACGATGGCGTCGAAGCCGAACAGCGCCTTGACGAGATCGCTCTCGAAGCGCTCGTCGAGCATCTCGCCGGCCGAGCGCGTGAACAGGTCGAGCAGATTGCGCTGCTGCTCCAGCGACAGCCGCCGCAGGATGTTGGCGGTGCCAAGCGCGTTGAAGGCTTCGCTCATCGCACCGAGGCCAAAGCCCTCGACGAGGTTCGGCGGCGCGCGCAGCACGAACTGGCGCAGCACGTCGGCGATGGCTTCGAGTTCCGCCGAGAACGCGCCGATCGCGGCGGCATCGCGCTGGCTCAGTTTCGCGACCGACTGCTGGGTGCGCCCCTCGCCGGTCAGCAGGTAACTTCCGTCCGGCGCGGGAAGGAAGTTCTGCGCGCGGCGCTCGACGATCCGCAAGCCGTGGTCGGCAAGTTTCAGGTCAGAAATGATTTGCGGGTTGAGCAGGCTAACCGTGTAGGCGGCGACCGAATTGCGGAAGCCCGGACAGAATTCTTCGGTGACGGCGGCGCCGCCGACCACTTTGCGGCGCTCGACGACCTTCACCCGCAGCCCCGCCATCGCAAGATAGGCTGCGCAGGTGAGGCCGTTATGCCCGGCACCGATGATGACGACGTCTGCTTCGTTCATGTCAGCTTCAACAAGCAGTGATTAGAGCGTGCTGTGGGGCCAACACGCCGCGTCGTCAAGTCCACGTGACCGTGGTTTCTTGTCCGTGATACTGCCGTATGCTCAATTCAAGTCACCGGTGCGGTGCTGCCGGGCCGTCCGCCTCCGGCGCCCGCCGGGTCCATTGCCGGAGCCTTCATGACGTCTGAGCCGTCCGCCTCGCGAAACCGGCTGGTGCTGGTTGTCTACACGACCGCGATCTTCGTCAGCGCCTTGCTGCTGTTCTCGGTGCAGCCGCTGTTCACCAAGATGGTGCTGCCGCGGCTCGGCGGCTCGCCGGCGGTGTGGTCGGTGGCGATGGTGTTCTTCCAGTCGCTGCTGCTCGCAGGCTACGCCTATGCGCATGTCCTGATGAAGCTGAACAGCCGCGTCATGCCGGTCGTGGTGCATCTGGTGGTGCTGGCCATCGCCATCCTGACATTGCCGCTGGCGATCCGCAGCGGCTGGGGCGAGCCGCCGACCTCGGGTTATGCGGTCTGGCTGCTCGGCCTGTTCGCGGTCTCGATCGGCCTGCCGTTCTTCGCGCTCGCCGCCAACAATCCGCTGTTGCAGGCCTGGTTCGTGCGGACCGGCCATCCCAACGGTCCCGATCCGTATTTTCTCTACGCATCCTCCAACATCGGCAGCTTCCTGGCGCTGCTGTCCTATCCGGTGCTGCTGGAGCCGATGTTCACCCTGCGCACCCAGAACCTGATCTGGACCGGAGGGTACGGTCTCCTGATCATCCTGATCGCGGGCTGTGGTGTGCTGCTGTTGCGGTCGCCGACCGGTGCCGCCGCACTGAATATGCAGGTCGACGATGCCGACGCGCCGGCGCCGACCTGGGGCGTGCGCGCGCGCTGGATCTTCCTGGCCGCGGTGCCGTCGGGGCTCCTGATCGCAGTGACCGCGCATATCTCGACCGACGTCGCGGCGGCGCCCCTATTGTGGGTGCTGCCGCTGTCGCTGTATCTTTTGACCTGGGTGCTGGTGTTCCAGTCGCGGCCGCTGCTGCCGCACAAATGGATGCTGCTGGCGCAGCCGCTGGCGATTGCCGGCGTCGTCATCCTGCTCGCAGTCGGCGGCGAGCAGAACCTGCTGCTGACGCTCGGCGGCCATCAGCTCTGCTTCTTCATCATCGCGATGGCCTGTCATGGCGAGCTCGCGCGCACCCGTCCGGCCGCGAAATATCTCACCGGCTTCTACGTCGCGCTGTCGTTCGGCGGCATGGTCGGCGGGCTGTTCGCAGGGCTGATCGCGCCGTTCACCTTCTCATGGGTCGCCGAATATCCGATCCTGCTGGCGCTCGCGGCGCTGTGCCGTCCGCCCGGCGGCGCCGAGCGGCTGCCGCGCTGGAGCGCGTGGTACTGGCCGTTCCTTGCGGTGCTGGCGGTGGCGCTGATCGCGCCGAGCTATTCGGCCGGCGACATCTTCAACTGGTTCGACGACCACCGGGTCTGGGTGATCGGCGCGGTCGGCGTGATCTCGGCGCTGCTCGCGCTGGCGCTGAACGCCAATCGCTGGAAGATCTTCGCAACCGTCGTCGTCGCGCTGGTGGTGCTGCGCGCCTATCCGTCGGACGACGGCCGCGTCGAAACCGTGCGCAGCTTCTTCGGCGTGCACAAGATCGTGGTGACGCCGAACGGGCAATATCACGTGCTGATGCACGGCACCACGATCCACGGCGCCGAGAAGTTCAAGAACGACGACGGTACGCCGGTCACCGGACGGCCCGAACCGATCAGCTACTACCACAAGGATGGCGGGATCGGGCGGGCGATCACCGCGATCCGCGAGCGCAAGGGCGCGCCGCTGAAAGTCGCCGTCATCGGGCTCGGCTCCGGCACGCTGACCTGCGCGTCGGCGCCCGGTGAGGACTGGAAATTCTTCGAGATCGACCAGTCGATGGTCGACACCGCGCGCGACCCGAAGTATTTCACCTACATCCAGAACTGCGAGCCGGACCTCAAGCCGGTGATCGGCGACGCGCGGCTCACCTTCGCCAAGGAGCCGGACGGGATCTACGATCTCATCATCGTCGACGCCTATTCGTCGGATGCGATCCCGATCCATCTCGCGACCGAGGAGGCGATGGCGATCTACAAGGCGAAGCTGGCGCCGCAGGGCGCGGTCGTGATGCACGTCTCCAACCGCCACCTCGAATTGGCCAGCGTCGTGGTCGGGATCGCGGACGCCAACGACATGAAGAGCTGGGTCTACAGCGAGGATTCCGGCCGCGACAACGAATACATCTTCTCGACCTCGGTCGTGGTCTCCGCGCGCGAGGATGCCGACGTCGGCAAGCTCGCGTCGTCGGATGTCTGGACCGAGACCGACGTCGACGAGAAGCAGCGGGTCTGGACCGACGATTATTCCAACGTGCTGGGTGCGGTCTACCGGCGCCTGCGCGACGGCGAGCAGTAGGGTGAACGACAATGGCGCACACAATTCGTGCGCCGAACGTCGTTGCCGCTTTCGCAGCGGTGATGCTAGCGCGTTTTCGAACGAACCGGATACCGGTCCGGGCGAATAAACGTGTCAACCAAGAATTTGGAGCGACGCTCCGATTCCATCGAGACGGAAAAGCGCTCTAGTCCCACCGAGACGACAATCGTCGAATCTCCGACCTGTCGCCGAAGCGATCCGCGAATGAGCCGGCCTCATCATCGGGCAAATACGGAGCGGGCGGCGCGCCTTGGGGCGAGCCGGGTCCTCGCACGCCTTGCTGCCGCAGATAATCCTCGATCATGCCAGGCAGTCCACGGGGCGCGGTCGCCGGACCATCGGACGACGCCGGTCGCCAGTCGCCGAAGCGTTCGGCGAACGACGTCCCGCGATCCGGTTCAGACAGTCCGGATTGATGCAGCGGAGAAGCGGAAACGAGCGGACCACGGCGGCTACCGAAAGCCAGGGCGTCGTTCGTATCATTCGGTCCGATCATTGCGCGGCCTGCCGCCAGCGTCTCATTCGGGTAGTGGATAGCCGTATCGAACGTGTCCGGATTTTCGGTGCGCGGCTTGTTGACACTGAACCCGATTTCCCCGGTACCTCCGCGCCTTCTGAGCGCTTTCTCCTCCTTCTCGCTCATCGACGTAATAATCGAATAGTGCAGATGGTTTCCCGTCGAAAATCTACCCGTGCTGCCGACATTGCCAATAATGTCACCAGGCCAGATCCGATCGCCCATGCGCGCTTGGGAGGGCTCATCCATGTGCGCATAAAGCCCGTAGCCGTTCGTCGTCTTCACGATGACCGTGTTTCCGTAACCTGCATTGAATCCCGAATAAACGACTTCGCCGGGGGTCTGAGCCGGAATGGGCGTTCCCCGCGGCGCGCGGTAGTCGACGCCAGAGTGGAATGTTTCCTCGTGCGTGACGGGATGTATCCGCGGCGCATAATCGGAGTTCCGCTTGAACGGTCGCGGCGGCCTTGGAGGAACGTAGGAACGATATCGATCAGTCATTTAATCACCTTGGTTAAATCCACGAGCATACCCTGCTTGCATTTATAAGTGCTGGCGCTGCCTTCGCTGGATACGCATTCTGGTTGATTTTCATCGTCCCACGTCAGGATCGACCGCTTTCCAGATGGGGACACAGCGATCTGAAATGACCAGCGGCCGGTCTTGATCGGAAACACCTGACGCGCGAGAAGTCTGGAATCGGCGCTTCTGATCTCGGCGGCGTATTCCTTCGAGAGAAGGATCGAGTCGTCGACCCGCACCGGCGGCTTGCCCAAGGGGATGATCGTGCCCACAATTCCTTGCCCACCGATCGAGATGGACTCAATTCGCGGCCGCGCGAGGCATTTTTTTCCGGCGATGCTACACTTGAGAATGGATCCCGGCGGTTGCTCTGTTTCCATAAAGAGTGTCAGTGTTCGTTGATCGTCTTCGAACCAACCGTCCTTGACCCATCCGATATCTGATTTCGTCATCGAGGCGATATTCACGCCATCGCGGTCCAGAATGTCGACGGACGTCGGATAGACGACGGCGATCCTTGAGCCATTCGCGCTCCATTTGATCCACTCAGGCGGCTGCGTCTTGCCTACCGTCCGCTTGTCCTTGACCAGAATAACCCTGAGCTGGGGTGCCTGCGGCTTTAGTTCGAGCGGACCGGAGCTCGCGACGCTCTTAAAATCCGGGGAGAACGCTATTGCGCGATCATTCGACGCAATCCATTGACTGTTGCCGCTCGCAATATCAACCATGAACACATGCCGTCCATGGATGTTGATCAACTGCCGGCCGTCGCTGCTACATTGGTATGGATTGCCAGGCGAAATCGCTACTGCCGCGATCTTGGTGCCGGCCTCATAGGCATTCACCGCTCCGTTTTCGTCGAGCAGGTATCGGTCATGTTGGCCGCACCAGCCGTTGAAAACCGCCTTCGAAAATGGGGTGTGTGGCAGCGATTCAAATGTCGGCACGAGCGCGCGGGGCGGCGACTGACGGCTCTCTTGGGCATCGGCAGGATCGGCTGAAGCCGGCGGCACAAACACTGTCAAGCAGGCGACGAGACACGCAGCGCGCAGCACTTGAGGAAACGAACCGGGCATCAAAAGCAACACCAACGGAAGGAAGAAAGACAGAATAGAACAAATCAAGAACAATGTCAAGACTCCCTGAAGATGCAGATCTGATTGGCTGCTAGCTGTCCGGTGCCAGCAGCTTCCCGATCTGCGGTTTGACGATGGCGGCAAACGCGGCGGGATCGTCGAACGCCCGCGCTGAGAGCATCGCTCCATGGACCGATGCCATCAGCATCTGGGCCTCCTCTTCCGGCCGCTTGTCCAGCAGGAGCAGCCGCTGCTCTGCGCCAGCTTGCAGCACCGACGTCAGCCATCCCGCGAGATCATGGAAATGGGCGCGGACGCGAGTTGCCACCTCTTCTGGCAGCATCGGCATCTCGCCGGCAAGCATCGCGCAGACACAGACGGGCAGCGTGGCATCTTGGATGCACGCCTGCCAGAAGTTCACGTAAGACCGCAGGTGGTCGGCCGGCGCCGGAGACTGCGCCTGGAGGGCTTTCAAGCCCAACGCTGTCTGCTGCCGGTAGCGATCCACCAGTGCGGCCACCAGCTCGGCTTTGGTCGGGAAGTGGTGATGGATGCTCGCCTTCCGGATGCCGACGGCATCTGCGATGTCGGCATAGCTGAACCCATTGTAGCCGCCCGCGACGATGAGGGCCTGCGCGACGTCGAGGATCTGTTCCGAGGTCGAGTTCATATCGGCGCCTACCTTCCGATAGGTAAGCCTGTCAAGGCAGGCATCGCTCTTCAAGCTGACACAACAAGGTGTTTGAGCGCCCAATTGACCCTGTGCTATCTACCTACTAGTAGGTAGATAGCACAAAGGAGTCAATCAATGCGAAGCCTGCTTGCCGCCCAGTCCACCTGGCTGCGGTCCTACTACGTCTCGCGCGCCGTCTTTTCGATCGTCTGGGTTGCTGCTGCCGTTCTGCTGAGCGCGCAACCCACCCCCGTGGCGTTCCTGCTGGTGATCTATCCGGCATGGGATGCCATCGCCAATCTGGCTGACGCCCGGGTGAACGGAGGGCTGTGGGACAATCCATCCCAGGCCCTCAATGTCGTGGTCAGCGCGATCACGACGCTTGCCGTGATCGTTGCGATCGGCCGCGACAGCTATGCCGTTCTGGCCGTGTTCGGGGTTTGGGCGATCCTTGCGGGTGTGCTGCAACTGGTCACCGGCGTCAGGCGCTGGCGTGACTATGGCGCGCAATGGGCGATGATCCTGAGTGGCGCGCAGTCGGCACTCGCGGGCGGCTACATGATCAGCCGATCGATCGGCACCGTTGCGCCGACGATCCTGGACGTCGCTCCCTATGCGGGCTTCGGCGCGTTCTATTTCCTGCTGTCCGCGATCTGGCTCGTTGCCTTCGCCGATCGCAACGCACGCGCCTAAAGCATGATCCGGAAAAGCGCGAAGCGGTTTTCCGAAGAGATCATGCGCAAACAAGAAGGCCAAGCGAGATGACGATTCAACCTCGTCTCATCTCGCTTTGGTCGATCCTGCGTCGGGGAGCGTCAGCTCCCCTCAATGCGGCAACTACTTCTTCTCGGACGGCTGCGCGTTCGCCGAGGCGGCGAGCAGTGGCATGGTCGGCGTTCTGTCACCCTCATCCTCGTCGAGGAACTGCTCGACGCCGGCCTGGATCGACGACTTCGCGCTGTCGGGGCCGCGGTCGCTGAGATCGTTGTGGTGGAATTCGGTCCGGACCACCTTGATGCCGAGCCGCGCGCAGGTCTCGTCGTCGGGCACGACGCCCGGATCCGCTTTGAACACCGGATCCTTGGAACGGAACGAGAGGATCTTGATCCTGCCGTCGGTGATGAAGGGGACGCGCAGATTGTCCAGCGTCACGACCTTCTTGACCAGGTCGGGATGCTGCTTGGCGAAGAACATCGAGATGTCGCCGCCATTGGAGTGGCCGATCAATGTCAGCTGGCGATAGTTGGCGTTGGGATAGCGCTTCTTGAGCTCATCGATCGCATACATGATGTTGAACACACCGCGATTGTACTGCATGCGGCGGCCGACATATTCCTCGCCGACCTTGGTCACCATCGGTGCGTCGGTGTCGAGATCATGCTGGATGCTGACCACGAGGTAGCCGCGCGATGCGAAGACGTTGGTGAGGAACGAGTACTCGGTGTTCCTGACGGTGTTGCCGTGGCTCAGGATCGCGACCGGCAGCTCGATCATGTCGGCGGCCGCCTGCATCTGCCGGTCGCGACGGACCGCGACCTCGACCGTGACGTTGCGATCGTCGCGCAGCACGTCGTGGAAGGTCATCGTCGTGTGACTGATGGCCCATCTGTCCGTGGTGAAGTAGCCGGCCATCGCCAACATGCACAGGCAAAGGACAATGATGCCCCGTTTCATTTCGACCTCTGATCTTGCGTACGTGACCCGCGCTCTGGGCCTGATTTCACCGGCCATTCCGCGTGAATCGGCCTTCCGAGGCCATGCGGGCGCTTTTGCCGCCGAATATCGGGCTAGTTTTACAATCCGATGACAGCGCAGCGACGAGCCACGGCGCATGCTTGCGCGGTCCCGTCGAGCCGGTCACAAGCAGGTGAGCAGGTTTGCCAAAACGGTGATGAATGACCGGCCGGGACACACTAGGGTGAAACCGCCGGGAGGCTGTGCAATGCCGGGATGGCGTGTCTCGATCGCGATGGTGGTTGCCATGACGCTGCAAAATTCGGCCGCGGCAGAGGATGTGCTGTCCGGCGCCAGTCTCGCTCGCGACGTGGCGCGCTATGCCTCGTTCGGCCTGCACCGCTTCGGCTCGCCGGGCGACCGCGCCACCACCGACTGGATCGCCCGCGAATTGCAGGCCGCGGGGTTTCGCGTCGAGTTCCAGCCGGTCGTGCTCGGCCGGCAATATGCGGTGGAGCGCGCGACGGCGGAGGTCGGCGGCACAAGGGTTGACGCGACGCCGTTCTGGTGGCCGCCGGAGGCGAGCAGCAGCTTTCGCCTGACCGCGCCGCTGGTGCGTGACGGTGATGCCGCCGGCAAGATCCTCTGGATCACGCTGCCGTTCGATCGTGGCGCCTATCTCGGCGAGGCTCATCGCGCGGCAATCGCGCAGGCCGCTGCCCGTGGGCCTGCGGCGATCCTCCTGATGATCGACAATCCCGCCGAAGAGCGCTTCGCCTACAACGTCACGCAGGACGACAAGCCCTGGCCGGTCCCGGCGGTGGTGGTGGCCGGCAAGCAAAGGGACCTGTTCGAGCGCGCGGTCGCATCGGGTCTCCCGGTGACCTTCGACGTCAGCGGGCGCTATGACACCAACGTCTCGGGCCGCAACGTGGTGGCGCGGATCGGCGAGGGGAGCGGGCCGGCGATCGTGGTCTCGACGCCGCTGACCGGCTGGTACGATTGTGTCTGCGAGCGCGGGCCGGGCATCGCCAATTTCCTGGCGCTCGCCCGCACCGTCGCCGCGCAAAAATGGCCGGGCCAGTACGTCTTCGTGGCGACCGTCGGCCACGAGATCGGCCATGGCGGCATGGAGCTGTTCCTCAAGCACGGTGCGCCGCCGCCCAAGGACACTTTGGCCTGGGTCCATTTCGGCTCGTCGAACGCATGCTACGCCTTCACCGAGGGCGCACAGGGCACGGTCAAGACCGCTCGGGTCGACAGCGAACGCGTGCTGGTGCTGAGCCCGTCAATGGCGGCGCTGGCCGGCGAGACGATGGGCGCCATCGAGGCGAAGCGGATGGTGGCGGAGAAGGAGGCCGTCGGCGAATTGCGCGACGTGCGCGCGGCGGGCTATCCGAACTTCATCGGGCTTGCCGGACGGCATCACAGCTTTCATACGCCGGCCGACGATCTTGCCTCGACCGGCCCGGAAATACTCGAGCAGGTGGCACGCGCCTTCGTCGACGCGGTGCGCAAGGTCTCCGAACGCGGTGTGCACGCGTTCGGATCACCATGATGGTCGGATCACTCAGTCCTGATAGCTGTTGCCGTAGAAGCTGCGCTGCTGCTGGTAGTACGGCCGCGGCTGATAATAGCCCTGCGGGGCCGGCGCATAACCCTGGTTGCCGTACTGGCCGTAGCCCTGCGCATCGTAGACGCGGCGGCTCGACGGCGGCGCCGGATAACGCCGGTCGGTCGAGCTGCCGTCGGCCGGATAGATGTAGCCGTCGTCGGCGCGAGCCTGCGCCGGATATTCGCGCGGCTGCGGGGTCAGGACGACGGGGTCGCCGGCCGCCGCGGTGCCGTACTGCTCGTCCTGCGGTGCGCGGCGGGCGACTGCGGTGCCGTTGCGCCCGCGCGGATTGCGCGCCAACGCGACCTGGGACGAGCCGGTCAGCGTCACCGTGGTGTTGAGCACGCCTTCCTTCTGGACCAGTGCGTAGAGCGTCGAGGCGTTGTCGCGCGACAGCCGCACACAGCCATGCGAGGCCGGCGTGCCGAGACGGCCCACGGAGTCGGTGCCGTGGATCGCGTGTCCGATCTTGGTGAAGAAGATCGAGTGCGGCATCGGCGCGTCGTCGAATTCCTTGGAGTAGTGATCCTCTTCCATGCGGAAGGCGCGGAAGCTGCCGTTCGGCGTTTCGCGCGAGGGGATGCCGGTCGAGACCGGCCAGTGATAACGCGCGACGCCGTCGACCGCGACGGTCATCTGCTGGTTATCCTTGTCGACGGTGATATCGACCTTGGCCTGCGCGGCGCCGGCCGTGAACAGCATCACGGAAGTGAACGCAATAAGGAACGAACGCATTTTACCTTTGGCCTCCGGGCCCAATCGCAGCGGCTCGCCGTCCCCGGCAACCAATATGCACGGAATCCGAATTTGGTTCCAGTCGCGGACCCACGCATCGTTAATCCCGCGCGCGGCGCAAACAAGGCCGAAGCCGGGCTGGGCCGTCACGGCGCGCTGACTTTTTCGCGAGCAAGGTGCGACCGCGGTCCGGATCAGTCGACAACGCAACCATTTGGCGGCATGGGCGTTTCACAATCCCGCCCCGGCGACGCGACCGCGTCGCGCTTGAAGGAACCAAGATGAACAACACCCAGGTTAAGATCGCGGCCGTCATCCCAGCCGGCCTCTCCGCGCGGCTCCTGCTTGCGACCGCTGGCCTCGCTTTGGCGCTGGCCGCTGTTCCCCACGCCGGCCATGCCCAGGGCATCGTCCGCGGAGCCCACGAGGGCGCTTATGAGGGGAACCGGGTCGCCGGCCCGGTGGGCGGCGTGGTTGGCGGCGCCGTCGGCGCCGGCGTCGGTGGCGCCATGGGCGCGGTCAAGGGCGTGTTCGGCATCCCGGATCGCGGCTATCGCCGCGGCCACCGCTGCCGCGGCTATTATCGCCACGGCCATTTCCACTGCTACTGATCGGGATCGTCATTCCGGGTTCGCGCTCAGGCGCGCCCCGGAATGACCTCCCTTCGCAAATCAGTTCTTCAGCCGATATCCCGTTCGGAAGATCCATGCCACGATCACCATGCAGGCGATCAGGAACGCTGCGGTCATGCCGAGGCTGAGCCCGACGCTGACGTCGGCGATCTCGTAGAAGCTCCAGCGGAAGCCGGAGATCAGGTAGACCACCGGATTGAACAGGGTGATGGTGCGCCAGCCTGACGGCAGCATGTTCACCGAGTAGAAGCTGCCGCCGAGGAAGGTCAGCGGCGTAACCACCAGCATCGGGATCATTTGCAGCTTTTCGAAGCCGTCGGCCCAGATGCCGATGATGAAGCCGAACAGGCTGAAGGTGACGGCCGTCAGCACCAGGAAGGTCAGCATCCAGATCGGATGCTGGATATGCAGCGGCACGAACAGTCCGGCGGTCGCCAGGATGATCAGGCCGAGGATGATCGACTTGGTCGCGGCGGCCCCGACATAGCCGATCACGATCTCGAAATAGGAGATCGGCGCCGACAGGATCTCGTAGATCGTGCCGGCGAATTTCGGGAAGTAGATGCCGAACGAGGCGTTGGAGATGCTCTGCGTCAGCACCGACAGCATCACGAGTCCGGGCACGATGAAGGTGCCGTAGCTGACGCCCTCGACCTCGGTGATGCGCGAACCGATCGCGGCGCCGAACACCACGAAATACAGCGACGTCGAGACGACCGGCGAGACGATGCTCTGTAGCAGCGTGCGCCAGGTGCGCGCCATTTCGAACAGATAGATCGCCCGGATTGCGCGGGTGTTCATGGCGCCCTCACGATGCTGACGAAGATGTCTTCGAGGGAGCTCTGTCTTGTATCCAGATCCGAGATGCGGATGCCCGCATTGCGCAGATCGTTGAGCAGGCTGGTGATCCCGGTGCGATCGCCCTTGGTGTCGTAGTCATAGGTCACGGTGCGGCCATCGTCCGACAGTTCGAGGTTGTAGGCGGCCAGCTCGGCCGGGATGGCGTCGAGCTTGTTCTGCAATTGCAACGTCAGCTCTTTCTTGCCGAGCTTCTGCATCAAGGTCGCCTTGTCCTCGATCAGGATGATCTCGCCCTTATTGATGACGCCGATGCGGTCGGCCATCTCCTCGGCTTCCTCGATGTAGTGCGTGGTCAGGATGATGGTGACGCCGGACGCCTGTAGCGTGCGCACCACTTCCCACATGCCCTTGCGCAATTCGACGTCGACGCCTGCGGTCGGCTCGTCGAGGAACAGGATCTCCGGCTCGTGCGACAGCGCCTTCGCGATCATCACGCGCCGCTTCATGCCGCCCGACAGCGTGATGATCTTGTTGTCCTTCTTGTCCCACAGCGACAGGTCGCGCAGCACCTTCTCGACATAGGCGGGGTTCTTCGGCTTGCCGAACAGGCCGCGGCTGAAGCTGACGGTGGCCCACACCGATTCGAACGCATCGGTGTGCAGTTCCTGGGGAACCAGTCCGATCATCGAGCGCGCCGCGCGATAATCCCTGATGATGTCGTGGCCGCCGATCTTGATCGTGCCCTGGCTCGGATTGGCGATGCCGCAGATGATGCTGATCAGCGTGGTCTTGCCGGCGCCGTTCGGCCCGAGCAGCGCGAAGATCTCGCCGCGATTGATGTCCAGATTGATGCCCTTCAGCGCCTTGAAGCCGGAGCCATAGGTCTTCGAAAGATTGGATACGGAAATGATCGGCGACATGGAGGATCGGAAGCGTGAGAAAAGGGAGCACGCGCGCGGATTGCGGCCCGGGCGGCGGCCAGATGCGGGGTCAACCGCAGATAGGGACGCATAATCCGTTCTGCAATCACCCGGCCGGGCAGAAATCTATTCCGCGGCGTGCGCTCGGACGGGCAGTTCGACCAAGGCGACCATGTAGGACTTCAGGTCGTCAGCAACCTCAGGGTCGGCCCTCAGTTCAGTCAATGTTCGGGGACGTGGCAGTTCCTGCCCATCGCTCTTCAACCCCTCAGCATAGAGCTCCAGCGCCTCAGGCGCATTGCGCAAAGCTTCGTCGATATCATCGCCGGCCGATGTACAGCCGGGAAGATCCGGAAACCAAACGCCCACGGCGTAGTCCGGTCCAGCGTCCTCGATGATGGCAACGTAGTGGGGCAAAGGGGACCTCAATCGGGCTTCCAGCCCGCCCCCTTATAAATGGCACGCACCAAGCCTTTTCCCAAGTCCTTCTTGGGGTGCGGAATGACCAAGGTTTCCCCTGACATGGCACTCTTGAAGACGTGGTGAGAGCCGGTAACCCGAACGAGGCTCCATCCTTCCCGTTCCAAGCGTCGGATGATGTCGCGGCTGTTGGTCAACATGACGATTTCCAGAACCAAGCAATCCGGACAACATGCCCCGGGTAGCACCGCGTTAAGTGAGCTCGGATTGGCCTTCGTCTAACGCTTCTTCATTGATTTCGGCGGCTTCTTGGCCGCCGCCGGGGCAGGGTGTGCGGGCGGTGCGGTGTCGGCGAGCTTGCCGACCAGCATGATCTGCAACTGGTTGTTGGCAGGCGCATTGGGGCGGGCGGGATCGAGCAATTGCTCCTCGCCAAGCCCGACCGATTGCAGGCGCTTCGGCGTGATCTTGAAGGTGTTGACCAGGATGTCGCGGATCGCGTCGGCCCGCCGCTGGCTCAGCAGCGCGTTGTTTTCACGCCGGCCGGTCGATTCGATGTGGCCGACGATCAGGAAAGTGTAGGGCAATAGCGACGACTGGGTCAGCGCGTCGGCGATGCGTCCGACGGTCTGATAGGAATCCGGCAGCACGATCGGCGTGTCGACGTCGAACTGGATGTCGGCATTGAACGTCGGGAGGCTGGTCAGGTCGGGCGCGATCGGCGGCCGCTTTTGCGGCGGCGGCTCGTTCTTCGATCGCAACCGCGATCGTTCGAGCACTTGCTGGCGCAATACGGGGACGTCGACCGTTGCATCCGTCTCGTAGTGATCCAGCTTGGCGATGATGTCGTCGCGCGTGATCGCGGTCTGTGCGCGCGCGGGCGCAAGCGGCATCGCCAGCAGCACCAGCGTGCCGAGCACGCCGAGATCGCGCAAACCCCGCGGCGACGCGCGCATCATTGATACCCCGCGTCATTGATCGCCTGGCTGCAATTGCGGCTGAGGCCCTTGGCGGCGACCAGGCAGGGCACCGATTTGCTGGTCTCCTTGGTCGAGCCGCCGCACACCTTGACGATCTCGCGGGTGCAGGCGTTGGCAACGGTCACCCGCGCCGCGATCCGCTTCTGGATCGCATCGAGGGTGGAGAAGTAGCTCTCCTTGCAGGTCGGCGAGATCACGTCGCGGTTGCGCGACAGGCATTCCTTGAGGCGGTTGGAGTCGAGGTTGACGCCGCGGCAGTTGGCGGTGATGTCGGCGCCGCAGGCCTTGGCGAGCTGGGCCGCGGAATCGCCAAAGCTCATCGTCTCCGCGACCGCCAGCGACGGCGCAGTGAGCGCGATGACAAAAAGGAAAAAACCTCCCCGGACCATGCAGCCATCTCAACCCGTGAATTCAATTGGGGTCAAGGGCTACGAACAGCGAAGGCTGTTCTGTCACGCCCGCTCCACAAAGCTGTCGACGACCTTCTTCTCGCCGGCCTTCTCGAAGGCGATGGTCAGCTTGTTGCCGTCGATCTTCACCACATGGCCGTAGCCGAATTTCTGGTGAAACACCCGATCGTCCAGCGAAAATTCCGACGTCGTGCCGGTGGACTTCGCCACCAGCTCGCCCTCGATCACCATTGGACCGCGCTTGCTGCGGCTGAAGCTATCCGAGGAAAACGACGACTGCCGCTCCTCGAATCCGCCGCTACGGCCGCCGCCACCGCGATTGCGGTTGGCCTGGGCGCGCTGCCAGCCCGGGGTCGAATAGCTTGAGCCGAATGATTCGAGGTTGTCGAAGCGCGAGGCACCGTAGCCGCCGCTGCCGCCCCAGCCCGATCCGCCCTTGGATTCGGTGATCTCGACATTGTGCGCCGGCAACTCGTCGAGGAAGCGGGAGGGGATCGTGGTCGACCAGGTGCCATGGATGCGGCGGTTGGTGGCGAAATAGATCTTGGCGCGGCGGCGGGCGCGGGTCAGCCCGACATGGGCGAGACGGCGCTCTTCCTCGAGCCCGGCGCGGCCCTGCTCGTCCAGCGTGCGCTGGCTTGGAAACAGGCCTTCCTCCCAGCCCGGCAGGAACACATTGTCGAACTCCAGGCCCTTGGCCGAATGCAGCGTCATCAGCGACACCGCCTCGTCGCCGGCCTCGCCGTCGCGGTCCATCACCAGCGAGATATGTTCGAGAAACCCTTGCAGGTTCTCGAATTCCTCCATCGAACGCACCAGTTCCTTGAGGTTGTCGAGCCGGCCCGCGGCGTCTGCCGAGCGGTCCTTCTGCCACATCTCGGTATAGCCGCTCTCGTCGAGCACGATCTCGGCGAGCTCCGTGTGAGAGGTGACCTCGCGCTGGGCGCGCCAGCGGTCGAACTGCATCACGAGGTCGCGCAAGCTGCCGCGCGCCTTCGGCTTCAGCTCGTCGGTTTCGACCACGGCGCGCGCCGCCTCGAACAGCGGAATCCGGCGCTTGCGGGCGTGGTCGTGCAGCAGCTGCACGGTGGCGTCGCCGAGTCCCCGTTTGGGCACGTTGACGATACGCTCGAAGGCGAGATCGTCGGCGGGCGAATTGATGGTGCGCAAATACGCCAGCGCATCGCGGATCTCGGCGCGCTCATAGAACCGGGGACCGCCGATCACGCGGTAGGGCAGGCCGAGCGTGACGAAGCGGTCTTCGAACTCGCGCATCTGGAACGAGGCGCGGACCAGGATGGCGACGGTGTTGAGGTTCTCGCCGGCGCGTTGCAGCTCCTCGAGCTCCTCGCCGATCGCGCGCGCTTCCTCTTCCGAATCCCAGGAGCCGGTGACGGTGACCTTCTCGCCGTCGACATCCTCGGTGCGCAGCGTCTTGCCGAGCCGGCCTTCATTGTGCGCGATCAGGTGCGAGGCCGCGGCCAGGATGTGGCCGGTGGAGCGGTAGTTGCGCTCGAGCCGGATCACCTTGGCGCCGGGGAAATCGTGGTCGAAGCGCAGGATGTTGTCGACCTCGGCGCCGCGCCAACCATAGATCGACTGGTCGTCGTCGCCGACGCAGCAGATGTTTCGCGGCGGCGCGGACGGCGGAGCCAGCGCCGGCTGCGCGGCGGCGTCTTGCTTCGCCGGTTCAGCATCGGTCGCGCCGGGAATGATTGCCGAGATCGGAGGACCCTGCCGTGCCGGCGCCTGCGACAGCAGGCGCAGCCACAGATATTGCGCGACGTTGGTGTCCTGATATTCGTCGACCAGGATGAACTTGAAGCGGCTCTGGTATTGCCGCAGCACGTCGGGGTTCTCGCGGAACAGCCGGATGTTCTCGAGCAGCAGGTCGCCGAAATCGGCGGCGTTGAGGATCTTCAGCCGCTCCTGATAGGTCGCGTAGATCTTGCCGCCCTTGCCGTTGCCGAACGAGGCGGCTTCGCCGGCCGGCACCTGCGACGGCGACAGCCCGCGATTCTTCCAGCTGTCGATCAGGCCGGCCAGCATCCGCGCCGGCCAGCGCTTGTCGTCGATGTTCTCGGCCTGCAAGAGCTGCTTCAACAGCCGCACCTGGTCGTCGACGTCGAGCACCGTGAAGTTGGATTTGAGCTGCACCAGCTCGGCATGGATGCGCAGGATGCGGCCGCCGATCGAGTGGAAGGTGCCGAGCCACGGCATGCCCTCGACCGCCTGGCCGAGCATCTGGCCGAGCCGCAGCTTCATCTCGCGCGCGGCCTTGTTGGTGAAGGTCACCGACAGGATTTCCTGTGGCCGGGCGCGGCCCTGGCTCAGGATATGCGCGATGCGCGTGGTCAAGACCCGCGTCTTGCCGGTGCCGGCGCCGGCCAGCACCAGCACGGGACCGTCGAGCGTCTCGACCGCTTCGCGCTGCTCCGGATTGAGGCCATTGAGATATTGCGGACCGGCGGCCGCCCGCGCACGCGCGGCGATGCCGCCAGCCGCGGGCTGGTGCTCGGGAACGCCGTGATGGGGCAATTTGCTCGGCTCGGTCATTGGCGAATCGTCTCGGCCCCACGATGGCACCGTGGGACGGTGAAGGGGAGCTTTCTTAGCAGGGATTGAAGGCCATATAGGGCCTGATCGGCCGTTTTGACAGGTTTTATCCCGGACCGCGGTCACGGTTTTGGCAGCAGTCCGAAGCCGGTTTGGTTCCTGAAATCGGCGAAAATTTCGCGGTTTCGCGCTCAGGAACCTGTGTTCCCACGCTGGATTGTCTCCTCGGTCATGGCGTCGGCCGAGAGCCGGCGAGAAGAAACGAGACAGAGGTTCTGAACATGTTGAGCTGGGTCGTCACCTTCCTGGTCATCGCGCTGATCGCGGGCGTTTTGGGCTTCGGCGGCATCGCCGGTGCGTCGATCGAGATCGCCAAGGCGATCTTCTTCATCGCCATCATCCTGTTCCTGGTGTCGGCGGTGGTCGGACTGGCGCGCGGCCGCACGCGGGTCTAGCGAATCGCGACTTCATCACGCGAGCCGGCGGCCACGTCGCCTGAATGCGTGATGTCATTTCGCCGAGGGCATCGCCACGTTGCGGCCGATGCCCTCGGGACGCGGCACACCCGCATGACTCTCCACGATGGCGCGGGTGCGGGCGCGGATATCGGGCGGAAACGGCGCCACCTTGCGCGCCTCCATATCGATGTGCAGCGTCAGGTTCTCCGAGGTCGCGGACAGCCAGCCCTCGCCGGCATGGCGCAACTCCTCGAATGTGTGCAGCCGCTTGTCGTCGGCGCCGAGCAGGAACACCGAAACCTGCACGGGATCGCCGAGATGGATTTCCCGCAGGTAGCGGACATGGCATTCGGCCGTGAAGGTCGAGCACTTCCGCTCCTTCATGTAGGCCGGTCCAATGCCGAGTTGCAGCCACATCTCGTCGATGGCGCGGTCGAACATCACATTGTAGTAGGCCATGTTGAGATGGCCGTTATAGTCGATCCATTGCGGCTCGATCTGCATCACCGAGGATTTGAACGGGGAGGGCGGAAGCGGCATCTCGCTGGCGGTCACTGAAGTCATCTCCCATCCCGGTCCGTTGGCGTTCGAGCATGAACTTTTTTCAAGTCAGGCTCTCTTGACCCCTTATACAAGCTTTGTCACGGTCGGCTAAAGCCGGGAGGAAATTTGACGTGGCGACAACGATTTCGAGCGATCTGACGCGACCCGAACCGCAAGCCCTGAAGCGCGCGATCGACGCGCTGGCGGCGCGGTTCGGCAACCGGCTCGTCACGTCTCAGGCGGTGCGCGAGCAGCACGCCCATACCACCACATGGCTGCCGAACCAGCCTCCGGACGCGGTCGTCATGGCGCAGGAAACCGCCGACATCCAGGACGTGGTGCGGATCTGCGCCGCCAACCGCGTGCCGGTGATCGCGTTCGGCACCGGAACCTCTCTCGAGGGCCAGGTCAACGCGCCCGCGGGTGGCGTCTGCATCGACCTGCGCGACATGAACAAGGTGCTCGAGGTGCATGCCGAGGACCTCGATTGCGTGATCCAGCCCGGCCTGACCCGCAAGGCGCTCAACGAGCATCTGCGCGACCAGGGCCTGTTCTTCCCCATCGACCCCGGCGCCGACGCCTCGCTCGGCGGCATGACCTCGACCCGCGCCTCCGGCACCAATGCGGTGCGCTATGGCACCATGCGCGAGAACGTGCTGGCGCTGAAGGTGGTGCGCGGCGACGGCGAGATCATCACGACCGGCACGCGGGCCAAGAAGTCGTCGGCCGGCTACGACCTGACGCATCTGTTCGTCGGCGCCGAGGGCACGCTCGGCATCATCTCCGAACTGACCATCCGCCTGCGCGGCATTCCGGACACGATCGCCGCCGCCGCCTGTTCGTTCGAGACCGTGCGCGGCGCCTGCCAGGCCACCATCCTCGCGATCCAGACCGGCATCCCGGTCGCCCGCATCGAACTGCTGAACGCCGCGCAGGTGAAGGCCTGCAACAGCTATTCGAAACTGTCGCTGCCGGAGACGCCGTTGCTGCTGCTCGAATTCCACGGCAGCGAGGTCGAGGTCGCCGAGCAGTCGAAGAATTTCCGCGACATCGCCGCCGAATGCGGCGGCGGCGACTTCACCTGGACCACCAAGCCGGAAGACCGCACCAAGTTGTGGCAGGCGCGGCATGACGCCTATTGGTCGGTCAAGGCGCTGCGCCCCGGCGACAGCATCGGCGTCGTCGCGACCGACGTCTGCGTGCCGATCTCGCGGCTGGCCGATTGCGTGACCGAGACCGAGGAGGATCTGAAGCGGCTCAATCTGCTGTCGCCGATCGTCGGCCATGTCGGTGACGGCAATTTCCACTGCTCGCTGCTCTGCGACGTCAACGACAAGGACGAGATGGCGCGCGGCGAGGAGTTCATGCACCGCCTGGTCGAGCGCGCGCAGGCGATGGACGGCACCTGCACCGGCGAGCACGGCATTGGCCAGGGCAAGCAGAAATACCTCAAGGCCGAACTCGGCCCCGAGGCGCTCGACGCGATGCGGGCGCTGAAGCAGGCGCTCGATCCGCAGAACATCTTCAATCCCGGGAAAATCGTCCCCGCCGCTTAATCCATCGGATGGTTCGGCCGCAGGACCCTGGCGATGTGGTTGTTCAGCAAGGCCAAGCGGAAGGATATCTGGGACGATCCGGTCGCGCAGCCGCTCGGCGACATCGAGGCCGCGCAGCGGATACGCGCGATCTGCCGCGATGCCGCCGGCTGCGCCGAGGCGGTCGGCTCGCCCGGCAGGCTCTCAGCGAACAGGCAGCAGATCGAGCGCGCGCGTTATGAGCGCGCCGCCAGGGTCGCGATGGAGATCGCGATGAAGATATCCGACGAGCTGATGCGCGATTCCGCGGTGCGCGAGATCGTCGGCCTCTGCATGAAGGCCAACAACATCAAGACCGCGCGGGCGCTGTTCCGCGCCATCCATGCCGGCTCGATCAAGGCCGAGGTCTTGAAGGAGCATCCGACGCTGGCGGGCGAGCAGGCTTGAGGCGGAGTGAAGGCGCCTGCCAAAAATGTCGAAAACAACCCCATGCAAAGCAGCCGGCGGCGGCCTCGGTCGATCAGGCGGCTTGACACGTCGGGCAACTCAGGGGCATATTTCCAATATTCCGAAATCGTGCAGGCGCATGCTCGCCGCGGTCCCGTAGCCCGGATGGAGCGAGGCGAAATCCGGGGGGCATCGAGATGCGGAGGGAACCCGGCTTGCGCTGCGCTTCATCCGGGCTACGATTCGATCAAATCTAGGCCTGCCCGCCGAGCGTGCGCACCGCCTCGTCGACGCTGTGGAAGACGTGGTTCCGTTGCAGCACCTCGTAGAGATCGAAGCGCTCGAACGCGTCCTGCGCGCGGGAGGATTCCAGCCGCGCCACGGCCACGGTCACGCCGTCGTCGCGGCATTCGCGAAACAGGTCGCGCAGCCCCTGCGCGGCGGTGAAGTCGATCTCGACCATGCCGCTGGCCTCGATCACCAGGAGCCGCGGCCTTTGCGTCGCCGTGTTGATCATCTTGAGCACGCCGCTGTGAAAACCCTCCGCGTTGAGGAACGACAGTGGCGCCTGGAGGCCGACGACCGCGATGCCGGCCTTGCGCTCGCCGGACGTGTGCGGGCCCGCCGGCCACCAGATCGTGGTGCCCGGCACATGGACGAATTCCACCAGCCGACCGCGCGTCGTGGTCCAGATGCCGTGCAGCAGCGACAGCGCGATGCCGACCGCGACGCCTTGCTCGATCGGCAGCACGATGATCGCGGCGGCTGTCGCCACCACCAGCAGGAATTCGTAGAACGACTGGCTGAAGATCATGACGATCTGCGCAACGCGGATGATGCGCAGCGCCACGAACAGCAGCACGCCGCCGAGCGCGGCATCGGGCACGTGCTGCAACAGCGTCGCACCGAAGGCGAGCAGCGCGAGCACGATGGCCGCGGCGAACAGCCCCGCGAGCTGCGTGCGGCCGCCGGTCTCCGATACGATACCGGTTCGCGGCGGACTGGCATTGACCGGAAACGCGCCGAACAGCCCGGCCAGCAGGCTGCCGGCACCGGCGCCGAGGAAGTCGCGATCGACGTCGGCCGGCTTGTCCGGATCGGACAGGAACGAGCGCGTCGTCGCCGCGGTTTGCACCATCACCACGACGGCAATCAGGATCGCGAGCGACAGCAGTTTGATCCATCGTTCCGGCGCGATGTCCGGAAATGACGGCTTGGGCAGCGTGCCCGGCACGGTGCCGACCACCTTGACGCCCTTGCTCTCGAGATGCCCGGCGATCACGGCGATGGTGGCCACGACGAGCCCGATCAGCGCGCCCGGAATCCGGGCGCTGATCTTCTCCGATCCAGCGACCAGCGCCAGCACGCCAAGCCCGATCGCCAGCGTGTAGACATTGGTCTGGTCGATCTTCTCGGCGAGTACCCCGAGCTTGTAGAGCGTCGGCCCGTCCGGCGTGGTCACGCCGAGTACGCCCGGCAGTTGCGAGACCAGGATGTGGACCGAAATGCCGGCGAGGAAGCCCACCGTCACCGGCGTCGACAGCAGATTGGCGATCCAGCCGAGCTTGAACAGGCTGCCGGCGATCATGATCACGCCGACCATCAGCGCCAGCGCCATCGCGAACGCCTGATAGTCCGGTGAGCCGGCGGTCGCCATCAGCGCCAGCCCGCCGGCGAAGATCGGCGTGATCGTGGAATCGGCGCCGCAGGAGAGGAAGCGGTTGGCGCCGAACATCGCAAAGCCGAGCGAGCCGGCCATGAAGGCAAAGAAGCCGATTTGTGGCGAGAAGCCGCCGAGGCGCGCGGTCGCCATCTGCTCCGGGATCGCGATCGCCGCCAGCGTCAGTCCCGCGATCAGGTCCCCGGGCAGATTGCCGGGCCGGAAGCCGGCCAGTGAACGGAAGATCGGCCAAGGGGAGTGGGGCGCGGGAGTTTGGGCCATCGGTCTCCGACTCATCTGGCAGCGAAGGGTCGGGAAGTGTCCGCCATTGCGTGGCCAAAAGCCAGCGGCCTCGTATGCTGTGCGGTTGCGAAGCGCGGCGAGACTCTACGGAGCGCGCGGTTCGGTGATCGCCTTGCGGATTGAGGCGAGCGGGGCGGTGTCGTCGAAGGCAACGGTCTCGCCTTGCATCTTCACGCCGAGGTCCTGCCATAGCGCGGCAAGGTCCGGCGTCACCGGCTTTGGCCCCATCTCGTCGTGCAGGTGCGTCAACACCTCGCCGCCGACTGCCTGGTCGGCGGTCGACAGCACGCGGGCGAGCGTCCAGTCCTTTTCGTGGTTGCCGCCGGCGGCCAGCACGCCGCGCATCGCATCCTGCAATCCGAGCCGGTTGCCGCTACGCTTGCGGATCTCGATATCGGCGAGCAGGCAGAACAGCGCGCCGCCCCAATACTTGCGGCCCCAGGTGTCGGTGTTGTCGAGGCCCTGGTCGCCGGCTTGCGGCAGCCCTTTCGGCATGTCGCGCATCATCGCCCGCCAGATCTCCTGCGCGGTGAGGTCACCGGCCTGCACGCGGGCCACCGGTTCGATGTAGACCGCGAGCCCTTCGGACAGCCAGGCGTAGCGATCGTCGAGATCGGGCAGGGCAGTGTGCACCATCTCGTGCACCATCACCCAGTCCCGCTTCAGGTCGTCTTCGCTCGCCTCGCGGCCGATCAGCACCCGGATCGCAGCACCCCGATAGCCCCAGGTGGTGCCGCCGCGCACCCGCGGGCCGTCGACCGGGACCAGCAACAGGCGCAGCGACTGCACCGGGAAATGTCCATAATAGGTGGAGACGGCCCTTGCCGACGTCTTCACCCAATCGAGAATCTTCTCTTTCGGCAGCGCCATTTCGCCGGGCGCGAAGCCGACATGGATGGTCGCGCCGCCGACCTCGAGGTCGGTCTTCGGCAATTTGTCGAACGCGTCATACGGCATGCGGTCGCCGCGCATGAACTCCGACTGCGCCGCGACATGACACGACGCGATGCCGATGATGATGATCGCGACGAGCATCGCCGCGGCGATCAGGCGATATGTCGGGATGCTCCTCACCGCGCTTCGCCGCCGCTGGCGACCCTCTATCCGTGGACGGACGCTGCCGCCAGAAGTCCTGCCGTGATCCACCCGTGCAGATAGGTCGCGCCACGCACCGCCGCATTGTCGGGATCGTCATAGGTCGCGAGCATCTCGCAGAGCACGCCGAACGGAATGCCAGTGCTGGCTTCGTCCCACATCATCGCTTCCTCGGCGGGCAGCTCGCGGAACATCGGCGTGGTGTCCTGGCGCCAGACCAGGAGGCGCGACGGCTCGGCAAGCGTCTCCGCTTCAGGTGGCGTCTCGTCGTTCTTCAGCGCCATCCAGATCGCCGCTGCATTGGTCGACTGATCGAGCCGGGCCGCGCTCGGATGCGGCTGGAACACCAACCCGTTCCACAGCTCGGGCGCAAATCCCGCCATCGCCTCCAGCGCAAGCACGCTGCCTTCGCGGGCGTCGAACGCGTCATTCAACGCCTTTTCCAGTGCCGCCAGATCGGCCAGCACCGGATGCTGGCGGTAAGGTTCGGAGGACGTCAGGAAATCCGGCAATCCTTGCGAGAACCAGCGCAGGTTCGGATCCTCGGACGGCCGCGCCTTGACATAGGCGTAGCCCATGTCGTCGAACGTCTCGTCGCCGAGATAGCGATGCAGCAGCTCATGGTCGTTGCGGAGAGCCTCGACCAGCCGCGATCCATAGGCATAGCGGTAGACGCCGAACAGCGTCTCGCGCCGCTCCCGCGGGCTGTCGAGGATCTCGCCCAGGATATCGTCGTCGCCGCTCAGGATCGCGTTCTGGAAGGCGCTCTGCTGGCGGGCGAAGTCGCTCATGCCGCAGATGCGCCCGCTGGCAGAACCTGCTCCGCGATGGCGCGGGTCCGCTCGACCTCGCGCAGCAGTTCGTCGAGCGGCGGGATATTGTCGTCGCGCTCGATCATGGTCGAGACGCGGCCGAACCGCTTCAGCGCGGCGACATAGAGGTCCCAGACATCCTCGCATACCGGATGGTCGTGGGTGTCGATGATATGCGTCCCCATGTGGCTGTGGCCGGCCATGTGGAATTGCACCACGCGATCGGCCGGAATGCCGTTCAGGAAGGCCATCGGATCGTAGCCGTGGTTGAAGGCGCTGACATAGACATTGTTGATGTCGAACAACAGCCAGCAGCCGGAACGGCGCGACAGTTCCGAGAGGAATTCCCACTCCGTCATCTCGGAATTGCTGAACTGCACATAGGTCGAGACGTTCTCGAGCACGATGGCACGGCCGAGGAAATCCTGCACCAACTGCACGCGGCTGACGACGTGATCGAGCGCCTCCTTCGTGTAGGGGATCGGCAACAGATCGTGCAGGTTCTTGCCGTGGACGCCGGTCCAGCACAGATGGTCCGACAGCCATTTCGGCTGCACCCGTGTCGCAAGGTCCTTGAGGCCTTGCAGATAAGCGAAGTTCGGCGGCGCGGTGGAGGCGATCGACAGCGACACGCCGTGCATCACCACGGGATAGCGCTCGCAGATCCGGTCGAGGATGCGCAGCGGCTGGCCGCCCGGCAGCATGTAGTTCTCGCTGATCACCTCGAACCAGTCGATCGGCGGGTTGCCGTTCAGGATCTCGTCGTAATGCTGCGCGCGCAGGCCGAGGCCGAAACCGAGGAAGGACGGCTTGACCGATTGCATCGGCCGTTCCCGTTGCGGCGTCGGCGTGTCCGGCAATCGGCTTGCGACGTTCATGGCGTCCCCGCGCTGCTGACGCCGTGACTCCGGCGCCTCGCGTGCAAAACTATCATGGAAACGAGGCCCGGCCTACGCCGGGCCCCGCCTCGATCGATGCAATCAGGCCGGCTCGAACTTGCCCTTGGCGGCGGAGCATTGGTCCTTGGTCATGGACGAGAAGCCCTGACCCTTGCAGGCATTCTGGCCCTTGCAGGCGTGGTTGCCGCCCTTGCAGGCGCTCTGGCCCTTGCAGGCATTGGCGCCGATGCACTTGCCTTCGCCCGCGGCGTGGGACGGCGTCGACACGACGGCGCCGGCGAGGAACAGCGTGGCTGCGGCAGCGGCAAGTGCGGTTCCGGACTTGGTCATCTTCATGAGCGTTTCCTTGTGCACGTTGGTTGAAGAATCGTTGAAAGGTGCGTCGTCCGCCAGATGTGTTCGGCAGGGCTGCACCGAAGAGAACTGCACGATCCGCCCTCGCTATGCGACAGACGGACTCTGCTGTTCGATGAAGAAAGCCCGGTGCGTGAGCCGGGCCTTCCTCGGCGGTCGTCGATGCGATCAGCCCTTGACGAACTTGCCGCCGGTCGCGTTGCACTGCTTCTCCGAGGTCATCGAGAAGCCGGTGCCCTTGCAGGCATTCTGGCCCTTGCAGGAATTGCCGCCGCCCTTGCAGGCGCTCTGGCCCTTGCAGGCGTTGCCGGCCATGCACTTGCCCATGGCGGCGTTCGCGGTCGTCGAGCCGGTCGTGACCACGGCGCCGGCGATGAACAGGGTGGCGGCAGCGGCTGCGAGCGTCGCACCGGACTTGGAATTCAGCTTCATGACGATCTCCTCAATGGTTGTTTGAACGACGACTAATGTGACGCCGTGAGCATCCGATGATCGTTCGACCCCAGACCGCACAACGAATGGTCGGAGAGCCATCAGATCGTGCCGGGACCGGAAGGGCCTGGGACATGAGTGCTCGTCCGAATCCAGCTACGAGGCGTCAGGCGATTTGGTTACAGCGGTTCAAAAGAAAATTTTGTTCTGAGGCGGTCCGGGACCCGATCCATATCAAAAGCCGCGGCAGGCGGAGCATTTCGTTGCGCGCTGCCGATCGCTTCGCTGCATTGCACAGTTCGGATTTTAGTCAGTTTTGCGCCGCGCGCGCCGGCTTCAGCCGGGCCATTTGCGCGACGTTCGCCTTCAGTTCTTCGGCATCGAAGGCCGGGAACGAGCAGATGCGGTTGCTACAGGCAAACGCCGCGGGCTCGCCGAGATCCGGATATTCGACGTCCGGGTTGGGCAGCTTGCCCTCACGCAGGTCGAGCCATTCCAGCCGCTTGTAGCGGGCGGGCAGCGCGCGCGCGATGGCATGCAGCGCCTGCGCGCGGCCGTCATCCTTGTGTCCGACGATCGTGATGTGCGTCGGCTCGAGCGCGAGTTCGTCGTCGGCAAGCAGCACGCCGGGCAGCGGGCGCGGCATCTCGGTCGACGCGCCGCTGAGATAACGCATCGCGTGCGAGGCCTGCTCGCGCATGCGGTCATCGCCATAGTAGCGATTGAGCAGGTTTAGGAAGCGTGCCACCTGGATCTGGTCGTCGATCAGCTTGGCCGGCTTTGCGAACACACCGGTGTTTCCTTCCGACGTCTTCGAGGTGAAGAAGCCGCCGGCTTCGTCACGGAAGCTCGCGACGAAGTCGCCGGCCTTCGCCGCCGCGGTCAGCCAGTCGCGATCGCCGGTCGCGGCGTAGAGATCGAGAAAGGCCTGGCCCATCGCGACGCTGTCGCCGAGGAACGGTCCGCCGCGATCCTTGTCGCCGTGGCGGAAGCCGCCGTCCGGCAGCGCCCGGTTGGTGAGCACCCATCTGGCCGCGCGCTCGGCGACAGCAAGCGTCTTCGGATCTTTGGTGACGTCATAGAAGGCCGCGAGACCCGAGATGGCCCAGCCATTCTCACGGGCATATAGATTGGTGTCGATGCGGGGCAGGCCGAGCTTGCGGCGCTCCGCGTCAGGCAGCGCATAGTATGTGTGGCCATCGGTGTCGTGATTGAGATCGGCGTCCTGGCTGACATAGAAGGCGCCGTCCGGGCTCAGCAGGACGCCGGTCAGATAGCGCTCGATGTCGCGCGCCGCCGCGAGATATTTCGGGTCCTTCCACTGCGCATAGGCCTGGCTGTACTGCCGCAGATATTGCGACTGGAACGAGATGATCTTCTCGAAATGCGGATGGGTCCAGGAGCCGGCTTCCGAGTACTGGTACACGCCACCCCACACCGGATCGATCAGCGCGATGGCGGCGTCGAGGGTCTGCTTCGCCCGCCTGGTGGCCACGGCATCGCCGGTTTCGGCGCGGCTGATTGCCAGGTCGAGGCTGTCGGCGTCGATATATTTCTGGTTCTCGCCCCAGCCGCCGAGCTTGTCATCGTAGGAATCGTCGAAAGTCTTGGTCAGTTCGGCGCGCTGGGCCTTGCTGAGATACGCCGAGGTCGCCGGCTTGACCGCAAAGGCCTCGCCGACCGATGGCCCCGGCGACGGATCGTCGATCACGGCCTTGAGCAGCGCCTGCATCCGCTCCGGCTCGATATAGCCCCTGATCTTCGCGATCTCGGTGCCGTCAGGCGCGAACACGATGGTCGCGGGCCAGCCCCAGTCGCCATAGCGATTGGAGAGGTCCGGATTGGCATCCTGGTCGACGCGAACCGGGAGATATTTTTCCGACAGCAACTCCTGCACTTTCGGATCGGCGTAAGTGGTCTTCTCCATCACATGGCACCAATGGCACCACACCGCTTCGAGATCGAGGATGACGAAGCGCTTCTCGGCCGTGGCCCGTGCCAACAAATCGTGGCTCCAGCCGCTCCATGCGGGCGCCTCCGCCGCAAGCACCGGTGATGAAGTCAGAACGGCAAGGAGGATGGCAAGACGAACCAGTTTCATGGCGGCTCCGGCAAGCGCGAGGTCATCCGAGCTACGCGCCGGCGGGAGCCCGCGGCTCGCGCTGTCACGGAATTGTGAGCCGAACGCTCAGGTCGGCGCCTTCTGGCCGGCCGTCAGGTTGACCAGCATGCGATCCAGCGAGGCGGCGCCGGGACCGGCGATCGCAAGCCACATGAAGGCGGCGAAATAAGTCGCCTCCTCGAAGCCGAGCAGCGTCTCCAGCGAATCGACGTCGCCCCATTTGGCCGACTTGATCGCGACCACCATCACCACCGCGAGCATCGCGGCGGGAATCCGGGTGAACAGGCCGAGGATCAGCATGGCGCCGCCGAAGCATTCGACGCCGGAAACAAAGGGCGTGAGGATGTTCGGGAATGGAATGCCCCAGCCGACGAAATTCTCGGTGACCTGGGCGAGATTGGTGAGCTTGCCCCAGCCGGCCAGCATGAAGGTGTAGCCGACGACGATCCGCATGATCAGCGGTCCGGCCCAGGAAAAATGCGCGGCGATCCGCGCCGGCAGCAGAATCAGCAGGTTGACGATGGAATTCATCGGATACCCCTCCCGAATACGTCGTCCCGCGGCCGGAGCCGGCATTGACGCGCATTTGCGTCAACCGGCGCCGGTCAACAGCTACGGCCGTCTCATGGCAGGAGTTTCGCTGCGGCAGTCCGCTTGTTACGGGCAGCTAGCCGATATTTTGCAATGCCGGGAAAGTCTCCAGCAGCCAGACGCTGACGCCGGACACCGCGCCGGTCAGGAAGCCGATGCCGGTGATCACCATCAGCACGCCCATCACGCGCTCGACGCTGTCGAGATGGCGCTTCATCCGCGCGAACAGCGAGGAGAACTGCTTGACCATGACGGCCGCGAGCAGGAACGGGATGCCGAGCCCGGCGGAATAGACCGCGAGCAGGCCGGCGCCCTTGGTGACCGTGGCCTCCGCGGCGGCGATCGAGAGGATCGCGGCGAGGATCGGGCCGATGCACGGCGTCCAGCCGAACGCGAACGCCAGGCCCATGATGTAGGCGCCCCATAGCCCGATCGGCTTCGGCGCGGTCAGCCGGCCTTCGCGCATCAACAGGCCGATCCGGGTGATGCCGAGGAAGTGCAGGCCCATGATGATGATGACGATGCCGGCCAGGATCGAGAGTTCGGCCGACCAGGCCCGAACCAGTCCGCCGACAAAGGACGCGCTGGCGCCGAGCGCGATGAACACGGTGGAGAAGCCGAGCACGAACATCAGCGCCGCCGTCATCACCGCGCGCTTGGAGGACGCGGTGGCGCCGTCCTGATTGACCTGCTCGATGGTCGCGCCGGTCAAATAGATCAGATAGGGCGGCACCAGCGGCAGCACGCAGGGCGACAGGAAGCTGACTAGGCCGGCGATCAGGGCCGCCGGGATCGAGACGTCGTGCATCAATGAACCTTCGAGGTAACTGTCCTGTCTTGGCGTGTACGCGGCCAACAATCCAGAAGTTTCGTCGGCCCGGCCTTCAACTATGGTCACAGGCCCGTGTCCGGGCCGCACGCGGCGCTTCGCCTGGTGAAACAATCGCGGATATGTTCCGTAATGCTCGTGAAACCGCTGATTGGGACCCCAACGATGCGCATCGGCATCCGCAGCGCCATCTCCGCCCTCGTGCTGGCCTCGATCGTAGTCAGCGCCGTCGGCGTGCATCTGTTGTGGTGGCGCACCGCACAACGGGTCAGCCAGACGCTCGCCAACACCATCAACGACCAGATCGTCTCCGCGGTCGGCGACGAGCTGCAATCGATCACGACCGAGGCGCGGTCGTCGATGACCGCGGTACGGACGCTGCTGACCGAGCAGGTGCTCGACGGCCACGACGCCCGCAAGCGCGAGTTCGTGTTCCTGTCGCAATTGCAGGCGCAGCCGACCATCTCATGGGTTGCGTTCGGCTGGCCGGACGGCTCGTTCTTCGCCGGGCACAAGCTCGGTGAATCCGGCGTCGAGATGCTGACCATCACGCCCGACCGCAAATTGCGCGCCGATCAGTACGATTACGCCGGCAACGACATCAAGCTCAGGAACAGCACCGTCGAGGACAGCAAATTTCGCGTCACCGATCAGCCCTGGTTTCGCGAGGCGATCGCGGCCAGTGACGAGCACTGGTCGACGCTGACCACGCTTCCCCGCGGCGAACGGCTGGCCGCGATGCTGGCGACGCCGATCGACGTCGACGGCAAGCGCAGCGGCGTGCTCGCGATCATCATCGAGCTGACGCGGGTGTCGAATTTCCTGTCGCAGCTCACGGTCGGCAAATCCGCCGGCGCCTTCCTGCTCGATCGCGACGGCGGGGTGATCGCCGCGCCGGATCCGAATGCCGACGAGCTCAACGCGCTGAAGACCGACCATCCGCTGCTGCCGGTCGCGGTCGATGCGATCCGGCAGGCCGGCAGCGCCTACAATCCTGGCGAGGGCGAGGTGTATCGCTCGCAGGTGACGCGCGACGGGCTCGCCTACCAGGCCGTGCTGACGCCGATCTCGTTTCCCGGCTGGTCGCTGGTGACGGTGGTGCCGGAAGCCGAATTCCTCGGCCCGGTGCAGATGACGATCCGCAATCTCCTGATCGGGCTCGCGGCGCTGATCGTTGCCGCCGGGCTGTTGTCGGCCTGGCTGGCGCAGCGCCTGATCGCGGCGCCGCTGATCAAGGTGGTCGGCGAGATCAGGCATGTCGAGCGCTTCGACCTCGACAAGGTCGCACGGCATCCGTCGCGCCTCGCCGAGATCGAGAACCTCTCGGGTGCGATCGGCGACATGGCGCAGGGGCTTGCCGCGTTCCGCAAATACATCCCCGCCGATCTGGTGCGCCGGCTGGTCAGCGACGGCGACGGCGCGCGGCTTGGCGGTGCGGTGCGGCCGATGAGCGTGATGTTCATCGACCTCGCCGGCTTCACCGGCATGTCGGAGCGGCTGGGCGACCGCATCATCCCGTTGCTGTCGCGCTATTTCGACGTCGTCTCGGCGGCGATCCAGCAGGACGGCGGCACCATCGACAAGTTCATCGGCGACGCCGTCATGGCATTCTGGGGCGCGCCGGCGGCCAATCCCGACCACGCCGTGGACTGCTGCCGCGCCGCGCTGACCTGTCAACGCGCGGTCGCGCAGGCCGGCCTCGCCGACGACAGAGGCGATCCGATCACGATCCGCATCGGCATCAATTCCGGGGACATGCTGGTCGGCAATATCGGCTCGGAGGTGCGGCTCAACTACACCGTGATCGGCGATGCCGTGAACATCGCAAGCCGCCTCGAAGGCACCAACAAGGTCTATGGATCGACCATCATCATCGGTCCGGAGACCCGGCGCCTGGCGGGCGATCGCATCGTCGTCCGCGAGCTCGACCGGCTCGCCGTCTATGGCCGCGCCGGCGGGCTCGAGATCTACGAGCTGATCGCGATGGCCGGCGAGAGCGCGGTCGCGCGGGACTGGATCGCGTCTTACGAGGCCGGGCTCGCCGCCTGGCGCGCCGGCGATTTCGCCGCGGCGACGGCTGGCTTCGAGACGGCGCAGCACCTGCGCGGCACCGATGCGGCGTCTGCGCTGATGATCGCGCGATGCCGGCATCAGCTCGACAATCCGACCAACGAGGATTGGGACGGCACCACGGTGGCGCGGTCGAAATAGTGCGGCCGGTGTTTGCCAGTTCGCGCAAGACGGCGTTATCGTTCTGCAATCGCAGGGTCGGACGGGAGAGCAGGCATGAATGCACACGAGTTCGAACAGCAACTGAAGGCCGATGGTTTCCAGGAGATCGGCCTCGAGAAGCTTGATCCCCGGCCCGGCAAGGGACGCCACCGGCATCATTTCGAGATCCGCGGCCTCGTCATCTCCGGAACGTTCGTTGTCAGGCAGGCCGGCGAACCGGTTGCCTACCGTTCAGGACAGGTCTTCTCGGTTGCCGAGGGCGAATTGCACGACGAGTGGATCGAGGCCGACGGCGCGCACGTCGTCATCGGCCGGAAGTTTTCCAAGACCGAGTCCTGACGAACGCGGTGGTCGCGACACCGAGTGAGCTGTTTGAAATCCTGAATCGAGATCCATCCACCATGTCGTCCCGGCGCAGGCCGGGACGACGTGGTGGGCAAGACGCGTGGACTCATCACCGCTTGCGGGCAGGTCTGCTCGACGCCGTCTCAAACTCCCGGCCACGAATCCGCACCAGATCGTCGGCCGAATGCCTCAACAGCATCTCCGTCGCCTCGCACGCCGCGTCGGCATCGCCAGCCACGATCGCGTCCAGCACTGCGCGATGCTCGATCAGGGCCCGCGGCCGGTGCGAGCCGGGCGCCGCGATGGTGAAGCTCTGGCGTAGCGTGATCTCGAACATCTGCGCGATCGGCCAGAAGAACTCATTGCGGGTCGCGAAATAGATTGCTTGATGGAACGCGATGTCGGCCGTGACGAAATCCTCGTTGCTTGCGGCGGCGTCCATGCCGTCGCATCCGGCGCGGATGCGGGCGATGTCGTCGGGCCCGGCATGGATCGCCGCCAGCGCCGCCGCCGCCGGTTCGACCGCGGCGCGCAGCTGGAACAGCTTGGCCAGATAGCGATCGATCTCGGCGGTCTCGAGATGCCAGCGCAGCACGTCGGGATCGAGCTGATTCCACTGTTCGGGCGGCCGCACCCGCGTGCCGCTCTTGGGCCGCGACTCGATCAGGCCCTTGCCGGTCAGGGTGCGCATCGCCTCGCGCACCACGGTGCGGCTGACAGCCATCATCTCGCAGATCTGCATTTCCGGCGGCAGCGTCTCGCCGATGCCGATCTCGCCGCGCACGATGCTGCCGCCGACGCGGTCGGTAACCTGGCTGTGCACGCTGCGGCGCAACGCGTTGGACGTCTGGAACATCGGATGCCTCGTTGGGGTTGCAGCGGAGCCGCGCTCTTGCACAACCGCATTCGATTTGTCATACATTATGACAAAAGGCCTGCCAAGCTCGCGCCCAGCCAGTGTCGCGGCGAAAACAACGATCCGTTCCTGGGGAGGAGCACCATCATGACGTCGACGCGCGTGAGCCGCCGCCTTGTGTTGCGGTCATCGGTCATATCGGCGGCGTGGTTCGCCGCGGCGCCCGCCATCATCGGCCGCGCCGAGGCTGCGGCCATGAAGATGCGGTGCTCGTCGTCGCTGCCCAACGATCCGAAATACGCCAACGGCCGCGTCTACTACGACAACCTCGTCAAGAGCCTGAAGGCGAACGGGCTTGGCGAGCAGATCGACGTCACCTTCTTTCCCGACAACCAGCTCGGCCAGGAGATCGACGTCATCAACTCGGTGAAGCTCGGGGTGATCGACCTGATGGTCTCGGGCTCGTCGATCTCGGCCAATCTGGTGCCGCTGGTCGGCACCTTCGACCTCGGCTACCTCTTCACCAGCTATCAGCAGCAGACCAAGGCGTTCGACGCCGGCGCGGCAAAGCCGATCGAAGCCGCGCTGCTGAAGGGCGCCAACATCCACATCATCGGCTGGGCCTATAATTTCGGCGCGCGCAGCGTGCTGGCAAAGAAGCCGGTGAAGACGCCGGAAGATCTCGCAGGCTTGAAGATCCGCACGCTGCCCAATCCGATCATCACCGAATGCCTGCGCCTGATGGGCGCCGCGGCGACGCCTTTGGCGTTCGGCGAGATCTATACGGCGCTACAGGCGGGAGTGCTCGACGGTCTCGAGCACGATCCGCCGACCATCCTCGCCAGCAAGTTCTACGAGACCGCGAAACATTACGCGCTGACCCAGCACATCTTCTCGCCGCTCGCGGTCTATTTCAGCGACACCACCTTCAACCGCATGGATCCGAAGCTGCGCGAAGGCTTCCTCGACGCGGCAAACAAGGCGGCGATCGAGACCCGCGCGCACGGCCTGGCGGTGGAGAAGGAGGCGCTGGCGACCTTGGTCGAAAAGGGCGTCACGGTCGTCGAATGCGACAAGGAGGCGTTTCGCAAGCGCGTGTTGCCGCAGACCGACAATTTCATCAAGGCGCGGCCCGAGGCCAAGGCCGTGGTCGACCTGATCCGCGCCACCCAGGCCTGAGGCCGGCGCATGTCAGTCACCGCAATCGCGACAGACCGCAGCGGTGATCGGATCACGGCGCCGCTGCTCGTCGTCAGTGACGCGATCGCCGCGATCCTGCTCGCCGCCGATCTCGTCGTGGTCTGTGTCTCGGTGCTGGCCCGCTTCCTGTTCAATGCGCCGGTCGAATGGTCCGACGACGTCGCCCGCGGCCTGATGGTCGGGTCGAGCTTCTTCGGCGCGGCCAGCGCGCTGGCCCGCAGCGAGAATCTCGGCGTCGCCTTCTTCGTCGACATGCTGCCGCCGGGCGTGCGGCGGATCGTCGACGCCGTCGGTGCGCTGCTCGTCGCCATCATCGCCGCCTACGTCGCATTCAATGCCATCAAGATGGGCTGGCTGACCACCGGCCAGACCTCGGGCTCCGGGCTGCCGCTGGAGTGGACGTTCTATCCGATGGGCGTCGGCGCCGCGTTCATGACGATTTTCGCCGTCGAGACGTTCTGCGGCCGTCCGTTGCGCGACATGCTGGCCGGCATCGTTGCCACCGCCGTGATCGTCGCGCTCTATCTGGCCTGGGACGCGCTTGCGCCCTCGTCGGTGCCGTCGTCGCAGGCGCTGATGCTGGTCGGCTTCTTCCTGACGCTGTTCGGTGGATTGCCGATCGGCTTCGCGCTGGCGCTGGCGGCGCTGATCTTCATCTGGGTGGAGGGCACGCTGCCCGGCGTGATCTTCGCCCAGCAGATGGCGCGCGGCATCGACAATTTCGTGCTGCTGGCGATCCCGTTCTTCATCCTGGTCGGTTACCTGATGGAAGCCAACGGCATGTCGGTGCGGCTGATCGAACTGCTGCAACGTGCGGTCGGGCGGATGCGCGGCGGGCTCAACGTCGTGATGGTGATGTCGATGGTGCTGTTCTCCGGCATCTCGGGCTCCAAGATGGCCGACGTCGCCGCCGTCGGTTCGGTGCTGATCCCGGCCGCACGCCGCTCGCGACAGAATCCCGGCGGGGCGGTGGCGCTGCTCGCGGCCTCCGCGGTCATGGCGGAGACCATTCCGCCCTGCATCAACCTGATCATCCTCGGCTTCGTCGCCAACCTCTCGATCGGCGGCCTGTTCGTCGCCGGCATGCTGCCGGCCGCGCTGATGGCGCTGGCGCTGATCGCGGTGTCGATCATCTTCGGCAAGCGTCCCGAGCCGACCGGCGAAGCCGAGCCGCGGGCGGCGGTATCGGGTCTGTGGACTGGCGCGATCGCATCGGTCGGGCTGATCTTCATGATCTTCTTCGGCTTCAAGAGCGGCTTTGCCACCGCGACCGAGATCTCGGCCTTCGCCGCGGTCTACGCCATTGCCGTCGG
This sequence comes from Bradyrhizobium sp. SK17, assembly GCF_002831585.1. Classification (GTDB taxonomy): domain Bacteria; phylum Pseudomonadota; class Alphaproteobacteria; order Rhizobiales; family Xanthobacteraceae; genus Bradyrhizobium. The sequence goes on along the minus strand of NZ_CP025113.1, from coordinate 7,166,746 downwards.
CAGCCTGCTGTTCCGCGAACTCGGCGTGAAGAGTCTCGCGCATTGCTTCGTGCAATCCGCCGTGCGGTCCGGGCTGGTGCTGTTCATCGTGGCCGCGGCGCAGTCGCTCGCCTTCATCCTGACCCTGCAACAGGTGCCGCACGCGGTCGGCGAGCTCATGCTGGCGATCTCTGGCAGCCACGGCGTCTGGCTGTTCATGCTGCTGTCGATCCTGGTGCTGGTGGTGATGGGCTCGGTGCTGGAAGGCGCCGCGGCGCTGATCATCTTCGGGCCGCTGCTGCTGCCGGTCGCCGTCAAGCTCGGCATCGATCCGCTGCATTTCGGCGTCGTGCTGGTCATCGCGATGGGGCTCGGGCTGTTCGCGCCGCCGCTCGGACTTGGGCTCTATGGCGCCTGCCTGATCGGCAAGGTGCCGATCGAGCAGACCATCAAGCCGATCGCAGGCTATCTGGGCCTGCTGTTGCTGTGCCTCCTGGTGATCGCCTTCGTGCCCGCCATCAGCACCGCGCTGCCGCATGCGCTGGGCTATTAGGGAGACGATCGTGAAGGTCCTGCTCGCCCATACCCCGCAGATGCGACGCGACTATTACGGCGAGCGCAGCCTGAACGGCCTGCGCGCGGTTGCCGACGTCAGGCTGCATGAGGGCGATATTGCTCTCGACGCTGCCGCCCTGGTGACGGCGGCGGAAGACGTCGACATCATCGTCGCCGATCGCATGACCGCGGGGCCCGGCGAGATCTTCCCGCGCTTGCCGAAGCTCCGTGCCTTCGTGCGCTGCGCCGTTGACATCCGCAACATCGATGTCGCAGCGGCATCCGCCGCCGGCGTGCTGGTGACGCAGGCGAGTGCCGGCTTCATCCAGTCGGTCGCCGAACTCGCGCTCGGCTTCATGGTCGACCTGTCGCGCGGCGTCTCGCGCGCGGCTGCCGACTACCATGCGGGCCGCAGGCCCGGGGTCGTGATGGGCCGGCAACTTGCTGGCAGCAGCGTCGGCATCATCGGCTACGGCAGCATCGGCCGCGAGCTCGCGCGCATCGCCAAAGCGCTCGGCATGGACGTGCTGGTCGCCGATCCCTTCGTCACCATCGACGACGCGGCGATCGAGCATCTGCCGCTCGATGATCTGCTGGCGCGGGCGGACTACGTCGTCTGCCTTGCGATCGCCACCGAGGTGACCGAGAACCTGATCGGGCAGGCGGCGCTGGCGCGGATGCAGCGACACGCGTTCTTCATCAACCTGTCGCGCGGCAATCTCGTCGATGAGGCCGCGCTGGCCGCGGCGCTGCGCGACAATCGCATCGCTGGTGCGGCGATGGATGTCGGCCGTGCGCTTGACCAGATGCCGACGCCGGAGCTTGCGAAGCTCGACAACGTGATTGCGACGCCGCATGTCGGTGGCCTGACGCCGCAGGCGATCGAGCATCAATCGTCGGAGACCGTGCGGCAGGTCGCCACGATCGTCGCCGGCAAGCTTCCCGTCGGTGCCGTCAATGCTGCTCGCTGGACCCGGCGGCCGTAAGTCATCCACGCCGCCATCCTGATCGCGTCGACCGGCGCGCCAGCTCCACTCTGTTGCCGAAAGGTCACGAGCACCGACGATGCGACGCTTCGTCACTGCGCTGTCATGCCCAGATGATTGTTTCTCGATGTTTCCGGGGGCGGAAATTGTTTCTGAGGGGGCAGGGCCATGCGTGTCGCAAAATTATCGTCTGTGGTTGCCGTTCTGGCGGCGACATCGTCGTCGCACTCGGCCAACGCGCAGACGCAGACCGTCGCGACGCCGCTGAATGCCAATGCGATCAACCTGCTGATGCCGTTCAGCACGCTGCTTGGCACCACCACGATCTCGCAGAACCTGACCACGGCGATCTCGATCAACAACAATGCGACCGCCGCGCAGCGGGCGCAGGCGCTGATCGACAACACGATCACGACCGACAACGGCGTCGTGCTGTCCGACGGCCTCGGCACCAAGTTGAATGCGATCTGGCGGGCCAACAACAGCCAGGCGGCGAACGGCACCACGACCACGTTCTCGCCCAATCTGCTGACCCTGCTTCGCCAGATGAACGCGATCTCGCAGGACGACTCCGGCAAGGCGAAGAACTTCTTCGCGGACGGCTCGGCGAACGGCACGGTGTTCGTCAGCAACGCCAATCTAGCGCTCGGCAAGACGGCGACCTCGAACACCCCGATCGTCGGAATCTCGTTGCCCTCGAACGGCGTCTTCGACGTCTACGACAAGGCCTATGCGCCGATCGTCCAGCCGAACCGGACCGGCGATGCCCGCCCGTTCCAGGTCAATCCGGCCACCATCGCTGCTTTCAGCGGTGTGGACTACTTCGGCAATCCGACCTCGAACACGGCGATCATGGGTACCAACACCGCCAACAGCGGTTCGGGCCTGTTTGCCAACGCGTCGTTCCCGAGCGGCCACACCACCTTTGCCTACACGACGTCGCTGCTGATGGCGATGCTGGTGCCAGAGCGATACGGGCAGATGCTGACGCGGGCGTCGGAATACGGCAACAGCCGCATCGTCCTTGGCGTGCACTATCCGCTCGACATCATCGCCGGGCGTGTGCTCGCAAGCTACGACGTGGCGCAGATGCTCAATAACAACCCGGCCTATGTCAACGCCACGGTCAACGGCGTGTTCGGCATCGGCAACGTCACCACGACGAGCAACTTCCAGACCGTGTTCAACGCGGCGCGGACCGATGTGCGCAACCTGCTGCAAGCCGGCTGCGGCACCGACATTGCGACCTGCGTCGCCAGCGGAGCGCCGGACCGCTTCAGCAATCTGGCCCAGGACAAGGCCGACTACACCGCGCGGCTGACCTACGGCCTGCCGACGCTGTCGTTCACCCAGGCGCCGCGCGAGGCCGCGCCGGCCGGCGGGCCCGACGCCTCGATCCTGCTCGCGACCGTCTATGGCGGCGACTCCGCGGCGGCCAAGGCGATCACGCCTTCCGGCGGCATGCTCGGCAGCCTCTCCACCAACACCATCAACCAGATCCTGGTGAACACCGAGACCAATGCGATCGCGCCCTTCTACGGCACCGCGCTGAGCTACTGGGCGCGTCTCGACCTGGTCTCGGCCGCAACCTATTTCCAGGGTGTCACCGGCACGCTCAGCCTGGCTTCGAGCGACGTCGTCACCACCAATGTCACGGTCGCCAATGGTGGTACGTTGGGCGGCACCGGTACCGTGGCGGCGACCACGGTGCAGAGCGGCGGCGCGCTGCAAGGCGGCAGCAACGGGCAGGGTACGCTGAAGATCAACGGCAGCCTCGCGTTCCAGTCCGGCGCGCTCTACCTCGTGCAGGCGACGGCGACATCGATCGGTTCCACCAGCGTCACCGGCACCGCGACCCTGACCGGCGCCGGCGTGCAGGTTGCCTCTCCGACCAACAGCTTCAAGTTCAACCAGGTGCAGACCATCCTGACCTCCACCGGGCTGAACGGCACCACCTTCTCGTCGCTGACGCTGCCGGCCGGCATCGTCGGCTCGCTCGGCTACACCGCCAACGCCGTGACGCTGACAATGAATTCGAGCCTGGGCCAGATCAACGGCCTCAACGTCAACCAGAAATCAGTCGCAAATGCGCTCGACAGCGCCTTCAATGGCGGCGCCGCCACCGGCACGCTGAGCGCCATCTTCAACGGCAACGTTGCCCAGAACCTCCAGCAGGCGGCAGGCGAGAGCGCAACCGGCGCGCAGCAGACCACGTTCAACGCGATGAGCCAGTTCATGGGCGTGATGACCGATCCGAATCTCGACGGCCGCGGCGCGCCGGCAGTTCCGGCCGGGGCTTCGCAATATGCCGCCGACGACGGCGATGCGCTGGCCTATGCGTCGGGCGGCAAGCGGCGGTCGCAGGGGGAGCGCGACGCCTATGCCGCGATCTATCGCAAGGCGCCGCCGCTCGCCGTCTACGAACCGCGCTGGAGCGTCTGGGCGGCCGGCTTCGGCGGCTCGCAGAGCACCGACGGCAGCGCCACGCTCGGCAGCAACTCCACGACCAGCAGCATCTACGGCACAGCCGTCGGCGCCGACTATCGCATCTCGCCGAACACCCTCGCGGGCTTCGCGCTGGCCGGCGGCGGCACCACCTTCTCGGTCGCGAACGCGCTGGGCAACGGCCGTTCCGACCTGTTCCAGGCCGGCGCCTTCATCCGTCATTTCGAGGGCCCCGCCTACATCGCCGCGGCTCTCGCCTATGGCTGGCAGGACATCACCACCAACCGCACGGTCACGATCGCGGGCCTCGACCAGTTGCGCGCCAATTTCAACGCCAATGCCTGGTCGGGCCGTCTCGAGGGCGGTTATCGCTACGCGACGCCGTGGATGGGGGTCACGCCCTATGCCGCGGGCCAGTTCACCACCTTCGATCTGCCGGCCTATGCCGAGCAGGTGATTACGGGAACGAACGCTTTCGCGCAGGCCTACAACGCGAAGACCGTGACGGCGACCCGCAGCGAGCTCGGTCTGCGCACCGACAAGTCCTTCCTGGTGCAGGATGGCATCCTGACCCTGCGCGGCCGTGCCGCCTGGGCGCATGATTTCAACACCGATCGTACCGTCGCCGCCGCGTTCCAAACGCTCCCTGGCGCCTCCTTCGTCGTCAACGGTGCGAAGCCGGCCTCGGACCTTGCGCTTGTCACCGGCTCGGCCGAGATGAAATGGCGCAACGGCTTCTCGGTTGCGGCGACCTTCGAGGGTGAATTCTCCGACATCACGACGAGCTACGCTGGCAAGGGCGTCGTTCGCTACTCCTGGTGATCGCGACGCAGGCACGTCCTCAATCAGCGCGAGCAGGCATGAGGCCTCCGGCGATGAGCCGTCCGGGGGCCTTTCGCGCGTCTGCGGGATGCGCGCCATAAGGGCTGGACAAGCCCTTCGCATCCGGCTCAAACTTGCATTTACGAAACCGCGGCCGCTGAGCGCGCGGACAATGAACGAACGGACGTTCCGCATCCGAACGACGGACGCCGCAAAGAGGGAGTGTGCATCACATGGCCGTTTCACGCCGTGACGTCTTGTTGGGCAGCGCAGGCGCACTGGGCGCCGCATCATTCTCCTTCCCAGCTCCAGCCATCGCGCAATCGGAACCGATCAAGGTTGGTTGCCTCGCGGCAATCACCGGGCCGAGCTCGGCGCCGACCGTCGGTTTCAACCGCGGCGTCAACTTCGCGGTTGACGCCATCAACGGCGCCGGCGGCGTCAAGGGCCGCAAGATCGAGCTCGTGATGCGCGACACCCAGGGCGACCCGACCAAGGCCGTCAACGCCACCCAGGAGCTGATCAGCCAGGCCAAGGTCCATGCGATCTGGGGACCGCTGAATTCGGGCGAGGCGCTGGCGACGACGCCGATCATGGCGCGCGCCAAGATGCCGGATCTGCACCCCTGCGTGGTCGAGACCCTGATCGATCCGGTGAAGTACCCCAACGCGTTCCGCATCGCGCCGTCGAACAGTCAGTGGGACGATGCCGTGCGCAATTATTGCCTCAAGATCCTCAAGGTGAAGAAGGTCGCGGTGATCGGCGACACCACGGGCTATGGCGTCACCGCGGTCGGTGCCTCCGTCGCGGCGTTCAAGAAGGACGGCGCCGAGGTGGCCTATCAGGCCAATATCGACGCCACCCAGCCCGACATGACGCCGGACATGCTGCGCGCCAAGAACGCCGGTGCCGAGGCGATCGTGGTGTGGAGCGTCTCGACCGGCATGGAGGCGCGGATGTTCAACACCCGCGCCGCGATGAACTGGGACGTGCCCTTCGTCGGCCATCCCTCGATGGCGTCGGGCGAGCTCGCGAGCCTGGTCGCCAAGCCGGAGAACTGGAAGAAGGTCTATGCGATCGGCTACAAGAGTTGCAGCTACGACAGCGCCGGCAAGCTGCCGCCGAAGAGCGAGGACCTGGTTGCGCGCCTGACCAAGGCCAATGTCGCGCTGAACGATACGCTGCTGTGGTGGGTCGCCGGCGGCATCGACTGCATCGAGCTGATCGCCAAGGCGGTCGCGGAGAGCGGCTCGACCGACAGCGCCGGGATCATCAAGTACTGGAACTCGCTCTCGACCTATCCCGGCTATTTCGGCAATTACCGCTTCTCGCCGACCGAGCATAACGGCTACCTGACCGAAGAAATCGTGATGTCGGAATCGAGCACGGCGAAGAACGGCACCTTCGCGCTGGCGCCGGGGTACACGTAGAAGAGCGGGGCGCAGCCGATGCTGGCCTCGATGCTCACCTCGATTCTTGCATCCGGTCTCGCGGCGGGCGCGATCTACGCGCTGGTCGGCGTCACCTACAACACGATGTTCTCGACCTCGCGGGTGATGAGCTTCACCGCCGGCCAGCTTGCGATGCTGGGCGGGGTGTTCGGCTCGATGTTCACGCTGAAGCTCGGCCTCCCGATCGCCATCGGCTTCGTGCTGACGCTGCTCTGCTGCGCCATGATCGGGATCGTCACCGAATTCGTCGCGGTGCGGCCGGTGCTCAAGAGCCTCGACCAACACCTCTACGTGCTCTCCACCCTGGCGGTCGCGCTGATGATCCAGCAGGTCACCGCGATCAAATGGGGCACCGAGCCGCAACCGTTCCCGCGTATCGCGGGGTTCGGCGAGGGCGTGCTGGACGAGAAATTCTGGCTGCCGGTGGTGGCCTGCGCGATCACCATCATTGGCCTCGAATACCTCTACCGCCGCACCCTGGTCGGCCGCGCCTTCCTGGCCATCGCGGAAGACAATTTCGCGGCGCGGGCACTCGGCCTGCCGGAGCGCAATCTGCGCGTCGCGAGCTACGCGCTCGCCGGTGTGGTCGGCGGCATCGCCGGATTTTCCGGCGGGCAGTTGCTGCTCGCTTTCTTCGCCAACGGCGCGCTACTCAATTTCTACGGCTTCGTGCCGGTGGCGCTCGGCGGGCTCGGCAACAACAGGGGCGCGATCATCGGCGGTTTGGCGCTCGGCCTGTTCCAGCAGGCGGCGAACTTCCTGGTCGGCGGCATTTTCTCCTCGGTCGCGGTGTTTACGCTGTTCATCGTGGTGCTGCTCGCCGCGCCGCAAGGGCTGTTCGGCAGCTCGACCGCGCGGAGAGTGTGATGACGGCGGTCGCCACCACTCAGCCACAGACCGCAAGCGGCGCATGGCGCGCGACGCTGCCGCACATCCTGCCATTCGTCGGCATCTTGCTGGCTGCCGTGCTGCTGCCCTTCGTCAGCAACGATTACTGGGTGCTGATCGGCACCCGGATGGCGATCTACTGGGTGCTGGTGTCGGGGCTCAATCTGGTGGTCGGTTTTGCCGGCCATCTTGCGATCGGCTATGTCGCGCTATTGACGCTCGGCGCCTACGCGACCAGCGTGCTGGTCGCCGGCAATGTGATGCCGGCAATTCCGGTGTTTGCGGCGCTGCCGATCGCCGGCCTGATCGGCGCGGTGTTCGGCGTGATCGTCGGCTTGCCGGCCTTGCGCCTGCGCACTTTCTATTTCGCGATGTCGACGCTCGGCTTTGCGACCATCGTGACCCAGATCGCGCTGGCCTGGCAGAGCGTGACCGGCGGCGGCATCGGCATCGCCGGCCCCGAATTCCCGGCGCCGTTCAACACGCCGTGGGGATTCTACGCTCTCTGTATCGGCTTCGCGGTCGTCACCACCTGGATGAGCGCCAACGTCGCGCGCAGCCGGTTCGGCCGCGCCCTGATCGCGGTGCGTGACGCCGAGGTCGCGGCCGAGGCCAGCGGCATCTCCAAGCCGAACATGCTGATCGCGATCTTCCTGTTCGCGGGTGCGTTGGCGGCGATCGCCGGCGGCCTGTTCGCCACCTTGCAGACCTACATCACGCCAGACGCCTTCACCTTCGATCTGTCGGTGTTGTTCTTCATCGCGGTCCTGATCGGCGGTCGCGGCTCGATCCTGGGGCCGATGCTCGGCACCATCATCCTGACCATCCTGCCCGAGATCGCGGCGCCGCTCGCGGCCTGGTCGACCTTCCTCTACGCGGTGCTGCTGCTTGTGATCGTGCTGGTGATGCCGGGCGGCATTGCGGCGCTGCTCGACTTCCGCAACCGCCGTCCGCTCGCCAGCAATCGGGCCATCGTGCCGCGCCCGGCCGCGCTCGCCGACATCGTGCGCCGGCGCGATGGCGGCAAGGCGCTGCAACTGCGTGGCATCGCGCTGAGCTTCGGCAATGTGAAGGCGATCGACGGTCTCGACCTCGACGTCGCGCCGGGCCAGATCCACGGTCTGATCGGCCCGAACGGCAGCGGCAAGACCACCACGCTGAACGTGATCTCGGGCTACTACGCCGCCAAGGCCGGCACCATGACGCTCGGCGACCAAGTGTTGGCCGCGGGCCAGCCGGTCAAGCGGGCAGCCTGCGGCATCGCGCGCACCTTCCAGACCCCGCGCGTGATCGGCGAGGCTTCGGTGCTGGAGAACGTCATGATCGGCGGCTCGATCGAGGGCCGGGCGAATTTCGTCGAGGCGATGCTCGCGCTGCCGCGCAACGGCGCCGACGAACGGCTGCTCGCAGCCAAGGCGCGGGCGCTGCTCGGCGTCGTTGGCCTCGAGGCACTCGCCGATGTGCGCGCCGATCGTTTGCAGCACAGCGAGCTGCGCTTCATCGAGATCGCACGGGCATTGATGCTCGATCCGGACTTCCTGTTGCTGGATGAACCCGCTGCGGGCCTCTCCAATGACGAGATCGGGCGGCTCGCCACCTTGATCAAAGCGGTGTGCGGCCGCGGCACGGGCGTGCTGCTGGTCGAGCATCATGCCGACCTGATCTTCGACATCTGCCACCAGGTCACCGTGCTCAATCTCGGCCGTACGCTGGCGGCGGGAACGCCGGCCGAGATCCGTGTGCACAAGGAGGTGGTGAGTGCCTACCTCGGTGGCTGAACCTCTGCTCAACGTGAGCGCGCTGGAGTCCGGCTACGGCAAGATCCGGGTGCTGCACGGCATCGACATGACGATCGCCGCCGGCGAGGTGGTGGCGCTGCTCGGTCCCAACGGGGCCGGCAAGACCACGCTGCTGCGCGCGATGTCGGGACTGTTGCCCGTCACCGCCGGGCGGGTCCGGTTCGGCGGCCATGACATGACCAACACCACGCCGCGCGATACCGCGCGTGCCGGGCTCGTGCATGTGATCGAGGGCCATCGGGTGTTCACGCAGATCTCGGTCACCGACAATCTGCTGCTCGCCGGCTACGACCTGCCACGTGGCGAACGCGCCGCGCGCATCGAGGAAGCCTTGTCGTTCTTCCCCGAGATCGCCGAGAAGCGACATGAGCGCGGCGGCGCGCTGTCGGGCGGACAGCAGCAGATGTTGACGGTGGCGCAAGGGCTGGTCCGCCGGCCGCGGCTGTTGATGCTCGACGAGCCCTCGGCGGGATTGTCGCCGGTGCTGGTCGATCGGGTCCTCAATGTGATCGGCCGCCTGCGCGCGCAGGGCACGTCAGTGCTGCTGGTCGAGCAATTGCTGGAGAAGGCGCTGGCATGCGCCGACCGGGTCTACGCGCTGGTGCAGGGCGCGATCGCGCTGGAAGCGCCGACCGGAGAGGGCGACCTCGCACACCGGCTCGAGCGCGCCTATTTCGGCCATGAGAGCCACGCGCTGGGCGGCTGATGGCAAGCGCAGGCATCGACAGTTCAATTCAGGTCTGACACAAGGTGGTCATGCGGCTTCCATTCTTCTACGGCTGGGTCATCGTCGCGGTGACGTTCGTCACCATGGCGATCGGGGTCAACGCACGAACTGCGTTCTCGCTGTTCTATCCGCCGATCATCTCCGAGTTCGGCTGGGAGCGCGGTATCACGGCCGGCGCATTCTCGTTCGGCTTCGTCGCCTCGGCGATCGCCAGCCCGCTGATCGGCCGGCTGATGGATCGCCGCGGGCCGCGCGCGGTGATGGAGCTGGGCGTCCTGCTGATGGGATCGGGCCTGCTGCTGGCGCCGCTGACCACGCAACCCTGGCACCTCTATCTCACCATCGGCGTGCTGGTCGGCTCCGGCAGCGTCTGCCTCGGCTATTCCGGCCAGTCGCTGTTCGTGCCGAACTGGTTCATCCGCCGCCGTGGCCTTGCGATCGGGCTCGCCTTCGCCGGCGTCGGCATCGGCTCGGTGACGCTGCTGCCTTGGGTCCAGCACATGATCGAGCACACCGGCTGGCGCACCGCCTGCACCGCGATGGGGATCATGGTGCTGGTCGTGCTCGCGCCGATCAACCTGCTGCTGCACAAGCGGCCGGAGGACATCGGCCTACAGCCGGACGGCGATGCGGCGCCGACCGCCACGTCGGCGAAACCGGCATCGAACATCGTCGATCCCGCGTGGGCCGGCACCGACTGGACGCTGCCGCGCGCGCTGCGCACCGCGCGGTTCTGGTGGATCGCGACCGGCTATTTCTGCGGCCTGTACATCTGGTACGCGGTGCAGGTGCACCAGACCAAATTCCTGCTCGACATCGGCTTCAGCTCCAATGTCGGCGTCTGGGCGCTTGGCGTCGTCAGCCTGCTCGGGATTCCCGGCCAGATCTGGCTCGGGCATCTCTCCGATCGCATCGGCCGCGAATGGGTGTGGGCGATCTCGTGCTTCGGCTTCGTGATCTGCTTCGCCGCGCTGGCGGCGCTGAAGTACTGGCCGAGCATGGCGCTGGTCTACCTGATGGTGTTCACCCAGGGCGCGCTCGGCTATGGCCTGACATCGGTGATGGGACCGGTGGTGCTCGAGATCTTCCAGGGCAAGCATTACGGCAGCATTTTCGGCACCGTGATGCTGGCCGCGCTCGCCGGCGGTGCCGCCGGCCCCTGGATCACCGGCCAGCTCTATGACCTGTCGGGAAGCTATACCAGTGCGTTCCTGCTCGGCATTGTCGTCAGCCTGCTGTCGGCATTCGCGATCTGGCAGGCGTCGCCGCGCAAGGTCCGCGCCGTCGCCGGTCAGATGCACAAGGTCGCGAGCGCCGCCTAAAGCATGATCATGACAACAAGCTAAGCGCGATGGTGATTCAATCCAATCGCATCGCGCTTCGAGAGATCAGGCGGATGACACGCCGATCGCGCGTTGCAGGTCGGTGATCGCGCGCAGGCAGCTGTCGGCGGGCGTGGTCTCCGGGTCGATCAGCCGGTGCAGGCGGAAGCCGTCTTCCAGTGCCAGCACGATCGCGCCGGTCCACTCCGGATTGAGTCTGGCGTTCCGTCCGCTGCTCCGTTGCGCGGTCTCGACGATGTCGGCGATCAGCTTGCGCCGCGCGCGCAGGCGTTTGGCGAGTTCCGGGCGACGCTTCTCGGCGCGCGCCACGAACAGGATCATTTCCATGTGCAGCAGCGGGGAGCGGCCGAGCGGATCCTGCCGGCTGCGATCGGCGGTGCGCAATGCTTCCAGGAAGTCGGGCAGGTTGCTGTGCCTGGCGAGCAGATCGAGATTGCGCCGGATCGATTGCTCGACGTGATCCTCGAGCATCGCGATGATCAGCTCGTCCTTGCTCTTGAAGTTCGAATAGAACGCGCCGCGGGTGAAGCCCGCCGCCGCCGCGATCGTCTCGATGCTGGCGCCGCCGATGCCCTGTTCCTCGAACACCCGCGCCGCCGCCTCGAACAGCTTCTCGCAGGTGTCGTCGCGTGTCGGTCTGGTTCGAACCCTTGACATCGGCGCATTTTAGGGCAGAATGCAACTCGATACAAGAGTGTATCGAGTTGCATTGAGAAAACCAGAACGGCCGTACCCGTGTCGGTGCGGTCTTGAGGATGACACCAAGGCGCGCCAGGGTGCAGGCACCGGGCGCAGCGAGCGAACGAGGTCACCATGAACGAGCAAGTTCAGCCGGCGAGCAGCGAGCCGCTTTTCAATCCACTGGCCCCGAATTCATCCGCAATCCCTATCCGTATTACGAGCGGATGCGGCGCCTTGACCCGATGCATGTCAATGCGCACGGCGCTTTCGTCGCGAGCCGGCACGCCGAGGCGAGCCTCGTGCTGCGCGACAAGCGGTTCGGCAAGGACTATGTCGAACGCTCGATCCGCCGCTACGGTCCCAAGATCATGGACGAGCCGGTGATGCGCAGCATGGGCCACTGGATGTTGCAGCAGGACCCGCCGGATCATACCCGCCTGCGCGGCCTCGTCGTCAAGGCGTTCACCGCGCGCCGGGTCGAGGACATGCGCCCGCGCATCCAGCACGTCGTCGACGAGACGCTCGACCGCATCATTCCGCAAGGCAAGATGGACCTGATCGAGGATTTCGCGTTCCGCCTGCCGGTGACGATCATCTGCGATATGCTCGGCATCCCCGAGGAGCATCGTGAGGCGTTCTACAACGGCTCGCGCGACGGCGGACGCCTGCTCGAGCCGGTGCCGATGACGCCGGAGGAGATCAAGCAGGGCAACGCCGGCAACGCGATGGCGGCGATGTATTTCCACCAGCTGTTCGAGTTGCGCCGCAAGCAGCCCGGCGACGACCTGACCACGCAATTGGTGCAGGCCGAGGAGGACGGTCAGAAGCTCACCAACGAGGAACTCACCGCCAACATCATCCTGTTGTTCGGTGCCGGTCACGAGACGACCGTCAACCTGATCGGCAACGGTCTGCTCGCGCTCCATCGCAACCCCGACCAGCTTGCGCTGTTGCAGGCCAATCCCGGACTGATCACCAATGCGATCGAGGAGTTCCTGCGTTACGACTCGTCGGTGCAGTTGACCGGTCGCGTGGCGCTGGAGGATATCGAGGACCTCGGCGGCAAGCGCATCCCGAAGGGTGAGAGCGTGCTGTGTCTGCTGGGCTCGGCCAATCACGACGAGGCGGTCTATCCCGATCATCCCGAGCGGCTCGACATCCAGCGGCCGAACGTCAGGCCACTGTCGTTCGGCGGCGGCATCCACTTCTGCCTGGGTGCCCAGTTGGCACGGATCGAGGCCGAAATCGCGATCTCGACGCTGCTGCGCCGGATCCCCGACCTGCGGCTCGATGACGCGGAAAATCCGGAGTGGCGGCCGACCTTCGTGCTGCGCGGCCTGAAGCGGCTCCCGGCAAGCTGGTGACTGCTGAAACTCGCGGCAGGGCGGTGATCCTGCCGCGACGGCCGGCGTGCACGCACGCTTGGACGGAAAATCGGCCTGACGTGACGCCGCGGCGGTAAAGCCGCTGTGACTTCGCCATACTTGTCTCTATATTTGGGCTGCTCCGGCCTGGTTTCAGCCAAAGGGGTTCGGCATCGACAGGCTGCCGCGGAGCGGGCTCAAAGGGAGACACCGTGCAGACGACGCTGCTCGGGCTGGCAATCGCCTTCATTCTTGCGCTGGTCGCCGCGCTGGTCGGTCCGTATTTCGTTGACTGGAACCAGTTCAGGCCGCAGTTCGAGGCCGAGGCGACCAAGATCATCGGGGCGCCGGTCCGCGTCGCCGGCAATCTTGACGCGCGCCTGTTGCCTGCGCCCTCGCTGCGGTTGAAAACCGTCACCGTCGGCGGCGCCAGCGAGATGGGCAAGGTCCGCGCCGCCGATCTCGACGTCGAGTTCAGCCTCAGCTCGCTGATGCGCGGCGAATGGCGCGCGACCGAGCTCACGATCAACGGCGTGTCGGTGGATCTCGGGCTCGACCCCAAGGGGCGGGTCGACTGGCCGACGTCGAGCGGCACCTTCAATTTCGCCTCGCTGGCGATCGATCGCCTCAATCTGACCGGTCGCGTCGCGCTGCACGATGCCGCGAGCCATAGCAAGCTGGAGCTGAACGACATCGCCTTCAGCGGCGATGTCCGCTCGCTCGCCGGCGCGATCCGCGGCGACGGCAATTTCATGTTCGACGGCAACCGCTACCCGTTCCGGATCTCGTCGGGGCAAAGCGCCGACGGCAACGGCACAAGGCTGCACGTCAACATCGATCCCGGGCAGCGGCCGGTGTCGGCCGATCTCGACGGCATCCTGAGCTTCGAGGCGCGGGCGCCGCGGTTCGAAGGCACGGTGACGCTGGCGGGGATGCCAGGCCAGCGCGGTGGCGGCGACGCGCCGCCGTGGCGGATCGTGGCCAAGATGAAATCGGACTATTCGGCCGCACGTCTCGACCAGGTCGAGGTGAGCTATGGCGCCGAGGACCGCGCGCTCAAGTTCGCCGGCAACGGCGATGTTCGTTTCGGCGCGTCGCCGCTGCTGCGCGCATCGCTGACGGCGCGGCAGCTCGATGGCGACAAGTTCGCTGCCAAAGATAGCGGCAAGGATGGCAACGACGGCAATGTCGAGCCGGTGCGCGTGCTGCCCGCGATGCGCGCGGTCCTGTCGGGCTTGCCGCCAAGCCTGATCCCGGCACAGATAGAGCTGGCATCCGAGCAGATCATGCTCGGTGGCCGTCCCCTACAGGACATCTCCGCGGAGCTGCAATCCGACGCCAAATCCTGGACGGTGCGGCGGCTCGAGTTTCGGGCGCCGGGATCCACGCGGGTCTCGATGAGCGGCGCCAGCGCGCAGGCTGGAGCCGCGAACAGCTTCAAGACCGCGCTCAACATCGAATCGTCCGATCCCGATGCGTTGATGACCTGGCTACAGGGACGGGGCGAGGTCGCTTATCGCAGCCAGAAGCCGCTGCGGTTGCGCGGCGACGTCACGGTGTCGCCGGCCGGCTTTGCGATCGACGCCATGAAGGCCGAGATCGAGGGCGGCTCGGTCGAGGGCCGCGTCGCGGTTGCGCATCGCGAGGCGACCAGCGGATCGAAGGTCGAGGCGCAGCTGAAGGCGGAGCGGCTCGATCTCGATGCGACCGCGGCTTTCATCCGTTCGCTCGCCGGCCCGCAAGCCGAATGGCCCGACGAGGCGCAGCTGTCGCTCGACATCGGGCGTGCGATCTCCTCGGGGCAGGAATTGCGGCCGTTGCAGGCGAAGCTCGCCTATGGCCCGAAAAGCGTCGTGATCGAGCGCGTGAAGATCGGCCAGCCCGACAATGTCACGCTGGACGGCAGCGGCAGTTTCGACCGCGTCAATGCGACCGGCAAGCTCGCGGTCGACGCGACCGCCGCCTCGCTTGGCCGGCTGACCGCCGTGGTTCAGCCGTTCGCGCCGGCGCTCGCAGCGCGGCTTGGCGTGCTCCGCGCCGATGCCGGCCCGGTCCGCGCCAAGCTTGGGTTCGACCTCGCCAAAGGCAAGGTGGCCGATCGTGCCGCCGCGCGCGCGACGCTCGATGTCGAGACGCCCCAGGTCAAGGGCAACATGGTGATCTCCGCGGCGCCGCAATTGGCTGCGATCCGGGCGCTGGATGTCGATGCGCTCCGCCGCAGCGACGTCGCGGCCGAGGCCAAGTTCTCGGCCGGTGAGGGCAGTGCCATGCTCGCGGTGCTCGGGCTCGACCGCGCGGTCGCGGCGGGCACGGGCGCGACGCAATTCGAGGGCACCGTAAGCGGTGCGTGGCGCGCGCCGTTGCGGGTGAAGGCCAGGCTGTGGGGGGCGGGGCTCGACGCCGATGCCGACGGGACCGCGGAGCCTTGGGCCAAGGACGGAGCTGGCGAGACCAAATCGAGCGTCAGCCTCCGCGTCCGCAGTGCCGACATCAGTCCGCTGCTCAACCTGAAATCATCCGATCCGGCCGCCACGATCCGGCTGTCGTCGCGCGTGACGCTCGCGGGCGACAGGCTGACCTTCGACGATCTCGACAGCATCGTCGCAGGTTCGCGGCTGCGCGGCCGTCTGGCCTTGACGCTCGGCGATCAGAAGAGCGTCGAAGGTGAAGTCGGTCTCGATCAGATCACGCTGGCGCCGATCTTCGCGGCCGCGATCGGTGCCGCCGGACATGATGCGACCGAGCCGCTCGGCCCGGGACTGACCGGGGCCTGGCGCGGCAAGGTGACGTTCGAAGCGCTGCACGGCCTGTTGCCGGGCGGCGCCGAGCTGCAGCCGGTCAGCGGCACGATCCGGGCAGACGGGCAGTCGCTGACCTTCGACGCCATCAAGGGCAAGATCGGCGGCGGCGAGGCGGTGGCCTCGATCGACGCGCGACAGGGCGTCAATGGGCTCGCCTTGAATGCGAATGTGCAGCTCTCGGGCGTCGACGGTTCAGCGTTGCGCTACCGCAATCTGGCGCTGCCCAAGGGACGCGCGTCGATGCAGATGACGCTGCTGACGCAGGGCCGCAGCGCCTCGGCGTTGACCGGCGCGCTGTCCGGCAGCGGCACCGTGACGCTGGAGGCGCTGAACCTCCCGGGTCTCGATCCGCGCGCATTCGACGTCGCGATCCGCGCCAGCGATTCCGGGCAGGCGACCGACGACATCAAGCTGAAGCAGATCGTCGAGCCGGTGCTCGCAGCCGGCACATTGTCGATCGCGTCGGCGCAGATTCCCTTCAACATCCGCGACGGCCGCATCCGGGTCGGCGCCACCACGCTTGCGGCCAACGGTGCCAATGCCATCGTGTCCGGCGGTTACGATATTCCGGCCGACCAGGCCGACATCCGCGCCGCGCTGGCGTCGACGCAGGTCGGCACCGCCAACAGCCGACCGGAAATCCAGCTGCTTGCGGTCGGGACGCCCGACGGGCTGACGCGCAGCGTCGACATTGCGGCGCTGTCGTCGTGGCTTGCGGTGCGGGCGATCGACCGGGAGACCAAGCGGCTCGACGCGATCGAGCGCGGCGAACCGCCGCCGCCGGTTCCGGCCGCCGTTCCGCCACCCGCCGTGCCGGCGCCGGATGTGCCGACGTCGAATTCGCCGGCGGCGCCGCTCGCCGATGTTCCGGTGCCTGGCCGCGATCCGCGCCGTGTGCCGGCGAAACCGAAGGTCGTGGCGCCGCATCCGCCGATCGTCCCGCCGGTCGCGACCGCGCCCGCCGTTGCGGTGCCTGCGCCGGTTGGCGGCCAGCCGCAGCTCGCGCCGCTGCCGCCGCCGATCGAGGTTAAGCCGTTGCCCGGTGCCGTCAGGACGAAGCCGCTGCGGCCCCCACTATCGCTGACGCCGCAGGTCGCCAATCCGTCGCCGCGGCCTGCCATGCAGAACTGACGTTGCTGCAAGCGAAGCGGATACCGGTTCGCGCAAGAAGCGCGTCAGACTGGATCGGAGATCGGCTCACGATTGGTGTTGGAGAATATTGATCAGCCTGCCGAACGGATCGCGGACGAAGAAGCGCCGCACGCCCCACGGTTCGTCGAGCGGTCCGTATTCGATCGCAATCCGGGCGGCCGCGAACCGACGCAGCGCCTCGTCGAGGTCGTCGACCTCGATCGACAGATCAGGCACTGGCGTGCCCGATCCACCTTCGGAAGCGAAGCTGATTTGAACCTGCATCGTTTCGGATGAGCCGTAAGTCGCAACCCAACCGAAATCCATCAGCGACGTGAGGCCGAGGATATCCTGATAGAAGGCTTTCGCCGCCGCGATGTCCGAAGCGGCAACGTTCGCGACGATGCGACTGACCTTCATGCCGAACTGACCTTCATGCCGAAGTGACCTTCATGCTGAAGTGGCCTTCATACCGAAGTCCGCGGCGAACGACCGCCTGCTCGCGGCGGTCGCAGAGGCGGTCAGGCCTGCTGGCGCGTGTCGACCTGCTGCGGCCGCACATCCGTCGGCACGGCCGGCGTGGCGCGCGAACGGAAGTAGTCGAGCACGAATAGCCGGATCGCGGAGGACAGGTTGCCCTGCTGGCGATTGTTGTCGATCTCACCGACCAGCTCGGACAGCGTCATGTTCCGCAGGCCGGAAATCTCCTTCATGCCGTTCCAGAAGGCTTCTTCGAGACTGACACTGGTCTTGTGTCCGGCGACCACGATCGAACGCTTAACGACAGGAGACTTCATGATGCGTCTCCAGTCTCGATGCGGTGCTGATCGAGTTGACGAGTGTTGCGCTCGCCGAGGAATTCGTCACGCGCTCGTTCCAATTTGGTGCGACCGAATAGCGCACGATTGGCTTCGGCCTGCTTTGCTGCTTGTTCGCGCTCACTGCGCTTCTTGAATCGTTTCAGGTTGACCACGTCGCCCATGCTCGTCGTCCTCATCGTCCCCAGAGCGGAATTGGTGATGCATCGTGACGAAAGCAAGAGCGATCGCGCTGCGCGCCCGGCTCGATATCCATCCCGAATCCCCATCTGATGCTTTTGATAGCATCAAAGAATCCGTTTCGCTCTGCGAAAACTAGACGTCTGTACCACGCGCCAGCGCAGAGCTGATAGCTAACCCGCCTTAGTCTTTAGGCGTTATGGTCCATAATTATATCACGCGCATTGTCCGGACATTGCGTCGCGCCCTAGCCGGGGTGTGTCATTTTGTCCGGCTGCACGAGGCGATCAAATTCATCCGCGGACACCAGTCCGAGCCGCAGCGCTTCTTCCTTCAACGTCGTTCCGCGCGCATGCGCCGACTTGGCGACCTTGGCTGCATTGTCGTAACCGATCTTCGGTGCGAGCGCGGTCACCAGCATCAGCGAGCGCTGCATCAGATCGTTGATGCGCTTTTCGTCGGCGCGTATTCCGACAACGCAATGCTCGGTGAATGAACGAACGACGTCCGACAGCAGCTGAATGGAATTTATCATACAATATGCCATAACCGGCTTGTACACGTTCAGCTCGAAATGGCCCTGGCTGCCGGCCACGGTGATAGCGGTCTGATTGCCGAACACCTGGCAGCAGACCATGGTCATGGCTTCGCACTGGGTCGGATTGACCTTGCCCGGCATGATCGAGGAGCCCGGCTCGTTCTCGGGCAGGATCAGCTCGCCGAGGCCCGAGCGCGGGCCGGATCCGAGGAAGCGGATGTCGTTGGCGATCTTGAACAGGCCGGTCGCCACCGAATTGATCGCGCCGTGCACCAGCACATAGGCATCGTTGGAAGCCAGCGCTTCGAACTTGTTTGCGGCGCTGGTGAACGGCAGCCTGGTGATCTCAGCGACGTGGCGCGCGAAGGCCCTCGCAAATCTCGGCTTGGAGTTGAGGCCGGTGCCGACGGCGGTGCCGCCCTGCGCCAGCGGAAACAGATCCTTCACCGCGACGCGCAGTCGCGCGATGCCGCTCTCGACCTGCGCGGCGTAGCCGGAGAATTCCTGGCCGAGCGTCAGCGGCGTCGCATCCTGGGTGTGGGTGCGTCCGATTTTGACGATCTTCGCGAACGCCTTCTCCTTCTTGCGCAGCTCGCGATGCAGCTCGGTGAGCGCCGGAATCAGATCGGCGATGATGCGGCTTGCGGCCGCGATATGCATCGCGGTCGGGAACGAGTCGTTCGACGACTGGCTCATGTTGACGTGATCGTTCGGATGGATCGGCTTCTTGGCGCCGAGCTCGCCGCCGAGCATCTGGTTGGCGCGGTTGGCGATCACCTCGTTGACGTTCATGTTGGACTGCGTGCCCGAGCCGGTCTGCCAGACCACCAGCGGGAAATTGTCGTCGAGCTTGCCTTCGATCACTTCCTTGGCGGCGCGGATGATCGCGCCGGCGCGGCGCGCATCGAGCTGGCCGAGCTCGCGATTGGTCTCGGCGGCTGCGAGCTTCACGATGCCGAGCGCATGCACGATCGCGATCGGCATCCGGTCGTGGCCGATCTTGAAGTTCTGTCGCGAGCGTTCGGTCTGCGCGCCCCAATAGCGATCGGCCGGTACGTCGATCGGACCGAAGCTGTCGGTCTCGCTGCGGGTCTTGGCCTTGGATGGAGTGGTCGATCGAGCCATGGATGCTTTCCGTAGATGCTTGCCGTGAATGCTTGCGATTGCGTCGTCAGGCGTGGGCCGGCGCGGCGATGCGACGCGGTCCGCGCGAAGGCGCGTTCATGCGCAGGATAGTCCGGGATGACGACCTGTCATCCCGATCCTGGCAAGCATCCTACAAGGTCGAGGATCGATCCGGGTTTAGATTATTTCTTGCGGAAGCGGTCCAGCCGCACCACCTCGGCGCCCTCGCTGGGCTTGGCCGGCTCCTGCTCGGTATCGGCCGTCTCGGTCTCGACTGTTGCGCGAGCGGCCGGCGTGGGAAGGGGAGCGGCCGGCGCGGCGGCGGGAGCAGCGTCTTCAGACAGCGCCTCGGAGACGTCGAAGCGCAGATCGAACGGTGCGGAGGGATCGAGGAAGCGCGTCACCGCGGCAAACGGCACGGTCAGCCGCTCGGGAATTCCGCCGAACGACAGGCCGACCTCGAAGCGATCCTCCGTCACCACCAGGTCCCAGAACTGGTGCTGGAGGATGATGGTCATTTCTTCGGGATACTGCGCAAGCAGCCGCGCCGAAAGCTTCACGCCGTCGCCGTGCGACAGGAAGGTGATGTAGAAATGGTGCTCTCCCGGCAGGCCATGCTCGGCGGCGTCGGACAGCACCCGGCGCAGCACCCCGCGCAGCGCGTCGCGCGCCAGCACGTCATATCGGATGTGATCGGTCGCCATGGTGATCCTGTCGCTTCGAAAATGGCCGGCGAGGCAGCGCCGGATCGTCCGACTCGCCCCTCTTGCCATGCTACCCCGCCGAAAGCCGGAAATCAGCAGGGCCGGCAGTTGAAATGCGGGCGGACGCCCGATCGAAAAATAAAGTGGAGGCTTCTGTTGCCAGGTGCCTCCGGACCCCGCCTAGCGGAGCTTAACCCGCTAGGACTTTAAGATGGTCTTTCAAACTGCGTTACGCAGCCTGAGCAACCGGAGCAAAGTTGTCGTTGGCAACTATTGCAATGGCCCGATGTCGGCGGAACCATACCGAGAAAAAACGCGCCCTTTACGCCCTCGTCGATCCTATTTCGCCCCCGCCAAAAGCCACCCGAGGATGGGTTCGAGATGGGTTTTGGTGGAGGCGCCGGGTACCGCCCCCGGGTCCGAATGGTTTATTGCGACGGTCATTTATTTCCATAGCCGGCGAACCGGCACCCCCAATATAGCGGCAAAGCCATAGAAAAACAGAGCGGATTCAGGCCGATTCAATTGGGAAAACCCACCGATTTAGGTTGACCGGCGCCTTGGCACAGGCCTCGGCCAGGATCCTTGGCGCTATCCGGCGCTGTCCAGGCTCCATTGATGCCCCGGAACTCCCGCCGGTTGCCGCTCCGGCGCCGGACGCCCCGTGGGCGTTTCCGCTCCACCAGCCCGGCCTGCTCGAACTGTTCCTGGCCTTGCCAAGATTCCCTCGTCGGCTTTTCGCAAGGGGGCTGGTCTGGGCCCGGCGGTCGATCATCGAACAGCGCCACTGGGTGACGCCGGAGGCGTTCAACGAGACCTTCGCGCTGTGCCATTTCCTGCCAGGTCCGAACATCGTCGACCGGTCAGCCGTGTTCGGCTCGCGCTTTCGCGGCATCGCGGATGAGCCCGCGGCTTTCGCCGGGCCGGCCGGACCGCCGATGCTGATCGCGACCACCCTGGCCGCGCTCTATTCCCATGACGGCGAGATCGACGCGCTGCGCCGCACGCTCGCCGGCGTGGCCTGTGCCGCGGTCGGCCTGCTGTTCGCCGTCGTCCTCAAGATGATGATGCCGCCGTTGAAGCGGCGCGATGTCACAGCCCTCGTCATCCTGGCGGCGGTCTTGGTTGCGATCGGCGGGGCCAATTCAGCGATCCCCGAAATGCAGCGCGCCGCCGTCGACGTGCATCGCTGATCGACAAGCAGTTCACCGACGTGTTCGCGATGTCGCAGCTCTCGCCGGGACCGAACGTGCTGATCGTGACGCTGATAGGCTATTCTGTCGCAGGCGTCGCCGCGGCGCTGGCAGCGGCGGTTGCGATGTGCGGACCGACGCGCTGCTTGCCTATTATGTGAGCCGTTTCCTTGATCGCTGGCGCGACGCGTGCCTGCCCGCGATCATGCAGGCGGCACTGGCTCCTCCGTCGATCGGCCTGATCGCCGCAAACGGTCTCAACGCGGCGCAGACATCAGACCAAAGTTGGATCGCGATCCTGATCACCATTGTTGCAGCCGCACTTGCCTTTGCGACGCGGATCAACCCTTTATGGATGTTGCTTGCCGGAGGTCTCTTGGGTTTTGCTGGCGTTGTCTGACGAAAATCGCTAGCAAGGTCTCGGTCAACGCACCGCAAGCCAAGCCATTCAATCAATACGGGCGACACAGCCCTGACGGGGGGAAGCGAAGTCATGAGCGATACGCCGAGCGAGGCGCCGGTCAAAACGATCTTGCCGAAATGGGTGCGCGGTCCGCAGGATTTCGTCGGCGGGCTCGCCATGGTGGCGGTCGCGCTGTTTGCCTTGTGGGCCTCGAGCGATTTGCAGGGCATGCACGGATTCTCGTTCGGCGCCGGAACGGCGCCGCGCATGTTCGCCGTGCTGTTGCTGTTGCTCGGCGGCGCCGTTGCGCTGATCGGAATCCTGAATGACGGCCCGCAGATCGGGGCCTATTCCTGGCGCGGCCCGTTGTTCGTGTCCGCGGCGATCGTGTTCTTCGCGCTGGCGATCCGCCCGCTCGGGCTCGTGGTCTCCGCCTTCGCCGCCTTCCTGATCGCGGCGATGGGCTCGCACGAGACCAGATGGATCGAAGCCATCATTGTCGGCGGCTGTCTGACGCTCGGCTGCGCGTTGCTTTTCCCTTATGTGCTGGGACTTCCGATGCCGATGTTCCCGCGTTTCCTGATCCAGTGAGGGCGTGATGGAACTGTTTGCCAATCTCGCGCACGGTTTCGCCGTCGCCTTCTCGCCGATCAACCTCTTGATGTGTCTGATCGGTGCGCTGGTCGGCACCCTGGTCGGCGTGCTGCCGGGCATCGGCACCATTGCCACCGTCGCGATGCTGTTGCCGATCACCTTCGGCTTGCCGCCGGTCGGCGCGCTGATCATGCTCGCCGGCATCTATTACGGTGCGCAATATGGTGGTTCGACCACCTCGATCCTGGTCAATATTCCCG
Organism: Bradyrhizobium sp. SK17; assembly: GCF_002831585.1. Taxonomy (GTDB): domain Bacteria; phylum Pseudomonadota; class Alphaproteobacteria; order Rhizobiales; family Xanthobacteraceae; genus Bradyrhizobium. The sequence goes on along the minus strand of NZ_CP025113.1, from coordinate 7,143,959 downwards.
GTGAGGCGACCTCCGTGGTCACCGCGCTCGACGGTCACCAGATGGCCAAGCAGGGCCGTGCCGGTCCGGCACTGGCGATCGCCGCGATCGGCTCGTTCTTCGCCGGCTGCGTCGCGACCGTGCTGATCGCCGTGCTCGGCGCGCCGCTGACCAAGCTCGCGCTGGCGTTCGGCCCGGCCGAGTATTTCTCGCTGATGGTGCTCGGCCTGATCTTCGCGGTGGTGCTCGCCAAGGGCTCGGTGCTGAAGGCGATCGCGATGATCGTGTTCGGCCTGTTGCTGTCGATGGTCGGCTCCGACATCGAGACCGGCGCTTCGCGCATGGCGTTCAACATCCCCGAACTCGCGGACGGCCTCGGCTTCGCCACCGTGGCGATGGGCGTGTTCGGCTTCGCGGAAATCATCCGCAACCTCGACGCCGGCGCCGAGATGAACCGCAATCTGGTGCAGCAGAAGATCACCGGCTTGATGCCGACCAGGAAGGACCTGGTCGACTCCACGCCGGCGATCCTGCGCGGCACCGTGCTCGGCTCGATCCTCGGCATCCTGCCGGGCGGCGGCGCGGTGATCGCATCGTTCGCGGCCTATACGCTGGAGAAGAAGCTCGCCAAGGATCCGTCGCGGTTCGGCCGCGGCGCGATCGAGGGCGTGGCATCGCCGGAAAGCGCCAACAACGCCGCGGCGCAGACCTCGTTCATCCCGCTGCTCACGCTCGGCATTCCGCCGAACGCGGTGATGGCGCTGATGGTCGGCGCGATGACCATTCATGGCATCGTGCCGGGCCCGCAGGTGATGCAGAAGCAGCCCGACCTGGTCTGGGGCATGATCGCCTCGATGTGGATCGGCAATCTGATGCTGATCATCATCAATCTGCCGCTGGTCGGCATCTGGGTCCGATTGCTGCGCGTGCCGTACCGGCTGATGTTCCCCTCGATCGTGGTGTTCTGCGCGATCGGCATCTATTCGGTAAACAACGCGCCGGTCGATGTCATCCTCGCAGGCGCGTTCGGCCTGGTCGGCTATTGGCTGATCAAGCACGATTTCGAGCCGGCGCCGCTGCTGCTCGGCATGGTGCTCGGTCCGCTGATGGAGGAGAACCTGCGCCGTGCGCTGTTGATCTCGCGCGGCGACTGGAGCGTATTCCTGTCGCGGCCGCTGTCGGCGGTGCTGCTGGCGATCGCGGCGGGCCTCCTGGTGCTTGCCGTGCTGCCGGCCCTGCGTGCGAAGCGCGACGAGGTGTTCGTGGAGTCCGAGGGCTGAGCATCCTGCTCCGCCTGCGTCCGCGCGCCGCAGGCGGAAGTCGAATCGACACTCGATGTGGTCTCGTGAAATGAAAATGCCGGCCGATTTGGCCGGCATTTTTATTGGTCAAACGTTCCCGGGAGGAATTGAGATGATGTCCATTCGCTCGCTTGCGGGCGCATGCCTTTCGGCATTTGCCGCGTTGAGTGCATTCGCCGTGCCGGCGTCCGCGCAGAACTATCCGACCCGCACCATCACCATGATCGTGCCGTTCGCAGCCGGCGGTCCGACCGACGTCATCTCGCGCATCGTCACCGCGCACATGGCGCAGACGCTCGGCCAGAGCATCGTCATCGAGAACGTGGTCGGCGCCGGCGGCACCACCGCGACCACGCGCGCGGCCCGCGCCGCCAATGACGGCTACACGCTGGTCACCGGACACATGGGCACGCACGCCGCCTCCGTGCCGCTCTATCCGAAGCTTGCCTATCACCCGGAGAAGGATTTCGAGCCGGTCGCGCTGCTCGCGGGCACGCCGATCCTGATCCTCGCCCGCAAGGATTTCCCGCCGAAGGATCTGAAGGAATTCATCGCCTACGTGAAGGCGAATGCCGACAAGGTCAACGCCGCGCATGCCGGCATCGGCTCGGTCTCGCATGCCTCCTGCGAGCTGCTCAACTCGATCCTCGAGGTCAAGCCGGTGGGCGTGCCCTTCAACGGCACCGGACCCGCGATGAACGCGCTGGTCGCCGGCCAGGTCGATTACATGTGCGACCAGATCGTCAACGCGGTGCCGCAGATCAACGCCGGCACCATCAAGGCCTATGCGGTCGCGACCCCCGAGCGCAATCCGTCGCTGCCGAACGTCCCGACCACGACCGAAGCCGGGCTGCCGGCCTTCCAGGCCCAGGCCTGGAACGCGATCTTCGCGCCGAAGGGAACTTCGCCCGCTATCATCGCCACGCTGAACGCTGCGGCCATCAAGGCGCTCGACGATGACAACGTCCGCAAGCGGCTGCTCGAGCTCGGCAGCGTGATCCCGGCGCCCGCCAACCGCACCCCGGAGGCGCTGGCGACGCTCGTCAAGAACGAGATCGCGAAATGGACGCCGGTGCTGAAGCCGGCAACTTAATCGAGTACGATCAAGCGGATAGAGCGGGGGGCGGGACGCGAGTTCCGCCCCTTGTCGTTTGTCGGAGGCGTTGTCATTTTTCGGGGTATAATCGGCCCGTTCAGCCGAATCAGCGTGTCGACCGGCGGCCCTGGCCGCTACATTCGCCGTTCTCTCGAAGCCTCGAAAAGACCGCCAAGAACCAGTCATGAACCAGTATCACGATTTGCTCGAACGCATCCTCGCCGACGGCGCCGAGAAGCACGACCGCACCGGCACCGGCACGCTGTCGATCTTCGGCCACCAGATGCGTTTCAATCTTGCGGCCGGGTTCCCGATGCTGACCACCAAGCGGCTGCCGCTGAAGGCGATCGTGCACGAGCTGCTCTGGTTCCTCGCCGGCGACACCAACATCAAATATCTCAACGACAACGGCGTCACGATCTGGGACGAATGGGCCGACGCCAATGGCGACCTCGGCCCGGTCTACGGCTCGCAATGGCGCTCGTGGCCCGCGCCCGATGGCCGCAGCATCGACCAGATCACGAACGTCATCGAGATGATCAAGCGCAATCCGGATTCGCGGCGGCTGATCGTCAGCGCCTGGAATCCGGCCGAGGTGGACAAGATGGCGCTGCCGCCATGCCACTGCCTGTTCCAGTTCTATGTCGCCAACGGCAAGCTGTCGTGTCAGCTGTATCAGCGCTCCGGCGACGTGTTCCTCGGCGTGCCGTTCAACATCGCCTCCTATGCGCTGCTGACCATGATGGTGGCGCAGGTGACCGGGCTGAAGCCCGGCGATTTCGTCCACTCGCTCGGCGATGCGCATCTCTATTCGAACCACCTCGAGCAGGCGCGCCTGCAACTGACGCGGCCGACGCGGCCGTTGCCGACGATGGCGATCAATCCCGACGTGAAGGACATCTTCGCGTTCCGCTACGAGGACTTCAAACTCGAAGGCTACGATCCGCATCCGCACATCAAGGCCGAAGTCGCGGTCTGATGTCGCTGTTGATCCGCCGCGCGCGGCCCGATGAGGCCGGACTGGTGTTCTCGCTGGTCCGCGAGCTCGCCGAGTATGAGAAGCTGCTGCACGAGGTTCACGCCAGCGAGGCCGATATCGCCGAGGCGCTGTTCGGCGCCAACCCGCGGCTTTATTGCGACATCGCGGAATGGAACGGCGAACCGGCCGGCTTCGCGGTCTGGTTCGTCAATTTCTCCACCTTCGCCGGCCGCCACGGCATCTACCTCGAGGATCTCTTCGTGCGGCCGGCGCTGCGCGGCAAGGGCATCGGCAAGGCGCTGCTGGTGCATCTGGCGAAGCAATGCCTCGCCAATGGCTGGGCGCGCCTGCAATGGGCGGTGCTCGACTGGAACGCGCCGTCGATCGCATTCTACAAGTCGCTCGGCGCCGAACTGATGGACGAATGGACGATCTGTCGCGTCTCCGGTCCTGCGCTGTCGGCGCTCGCGGAAGGGACGCGTTGATGGAGATCGTGCTCCTCGTTGCGGTCGCCGAGAACGGCGTGATCGGAAACGGCAACGCAATCCCGTGGCGGCTGAAATCCGATCAGCAGCGCCTCAAGGCGATGACGCTGAACAAGCCCATCGTGATGGGGCGCAAGACCTTCGAGTCGCTGCGCAGGCCGCTGCCGGGGCGCACCAACATCGTGGTGACGCGCGATCCGAGCTACCGCGCGCGCGGCGCCATCGTCACGACCTCGTTCGAGAACGCCCGCGCAATTGCGCTTGGTGACGCGCTGCGGCGTTTCGCCACTGAAATTGCCATCATCGGTGGCGCGGAAATCTATGCGCAATGGATGGGCACGGCCGATCGCCTGGAGATCACCGAGGTCCATGCCCGGCCGGACGGCGATACACGGTTCGAAATGATCGATGCCGCGCAGTGGGAAGAGGTCGCGCGCGTGCGAAATCCGGCAGGTCCGGACGACAGCGTCGACTTCTCCTATGTGACATATCGTCGGCGCGGCCGCGGTTAACCAATGTTTGCATTGACAATTATGCCCCGGCGCATAGCTCGTCCGAGCAGGAAGCTTGCGTTGTAAGGGCCCTAGCGGTCCCCTATAACCGGGCCGGACATTCGAGCCCGGGCGTCCCGTCCGGACTTGCCGAGGAGATGTTTGATGCCGTGGAAAAATCAAGGCGGGGGCCGTGGGGCTCGGGTCCGAAAGGGCCATGGGGCACGGGTCCGCAGTCAGCCGGGCCGAGGCCGCCGGATCTTGAGGATCTGCTGCGGCGCGGCCAGGACCGGCTGCAGCAGTGGATGCCCGGCGGGCATTTCAGCGGCATGGGCATCGCGCTGGTGGTGGTCGCTGCGCTGGCGATCTGGCTTGCGACCGGAATCTTCCGGGTCCAGTCCGAAGAGCTCGGCGTCGTGATGCGCTTCGGCAAATATGATCGCGATGCGCAGCCCGGCCTGCGCTATCACCTGCCGTATCCGATCGAGACCGTGCTGCTGCCGAAGGCGCTGCGCGTGAACACGATCTCGATCGGCATGACCCTGATCGACGATCCCGCCCGGCGTGGCCGCACCATGCGCGACGTGCCGGAAGAGAGCCTGATGCTGACCGGCGACGAAAACATCGTCGACGTCGACTTCACCGTGTTGTGGCGCATCAAGCAGGGCGGGGCCGGCGCTTACCTGTTCAACATCCAGAATCCCGAAGGCACCGTGAAGGCAGTCGCCGAAAGCGCGATGCGCGAGGTGATCGGCCGCTCGCAGATCCAGCCGATCCTGACCGGGGCGCGTAACGTCACCGAGCAGAGCGTGCAGGAACTGATGCAGAAGACGCTGGATTCCTACAACGCGGGCATCCAGATCACGCAGGTGCAGATGCAGAAGGTCGATCCGCCGGCGCAGGTGATCGACGCGTTCCGCGACGTGCAGGCGGCGCGCGCCGACCTCGAGCGCAAGCAGAACGAGGCGCAGACCTACGCCAACCGGATCGTGCCGGAAGCGCGTGGTCGTGCGGCGCAGATCCAGCAGGCCGCCGAAGGCTACAAGGAGCAGGCGGTCGCCGAGGCCAAGGGCCAGAGCGCGCGCTTCCTCAAGGTCTATGAAGAGTACAAGAAGGCACCCGACGTGACGCGCGAGCGCATCTATCTGGAGACCATGGAAAAGGTGCTCGGAAGCTCCGAGAAGCTGGTCTATGACGGCGGACCGGGCCAGAACATCGTGCCCTACCTTCCGTTGGGTGAACTGTCGCCACGGCGTCCGTCCGCGGCGCCGGCCACGACCGGCCAGCAGCAGGGAGCCACCCGATGAGGTCCCCTGTCACCGGCATTGTGTCCCTGATCCTTCTCTTCATCCTGCTTGCAGTCGGCTACAGCTCGATGTTCACCGTGCAGCAGACCGAGCAGACCATCGTCCTACGGTTCGGCGAACCGGTCGATGTCGTCACCGATCCCGGATTGCACTTCAAGGCGCCGTGGAATTCCGTGATCAATGTCGACAAGCGCATCCTCGATCTGGAGAACCCGTCGCAGGAAGTGATCGCCTCCGACCAGAAGCGGCTCGTGGTCGACGCCTTCGCGCGCTATCGCATCAAGAACGCGTTGCGCTACTACACCAGCGTCGGCTCGATCCAGGCCGCCAATCTGCAACTGACCACGCTGTTGAACGCGGCGCTGCGCCGCGTGCTCGGTGAGGTCACCTTCATCACGGTGGTGCGCGACGAACGCGAGAAGCTGATGTCGCGGATCCGCGAGCAGCTCGACAAGGAAGCCGATGGCTACGGCATCGAGGTCGTCGACGTCAGGATCCGCCGCGCCGATCTGCCGGAGCAGAACAGCCAGGCGGTCTACGACCGGATGAAGACCGAGCGTCAGCGCGAAGCCGCCGAGTTCCGCGCGCAGGGCGACCAGAAGGCGCTGGAGATCCGCTCCAAGGCCGATCGCGAAGCGACCGTAATCGTCGCCGAGGCGAACTCGGCCGCCGACCAGACCCGCGGCGCCGGCGACGCCGAGCGTAACCGCCTGTTCGCCGAGGCCTATGGCAAGGACAAGGACTTCTTCGCGTTCTATCGCTCGATGACGGCCTATGAGAACGGCCTCAAGTCCAGCGACACGCGTTTCCTGTTGCGGCCGGACTCGGAATTCTTCAGGTATTTCGGCAGTGCCAACGGCAAGCCGCCGGAAGCGGCCGCGGCGCCGAAACAGTAACGTCACAATACGGCGGCGAAGCCGACATCGCTTCGCCGCCGCCCAATAACAACAAATAGCGAGCGGGAGGCTGCGATCCGATGAGGTCAATAGCGTTCGGCGACTTCCTCATCGGGTTGGGAATCCTGTTCGTGCTCGAAGGCATCCTGTTCGCGGCAAGCCCCGCCTGGATGCGCCGGGCGATGAAGAGCGCGCTGGCGACGCCCGACAATATCCTGCGCGTCGTCGGGATCGGCTCGGCAGTCGCCGGGCTGATCATGATCTGGCTGGTGCGGCGCTGAGCATTGCTTGTTCCAAGCGCGTGAGATCGCGCCGGAATGAACATAATCGTGAGCCATTCGCGGCCGGTTTTTCGCCGAAATGCCGGGCTGAGATGCTTGCACCATATGCCCGTTCGGGCGCACTCTGCGATCACGGGCGCACGCCTGCGACCACGGGCGCACACTTGCGACCAGCTCATTTGAACCCGTTGCCTGGAGAATTTCCGACATGACCGCTGCCAGACCAGCCCTGGGCCGCCGCCTCCGCATGATGGGGGCCGCGATCTCGATCGGTGCTGCGAGCATGCTGAGCTCCGTGCCGGCGTTCGCGCGCGGTCCCGAGGGGATCGCCGACATCGCCGAGAAGGTGATCGATGCCGTCGTCAACATCTCGACGTCGCAGACGATCGAGGCCAACAAGGGCGGCGGCGCCATGCCGCAACTGCCGCCGGGCTCGCCGTTCGAGGAATTCTTCGACGACTTCTTCAAGAACCGCCGCGGACCGGGCGGCAAGGGCGGCGACAAGAACGGCGAGTTCCAGCCGCGCAAGACCAACTCGCTCGGCTCGGGCTTCATCGTCGACACCTCGGGCATCGTGGTCACCAACAACCACGTCATCGCCGACGCCGACGAGATCAACGTCATCCTCAACGACGGCACCAAGATCAAGGCCGAGCTGGTCGGCGTCGACAAGAAGACCGACCTTGCGGTGCTGAAGTTCAAGCCGCCGAAGCCGCTCACGGCGGTGAAGTTCGGCGACAGCGACAAGATCCGTCTCGGCGACTGGGTGGTCGCGATCGGCAATCCGTTCAGCCTCGGCGGCACGGTGACCGCAGGCATCGTCTCGGCCAAGAACCGCGACATCAGCCAGGGCCCGTATGACAGCTACATCCAGACCGACGCTGCGATCAATCGCGGCAATTCCGGCGGTCCGCTGTTCAACCTCGATGGCGAGGTGATCGGCGTCAACACCCTGATCATCTCGCCGACAGGCGGTTCGATCGGCCTCGGCTTCGCCGTGCCGTCGAAGACGGTGGCCGGCGTCGTCGACCAGTTGCAGAAGTATGGCGAGTTGCGCCGCGGCTGGCTCGGCGTACGCATCCAGGCGGTCACCGACGAGATCGCCGACAGCCTCAACATCAAGCCGGCGCGCGGTGCGCTGGTCGCCGGCGTCGACGACAAGGGGCCTGCGAAACCGGCGGGCATCGAGCCCGGCGACGTCGTCGTCAAGTTCGACGGCAAGGACGTCAAGGACCCCAAGGATCTGTCGCGCATCGTTGCCGACACCGCGGTCGGCAAGGAAGTCGACGTCGTCATCATCCGCAAGGGCAATGAGGAGACCCGCAAGGTCACGCTCGGCCGGCTCGAGGACAACGACAAGGTCCAGGCCAACGCCAAGCCGAAGGACGACACTGCCGAGAAGCCGGTGACCCAGAAGGCGCTCGGTCTTGACCTCGCAGCTCTGAGCAAGGACCTGCGCACCAAGTACAAGATCAAGGACAGCGTGAAGGGCGTCGTCGTCACCGGCGTCGATAGCAACTCGGATGCGGCCGAGAAGCGGCTGTCGGCCGGCGACGTCATCGTCGAGGTGGCGCAGGAAGCAGTGTCGAATGCCGGCGACATCAAGAAGCGGATCGATCAGTTGAAGAAGGACGGCAAGAAGTCGGTGCTGCTGCTGGTCTCCAACGGCGACGGCGAACTGCGGTTTGTGGCGCTCGGCGTGCAGTAGAGGCGCGTTGACGTTTCACTCACAACTGTCATCCCCCGCGAAAGCGGGGGATCCGGTACGCCGCGGCCCCTCGATCATCCTCCGGCGTCTCTGGAAGACTGGGTCCCCCGCTTTCGCGGGGACGACAGGTTACGTGAACCTCACTTGTCGACGAACTCATCCCGTCGGTAGCCCTGCGCGTACAACAGCGCGGTGAGGTCGCCGTGGTCGATCCGGACCGCGGCGGCGGCCGCAACCGCCGGCTTGGCGTGATAGGCGACCCCGAGTCCGGCGGCCTGGATCATGCCGAGATCGTTGGCTCCGTCACCCACCGCCAGTGTGTCGATATCGTCGAGATCGAAGGATTCGGTGAGCTCGATCAGGGTGGCAAGCTTGGTCGCGGCGCCGAGGATCGGCTCGACCACTTCGCCGGTCAGTTTGCCGTTCTCGACCTGCAACTGGTTGGCGCGGTTCTCCTGGAAGCCGACTTTCCCCGCGACCACGTTGGTAAACAGCGTGAAGCCGCCCGAGATCAGGCAGGTATAGGCGCCGTGCGCGCGCATCGTCATCACCAGGTCGCGGCCGCCCGGCGTCAGTGTGATGCGCTTCTCCAGCACCTCGTCGACGACGCTGACCGGCAGGCCCTTGAGCAGCGCCACGCGTTCGCGCAGCGCCGGCTCGAACGCGATCTCGCCGCGCATCGCGCGCTCGGTGATGCCTGCGACATGGGCCTTCAGCCCGGCGAAATCGGCGAGTTCGTCGATGCATTCCTGCCCGATCATGGTGGAATCCATGTCGGCCAGAAAAAGCTTCTTGCGCCGGCCGATCCGAGGTTGCACGACAATGTCGATCGGGAGGTCGCCGCGGGCCTGGCGCAACTGGAGCTCGATGGCCTTGATGTCGTCCCGGCTGGCGTTCTCGCGCTCGAAGGGAATGTCGACGGCGACCTCGTTAAACAGCCACTGCGCGGCGCCGGGTGAGGGCAGCACGGCGCGTGCCCCGTCGACGATGGTGGAGTCGAGCGCGGGGCTTGCAGGATTGCAGATCAGCGTGGCAACGAGGGACATGCAGGCGCATTCGGGATTGTTGGACAAGGCAGTGCTTATCGCAGGGCCGACCGCCAGCGGCAAGTCGGCGCTGGCGCTCGAACTCGCGCAGCGCACCGGCGGGGTCGTGATCAACACCGATTCCATGCAGGTCTATCGCGACCTCAGGATCATCACCGCGCGGCCGAGCGCCGGCGAGGAGGCGCTGGTTCCGCACCGGCTCTACGGCCATGTCGACGCCGGCGTGAATTTCTCCGCCGGCGCCTGGGTTGCGGACGCGGCAGAAGTGCTCGGCGAGGCCCGTGCGCAGGGAAGGTTGCCGATCTTCATCGGCGGCTCCGGCCTGTATTTCAAGGCACTGACGCGCGGCCTGTCGGCGGTGCCGCCGATCGCCGCTGATGTGCGCGACGCCGTCCGCGCAAGGCTGGAGCAGCACGGCGTCGAGGCCCTGCATGCCGAGCTTGCGGCGCGCGATCCGGTGTCGGCCGAACGGCTGAAGCCGCGCGACCGCACCCGCATCGCGCGTGCGCTCGAGGTGGTCGAGGCCACCGGCCGCCCGCTGCCGGACTGGCATCGCGACGGCCTGCCGCCGCTGCTGCCGCCGGGCGCATTCCACGCGGTGTTTCTCGCGCCTGACCGGGAGAGGCTCTATGCGCGGATCGACGCGCGGTTCGGCGCGATGCTTGACGCCGGCGCGCTCGACGAGGTCACGGCGCTGGCGGCGCGCGCGCTCGACCCGCTGCTGCCGGCCATGAAGGCCCATGGCGTGCCGGCCCTGATGGCTCACCTGAAGGGGGAGATCAGCCGGGAAGAGGCCGCCGAGATCGGCCGCGCCGACACCCGTCACTACGCCAAGCGCCAGTTCACCTGGTTTCGCCACCAGCTGCCGGAGTTCGACTGGGTCAAGCCCGAGGCGGCGAAGGCGTGGCTGGAGAGCCATATCCCGTAGCCCTGGCGGCCCCGGACGGAGCACCGCGCAATTCGGGCGGATTTCCTTCCGGAGAGGCGCGCCTCCGGGCCACGGAGCGGCTCCAGGGCGCAACACGCCCGTCTGCCATGCGCGTTGCGCCGCGCAAAAACACTCGCCGAACGGTTGGAACCCCGTTACACTTCAAATATCGCGAAAATGCTTGCCTTGCCTTGACATTCGGGCTTTGGCGGCTATGTTCGCGCAACCTTTGGGAAGACTGGGTCGTCTCGTGCGCAACATTATTACCAAACTCCTTATCGCCGTCGTACCCAGGCACACCGCCGGGGATGGCTAGCTGCCATCCAAATACGGGCGGTGTGCATGGGGCCTCAGGGGCCCCTTTTTATTGCCCGAAGCAGAACTGACCGAGAACTGACAAAAGCCGCGCAAAAACAAGCGCATCCGGAGCGAACCATGACCGACAAGAGCCACGATCCCAATCAGATGACCGGCGCCGCGATGATCGTGCGCGCGCTCATCGATCACGGCGTGCAGCATGTCTTCGGCTATCCCGGCGGTGCGGTGCTTCCGATCTACGACGAGATTTTCCAGCAGAGCGAGGTCGAACACATCCTGGTGCGCCACGAGCAGGGCGCCGGCCATGCCGCCGAAGGCTATGCGCGCTCCACCGGCAAGCCCGGCGTGGTGCTGGTGACGTCGGGCCCCGGCGCCACCAACATGGTGACGCCGCTGACCGACGCGCTGATGGATTCGATCCCGCTGGTCTGCATCACCGGCCAGGTGCCGACGCATCTGATCGGCAATGACGCGTTCCAGGAGTGCGACACGGTCGGCATCACGCGGCCCGCCACCAAGCACAACTGGCTGGTGCGCGACGTCAACGACCTCGCCCGGGTGCTGCATGAGGCCTTCTATGTCGCCACCACCGGCCGGCCCGGCCCGGTCGTGGTCGACGTGCCGAAGGACGTGCAATTCGCGACCGGCACCTATCATCCGCCGCGCAAGTCGGACGTGCACATCTCCTACACGCCGCGCGTCAAGGGTGATGCGACCCAGATCCGCAAGGCAGTGGCGCTGCTCGCCAACGCCAAGCGTCCGGTGATCTATTCCGGCGGCGGCGTGATCAATTCCGGTCCCGAGGCCTCGCAGCTGCTGCGCCAGCTGGTGGAGGTGACCGGCTTTCCGATCACCTCGACCCTGATGGGATTGGGCGCCTATCCGGCGTCGGGTCCGAACTGGCTCGGCATGCTGGGCATGCACGGCACCTACGAGGCCAACATGACGATGCATGATTGCGACGTCATGCTGTGCGTCGGCGCGCGCTTCGACGACCGCATCACCGGCCGCACCGATGCGTTCTCGCCGGGCTCGAAGAAGATCCACATCGACATCGATCCGTCCTCGATCAACAAGAACATCCGCGTCGACGTGCCGATCATCGGCGACTGTGCCAACGTGCTGGGTGATCTCTTGCAGGTGTTCAAGGCGGAGGCCAAGAAGCCCGACATCAAGGCGTGGTGGCAGCAGATCGCGCAGTGGCGCGCGCGCAACTCGCTGTCCTACAAGAAGAACAGCGATATCATCCTGCCGCAATACGCGATTCAGCGCCTGTTCGAGCTGACCCGCGGCAAGGACACCTACATCACGACCGAGGTCGGTCAGCACCAGATGTGGGCGGCGCAGTTCTTCGGCTTCGAGGAGCCGCATCGCTGGATGACCTCGGGCGGCCTCGGCACCATGGGCTACGGCCTGCCGGCCGCGGTCGGCGTGCAGGTGGCGCATCCGGACAGCCTGGTGATCGACATCGCGGGCGATGCCTCGGTGCAGATGACGATCCAGGAGATCTCGACGGCGGTCCAGTACGAGCTGCCGATCAAGATCTTCATCCTGAACAACCAGTACATGGGCATGGTGCGGCAGTGGCAGCAGCTGCTGCACGGCAACCGGCTGTCGCATTCCTATTCCGAGGCGCTGCCGGACTTCGTCAAGCTCGCGGAGGCCTATGGCGGCGTCGGCATCCGGGCGCACAAGCCTTCCGATCTCGACGGCGCGATCAAGGAGATGATCTCGGTCAAGCGCCCGGTGCTGTTCGACTGCCGCGTCGCGGCACTCGAGAACTGCTTCCCGATGATCCCGTCGGGCAAGGCGCACAACGAGATGCTGCTGCCGGAAGAGGCGACCGATGAGGCCACCGCCAAGGCTTTCTCCGGTGGCAAGGCGCTGGTGTGATGATGCGCGACAGAAATTCCGCTGTCATCGCCCGGCTTGACCGGGCGATCCAGTACGCCGCGGCGTCTCGATTGCTCTCGGGCGTCTCTGGAATACTGGATCCCCGCTTTCGCGGGGATGACGAGAGAGAGTAGGCGACAGGGAACCAAGATGTTCGACTTGAACGAGCTCGAGCGCGCGCACAAAATCGTCGGCACCGCGGTGCCGGCGACGCCGGCGCATGCCTGGCCGTTGCTGGCCGAGCGGCTCGGCACCGCGGTCGTGGTCAAGCATGAGAACCACACGCCGATCGGCGCCTTCAAGGTCCGCGGCGGCCTGGTCTATCTCGATCGGCTGAAGCGTGAGCGGCCCGATGTGCCCGGCATCATCTCGGCGACGCGCGGCAATCACGGCCAGAGCCTGGCCTTTGCCGCGAGCCGTCACGGCGTGCGGGCGGTGATCTATGTGCCGCGCGGCAACTCGGTCGAGAAGAACCGCGCGATGCGGACCTTCGGAGCCGAACTGGTCGAGCATGGCGAGGATTTCCAGGCCGCGAGGGAGGAAGCCGAGCGCCGCGCGCAGTTCGATGGTCTGCACATGGTGCCGTCGTTCCATGCCGACCTGGTGCTCGGCGTCGCGACCTATGCGCTCGAACTGTTCCGCTCGGCGCCTGATCTCGACATCCTCTATGTGCCGATCGGGCAGGGCTCCGGCATCTCCGGCTGCATCATGGCGCGCGATCTGCTCGGCCTGAAGACCGAGATCGTCGGCGTGCAGTCGACCGAAGCGCCGTCCTACGCGCTGTCGTTCGCCGCCGGCAAGATCGTGACCACCGAGACCAGCAACACACGGGCCGACGGCATGGCGACGCGGATTCCGGACGCCGATGCGTTCGCCCTGATCCGCAAGGGCGCCTCGCGCATCGTGCAGGTCACCGACGACGAGGTCGGCCAGGCGATCCGCGCCTACTGGACCGACACCCACAATCTCGCCGAGGGCGCAGGCGCCGCGGCACTCGCGGCCGCGCTCCAGGAAAAGAGCAAGCTCGCCGGCAAGCGGGTCGGCCTGATCCTGAGCGGCGGCAATATCGATTTCGATCTGTTCCGGTCCTGGATCGGGACGGATGCTGCGCCGGCCGCCCAGCGGGCGGTGGCGTAAAAAGAATGTAAGGGGACGACAATGAACCAGCCCGCATCGGCCTATTTCCTCGAAGAGCGTCACGATCCGAACGAGACGCATACGCTGTCCGTCCTGGTGCAGAACGAGCCCGGCGTGCTGGCGCGCGTGATCGGCCTGTTCTCCGGCCGCGGCTACAACATCGAGAGTCTCACCGTGTCGGAGACCGAGAACCAGAAGCATCTCTCGCGGATCACGATCGTCACCACGGGCACGCCGATGGTGATCCAGCAGATCAAACATCAGCTCGACCGCATGATCCCGGTCTACCGCGTCGTCGACATGACGCTGACCGGGAGCTCGATCGAGCGCGAGCTTGCGATGGTCAAGGTGCGGGGCGGTGGCGATCACCGCGTCGAGGCGCTGCGGCTGGCGGATGCGTTCCGCGCCCGGGTGATCGACGCCACGACCGAGAGCTTTGTGTTCGAGATCACGGGCAATTCGTCCAAGATCAGTCAGTTCATCGACCTGATGCGCCCGTTGGGCCTGGTCGAGGTGTCACGAACCGGGGTGGCCGCGATCACGCGTGGGCCGGAAGGGATGTGAGTCATGTTGGCGCGCGACTGGTACTACACGCAACGGCGGCAGGTCGGTCTCGATACCGCGGTCGCCTCGATCTATGACGTCAGCGAAGACAGCGACGCCCGCGCGCGTCAGGCGCTGACCATGCTCGGCGTCAAGCCGGGCTGGCGGATCGCCGATATCGGCTGCGGCAATGGCGTGCTGGCGACCGAGGCGGCGCTGATGGGCGCCGAGGTCGACGCCATCGACATCTCGCCGGCGATGCTCGGGCTCGCCGAGATCTATGCGCGTGACCGCAAGGCGCGGATCCGGACCCAGCCGGCCGGCCTCTTGTCCTTTGCCTATCAGCCGAACTCCTACGATCTGATCGTCAGCGAATTCACGCTGCACCATCTGCCCGACTTCTGGAAGGCGGTGGCATTGTCGCGGATCTTCAACGCGCTGAAGCCCGGCGCGAACTTCTATCTGCGCGACATGGTGTTCGTCAGCATGCCCGACGGCGTCGATCGCGATGTCGAGGGCTGGGCCGATTTCTCGATCAAGAATCACGATTTCGAGCGTGAAAGCGTGATGACCCATATGCGCGACGAATACTCGACCTTCGGCTGGGTGATGGAGCGCATGCTGACCGAAACCGGCTTCACCCTGGTCGCCGCCGACTATCACGCGCCGCTGCACGGCACCTATCTGCTGCGCAAACCGACCCCGGACGAGCAAATATAGATCTCGACCGACGTAGCGAAACGGAAGCAGAAGAACAACAATGAAGCCGGCCGATGTTGGCATCGCCGTCATGGTCGCGGTGATCTGGGGGCTTGCGTTCGTCGCAAGCCGGATCGCGCTCAATGAGTTCTCGCCGGAGCTCATGACGACGCTGCGCTTCGCCATTGCCGCGCTGCCATGCTTGTTCGTGCGCAAGCCCGGCGTCTCCTGGCCGCTGCTGATCGCGATCAGCTCCACGCTGTTCCTCGGCCAGTTCCTGGCGCAAGCCTTTGCGATCGCGCATGGCGTTCCGGTCGGGCTCTCCAGCGTGATCGTGCAGAGCCAGGCCTTGTTCACGATCGGCTTCGCCGCGCTGATCTTCGGCGAGCTGCCGACCCGGACCCAGACCATCGGCATCGCGATTGCCACGCTCGGCCTGCTGATGATCTGCGGCACGGTCGGTTACGATTTCAGCGTCGCGGCGTTCGGCATCGTGATGATCTGTCCGATCAGCTTCGCGATCGGCAACCTGCTGCTGCGGCAGGCGCGTGGCGCGCCGATGTTCGACCTGTTCGCCTGGCTGTGCCTGTCTGCCGCGGTGCCGCTCGCGGTGCTGACCCTGATCAGCAACGGGCCGCAGCCGACCTGGCAGGCACTGAGCCACATGTCGCTGACCGGCTTCGTCTGCGTGCTCTGTCTCGGCGGCATCTCGACCAGCATCGCCTATTGGCTGTGGGGACGGCTGCTCAGGGATTACCCGGCCGCACAGGTGGTGCCGTTCGCGCTGCTGGTGCCGTTCGTCGGCTCCGGCGCATCCAGCATCGTGTTCGGCGAAAGATTCGGGCCGCTGCGGCTGGGCGGCATGGTCACGGTCATCGCCGGCATCGCCGTGATGCTGTTGTCGCGGCCGAGAGCGCTGCCGAAGGCCGGGTGAGGACGCCATGTCGAATTCGCTGCTGTTTGCCTTTGTCGTGTTTGCGGTCGTGATGTTCTTCACGCCCGGTCCCAACAACATCATGCTGCTGTCGTCGGGGCTGACCTATGGCTTCCGCCGCACGGTGCCGCACATCGCCGGGATCACGGTCGGCTACGCTTTCATGGTCGGTGCAGTCGGCGTCGGGCTCGGCGCCGTGTTCATCGCCTATCCGGTCCTGCAAACGATCCTGAAATATGGCGGCGTGGCCTATCTGGTCTATCTCGCCGCCGTCATCGCCATGGCCGAGCCGCCCTCGCAGGACAAGGACGACACGCCCGGCCGCGGCCCGATGACCTTCTGGGGCGCGGCCATGTTCCAGTGGATCAATGCCAAGGGCTGGGTGATGGTGATCGGCACCATCACGGCCTATGCGGCGATCGCCGCCTTTCCCTGGAACATCGCGATCCAGGTCGGCCTGAGCCTGATCCTGGGGACGGTCTCCTGCATCGTCTGGGCGCTGTTCGGCACCGCGTTGCGGCCGATCCTGACCTCGCCCCGGGCGATCCGTGTCTTCAACGTGCTGATGGCCATCCTGCTGCTGGCCTCGCTCTACCCGGTCTTCATGGACGCATGATGCCGCACCGCGCCATGCGAGATGAGGGTTTCCCCTGAGGGGAAAAATGCTTTAGACAACGCCGGAAATTCGCGGGCGCCCGGCGGTTCTGACCTTCCGAAAGCCTGATTCATCGGCCGATTTTGGCCCCCTTCAAACGAGGAAAACACGATGCGAGTTTACTACGATCGCGATGCCGACCTGAACCTGATCAAGGGCAAGAAGGTCGCCATCGTCGGCTATGGCAGCCAGGGCCACGCCCACGCGCTGAACCTGAAGGATTCCGGCGTCAAGGACGTGGCGATCGCGCTGCGCAAGGGTTCGGCGTCGGCCAAGAAGGCCGAAGCCGCCGGCTTCAAGGTGCTCGAAGTCGCCGAGGCCGCCAAATGGGCCGACCTCGTCATGATGCTGACCCCGGACGAACTGCAGGGCGACATCTATCGCGAGCACCTGCACGACAACATGAAGAAGGGCGCGGCGCTGGTGTTTGCTCACGGCCTCAACGTGCACTTCAACCTGCTCGATCCGCGCGCCGACCTCGACGTGCTGATGATCGCGCCGAAGGGCCCCGGCCACACCGTGCGTTCCGAGTATCAGCGCGGCGGCGGCGTGCCCTGCCTGATCGCGATCGCCAAGGATTCGTCGGGCAATGCCCATGACCTCGGCCTCAGCTACGCCTCGGCGATCGGCGGCGGCCGCGCCGGCATCATCGAGACCACCTTCAAGGAAGAGTGCGAGACCGACCTGTTCGGCGAGCAGGTGGTGCTCTGCGGCGGCCTGGTCGAGCTGATCAAGGGCGGCTACGAGACGCTGGTCGAGGCCGGCTACGCGCCGGAGATGGCCTATTTCGAGTGCCTGCACGAAGTGAAGCTGATCGTCGACCTGATCTATGAAGGCGGCATCGCCAACATGAACTACTCGATCTCCAACACCGCCGAATACGGCGAGTACGTCACCGGTCCGCGCATCGTCACGGCCGAGACCAAGGCGGAGATGAAGCGCGTGCTCGCCGACATCCAGGGCGGCAAGTTCGCCCGCGACTGGATGCTGGAGAACAAGGTCAACCAGACCTCGTTCAAGGCGACCCGCGCCAAGCTCGCCGAGCACCCGATCGAGGAAGTCGGCGCCAAGCTGCGCGACATGATGCCCTGGATCAAGAAGGGCGCGCTGGTCGACAAGACCAAGAACTGAGCCGCGGTTTCGTAGGGTGGGTTAGCGAAGCGTAACCCACCTTTGTCTCCGCGGTGACAAAGTTGGTGGGTTACGCCTTCGGCTAACCCACCCTACGCATCGACAACAGAAAAGGGTGGGCAACGCGCCCACCCTTTTTCTTTGTCACGAAACGCGAGCTGCGGCTAACCGGCCGCGATTGGCTGCTTTTCGATCCGCTTGTGCAACTGCCAGAACCGCACGGTGCGCTGGGCGGTTTCCAGCGACAGCCGCCGGTAGTCGCGTTGCGCGATCTCCAGCGTGGCATGGTCGATGGCATGCGGCAGCGGCCGCTTGCGCAGGATGGTTTCGACCGTCGGCCAGTTGAGCCGCGCCGAACGGCACGGGATCAGCAGCAGGTCGGAGCGCAGCCCGAGCATCAGGCGCTCGATCATCGCGATCGGCATGTCGTTGAGCACAGCGAGGGCGACGGTGACCTCGTCGAACTTGCCGCTCTCGGCGAATTTGTAGACCGCCGCGTCATCGAGCTCGTTCAGCTGTTTCATCAGCTTGACCAGCTCCTCGGCGATGCCGTAGTTGCGGCGCGGCTGCGCGGCCTCGTCCTGCGCGATGTCGTTCAGCACCTGGCTGATCTCCTCGCGTGCCCGGGGCGATGCGAGCGCGAGCAGGCGGGCGCGCACGGTATCCTTGGCACGCTGCAGCAGGTCGCGCAGCAGCTTGGCCGGAATGTCGATGCGCAGTCCGAGTATCTCGACCAGTTCGTCGTCGCTCTCGGCACGGGCGACGATCGAGGAGTAGCCGTTGTCGGAGAACTGCGCGCCGGCGTTGCTGGCAAGGCGCCGGATCACCTTGTCCTCGCCGCGATCGATGATCACGTCGGTGACGGCGGCGGGCAGGTTCTCGCGCGCCGAGATCGCGAACAGATGGTCCTGACCCTTGCTGCTGGCGATCTCGCGCAATGCGTCGGTCGAGAGGCGGCTGGAGTGGGTCAGCACGTCGCCGGCGACGCCGATATCGTCGTCCCAGGCGAGATGCTGAATCACCTCGAACGGCGCATAGTCGAGCGGCGCGAGCCGCTTGCTCAGTTCGGCGCGTGCACGCGTCTCGACCCGCGCGACCAGCAGGCAGAGCACGTCATCGAACACCTTGACCTGTTCGTCGTTGAGGCGGTCGCCGTCGTTCAGGAACAGATCGGTGACCCGCCGCAGCGTCTGCACGCGCTTGGCGGACGTTCCGTCCCGGACCGCATCTTCGAGTTCGGCAATAATCGATTGTGACGCCTGTTGCGCCATCGATGGGCAACCTTGTTTTTCTTGGATGACAACGGCCTGCACGATATCGCTGGCGATCTTACACCTGCGTTAAGGTGGAACCCGGTGCAAATACGGGTCCATCGCATCCTTAACGGGATCCGACCAGGCACGATTCAATTCGTGCATTGAACGCGGTAGCCATGGCCGATGCATCTTAAGAGATTGTTTAGGACGATGCGCGCCGCGCGACGGAAAAGATCTCGATCGATGCGGCGCGTCCGCGCAATTGCGTCGAACCAAGAGCCTCGACGGCAAGGTCTAGGTTCGGAGGCAGCAGGCGACGCAATTCGCCCGAGATCAGCAACGGCCGTCCGGCCTCCTTGCAATACGCCTGCAACCGCGCCGTGACGTTCACGGTGTCGCCGAAATAGGCGATCTGGCGCCGTGAGTCACCGCATTCGGCGATGACGACCGGACCGGCATGCATCCCGGCGCGAAACGCCGGCACCACGCCGAACTCCCTGCGATAATGATCGGCCCGCTTGGCGAGGCGGTCCTCGATCGCGAACACGCAATCGAGATACCGCCGCGACGTCTCGCCGGCATTGGCCGGCCAGGTCACGATCACCTCGTCACCGACATAGGCGTGGACTTCGCCGCCATGCGACACGATCGGCGCGTCGATGTCGGAGAAGAAGCGCGTCAGCAGCTCCTGCACGCGGAGCTCGCCCATCTGCTCCGCCAGGGTCGTCGAGCCGACCAGGTCGAGAAACAGCAGCACGCGCTCCTCGCGTCCCGGCTGGCGATAGCGCCCGAGCACGATGGCAAGCAGCGTATGTCCGCCGATCATCCGGACCAGTTCGTAGATCGTCGTGATCGGGATCGACAGCAGCAAGGAGACGCCGATGATCTTCAGGAAGGTTTCGCGGAAAAATTTCGCGTCGATCCCGTGTTCGTTGAGCACGACCTCCAGCACGATTGCGGCGACCGCGACGGTGACGGCGAGGATAACGGAGCGGGCAAGCAGCTCGACGATGAGCGGCCGTTGCCGCAGCCAGCCCCCGCGCGCGGCCAGATAGAGGTGCGTGACCCAGACGATCAGGGTGATTGCGGCGCCCTCAATGGCGCTGCGCAAATAGTTCGCGATCGACGCCTCGACGGGCCGATCGAAGGCATAGCGAAACAGCCCGCCGACGAGCAGGCCGACCACGGCCAAAATGATCACAGGCGTCAGGTTGCGCCGCATGGTGCCTCCATGCCCATGAAATATCCTGCGCGGATCGCGAAGGCCAGCCGGGGTGCGCCCTGACGTGAACGGGATGCATCGTGGGCGCACTCATATATGGTCCGGCTGCTGGACCGGTCGGAAAGGGAAGACGGCATGACATCGGCACTCACGACAGGCGCGCGCGGGCAGAGGGCCTTGTTTGCGGCCGCCTTCATCATCGCCGCTTCCCCGGCCCACGCCGGCGACCAGGGTGATGGCGAACCGTCCTGCGACGGCAGCACCTACCAGATGGTCGAGTGCCTCAAGGCCAAGACCGCGCAATGGGACAAGCGCATGAACGCGGCCTATCAGCAGGCGCTGAAGGATGCCGCCGGCGACAAGCAGCGCGAACAGCTGCGCACCGCGCAGCGGCTGTGGATCCAGTATCGCGACGCCAACTGCCTGTACTACGACCTCGGCGAGGGCACCATCGCCCGGCTCGACGCCGGCGAATGCATGCGCAGCGTGACGGAAACCCGGGCCAGGGAACTGGAGAATCGTGGCCATCAGTGAGCCATCTTCCGGCGTCAGGACGGAGGTCATGACCGACGGAAAGAGCCAGGATGAATTGACCCAGCTTGCCGAGGATGCGCTACGCGCCCAGCCCGGCTGCGCAACCGCGCGCGTGCCGGCGGTCGTCGCGCTGCCCGAGGTGCAGATCGGGCGCAACTGGGAGATCCCGAACGTCGTGCTCGGCGACAGCCTGATCAGCGACGTCGACCGCGCGGTGCTGACGGTTCATCGCCAGCTCGGCCGCAAGTTTCACCTCGTGTGATCTCAACCCGCCTGCGCCTGACGCGGCGCGGGCCGCGCGGCCATGCTGATCATCCTGAGCGCGAACACCGCGGCGAGCGGCACCAGGAACAGCGCATAGAGCGGCATGTCGGGGATCCGCTTGCCGAACGACACCATGAACTGCAACAGCAGATAGTAGCCGCCCACGAGATGCAGTCTGCGCCAGGCGCTTGCACCGAGCATCGCCGCGGTGCGATCGAACGAGGTCGCGGTCAGCGCGACGATGACGAGATAGCCGATCCCGCCGAAGATATACGATACGGTCGAGGTCGCGGCTGCGAAGCCGGCCGGATCGCGCATCGCGAACGCGGTGATTGCGACCGCATGGACGGCGTGCGAGGCCGCGAAGGTGACGCCGAGATAGCGGCGGTTGCGGCGCTGCCAGTGCGTCCAGGCGTTCGGCCAGAGCCGCACCAGCGCGGCGGCGGAGAAGGCGAGGCAGAACAGCAGCAGCGAGGTCCGTGCCGTGAAGCGGATCACCATCCGCACGCCCTCGACCTCGAACTGCCGCATCGCGGCGATCCAGATCGAGAGCCCCACCAGGGTCAGCGTGAGCAGGCCGAACAGCCGCCAGCCCTCGAACCAGTTGCGCCGCGTCGCCATGTCTCGCCTCCCGCTGCCTGATGTAATCACCAGTTACATTTTGCGATGACTTGCAGTCAATTGTTGTAATCGGTGCTTACACTCACAACCGGGTGATGCTAGAGCGTTTTCGAGCGAAGTGGATACCGGTTCGCGTGAAGAAAACGCGTCAACACAAGAACCTAGAGCCCCGTTCCGATTCTATCGGAACGGGAAAGGCTCTAGGGCATGAGACATGCGCCGCCCCGCCAAAAACCCGGCCGCCGGCCGCCGCCCCGCCAAGTCGCGTCCAGACGCGCCGGCGGCCAAGCCCTATCATCACGGCGACCTCCGCCGGGTCCTGATCGATGCCGCCATGCAACTGGTCGGCGAGGGCGGCCCGGAGGCGGTCAGCGTGCGCGAGGCCGCCCGCCGCGCCGGGGTTTCGCCGGGCGCGCCGTTCCGGCATTTCCCGAGCCGGGACGCCCTGATGAATGCGGTGGCGGAGGAGGCGCAGCGCCGCTTCCGCGCCGAGATCGAGGCGGCGTTGGCGGACGCGCCGGCGGGCGATCCGCTCGGCCGCTTCCGCTGCCTCGGCATCGCCTATCTGCGCTGGGCGATGAAGAACCCGACCCATTTCGAGATCATCTCCAGCCGCCGCTTCTTCGACCATGACCGCTCGGCCGGGGTCTCCAGCGACAATGCCGAGTTGATCGGCCTGACCGAGCGCACACTGGCGGAGGCATTTTCAGCCGGACAACTTGGTCCACACGATCTGAAGCAGGTGCAGATCGCCGGCCGCGCGCTGGTCTATGGCTTTGCGCGAATGCATATCGACGGCCATTTGCCGCGCTGGGGCGTCACGGATGCGGAAGCTGAGCGGATGGCGGCCGACATCGTCGACCTCTTCATTGCGGGCATCGCCCGGCATCTGGCGCCTGCGGCGAAAGTCTAGGGCGCGCCGCACCGGTCGCGCGCGGGCAAATTCATTGCGCGTTCATGACGATTCAATTACGGTTTTGTGACACGGTGCAGACACCGGCTGTGCGGTGTGCCTCCTGGCCATTGCCAGTCAGGGCAGTTGCATTGCGCCGGGTTGTATTGCGTCCTGCCCATGGCGCCCGCGCCTCAGCAAAACTCCTCGGTTGCCGCGCTGGCCGGTGGTCTGGCCGCGATCGGCATCTGGCGGCTGATGGCGGTGGCCGCGCCGCATCTTGGCGCGCTGATCCTCATGTTGCGTACCGAGACCGATTTCGGCTCGCGGCTCTGCTTCCTGCTGACCTGGGGAATCCTCAACTTCCTGTTCATCGCGCTGCTGCGCCGGCCGGCGCTGTCGAGCGCGCTGTCGCTGACGCTGGTCGTGGTGCTGGTGCTGCTGTCGCGGTTCAAGCACGACGTGGTGCAGATGACCGCGAACTTCGTCGACCTGATGGTGATCGATCGCGACACCGCGGCGTTCCTGCTCACGATCTTTCCGACCCTGCGCTGGTCGATCATCGGCGCCGGCCTCGTCACGCTGCCCCTGATGTACGCGCTGTGGTGGCTCGATCCGTTTCGTATTCGCCGCCTGCCGGCCGCGGCCGCCTGTCTTGCCTGCACCGCGGCGCTGTCCGGCTATGCCTTCGCCTGGCCGGACGAGGCCTGGCGCGGCTATTACGACGACGGCTATCTGTCGAAATTCGCGCGCTCGGGCGTGACCGTGGTGTCCGATTTCGTCGCCTATGGCTTCATGGAATCGGACCCGGTGACGAGCGACCAGCTCAAGATCCCGGCGGTCGAGGCCTGTCATCCTGCCGGGCGGCGGCCGAACATCATCATGATCCATGATGAATCGAGCTTCGACATCCGGGCCGCCGAAGGCGTCAAGGTTCCGCCGGGCTATGGCAGCCAGTTCAAATCCTACGATGGGGTCGAGCGCAAGTTCCTCGCCGAGAGCAATGGCGGGCCGAGCTGGTTCACCGAGTACAACGTGCTCGCGGGCCTCTCCTCGCGCTCGTTCGGCCGCTTCTCCTATTTCGTCACCCGCATCGCCTCGGGCCGCGTCGAACGCGGCCTGCCGCTGGCGCTGCGCCGCTGCGGCTATGACACGCTGTCGCTCTATCCGGCGTTCGGCGCCTTCATGAGCGCGCGCAGCTTCCAGACCGCGACCGGCATCCAGCATTTCTACGATGCGCATGACCTGCATGCGAAGGACGTCGAGCCCGACAGCTTCTTCTACGACAAGGCGTTGGGCCTGATGGCCGAGCAGAAGACGTCAGGCACGCCGCTGTTCACCTTCGTCTATCTCGCCGCCAACCATTTCCCGTGGGAGACCAGATTCCGTCCCGACTTGTTGCCGGCCTGGAAGCGGCCGGGCAACGCTCCGGCGATCGACGAATATCTGCGTCGGCAGACCATGAGCGCCAACGATTATGCCGGCTTCGTTGCGGCGCTGAAGAAGAAATTTCCGGCGCAGCCGTTCCTGATCGTGCGTTACGGCGATCATCAGCCGGAGTTCTCGCCGCAACTGCTCGATCCGGAGCTCGACGAGGCCGGCATCGGCAAGAAGCTGATGGATTACGATCCGCGCTACTACGCGACATATTACGCGATCGATGCCGTCAACTTCGAGCCGGTGAAAAGCCCCGCGGTGATGGACACGATCGACGCCGCCTATCTGCCGCTGGTGATTCAGGAAGCCGCCGGCATTCCGCTCGATCCCTCGTTCGAGGAGCAGAAGGCGATCATGCTCCGCTGCAATGGTGCGTTCTATTCCTGCAAGGATGGCGCGGAGGCGCGCCGCTTCAACCGCCTGTTGATCGACGCAGGAATCATCAAGGGACTTTAGACTAACGTCGGTAGACGAAGGTCGTCTGCGCGAAGCCGCGTGCATTACTCATTTGTAATTGCCCCGCCGAGATTTCGTCACGATTGGCTCGATGATCGGTTGCGTCGCTGCCACGATGTTCATCAGCGCGCAGCGTCAAGTTAGCCAATCCCGCCCTTCTTGCAGGAGTGTTTGCCCATGCGAGCGCTCGATGTTGCGCGCCTTGTCGTCGCCTTCGGACTTGCTACTCCCCTTGCCGTTTCCACAGCCTACGCCGCAGAGCCACCCCACGACATCAAGGGGCTCTACATGATGACGGACTATCCGGCCGTCACCGTCAGGCCGGGCACCACCTCGAACATCTCGCTGCGACTACAGAATTACGATCTCGGTCCGCAACGCTACAGGCTTTCGGTCGAGGGCGTGCCGAGCGGCTGGACCGCGACGCTGCTCGGCGGCGGCCAGCCCGTCGCAGCCGCGATGCCGGCACCGGATTCCAGCGTGCCGTTGCAGCTTCGCCTCGATATTCCCGCCAATGCTTCGCTCGCCGAGCAGACATTGACGGTGAAGGCCGAAGGGCAGGGCAGCGAGGCAAGTCTGCCGATCGTGGTCGCACTCGCCAAGGAATTGCCGGCAAAGCTGACGGTGTCGTCGAAGCTTCCCGAGTTGCGCGGCAGCCCGAAATCGAATTTCGAGTACACGCTGACCATCAAGAACGACAGCGGCCGCAACCTCGTCGCAAGCTTCGCCGCGGCGGCGCCGCAGAATTTCGAGACCTCGTTCACCGAGGCCTATGGCACCCAGGAGTTGTCGTCGATCCCGATCGATGCCGGACAATCCAAGGACATCAAGCTCAAGGTGCGGCCGCCGAGCGCGATCGATGCCGGACACTTCCCGGTCAAGGTCACGGTCAACGCCGAGGATGCGACCGCGCAGACCGAGGTGGCGCTCGATGTCGCCGGCCAGCCGCAGCTTCAGCTCTCCGGGCGTGACGGTCTGTTGAGCGCGCGTGCGGTCGCCGCCGAGCAGAGCACGATCCCGGTCGTCGTCACCAACAGCGGCACCGCGCCGGCCGACAATATCGAGCTCGCCGCGACGGCGCCGAGCGGCTGGAAGGTCACGTTCCAGCCCGCCAAGATCGAACGCCTGGTGCCCGGCAAGGATGCCGAGGTGCAGGCGCTGGTGACGCCGAGCGACAAGTCGCTCGCCGGTGATTACCAGCTCGCGATGCGCGCCACCTCGCGCGGCGAGACGGCATCGAGCCAGTTCCGCGTTACCGTGACGACATCCACCGTCTGGGGCATGGCCGGAGCCGGTGTGATCGGCGTCGCGTTGCTGCTGATGTTGGGCGCGGTTGCGAGGTTCGGACGGCGATGAGCGAGCAACAGAACAACAGCCCTGCAACACGGCCGGAGGCCGTCATCGCAGCGCGCGATCTCACCAAACGCTACGGCAAGTCCAGCGTCGTCGACACCATCAACTTCGATATCGCCGAAGGCGAGGTGTTCGGGCTGCTCGGCCCGAACGGTGCCGGCAAGACCACGACCATCCTGATGATGCTCGGGCTCACCGAGATCTCGGCCGGCCGGGTCAGCGTGCTTGGCTTCGATCCGGCGCGGCAGCCGTTGCAGGTCAAGCGGCGCGTCGGTTACTTGCCCGATGCGGTCGGCTTCTATGACAACCTGACCGCGGTGGAGAACCTTGCCTATGCCGCCAAGCTGATGGGGCTCTCGATGGCCGAACGGGCGCGGCGGATCGCGGCGGCACTCACCCGCGTGCGCCTGTCCGACGTTGCCGACAAACGGGTCGCGACCTTCTCGCGCGGCATGCGGCAGCGGCTCGGGCTCGCCGAGATCATCGTCAAGCGCGCTGAGATCGCGATCCTCGACGAGCCGACCTCCGGTCTCGATCCGCAGGCAACGCTCGAATTCCTTGACCTGATCCGGGAATTGAAGGCCGAGGGCGTCACCGTGCTGCTGTCGTCGCACATGCTCGACCAGGTCCAGCGCGTCTGCGATCGGGTCGCGCTGTTCCGTGCCGGGCGCATCGCGATGATGGGGTCGGTCGCGGAGCTTGCGGTTCAGGTGCTGGGCGCGGGCTTCGTCGTCGAGGTCGAGGCCGACGGCGCCGGGATCGCCCGGCGGTTGGCGGCGATCCCGGGCGTCGGCAATGTCGAGACGCTCGCCGATGACCGCTTTCGCATGACCGCCGATCGCGACGTGCGGGCCGATGCCGCGCGCGCGGTGGTCGCGGCCAACGGCGCGCTGCGGCGGCTCTCGGTCGACGAACCGAGTCTCGAGGCGATCTACGCCCGTTACTTCCAGGCTCCCCCCTCAGGAGGCGTGCGCGATGCGGCGTGAAGGTTCAGCATTCCAGGGCGTCGGTGCCGTCTTCGTCAAGGAGCTATCGGACAACATCTCGAGCGTCCGCATGCTGATGCTCGAGCTGTTGATCGTGCTGACTGCGATGGCGGCGCTCTACGAGGCGATCACCACGCTGCGCCAGAACACCGCCGAGGATCCGTTCCTGCTGCTGCGGCTGTTCACGGTGGACCAGGCGCCGCTGCCGTCCTTCGTCGCCATTCTCGGCTTCCTGATTCCGCTGATGGCGATCGGACTGGGCTTCGACCTGATCAACAGCGAGCACAACCGGCGCACGCTGTCGCGGATCCTGGCGCAGCCGATCTATCGCGATGCGCTGCTGCTCGGCAAATATCTCGCCGGGCTCGCGACGATCGCGATCAGCCTGACCGCGTTGTGGCTGTTGGTGATCGGGCTCGGCCTGATCTTCCTCGGCGTGCCGCCGGGCGGCGAGGAGATCGCCCGCTCACTCGCCTTCCTGGTGATTGCGATCTTCTATGCCGGGGTCTGGCTGTCGCTGGCGATGCTGCTGTCGATCGTGTTCCGCTCGCCGGCGACCGCGGCGCTGGTGGCGCTGGGGATCTGGCTGTTCCTGACCGTGCTGTGGCCGATGTTGGCGCCTGCGATCGCACAGGCGATCGTGCCGCCAGATCCGCGTTTTGCCGCGCTCGGTCTCGATACGCCGGGGACCGCGATCTGGAGCCAGCTGCTGCAACGCTTCTCGCCCAATGATCTGTTCGGCGAGGCGATGCTGGCGGTGCTGTCGCCGACCACGCGGACGCTCGGCCCGGTGTTCCTCGATCAGATCCGTGGCGCGGTGATGGGCGCGCCGCTGCCGTTCGGCGCCAGCGTGCTGATCGCCTGGCCGCAGACCGTCGGCCTGATCGCCTGCAGCATCGTGCTGTTCGTCGCGGGCTACGTTCTGTTCCAGCGCCAGGAGGTCAGGGCCTGAAGGAGCGGGCGGCTTAGCGCGGTCCGATCTTCTCCCACAACCAGCGCGCTACCGCGTCGGGCGACGATGATGCGTCGTTGCCCGACGCGCGCAGATTGGCCTCGCGCATCCCGGCGATGTCGATGTTGCCGAGCAATGGCCGCAGCGCCGCCTTGAGGGCCTCGTCATCGCGCCGCTTCGGCGACAGCAGCACGATCGCGTCATAGGGCGGGATCGCGTGCTTGTTGTCCTCCAGTGCGACGAGATCGTATTTCGCGATCAGCCCGTCGCTGGTGTAGCCCGCAATGACGTCGACCTCGCCGGAGGCGACCGCGGCGTACATGAAATCCGGCTGCATCGTGCGCTGGGCGCGGAACGAGAGCCCGTAGGCCTTCTGGATGCCGGCCCATTCCGGCCGCGAGAAGAACTCATAGTCGCCGGCGATCGACATCGCGGCGGCGCGCGATGCGAGGTCTGCGATCGAATGGATGCCGAGCACGTCGGCGCGCTTCCTCGGCATGACAAGCGCATAGGCATTCTCGAAGCCGAGCTCGCCGAACAGCGTGATGTCTTGCTTCGCCAGCGTCGTCTTCAGTTCATCCAGCAGTTCGGCGCGCGGCCTGATGTCGGTGTGGTGGAACTGGTTGGCCCACAGCGTGCCGGAATAATCGACATAGACGTCGATATCGCCGGCCGCGAGCGCGTCGAAGATCACGTTGGAACCGAGGCCGGCGCGGGTGGTGGCCGGTAGCCCGGCCGCTTGCAGGCGCTGTGCGATCAGCGCGGACAGCACATATTGCTCGGTGAAAGTCTTGGCGCCGACCACGTAGCGCCCATGCGAACGCGCGATCGCGGGCACCAGCGTTGCCGCGATCAGGGCGGCGATGCCGAGGCCGCCGAGCGCGGTGCGGATGCGGCTGCGATTGCGCAGGCCGCTCTCGATCAGTGCCAGCAACTGGTCGACGACGAGCGCCAGTGCGGCGGC
Organism: Bradyrhizobium sp. SK17; assembly: GCF_002831585.1. Classification (GTDB taxonomy): domain Bacteria; phylum Pseudomonadota; class Alphaproteobacteria; order Rhizobiales; family Xanthobacteraceae; genus Bradyrhizobium. The sequence continues at coordinate 7,115,215 of NZ_CP025113.1, read as the reverse complement.
GGCGAAGCAGCCGAACAGCACGAACACCCAGTTCTGGGTTTGCAGCCCTGCGAAGATGTAGTTGCCGAGACTGGTCTGGCCGATCGGCGTCGACAGCGTCGCGGTGCCGATCACCCACACCGCGGCGGTGCGGATGCCCGCCATCATCACCGGTAATGCCAGCGGCAATTCGACCATGGTGAGCGATTGCCGCGGTGTCATGCCGACGCCCTTGGCGGCCTCCAGCACCGCCGGATCGACGCCCGACAGGCCGGTGACGGTGTTGCGCAGCACCGGCAGCATCGAATAGAGCGCGAGCGCCAGCACCGCGGGCAGGAAGCCGAAGGCGGAAAAGCTGAGGCCGAGCCACTTTGCGGTCAGCGCGGCGAGTGCCAGCAGCAATGGATAGAACAGCGCGAGCAGCGCCAGGCCTGGTACGGTCTGCACGATGCTGGCAAGCCCGAGCAGGGCGCCGCGCAGCACCGGCCGGTTGCGGGCGATGATCGCAAGCGGCAGGCTGATCAGGAGCCCGAGTGCCAGTGCGGCGACGCTGACCCGGACATGGTTGCCGAGATAGTCAGGCAGATGCGCAAGCGCCTCGCTCCAGCGTGGATCGTTCATGCCGTGCCGTCCCGCGGCAGCAATGCGCCGAGGCGTTCCGCCTGTCGGCGCGGCGAGCGCATCAGCTCGCCGACATAGGCGTCGGTGCTGGCCGCGAGCTCCACAGCCGTGCCCAGGGCGAGCAGCCTGCCGCCATGCATGACGGCGACACGATCGGCAAGCAGCAGGGCCTCGGTCATGTCGTGGGTGATCATGACCGTGGTCAGGCCGAGCTCGTGGTGCAGGCTTCGATAGTCGTCGCCGAGTGCGTCGCGGGTCAGGGGATCGAGCGCGCCGAATGGCTCATCCATCAGCACGATACGCGGCTTCGCCGCCAGCGCGCGCGCGACGCCGACACGTTGGCGCTGGCCGCCGGAGAGCTCGTGCGGCAAACGGTCACGATGTTGTGCACGGTCGAGCCGCACCAGATCGAGCAGTTCGTCGACCCGCGCGGAAATCTCGGCCTGCGGCCAGCCGAGCAGCCTTGGCGTGATGCCGATATTGCCGGCGACCGTGAGATGCGGAAACAGCGCGCCGCTCTGGAAGACATAGCCGATGCGGCGTCGCAGCAGGATCGGATCGATGCGGCTGACATCTTCGCCCTCGACGGCGATCTGGCCGCGATCGGCTTCGATCAGGCGGTTGGCCAGCCGGAGCAGCGTCGTCTTGCCGGAGCCCGAGCCGCCGACGATCGCGAGGAATTCACCCTCGGCCACATCGAGCGAGACGTCGTCGACCGCCACCACGCGACCATTGTCAAAACTCTTGCCGACATGCGCGTAGGCAATCAGCGGCGTTGCGGGCATTCCTGGACCATTCTTGGGCGGCCTCACGTCTCACCATCGTGAACGACAGTGATAACCCATAAAATGGACTTTGACTCGAGGCGCGGACGCCCGTGCCGGCTGGTTTCGCGGCCTGTACCGGTCGGGACCGAAGCGGATCAGCCCGATCCGGGGCTGTGAGCATACATCACACTTCGTTCTTGGGGACGTATTTGCCCATGATGCACTTGTAACTCTGCAAGTGCCAATCATGATACGGGCCCTTGGAGAGCCAGTCCGCGATGCCGATCTGCGCATTCACTGCGCAGGCACCCATGGTGATGCCGGATTGATCACTCGTGGTGACGACCTTTTCCATGCAGAGCTGAGAATTGCAGAGGATGGCGACGAGCGTAACGAGCATGACGGCCTTTATCGGTGGGGTTGACCCGGTCTGCTTCGATAGATGCAGGGTTCATGCCATTATCAGCAACTTTGCCGCCAAGACCGGCAAGACCGGGAAAGTACCGGCTGACGCGGATCGTCGCTTCGGTCAGCGCGTAGCCGCACGCCGTTAGATACGCTATAGTCGCCACCCAACTACGGCGAGAGATCGGAGCGAGTGAGGAACGTTGCGCGGTCGGGGGCTGCATCGATGATGACGTTACCTGAGTTGGCGGCGGGAGCTTTGGAGAAGTTTCTCGCCACGTGGGTCAGCCGCACGTTTGGTGCCTCGCAGGCCCGCTTCGGCGAACTCCTTCCGGCCGCGGCCCGCATCGCGCTGGAATGCATCGGCAACAGCGATGCGCTCTACCACAATGTCGAGCATACGATGCTGGTCACGCTGGCCGGGCACGACATCATCCGCGGCCGCGCGCTGCACACCCACGTCACCGCCGAGGATTACACCCACACGATCATCGCCTGCCTGACGCATGACATCGGCTATGTGCGTGGTCTACTGAAGGGCGATGGGCCGGATGGTTACGTCATCGATGCGTCCGGCAACAAGGTGGTGCTGCCGCGCGGCTCATCGGATGCGGGCCTGATGCCGTATCATGTCGATCGTTCCAAACTGTATGTGCTCGACCGGCTCGAGGCCGTCATTCCGCTCGATCGTGAGCGCGTCGCGCGCAACATCGAGGGGACGCGGTTTCCGGCGCCCGAAGGCCAGCAATATGACGACGAGGCGTCGATCGTCAGGGCGGCCGATTTCATTGGGCAACTCGGCGATCCCAACTACATCAGGAAAGCCAACGCGCTCTATCACGAGTTCGAGGAAGTCGGCATCAACCGCCAGCTCGGTTATGAATCGCCGGCCGATATCGTCGACCGCTATCCGCAATTCTACTGGAACATGGTTGCACCGCACATCCAGGGCGCCATCAACTGCCTGAACATGACGGCGAGCGGCCGCCAGTGGATCGCGAACCTCTACAGCAATGTCTTCCGCGCCGAGCGCGAGGTTACCCTGTCCGGCCCGCAGATTTGACGTAAAGCACCGGGGCCGCGGCCTTTCAGCACGGATCGCGCCACGTTTGCGGTCGTTTTGGTGGCGTCCACATTTAGGCCTGCTTCATCGTTGCACAGTCCGTGGAAATCAGCGACTTTGCGCCCCGAACTTCTCCAGCGACCGAGTTTTCGACCGTTTCAGCATGATTTCCCGTTTCGCTCAATTGATTGCGGTTTCCATTGTCTGCTGGCCGGTGCTCGCTGTCGCCGCGGGCCCGGTCTATGACGTCGACCTTTATGCGTTGATGTCGGGCACTTGCCGCAATGTCAGCATTGCCGGCCGCAGCTACACCTGCAAGGCGGTGGCCTACTTCCACACCCTGCGCGGCCGCTCCGAATTCACCGTGGTGCTCGACGATCCCGCCGACAAGAGCCACATCGTCTCGTTCTCGGGCGAGAGCACCGAGCGCACCCAGGACAATCTGTTCGAGCTTGCGGTCGACCGCATGTTGCTGAAGTCGAGCGATCGCCCGCGCGTCGACGGTCTGCCGGTGCCGCTGGTCGAGATGTCGACCGGCTCCTGCCGTCAGGTCGGAAGCTTCGTCACCCGGCAGGTGTCCACGATCACCTGCGCCGCCACCGACCAGAGCGGCAAGAGATACGAGCTGAACTTCGAGTCCGACGGCTCGCCGATGACATTGCGCCGCCTGCGGCAATCGGCGCTGCCGTCCGAGCGGCAACGGGCGCGCCAGATCGCACAGCTCGAATGTCGTCTCAAGGCCCGCGCCGCCCAGGTCCTGCCGCGGGATACGACGGCGTTCATGATCCGCTGCCTCGGCGAGGGCGACGCGAAGCCCGCCGATGACGAGCAGCGATAACGCCCGGGCGCCGCGGTCCGGGCATGAGGAGAACCCGATGCGCTTGAACCTCTACCTGATCGCCGTCATCGGCGTTTGCATCGCCGGGCCTGCGGCCGCGCAGGCCTATGATCCGAACTATCCGGTGTGCCTGGAAGTCTATGGCGGCCGGCTGACGCCGGAATACATCGATTGCAGCTTCACGTCGCTGCCGCAGTGCCAGGCGACGGCCTCGGGCCGATCGGCGACGTGCTCCGTCAATCCGTTCTACAAGGGGCCGGCGAAGCCGCCGAAGGGCAAGGCGCAGCGGCAACGTCAACGCTCCGACTAGCGCAATTCGGCTCTGATTGAATCGGAAGCGAAGCCACTTCGCTTGAAGCGCTTGCGTGTGCCGCATGGCCGTTGCGTCGCCGGTGCCATTGACTGGCTGCGCCGGTTGTGAGGAAACCGTCCGCACGACAAGGAGGCATCGATGCGCCTGAAGCTGTTCGCAATCGCCGCGTTCGCGGTCGCCCTGGCCGGGCCTGCCGCCGGGCAGGCCTACGACCCGAACTATCCGGTGTGCATCCATGTCTATGGCGGCCGGTTCGGCGGAAACTATATCGATTGCAGGTTCACCTCGATCCCGCAATGCCAGGCGAATGCGTCCGGGCTTCCGGCGATTTGCTCGGAGAATCCCTTCTTCGCTCCGCCGCCGCCGCCAAGGCGGCGGGCGCATCGCGGACGTCATCGCGGTCATTGAGGCGGGCGCACGCCTCGGCGGCCTACCAACGAAATCGCCTGTGGGCGGCCTCGCGACACGCTTGTCTCCTCGAACGGTCTTGGTTGGCGAGGCGCAGCCTCCCGAACGGCGGCTCGGCACGCTCATTACGCCGGCGCGCCCATCGCATAGGGCTTCAGCACCGCATAGAGCATGTCGTGGGTCGGCGTCGGCACGCCGAGCTTGCGGCCGAGTTCGACCACCTTGCCGTTCAGCCAGGGCAGTTCGAGCCGGTTGCCACGTTCGAGATCGAGCGCCATCGATGCCTTCATCGCCGGCGGCGCGTGTCCGATGAAGTCGAGCACCTTCGAAAAAGCATCCTTTGGCAACTCGATGCCGCTGGCGTGGGCGACCGCGATGGTCTCCTCGCAGGCCGACACGAACAGCGGGCGCAGATCGGGATCGTCGCGCAATCGGCCGATCGGCAGCCTGGTGACCGCGGTCATGCCGGCATTGGTGGCGAGGCCGATGAACTTCATCCACAGCTCGGTGTTGATCGCCTCGCTCAGCGTCGCATCGAAGCCGGCCTTGAGGCAGAGTTCGAGCAGCGCTTTGCCACGCGGCGTGATACGGCCGTCGAGCTCGCCGAAGATCATGCGCATGAAGCTGCCGACCTGGTTGATCACGCCGGGCTTGATGATCGAGGCCGAGATCTGCGCCACGCCGCCCATCACGGCGTTGCGTCCAAGGATCGGGATCAGCCGGTCGGGCGCGTCGATGCCGTTCTGCAGCGGGATCACCGCGGTGTCGGGACCGACCATCGGCTTGATGTGCTGGCCTGCGCTTTCGACATCCCACAGCTTGACGCAGAACAGCACGATATCGACCGGGCCGACGCGTGCGGGATCGTCGGTCGCCTTGGTCGGGACCAGGTGGCTTTCGCCGCGGCCGCCCTGAACCTTCAGCCCCTCGCTCTGCATGGCGGCGAGGTGGGCGCCGCGCGCGATGAAGGTGACGTCGGCTCCGGCGTGCGCCAGCGCCGCGCCAAAGCCGCCCCCGACGCCGCCGGCGCCGACCACTGCGATCCGCATGATTGTCTCCTCGTCCACCGCTTCGGCTGGCAGCCTCGACGATGTCGGGCCAATTCGCAACCCCGGTTGCGTGGCGCACAACCCGGCTGCGCTGAAAACCGCGTGACCGCCGCATCAGCGGCTTTATGCGCCATCTTCCTGCGTTGACTTGCCCGTTCAACCCGCTAAGCCATCCCGCAATGTGGGGAGGCACGCGGTGAAGAATTCAGAGCCGACGGCAATCGCGCTTGATCGTGCGACGGTGGCGTTTCGGTTGGCGGATGGGCGGGTCTATACCGCGGTCGAGCAGGCCAGTCTGTCGGTGGCCCATGGCGAATTCGTCGCCATTGTCGGCCCGACCGGATGCGGGAAGTCGACGCTGCTCAACGTCACCGCGGGGCTGTTGAAACCCGTGGCCGGGTCGGCGCGAATCTTCGACAAGCCGCTCGGCGGCCTCAACCGCGACGCCGGCTATCTGTTCCAGGCCGATGCGCTGTTCCCGTGGAAGACCGCGATCGACAATGTCGCGATCGGTCTCGAGATTTCGGGCACGCCGCGCAGCGAGGCGCTGGCACGCGCGCAGCAATGGCTGACCTCGGTCGGGCTCGGCGCCTTCGCCGGCCGCTATCCGCACATGCTGTCGGGCGGCCAGCGCAAGCGCGTGGCGCTGGCGCAGGTGCTGATCCGTGATCCGAAGATCCTGCTGATGGACGAACCGTTCGGCCCGCTCGACGCCCAGACCCGTCAGATCATGGGCAATCTGCTGCTCGAACTGTGGAGCGCCGACCGCAAGGCGGTGCTGTTCGTCACCCACGACCTCGAGGAGGCGATCGCGCTGGCCGACCGTGTCGTGATCATGTCGGCCGGCCCGGGCGCGCGCATCATCGGCGATTGGCGCATCACGCTGCCGCGGCCGCGTGATATCGCCGAGATCCGGATGGAGAAGGATTTCCATGCCCTGCACCGCGAGATCTGGGGCGTGCTGAAGGACGAGGTGATGAAGGGCTATGCCCAGTCGACACAGGCGGGAGCCGCCTGATGTCGCGCGTTACGCTACTGTCGCTGCAAATCCTGGTCGCCGTCGTCACGCTGGCGTTGTGGCAGTTCTTTTCCACCGTGCCGGTGTTCGGCAAGGTGCTGCTGCCGCCGTTCTTCTTCTCCAACCCGGTGGACGTCTTCAGCCAGATCGTGAAGTGGTTCTCGACCGGGGTGATCTGGAAGCACCTCGCGATCACGCTGTGGGAATCCATCCTCGCCTTCGTGATCGGCTCGGCCGGCGGCATCCTGGTCGGCTTCTGGTTCGCGCGGCAGCCGCGCGTTGCCGCCGTGTTCGATCCCTATGTGAAGATGGTCAACGCGCTGCCGCGCGTGGTGCTGGCGCCGATCTTCGCGCTGTGGTTCGGGCTCGGCGTCTGGTCCAAGGTCGCGCTCGGCGTGACGCTGGTGTTCTTCATCGTGTTCTTCAACGTCTATCAGGGCGTCAAGGAGGTGCCGGCCACGGTGCTCGACAATGGCCGCATGCTCGGCATGAACGAGCGGCAGCTGATGCGCCACGTCTACTGGCCCTCGGCATTGTCCTGGATGTTCTCGTCGCTGCACACCTCGGTCGGCTTCGCCGTGGTCGGCGCCGTGGTCGGCGAATATCTCGGCTCCGCGGCCGGCCTCGGCTACCTGATCCAGCAGGCCGAAGGCGTGTTCGACGTCGCCGGCGTGTTCGCCGGAATGTTCGTGTTGTCGGCGTTCGTGATCCTGATCGACATGGCGGTCACCGCGGTCGAGAAGCGGCTCCTGGTGTGGCGCCCGACGGCAGCGGCGCGGGACTAGGTCGCAGCCGGCGCCGCCTCCATCAGCCCGCGGATCTTCTCCTTCACCTCGGGGTCAACGGGATTGTAGACGATCATGCCGAGGTCGGGCCGGCCGTCGACGGCGAACGCCGAATATTCGAACTTGACCGGGCCGAGGATCGGATGCCGGAGCTGTTTGATGCCCTCGCCATGGGTTCGCACGTCGTTGTCGCGCCACAGCGCCGCGAATTCCGGGCTGAGCCGGCAGAGCTCATCGACGAACGGTTGCACCTCGGCAGCGGCGCCTGCGCGCGCGGCGTCGACCCTGAACGCGCCGACGACGAAGCGTGCCACGCTGGCCCAATCGTGTTGCGCGGCGCGGACGCGGGGATCGAGGAACATGAAGCGCAGCACGTTGCGTTCGCGCGGCGGCAGCGATCCGTAATCGGTCAGCATCACGGTCGCCGCCCGGTTCCAGGCGACGATGTCCCATGTCGCAGTCCTGACGATGGCAGGGTGCGGCTCCAGCACGTCGAGCACGCGTTGCAGCCGCGGTGTGACGCCTTCGCTCTTTTGGTAGCGCACCTCGGGTGTGCGGCCGAGGCCGAGCAGGAACAGATGCTCGCGCTCGACGTCGGTCAGCATCAGCGCACGCGCGATGCGGTCGAGCACGTCAGCCGACGGTGCGCCGCCGCGGCCCTGTTCGAGCCAGGTGTACCAGGTGGCGCTGATATTGGCGCGCTGCGCCACTTCCTCGCGGCGCAGGCCGGGCGTACGCCGCCGCTCCGGTGCAAAGCCGAACACGGCGGGATCAAGCTTGCTGCGGCGATCCTTCAGATAGGCGCCAAACAGGTTCTCTTGCGTGAGCGGTTCGCTCATCCTGTTAGCCATTATACCATGATAAGGTCACTACTTTAACATGATAGCGCGCCGAGCCAGATTTGTCTCCAACGAAACCTCGGAGACTTGCTCATGCGCGTGTTTGTCACTGGTGCTACCGGCTTTATCGGCACTCCCCTCGTCAAGGAACTAGTCGGCGCCGGACATCAGGTCCTCGGGATGGCCCGTTCAAATGAAGGGGCAAGCTCGATCGCCGCTCTCGGCGCGGAGGTTCTGCGCGGCTCGCTCGAAGATCTCGACAGCGTGCGTAACGGCGCAACTGCCGCGGACGCGGTCATCCACCTCGGCTTTGTGCATGACTGGTCGAACTTCGTGAAGAGTTGCGAGATCGACCGCGACGCCATCGCAGCGATCGGTTCTGTTCTGGCCGGTTCCGACCGGCCTTTGATCGTCACAGGTGGATTGGCGGGACTGGCCGCGCCGGGCGAGATCGCGCTCGAAACCCACACGATATCCCCGGACTTCCCGTTTCCCCGCGTGTCGGAACAGACCGCCCTGGCACTCAAGGGTGTTCGCGCATCGGCCATGCGTCTTCCCCAGGTCCACGATCCGGTCAGGCAGGGTCTTATCACGCCTTTGATCGAGGCATATCGCGAAAAGGGCGTCTGCGCCTATGTCGGCGACGGCGCCAACCGCTGGCCGGCGGCGCATGTTCTCGACGTTGCGCATCTCTATCGGCTGGCGATCGAAAACGCCGAGCCGGGCGCACGATATCACGCGGTCGCGGAAGAGGGCGTGCCGCTGCGCGATATTGCCGAAACGATCGGGCGGCGCTTGAAGCTGCCGGTCAAATCCATCACGTCGCAGGAGACGCAAGCCTCCTTTGGCTGGCTTGCGACGTTCATGGGATTCGACATGCTGGCCTCCAGCGAACTGACCCGCAAGAAGCTCGGATGGAATCCGACCGGACCCGGCTTGATCGCCGATCTCGACCGGCTGCGCATCGAGGGCTGACGCTTCGCATTCGCGCAAACGATCGGAGGCGCCTCGGTGAGGGCGCCTCCGCCAACGCAGACATTCAAGCAAGGAATTTTCGCATGCGTGTGTTTGTTACCGGGGCCACCGGCTGGGTCGGTTCGGCCGTCACGAAGGAACTGATCGCCGCTGGCCATCAGGTGCTCGGCATGACCCGCTCCGACACGGGCGCGGAAGCACTCGCCGCCGAGGGCGCCGACGTTCACTACGGCACGCTGGAGGATCTCGAGAGCCTGAAGAGCGGCGCGGCGCAGTCGAACGCGGTGATCCATTGCGCCTTCAACCATGACTTCACGAAATTCCCCAAGAACTGCGAAGACGACCGGCGCGCCATCGAAACCCTGGGCGCCGCGCTCGAAGGTTCGCAGCGTCCGCTGATCACCACCTCGGGCGTCGCGCGGGTGGCGCAGGGTCGCGTTGCGACCGAGGACGATCCGCCGATTCCGGTGTCCGACGCCTATCCGCGCGCATCCGAGGCGACGACGATGGCCGTGGCGTCGCGCGGCGTGCGTGCCGCCGTCGTGCGGCTGCCGCCCTCGGTGCATGGTCATGGTGACCACGGCTTCGTGCCCCGACTCGTTGCCTTTGCGCGCGAGAAGGGTGTCTCCGCCTATATCGGCGAGGGACAGAACCGCTGGCCCGGCGTGCATCGGCTGGATGCGGCGAGGGTCTACCGGCTCGCGCTCGAGCGCGGCGTCGAAAGCGGCCCGTTCCATGCGGTCGCCGACGAGGGGGTCCCGTTCAAGGCGATCTCCGAGGTCATCGCGCGCCGGCTCAACGTCCCGCTGGTGTCGAAGTCTCCGGAGGAGGCGGCCGAGCATTTCGGCATGTTCGGCCGGTTCGTCGCCTTCGACGTGCCGACCTCGAGTGCGCGGACGCGGGCGCGGCTCGACTGGCAGCCGCAGCAGCCCGGGTTGATCGCCGACATCGATCATCCGGCCTATTTCGCGCAGCAACGGGAGTGAGCCGTGACTGATGTCGTGATGTCGCTTGCTGGCAAGCGCGTGGTTGTAATCGGCGGATCGTCGGGGATCGGCTTTGCCGTCGCCGCGATCGCGCGAGAGCGTGGTGCGGAGGCGGTGATCGCATCCAGCAACGCGAACCGGGTCGATGCGGCCGTCGCGCGGCTGCCCGGTTCGACCGGGCGCACCGTCGACCTGCGGCTCGAGGCCAGCGTGTCGCGGTTCTTCGACGAACTCGGCCTGTTCGATCATCTCGTGATCACCGCGGGCGATTGGAGCGGCGCGGCGCCCGTCGCGATACGCGATCTCGATCTTGCTGCGTTGAACGAACGGCTTGCGCTCCGCTTCTCAGGTGTGCTGGCAGCCATCAAGCACGGCAGCCGGACCATCGCGCCTGATGGCTCGATCACGCTGACCAGCGGCATGCTGGTGAACCGCCCAAGGAAGGGCCGCGCGCTTGTGACGGCGATCGGCGGCGCCACCGAGCATCTGGCCCGCGGCCTTGCCGTCGATCTTGCGCCGGTGCGGGTCAACGCGGTGTGTCCGGGTCTTGTCTTGACCGAGCCGGTCCAGCAGATGCCGGAAGATATGGTCCGTGGCTATGTGGCAGCCTTGCCGCTGCCGCGTGCAGCCTCGCCGAGCGAGGCCGCGATGGCTTACGTCTATCTGATGCTCAACGGCTACGTGACCGGGCAGGTTCTGCCCGTGGACGGTGGTGGTCTGTTGGTATGAGCAACTCGCTCAGAGCGGGAAGCACCGCATGTAGGCGGCGAAGAGCTTCTCGTCGCTATGGCTGACCAACTCCGCGGCGATCGCGTCGGCAAGCTCGAGATCGCGGTTCTGGATGCGCAGCCATGCCTGGGTATCGGCGGTGATGTTCAGGGCCGCATCTCCGACATGACGCCCCGGCACCACCTGCAACTCCTTGCCCTTGATCGCGACCGTCATATCAAGCGTGCTTGCCCCGGTGAAGCGCAGATGGGTCACGAAATCCAGCCCGCGCGCCCGGCCGCGCTGGAAGCCGAGCGAGAGCGAGAAGATGTAGGCCTGGATGCTGCCGGTGTGGCGGCCGGAGGTGACATGCTGCACCTTCTTGTGCGGAAAGCGCCGCGTCACCGTGTCCTCGGCATCGGTATCGGGAATCACGTAGACGAACTCGTCCTTGTCGATCAGCGGCTGCACCACGTCGGCAAAATGCGCGTCGCGATCGCTGAGGAAGGGGCCGATCACGTCCTCGCCGGCTGGGCACGCCGAGATGCAATACGCGGCCTTGTAGCCCGGCTTGAACGACAGCGACTGCCAGACGTTCAGCGTCTCGGTGCGCGGCACGCGGGCGCGATAATCCCTGGCGTCCGTCGAATCCGCGACCTTCTCCACCCACTGCGTGAAGTTGCCGAGGAAGTCGTGATAATTGTGGGTGTGGCAGGACAGGAAATCGAAGCCGCCGTCCGGCTTGATGGCGCCGACCGGGCAGGCGGCAACGCAAAGCTTGCACTCCAGGCAGGGATTGTAGTCGATCGGATGGTCGTAGGCGTCCACCTCGCAACCGAGCAGGACGGTGCCGAGCAGGACGAAGCTGCCGAACTTGGGATGGATGATGCTGCGATGGATGCCCATCCGGCCGAGGCCCGCTTCCACCGCGATCGGCTTGTGCTGCACCATCATGATCCGCGGCAGGTCCATCTCCATCGGGAAGGCGGCGACCGAGTTGCAGGCCGGGATGCCGTGCGCGTCGAGCATGCGAACGATGGCGCGCGCGGTCTCGTTGACGTGATCGTAGGTGCCGTGGAATTCCTCGTTGGCGACCGAGCGCGACGGCGAGCGCACCGGCTCGCGGTTCATGTGGCAAACGATCGCGAGCAGCGACCGCGTCCGGCCATAGACCTTGCGGATGAAGTCGCGTTGCGGCGCGATCGCGGCGCGTTCGAACTCGATGATACCGACATCATCAGCCCCGCACTCGAGCGCGATCCGCTTGATCAGGTCCGAAGCGACCGGGACATCAGCGACGGGTTGGCTGTTACGAGCCCGTACGGCCCTGACCGTGGGGTGATCGTCGAGGCTCATGGTCATGCTCTCCATGAAATGACATCAATCATATTATGAACTGACAAGACATGAGGCAAGTGAATTATCTGTCGTCCGTCATGTAATGGAACCGAGCGGGCGCGGACCGCGCCTCACCGTCATTGCGAGCGATGCCGTCTCCCGGCATATGCCGACCGATGGATTGCTTCGTCGCTTCGCTCCTCGCAATGACGGCTGGACGGCTCGATCAATCCAGCAGCTTGGTATCGTCAGGCGCCTGCGGCGGCGTCTTGATCGCGATTGCCTTGAACGGGCGACCGTTCGGCTTGGTGCCGCCATGCGGCGTGCCCTTCGGGATCACGATCAGGTCGCCCGGCTTCACCGGCACTTCCTTGTCGCCGAGCCAGACGGTGCCGGTGCCTTCCAGGATGAACTGCATCTCGTTGGTGTTCGGATGCATGTGCTTCGGCACGTTGCCGTCCTGGATCGAGACGGTGGCGCCGTCGGCGGAAACGAACGTCTTGGAACGGAAGCCTGCCTTGTTGGCGTCGCCGAGCTTGTCGCCGTCCATCTCGCCGGTGTGGATGACTTGCGCGGTGATGGTTTCCGCGGCGAGCGCCGGTCGCAGCAGATGGGTGACGCCGCAGCCGGCGGCGAACGCCGCGGCAATCGATAGGGCGGTAGCGGTCCGATTCATGAAGGCCTCCCTTGGTGTTTCGTTTGAAGTATTCTTGGTGTTGTCTTGTGTTCGGCGATGCTATGCCGTCGCCGCGGGCTTGACCAGCTATCGGAAAGTCGCCTTCTCAAGGCGCGCCTGCTCCTCTATCTTGCCGGCCAATCGAACGGAGGACGTCATGAAGAACCTGCTTGGCAAGCTTGCCGGAACGCTGCTGGCGCTGACCCTGTCCACGGGCCTTGCCGCGGCGCAAAGCAAGATCACCATCGCGGTCGGGGGCGGCGCCTGCCTGTGCTATTTGCCCACCGTGCTGGCCAAGCAGCTCGGCGAGTATGACAAGGCCGGGCTCGCGGTCGAGCTGGTCGACCTCAAGGGCGGTTCGGACGCGCTCAAGGCCGTGCTCGGCGGCAGCGCCGACGTCGTCTCCGGTTATTTCGACCATTGCGTCAATCTCGCCGCCAAGAAGCAGGAGCTTCAGGCCTTCGTCGTGTACGACCGCTATCCCGGCCTCGTGCTGGTGGTCTCGCCGAAGCACACCGGCGAGATCAATTCGATCAAGGATCTCGCCGGCAAGAAGATCGGCGTCAGCGCGCCGGGCTCCTCGACCGACTTCTTCCTGAAATATCTGCTGAAGAAGAACGGGCTCGATCCGTCGGGCACCGCCGTGATCGGCGTCGGCCTCGGCGCCACCGCGGTGGCGGCGATGGAGCAGGGCCAGATCGATGCTGCCGTGATGCTCGATCCCTCCGTCACCGTGCTGCAAGGCAGCCACAAGGACCTCAAGATCCTCAGCGACACCCGCACCCAGCACGACACGCTTGCGGTGTTCGGCGGCGAATATCCCGGTGGCGCGCTGTATTCGACCGCGGCCTGGGTCAACGGCCACGAGAAGGAAGTGCAGGCGCTGACCAATGCGATCATGGCGACTTTGGCCTGGATCCATTCGCACTCCGCCGAAGACATCATGGCCAAGATGCCGGAGGAGATCGTCGGCAAGAACAAGGAGCTCTATCTCGCCGCGCTGAAGAACACGATCCCGATGTTCTCGGAAACCGGCAAGATGGACCCGAAGGGCGCCGAAGCCGTGCTCGCGGTGTTCAGCGAAGGTTCGCCTGAGGTCGCTAAGGCCGGCATCGACGTCACCAAGACCTACACCAACAAGTTCGTCGATCAGGTCAGGAAGACGACCGGAAGCGCCAAGTAAGGCACGATCCGCAAGAGTGTGCGGCGGTTTGCGAAGAGATCATGCCAAAATGAGCGCCATGGAGTCTCCACTCATTCGTCGCGTCACCGCGCTCGACCTCGCATTGGTGCGGCGACCCTGGCCGTTCGCCGACGCGCGGCGCGCCGAGATCGATGCGCATTTCGCCGAGCAGCAGCGGCTGAAGCCGCATCTCTGGAATGGCCGCGTCCTGCTTGGGCGCGATCCGGTGTTTGCCGGCGACCGGCTCAGCGCCAGCTATTTCGAGACCGATTTCGCGAGCTTCCTGGCCTGGCGCGACTGGGGCTTTCCCGACAAGGAGGTCTTCAACGGCTTTGGCATGGGCGCGCTGCTCGCAAGCGACGGTGCCTTCGTGTGCGGCGTGATGGGCGAGCAGACCGCCAATGCCGGGCGCATCTATTTTCCCTCCGGCACGCCCGACCTCGACGACATCAGGGGCGAGACGGTCGACATCGCCGGCAGCGTGATGCGCGAGCTGGAGGAGGAAACCGGCCTGGCGCCGTCGGATTGCCGCGCCGACGCCGACTGGCACTGCATCTACACCGGCGTGGCATTGGCGATGATGCAGATCCTGCGCGTCGACATGTCCGGCGATGCGTTGCGCGCGCGGATCGAGGCCAACCTCGCGCGCCAGGAACATCCGGAACTCGCCGGCATCCACCTGGTCCGCAGCCGCGCCGATCTCACTGCCGCGATGCCGCGGTTCGTGACCGCGTTCATCGAGACGCAGTTGCCGGACTGAGCAGGAACTCGCAATGATCGACACACCCGAAACAATCAAGGTCATCATTTCGGGCGGCTTTGCAGCGGTCTACCGGGAAGTCTTGCCTGAATTCGAGCGACGCTCGCACATCAAGGTGGAAACCGGGTCCGGAGCGTCGGAAGGCACCGGCCCGAAGACAATCAGGCACCAGCTTGCGAATGGCATCAAAGCGGACGTTGTCATCCTTTCGCGCGAGGGCTTGCAAAAGCTGATCCTGGATGGGCGAATTCTTGCGGGCTCCGAAACCGGGCTGGCGACGTCCGCCCTGGCTGCCGCCGTCCGTGCAGGCTCTCCCAGGCCGGACATCGGCAATGATGCAGCATTCAGAAAGGCAGTGATTGAAGCTGGCCGAGTGGTCGTGCCAAGCAGCACAAGCGGACAGTATGTCCGCGACAAGATTTTCCCGAATCTCGATCTGCCGGACGCGGTCGAACTCACGCTTGAAGCGCGTGGAACCGAATCGGCCGCAGCGCTGCGAGCAGGCGGGGCGAATTTGGCGATCGGGCCGATCAGTGAACTGGTTCACGAACCCGGCATCGAACTGGTTGGCCTGCTCCCCAAGAATTTGCAGCTTGTCCAAACCTTCACGGCCGCGCTCGTCTGCGATACGAAGGTGCCTGAGACCGCCAGGCGTCTGATCGATTTTCTATCCTCGGACAACGATCGATTACTTGAGGCGATCAAGCAGGCAGGCATGGGGCGGCCCCCGGATGAGCAGCGCCTGTCCACTTAGCCAATGGCCGTGACTCGATATGCTTTCGGCCCGCAGGACCGCAATGCGGAGTTCACGTCGGGGACATCGATGCATCTGCTGCGCACGTCGATCATCAGCCTCGCTATCTGCTGGAGCGCCATCAGCTCGGCAATTGGCGCTGTATCCGTCCAGTTTGAGGGGGCGCGGTACCTGAGCGCCGGGTTAAAGGCAGGTCAAGCAGTGAAGGATAGCGTACCGTTGTTTCCACCGGCTCCAGCGCGCGTGCAGGGCTACCTCCAAAAGCCAGATGGGGCGGGGCCATTTCCTGCTGTGATACTTCTGCATGGCTGTGCCGGACTTGGATCCCTGTTCGATCCTCGGCTCGGACGCAACTTCTGGCCTGATCTGCTCACGTCGTGGGGATACGTTGTTCTGATCGTCGATAGCTTTGTGACAAGGGGCCTCAAGGAGACGTGTGATACAGACACGAGGTCCTATCGCATGCAAGACGCCTTCGGCGCGTTGATCTTCTTGAGCACGCAGTCAGACGTGGACGCGCGGCGCGTCGCGCTGGTGGGCTTCTCTGCTGGTGGCGTTGCGACGATTGCCGCTATCAGAAAGAGAGATACTCAAATCTTTGAAGTTCCACCGACACTGGACTTCAGGGCCGGGGTCGCATTTTATCCGTGTTACGGGTCAAGCCTGGATACGGCAAAGCCGTTATTGATTCTGAACGGAGAGGACGACGATTGGTCAAAGCAGTCGGTCTGTCGTTCGATGATGAATCTACGGCCTGCAACTGCTCGTGCGGTCAGGCTGATGAGCTTTCCGAACGCCGTTCATGGCTTTGACCGTCCCACGATGTATCCGGGTCGAATGGCGTTTGGGCATTGGATCGAATACAATGCGGGGGCAGCAGAGCAGGCAGCAGAAGCTCTTCGCGAGTTCTTGAAAGAGAACCTGCGCGATGACCAATAGGTGTGCCTGCGCCGCGCCGACGCAGCCATCGCGCTTGACATCATCGTTCGCTCCCCCTGTGATAGGCGGCACGAGAACAAGAAACGCAGTGCACAATCTCCGGGAGGGATTCATGCGGGTCACCAAGGCTGCGCGCCGGCTTGCTGCCGCTCGCCGGCATCGCCGATAGACGCCGATCGATCGCGCTGCGGAGCCCGCCGTGCTCGCCGTCGAAGGCCTGGTCAAGCGGTTTGGCGGCTTTCGCGCCGTCAACAACGTGTCGTTCCGCGTCGAGCAGGGCGAGATCCTCGGCCTGATCGGCCCGAACGGCTCGGGCAAAAGCACGATCTTCAACATGCTGTCGGGCACGTTATCGCCGACCTCGGGCTCGATCCTGTTCGATGGCCGCGAGATCGCGGGACTGGCGCCGCACCGCATCATCGTCGGCGGCATCGGCCGTACCTTCCAGATCCCGCGGCCGTTTCACCGCCTCAGCATCTTCGAGAATGTCGTGCTTGCCGGCTTCTACGGCCAGGGCCGCCACAGCCGCAGCAAGGCGGAGGCGGCGGCCGAGCGCGCGCTTGCGATGGTCGGCCTGCCGACCGATCGGCACAGCAGCGTCGAGGGCCTCGGCGCCGCCGGGCTGAAGAAGCTCGAGCTGGCCAAGGCGCTCGCTACCGGGCCAAAACTGCTGCTCGCGGATGAAAGTCTCGGCGGGCTCGACGAGGCCGAGATGGATCAGGCCGCCGACATGCTGCGCCGGATCCGCGACGAGCTCGGCATCACCATCATCTGGGTCGAGCACATCATGGGCGTCCTGATGCGCGTGGTCGACCGCGTCATGGTGCTCGATCATGGCGAGAAGATCGCCGAGGGCCTGCCGGCCGATATCGCCGGTGATGCGAGGGTGATCGAGGTCTATCTCGGCACCGATGCCGACGCGAGCCTGGCGGCCGCGGCCGCCGCCCAAGCACGCCGTCGGATCGGAGCGTGACCGGCATGCTGGAGCTGCGATCGATCGATGCGGGTTATGGCAGCTTCCAGGCGCTGTTCGACGTCAGCCTCGACGTCAGAGCGGGCGAGGCGATCGGCGTGATCGGCCCGAACGGTGCCGGCAAGACCACGCTGATGCGGGTGATCTCGGGCCTGATCCGCCCGACCAGCGGCACCATCACCATGCAGGGCAGCGACGTGGTCGCGACGCCAGCGCATCGCATCGTCAGCCTCGGCATTGCACATGTGCCGGAAAACCGCCGGCTGTTTCCGCGGCTCACCGTGGCGGACAATCTGAAGATGGGTGCCTACATGCCGGGCGCCCGCGCGCATTACGCCGAGCGGCTCGACTTCGTGTTCGAGCTGTTCCCGCGGCTCAAGGAGCGCCTTCAGCAGATGGCCGGCACCATGTCGGGCGGCGAGCAGCAGATGTGCGCGATCGGCCGCGCGCTGATGTCGAACCCGAAACTGCTGCTGCTCGACGAGCCCTCGGCCGGGCTCGCGCCGGTCGTGGTGCAGCAGGTGTTCGAACTGGTCAAGCGCATCCGTGCCTCAGGGCTCACGGTGCTGATCGTCGAGCAGAACGTGCAGCAGGTGCTGCGCGTGGTCGACCGCGCCTATCTGCTGGAAGCCGGCAGCATCCGTGCCGCAGGGTCCGCGGCGGAACTCGCGGCCAGCGATACCGTCAAGCAGGCGTATCTGGGGGTATGAGGATGATGACTGTGAGTCGAGCAAGCGCGTTCACACACTTCCCCGTCATCCTGAGGTGCGAGCGTAGCGAGCCTCGAAGGATGTACGGCCACCAGCGGGGCCGCGCATCCTTCGAGACGCCGCTTCGCGGCTCCTCAGGATGACGGTTTTGCCTGTTCACCTAGACGACGACGCTCTAAGGCAGCAGCCATGCAATCCTTCCTCGACATCTTCGACATCTACCTGCTGGAGGCCGTCATCAACGGCATTCTGCTCGGCGGCGTGCTGGCGCTCTTGGCACTCGGGCTCAATCTGATCTTCGGCGTCATCGACGTCACCTGGATCTGCTACGCCGAGTTGGTGATGATCGGGATGTACGGCATGTACTATCTCGTGCAGGTGTTTCATCTGCCGTACTGGGCCGCCGCGCCGCTGGTCATCCTGCTGGTGGCGCTGCTCGGCGCTCTGCTGCATTTCCTGGTCATCGCGCCGCTCCTGACCGCGCCGCCGATCAACCAGCTGCTCGCCACCGGCGGCGTGCTGTTCATCCTGCAAAGCTTTGCCACCGTTGCCTTCGGCATCGACTTCAAGAATCTCGGCATCCGCCTGCCGGTGCTCTCGCTCGGCGAGATGAATTTCAGCTATGCGCGCCTCTTGTCGTTCGGTGCGGCGCTCGCCGGCATGATCGGGGTCTATCTGTTCCTGACCCGCACCTTCACCGGCACCGCGATCCGCGCCATCGCGCAGGACCGCCAGATCATGCCGTTGATGGGCGTCGATCCCAAACGCATCTACCTGATCACCTCGGCGATCGGCGGCGGGCTGGCCGGCCTCGCTGCCTGCCTGCTGGTGCTGCAATATGACGTGCATCCGTTCGTCGGCCTGTCGTTCGGGCCGATCACCTTCCTGATCTGCGTGCTCGGCGGCCTTGGCAATTTCATCGGCGGTTTCGTCGCCGCCTTCGTGTTCGCCGAGATCATCTCGCTCGGCGGCCTGTTCTCCGATCTCGAATGGGGTTACGTGCTGGCCTTCGCCTTCTTCATCGTGATGATGTTCATCCGGCCCGCCGGCCTGCTGTCGAGGCGCTCGTGAACAGAGGGCTTGCCGGCTGGATCATCGCGCTGGTGGTGCTTGTCGCGCTGCCTTTCGTGCATCGCGATCCCTATCATCTGCACCTCCTGGTGCTGATCCTGATCTGGTCGTTCGCCTATACTTCGTGGTCGATCATGGGCCGCTTCGGGCTGGTGTCGCTTGGCCATGGCGGCTTCATGGGCATCGGCGCCTATGTCACCGCGCTGTTGTGGAATCATCTCGGCGTCTCGCCCTGGATCGGCATTCCCGTGAGCATGGCAACCGCCGGCGTGCTGGCGCTGATCGTCGCCTATCCCTGCTTCCGTTTCCGCATCACCGGGCATTATTTCGTGCTGGTGACCCTGGCGCTGTCGGGCATCGTGCTGCAAGTCATCACCGCGACCCGCGACTATACCGGCGGTTCGCTCGGCTACACGCCGCAGCGCGCGCCGAGCGGCAAGGGCCTGCTGGCGCTGCAATTCGACGACAAGACCACCTGGTACCTGATCGCGCTCGCGGTCTGGGTCCTGGGCCTCGTGATCTGGCGCGCGATCGACCGCAGCATGATCCGCCACGCCATGGAGGCGATCTCGGAGGACGAGGACGCGGCCGCCGCCGCCGGCGTCAACGTCACCGTCGAGAAGCTCAAGGTCACGCTGATCAGCGCGCTGATGACCGCGCTCGCGGGCGCGCTGTATTGCCAGTACCAGATGTTCATCTCGCCGGATACCGTGAGCGGCATCGCAGTCTCCCTGCAAATGGTGTTCGCGGCGATCGTCGGCGGCGTCTATGTCGCGCTCGGCCCGACTGTCGGCGCCGTCATCACCATCGTGATGGCGGAGGTGCTGCGGATCTGGTTCGGCACCAAGGCGGTCGGCTGGGATAATCTGGTCTATGGCGTGCTGTTGGTGCTGTTCATCATCTTCCTGCCCAAGGGCATTCTTGGTAGCGTGATCGACCGGATCAAATCGCCACGCAAGCCGTCGAGAGGCCATGAGCAGCAAACCGTCCCAATCGCTCGCCGATGAACTGAAACCCTTCGTCGTACCGTTCCGCTTCGACGGCAGCAGCGAGTTTCGCCTGAAGTCGTACCCGACCGCCGAGAAGGGCGGCATCGACAAGGACGCCGGCGGCAAGATCATCGAGGCCAACCGCAAGCGGCTCAACGATTTCCAGGAGAAGCTCTACGCCCAGGACCGCTGGTCGCTGCTCCTGATCTTTCAGGGCATGGATGCCGCCGGCAAGGATTCGGCGATCAAGAGCGTGTTCGAGGGCGTCAATCCGCAGGGTTGCGAGGTCTCCTCCTTCAAGCAGCCGTCGACCCGGGAACTCGACCACGACTACATGTGGCGCGCCATGATCGCGCTGCCGGAGCGCGGCCGCATCGGCATCTTCAACCGCTCCTATTACGAGGAGTGCCTGATCGTGCGCGTGCACCCCGAGGTGCTTGCCAAGCAGAAGCTGCCGAAGAAGCTGGTGACCAAGAACATCTGGCGCGAACGCTTCGAGGACATTGCCGCGATCGAGCGCTATCTGTCGCGCAACGGCACCGTGATCCTGAAGTTCTTCCTGCATGTCTCCAAGGATGAGCAGCGCCGGCGCTTTCTCGACCGGCTGGAGGAGCCGGCCAAGAACTGGAAGTTCTCGATGGCCGACATTTCCGAGCGCGCGCTGTGGGCCAAGTACCAGGCCGCCTATCAGGACATGATCCACCATACCGCGACCAGGGAGGCGCCCTGGCACATCGTGCCGGCCGACCACAAATGGTTCGCGCGCGCCGTGATCGGCTCGACCATCGTGAGTGCGCTGGACAGGCTGGAGCTGAAATTTCCCGAAGTCGACAAGGCCGAGTTGAGCGAGTTCAAGCGCATCCGCGAGGCGCTGGAGGCGGAGCAGGGGGCCGACAAGGGCGGCCGGAAATAGGCGCAGCCGACACGTCGGCAGGCGTGACGCAGGCCTCGCCCGGTTGGCTTCGAAAGGCTGCAAGGCGAGGAGGCGTAAGGATGGTCGACACGACAGAACCTGTGGCGTCTCTCGTCCCGTTGGACCCGAGCCGGTTCGAGCGCTTTGAATATCCCGGCGACGACTTCCCCTATTACAACGGCAGGCCGGCGGCGATCTCGGGCCGGCAATGGCTGTTCGTCATGGTCATGCTGGTCGCAGCGTTCGTTGTGCTCGTCACCCCGATCCCGATGTTTGCCAAAGGCTTCGGACAATTCGTTCCGGCAGTTCTGTTCTTTGCCATTCCCCTCATCGCGCTCGCTATCGTCGTGCCGAGGCACTGGACCGCGTTGTTTCGGCGCGTGGGCGTCCGGGACATCGGCTGGATGGTGGGATTTGCGGTTCTCAACGTGCTGATCGGCGCGCTGATCGGCTTCACCTTGACGACGCTTTCGGGAACGAATCCCAATGCGGCTCTCGCCGGGCTCGCCAATCTTCCGCTTGCCGGGTTGATCCTGTTCTTCCTCAAGACCATCCCGCAGCTGTTTGGCGAGGAGGTCTTCACGATCCTGCCGTTCCTGGCGCTGTTGTGGCTGTTCTGCGCCAAACTTCGCCTCTCGCGGCGGGCATCGATCGTGGCCGCATGGGTGATCGCGGCGCTTCTGTTCGCGGGCGCGCACCTCCCCACCTATGGCTGGAATGTCGTGCAGTGTCTCGCCGTCATCGGGAGCACCCGTCTTGTCCTGCTGTTGCCGTACATCATGACGAAGAGCATCTGGGTATCGACCGGTGCGCATATTCTGAACGACTGGATCTTGTTCATCCTGACAATCCTGCTGACCGGGCCGAAGTGACGGATCCGGCGGGGACCGCGGCCCCATGGGGAGCCGATTTTGCCTCGGCGCACCGGCTGGCCGTTAGGTCAACCCCCCTGACCATCTTTACCCATTGCGGCGGCTTGCCATAATCGTCTAGAACGACGGCGCATAGCGCGTCCCGGCAACCGACCGTCAATGGTTTTGACCGAGGATTTTAGCGCTCAAAAGGGTCTGGCAATGCTGATTCGCGGCCAAATTGACGGGATTTCGGGGGAGGTGGCCCAGGCTACCGCCACGATCCCGGCCGCGCGGCCCACCCTCCTTATTGGCGGCCTGCTTCTTACCTGCCCCTGAGGGCCGGCTGGGCGTTTGCGCCTGGGCACTCAGGGGTTTGTACGAGATCATCGGACCCTGATAACCGCCCAAACGCTCAAGCAGCAAACATGACGGGCGCAAAGCTTAAAGGAATTTCTGACATGGCCACCCCTGATAAGTCCGAGAAGGACCGCGTCATCATTTTCGATACCACCCTGCGCGACGGCGAGCAGTGCCCCGGCGCCACCATGACCTTCGAGGAGAAGCTCGAAGTCGCCGAGTTGCTGGACGATATGGGGGTCGACGTCATCGAGGCCGGCTTCCCGATCACCTCGGAGGGCGACTTCCAGGCGGTCAGCGAGATCGCCCGTCGCTCCAAGAACTCAGTCATCGCCGGCCTGTCCCGCGCGCACCCGGCCGACATCGACCGCTGCGCCGAGGCCGTGAAGTTCGCCCGCCGCGGCCGCGTCCACACCGTGATCGCAACCTCGCCGCTGCACATGCGGGTCAAGCTGAACAAGACGCCGGAGCAGGTGATCGAGACCTCGGTCGCGATGGTCGCCCGCGCCCGCAACCAGATCGACGACGTCGAATGGTCGGCCGAGGACGGCACCCGCAGCGAGATGGACTATCTGTGCCGGATCGTCGAGGCCGTCATCAAGGCCGGCGCCACCACGGTGAACATCCCCGACACCGTCGGCTACACCGTGCCGGAGGAATACACCCACTTCATGAAGACGCTGATCGAGCGCGTGCCGAACTCCGACAAGGCGATCTTCTCGGTGCATTGCCACAACGACCTCGGCATGGCGGTCGCCAATTCGCTGGCCGGCATCATGGGTGGTGCGCGCCAGGTCGAATGCACCGTCAACGGCATCGGCGAGCGCGCCGGCAATGCCGCGTTGGAAGAGATCGTGATGGCGATCAACGTGCGGAACGACAAGTTTCCGTACTGGAACAAGATCGACACCACGCAGCTCACCCGCGCCTCCAAGGTGGTGTCGGCCGCGACCTCGTTCCCGGTGCAGTACAACAAGGCGATCGTCGGCCGCAACGCCTTCGCCCATGAGAGCGGCATCCACCAGGACGGCGTGCTGAAGGACGCCTCGACCTACGAGATCATGAAGCCCGAAATGGTCGGCCTGAAGCAGTCCTCGCTGGTGCTGGGCAAGCATTCCGGCCGCCATGCCTTCGTGCACAAGCTGGAGGAGATGGGCTACAAGCTCGGCCCGAACCAGTTGGAAGATGCGTTCACGCGGATGAAGGCGCTGGCCGACCGCAAGAAGGACATCTACGACGAGGACATCGAGGCGCTGGTCGACCAGGAGATGGCGGCCGCCCACGATCGCATCAAGCTGGCGTCGCTGACCGTGATCGCCGGTACCCATGGCCCGCAGCGCGCGACCATGAAGCTCGACGTCGACGGCCAGATCAAGATCGAGGAAGCCGAGGGCAACGGCCCGGTAGACGCCGTGTTCAACTGCATCAAGCGCCTGGTGCCGCACGAGGCCAAGCTGGAGCTGTACCAGGTCCACGCGGTGACCGAAGGCACCGACGCTCAGGCCGAAGTCTCGGTGCGTCTGGCGCATGAAGGCCGCTCGATGACCGCGCGTGCCGCCGATCCGGACACGCTGGTCGCGTCCGCAAAGGCCTATCTCGGCGCGCTGAACAAGATCGTGATGAAGCGCCAGCGCGACGTCCCTGCGGCGGCCGCGAGCTGACGAGCGCGCACGATCGGCGAGTTGAAAACGCGGCGCTTCGGCGCCGCGTTTCTGTTTGAGCGGAGATCGCGGTGGCAACTCGCTCTATCCTCATCGCCTCGGACCACGGGAGTGAGTCATGAATATTCCGCCAATCAGTTTCATCGACAAGGACAGCGGCGATGAAGGGGTGGTACTTGTCCGCGTGAGCGGAGACGCGGTGGGGCTCGCTGTGTCACTGCGGAAGAAC
Source organism: Bradyrhizobium sp. SK17 (assembly GCF_002831585.1). GTDB lineage: Bacteria > Pseudomonadota > Alphaproteobacteria > Rhizobiales > Xanthobacteraceae > Bradyrhizobium. The sequence goes on along the minus strand of NZ_CP025113.1, from coordinate 7,091,054 downwards.
GGAGATGTCGAGGTTTTCCTCGGGGCAGAGGAACTGGATCGCCTCATCCGTGTACTTGAAGACGCGCGTCGGGTGCTTCGCGCAAAGATTCCGTAGCGCGTAGATCATTCGCCGAGATCGAGTTCGCGGCATTCGTCGCCGACTACGGCGATCATCAATGCCAATATGATCACGAACAGCATGGCTGTCATGATGAGGCCACCACGGCTCCAGCCGTGATCTCGCCGTGTCTCGGTATCCGGCCAAGACCACACCGCAACGGGAGCTCCCTGAAGGATCGAGACCATCATCTGGCTGTTGGGCTTCATTCCTTGCAGATCAACTGCCGCCGTCCCGTTCCCTCGTGCAGACGTCCTTCTTGCTTCGGCCAGAGACCGACAGGATCACGATTGCATCCGCCAAGAACATAGTCGCGCTTGTCGATGCGATACACCACATCGCATGCGAGCGAACCGTGCACGGCGGCGGCCGCCTGCGAGACTTCGCTGAAAACCGGCACCGGAAACCAATCTCCTCCGGATGCCAGCCGACACTGGAGCCGCGGCCCGCAGGACGCGACGCAGAGCGAAGCGATTGCCGTCATTCCCACGGCTCGGATCGTGCCGATTGTGTTCACGGTCGATCCATCGGCTTCCGCGCCACGTCCGCCTCTCGCGTCGGCCGGATCAGGCCAAGGTCTCGGCCGGCTGCGGCTGCCTGTGTGCGATTGACGACGTTGAGGGCCTTGAAGATCGCAGTGATGTGCGCCTTGACGGTTTTCTCCGAGAGATCCATTTCATAAGCAATGGTCTTGTTGGGCAGGCTTTCACCGATACGACGGAGAACGTCGATCTGGCGGGGTGTCAGCAATGCGCGTGGCGTCGGTCGGTCGGCAACGGGCCTGGCGGTCGCGATCTGGTTGAGCATCAACGGTGGAATGTAGAGTTCACCATTCATCACGAGGCTAATGGCGGAGAGTAGCGTGGTCCGGCTGGCCGATTTTGGCACGTAGCCAAGCGCACCTTGAGACAAGGCGTTGCGGACGTCGATGGGATCCTCGGACGACGAGAGCACGACAACGGGGAGTTCGGGCCGCGCGCGACCGATCTCAGAGATCGTCGACAATCCACTTGCCCCTGGCATCATCAGGTCCAGCACGACGATATCGAGGTCTTGGTGGCTCTCGACGGCGGCGAGCGCCTGCGTTGCGCTGCTGGCTTGCACGATGATGGTCTGCGGTCCTTCCTGGCGCAGCAGCGCGGATAGCCCCTCGAGCATGACCGGATGATCATCGACGACCAGTATCTTCATCCCGCGACTATGGCGCAGGATGTGTCTGGTCGGCAAGGCAGGGGCCCGTGGCGGGCACAAGGTCCTAGGACGTCCTAGGTCTATCTCGAAGCTGTCCTGGCGACGTGCAGCCGCGACACTCTGCGAAACACGGCGTTCGGCTGCGAGTGGCGCACGAATGCGCCCCAGCCCCCGGCCTCTATCGTCGAGAACGTGGTATGCTTCGGCTGCGGCGATATCGCATGCAACCGTTCCGAACGAGTTTGAACGAGATGCCGAACAGGCCAGCATGAACGTGACGGATCAGGCCGGAGCCGAGGTCTCCTTCATTCTGCCCGAACATCGCTCGCTTCTGCGCACGGAGCAGGTTGCCGCGCTGTTCAGGAATGTCGTTCTCAACGGGCTGGCTACGGCAACAACGGCCGTTCTTCTGGTCACGGCACTGATCCATCTCGGCGTGACGGACGCAGCGACCAGCCTGGCTTGGGTTACATGCATCGCAGCATGCGTCGTCGCGCACCTGGTTCTCCGGTGGATGTATCATCGCGACTCATCGTCCGCCGCAAACTGGCGGCGCTGGGCGTGGAGCTTCACGGCGATCAGCCTCGTGGAAGGCTCCACATGGGGATGGGCCACTGTCCATCTCGCAACAGCGGGCTTCTTCGAAATTCAGGTGCTCGTGCTCGCAGTGACGTTCGGCGTCGCTACCGGTGCGATCCCGGCGCGCAGCTCCTATCTTCCGTCGTTCTGTGCCCTGTTCTTCCCGGCCACGTTTCCTTATGTGCTGCTGAAGGTGGGAGACACCAGCCAGATTCAACAGATCAGTGCCTTCTTCATGTTGATTTACATCGTTGGGATGGGCGGGCTTGCGCTTAACGTCAACCGCAACTTCAAGGCCGCCGTCGATCTGCGGGTCTGGTCGATTGAGCTGGCTGAACGATTCCGGCAACAGAAAGAACTGGCGGATCAAGCCAATCGGGCAAAGTCCCGTTTCCTGGCTGCCGCGAGTCATGATCTGCGCCAGCCCGCGCACGCCCTCTCGCTGCTGATCGGCGCACTCCGAGGTATCGTACTGCCTGCGGAGGCGACACGGCTGGTCGCGTTGATCGAAAGTTCGGCGGTCACCCTTGATCGTCTGTTCGCCGCACTGCTCGAGATCTCGAGACTGGATGCCGGCGTCGTCGAAGTTCGCCGCCAAAACCTCCCGATCCATCCATTGCTGAGCCGGATCTGCTCCGACTATCGTGAACTGGCAGCGACCAAGAATATCGCGCTGAAGCTCCATGCATGCAGCGCCAGCGTCTTCACCGATCCTGTTCTCTTCGGTGATCGGATCATGCGCAACCTGATCGCCAATGCCGTACGCTACACCGATTGCGGTCGTGTCGTGGTGGGTTGCCGGCGCCGCGGCTCGTTGTTGTCGGTCGAGGTTTGGGACACCGGCCCGGGCATTCCGATCGACCAACAGCAAAGAATATTTGAAGAGTTCTACCAGCTGGAAAATCCAGAACGTGATCGCGCTGAGGGCCTTGGCCTTGGCCTCGCCATCGTCCGCCGCCTGACGGACTTGCTCGAGTGCAGGCTCTCCGTGATGTCGCAACCGGGCCGCGGCTCCTGCTTCCGGATCGACGTCCCCCTCGCGAGCGCGACGCTGCTGGAGGAACTGGAAGTTCCGCTTCAGGAGCCGGGCGGAGCCCTTGCTCGCGCCTTGGTGGTCGTGATCGACGACGAACTTCCGATCCGAGAGGCGATGTCCGCGCTGCTAAAGGGCTGGGGACACGAGGTTGTCTCCGCAGCTTCGGTCAGCGAGGTCTTGCAACTGCTCGCGGCTTGCCCGATCAAACCGGATCTTGTGATCTGCGATTATCGCCTGCGGAACTACGAGAACGGCATCGAGGCGATCGAGAAGCTTCGATCGGAATACAACGAGATCATTCCTGCGGTTCTGATCACGGGAGATACGGCTCCCGATCGGCTACAGGAGGCGGCCGCCAGCGGCCTTCTCTTGCTCCACAAACCGGTATCCAACAGCAAGCTTCGGGCGGCGATCGGCAATCTTCTTGCGTCGACGAAATCATCGTATCTGCCCGTGGAGTGAGGTCGGTCAGAAAGAGCGGCCGCGAACAAAGCATCATTGTGGGTGTGACGAAATCGATCGCGACGAACAAGCTTCGGTTCTGATTTCGATCGGAACCGAAAATGCGATTGCCTCGTTGCCGTGCGACGTTCGAACGGCAAACTCGAGCTGCGGTCGCCAGCGCAAAGGCCGCCCCCAAGGGCGGCCTTTCGGATGAGATGATCGCCGGTCAGGCGAGGTGAAGCCGACGTCCGCTCTGCTTGCGCCGATAGGCCATAACGCCAATACCTGCAAAGCCGAGCAGCATCATCGCCCAGCTCGAAGGCTCGGGGACAGCGGAGGCCACCGCCGTATCGGCCGTAATCGCCGACAGAAATGGCTCCCCGTACGCGCCACCATTGCTTTCGGAAAAGACGATGCTCGTCAACGTGCCAAGGTTGGAAACATCGAAGCTTTGCGCATCGAGGCGGTCAGTGTTGAAATTGGCGGTGCCGTAAAGGTTGGTCGCAACGCCGTTGTAACCGCCGCAACAGTAATGATCCCGGATGTTGGTTCCTTCCGTCAGATTGAACGCATCGGACCCGCTTGAACCATTGAATGTGATCGTCCCGACGACGCCGCCAAATGCACCGAAGGCCGAGTTGAGCAGCGTGTAGATTGTTCCGACGTTGGGGATATCTACGGCGAACGTCACCGATGTTGTTCCCCCCGGGCTGAGTTGCACCGCCCCCAGGTTCGTCGTGCCGGGGTAACTTGCCAAATTGAAGTTGATGCCGTTGATGGCCAGTGTCGTGCCGCCCTGCGGGTAATTTCCGCCGCCGCTATAGGTGGCGACATTGGCGTTGACGTCACCACTGATATCGACTGAAACTTGATTCGCTCGAGCCGAACCAACCAGTGCCAAAAGTACAGTTGTGGCCAAGCTCAGAGCGGGAACTATTGATTTCATTTTCATCTCCCAGTTAAGCAATTGCCCGAGATGCGCATTCCTTCGATTCGAAGTAAATCGGACCGCAGTCCTAGATCGTCCTAGGACTGATGACCGAGCCGACCATCCGAGAGCATGAGACTCTCGTCGTCGACGATCGCACCATCCAACGAAAAGGCCTTGCCGCCCTGCCTGATCAGGTGAAAGCCGGATGTCGCTTTGCCCGCCCGCCAGCGACGCCGCAGGCGCATGAGCCGTCGTCGCGCGCTGCGAGACGCGCCACCGCGTGATACGGTTCAGTCAAGGACGATCAGGGGGGGGCGCAGGTGGAGAGATACGGAGCCGGGTCGATTGTCATTTCCAGCTATGACCCGACATGGCCGAACTTGTTCGAGCGGGAGCGCGCCCGGATCTGCGGCGATCTCGGCCAAGGCGCGTGCATGGCGTGCGGATGGAGGACATCGCTAGCAACGCCAGGGCGGCCCTGAGCGGAGCCGGACGGGCGGTCAAACGGCGATCATCAAAGCGAACATGATCACGAACAGCATGGCCGTCATCACGACGGCTGCCACGGCTCCGGCCGTGATCTTGACGTTCGGATCCCGGAACCCCGGAAGATCGTCCCAGCGACAAGCACGTCTCGGACAAATCATGTCGCGAGAACGCGGTGGTTTGACGCTCAAACTGCGCAACATACTCACCGTCGTCCCGGCGCAGGCCGGGACCCATTACCCCAAATGAAAATTGGTGCGCGATGCCGGAACGACGAGTCCCGCCGATAACGTCTGCTGCGGCGTATGGGTCCCGGCCTACGCCCGGACGACGTGGCAAGAGCCGTGGCTCACTCGCCGATCAACCGACCGCAGGCGCCGGTGATGACACCGAAAACCCGGCGCACACCCTGTCACCGGACGGCTGCGAGAGCCGCAGCGGATACCGTCGGATCGGATTTTGCAGTGCAGCAATAGCGCATTCAGCCCCTGCTAAAGGGGCAATGGCAATCGTCGTTGCTTCTCTGTAATGGTGCGACCGGATGTCTCGGGGCCGGTGTTCGTGCCCCGCAATTACGCGGGAGGAAACATGCGTAAATTCATTTTGGCCGCGGCGTCGATCGCGGCTTTGGCCTTGGTCGGGCCGGCTGCGGCACAGTCGCCGATCGTCATCAAGTTCAGCCACGTGGTGGCCTCGGATACGCCGAAGGGCAAGGCGGCCGACAAGTTCAAGGAACTGGCCGAGAAGTACACCAATGGCAAGGTGAAGGTCGAAGTCTATCCGAACTCGACGCTCTACAAGGACAAGGAAGAGCTCGAGGCGCTGCAACTCGGCGCGGTGCAGATGCTGGCGCCGTCGAATTCGAAGTTCGGCCCGATCGGGATCAGGGAATTCGAGGTCTTCGATCTGCCCTACATCCTTCCCGACCTGAAGTCGCTGCGCAAGGTGACCGATGGCCCGCTCGGCGCCAAGCTGCTCAAGCTGCTGGATTCCAAGGGCATGACCGGTCTGGCCTATTGGGACAACGGCTTCAAGCAGATGAGCGCCAACAAGAAGCTGATCGCGCCGTCAGACTACAAGGGCCTGAAATTCCGCATCCAGTCCTCGAAGGTGCTGGAGGCCCAGTTCCGCGCGCTCGGCGCGATCCCGCAGGTGATGGCGTTCTCGGATGTCTACCAGGCGTTGCAGACCGGCGTGGTCGACGGCCAGGAGAACACCTGGTCGAACATCTACACCCAGAAAATGCACGAGGTGCAGAAATACGCCACCGTCACCAATCACGGCTACATCGGCTATGTCGTGATCGTGAACAAGAAGTTCTGGGACGGCCTGCCGGGCGACATCCGCGACGAGCTCTCCAAGGCGATGAAGGAAGCCACCGAGTTCGGCAACAACCAGTCGGCCAAGGAGAACGACGACGCGCTTGCCGAGATCAAGAAGGCCGGCAAGACCGAGATCATCAGCCTGACGCCGGAGCAGGACGAGGCGATGCGCAAGGCGATGATGCCGGTCTACAAGGACGTTGCCTCACGCGTCGGCCAGCCGCTGATCGACGAATTCCTCAAGGAAACGGGCCGTAGCCCGATGAACTAGGGCGGATCCAAACCGCAATCACAACGAACGCCGCGGCCGTGTGAGGCCGCGGCTTGGGTGCCGTGGCCGGTTGCCGCATCAGGCCATGACAGGGGAGATTTATGCTGCTGAAGATTCTGGACCGGCTCGAGGAAATCATCATCGCGAGCCTGATGGGGGCCGCGACGCTCCTGACCTTCGTCACGGTCGTGCACCGCTTTCTGGTCGACGTTCCCTTGCTCTATCCGTATCTGTTCGGCATCAATCTCGCCTGGTCGCAGGAACTCTGCATCTACATGTTCATCTGGATGGCGAAGTTCGGCGCCGCCTATGGCGTGCGCACCGGCATCCATGTCGGCGTCGACGTCCTGATCAATCGCCTCAACGACTATTGGCGCAAGCGCACCATCCTGTTCGGCCTGCTCGGCGGTGCGCTGTTCACGGCGATCGTCGGCACCATGGGCGCCAAGTTCGTCTACGAGCTGATGCACACCGACCAGGTCTCGCCCGACATGGAGATCCCGAGCTGGATCGTCTATGCCTGCATCCCGCTCGGCTCCTATCTGATGTGCTTCCGCTTCCTGCAAGTGTGCTGGAACTACTGGTGGACCGACGAGCTGCCGCACCATGACGCCTCCCATGTCGACGGCGTCGAGACCAGCAAGACCGCGCCCGTCGCGCTCGGAGAAGCGTGATGAGCGCCGCCCTTATTTTTGGACTGCTGTTTGCCCTGATGCTGACGGGCATGCCGATCTCGATCTCGCTCGGCCTGACCGTGCTCACCTTCCTGTTCACGATGACCGAGGTGCCGATCGAGAGCGTCGGCCTGAAGCTGTTTTCGGGCCTCGACAATTTCGGCATCATGGCGATCCCGTTCTTCATCCTGGCCGGCACCTTCCTGACCCGCGGCGGCGTCGCGCGGCGGATGATCGCGTTCACGACCTCATTGGTCGGGCATCTGCCCGGCGGCCTCGGGCTCGCCGGCGTCGCGGCCTGCGCGATGTTCGCGGCGATCTCGGGCTCGAGCGTCGCGACCGTGGTCGCGATCGGCTCGATCATGATGCCGGCGATGGTCGATCACGGCTATCCGAAGCGGTTCGGCGTCGGCGTGATCTCGACCTCGGGCGCGCTCGGCATCCTGGTGCCGCCCTCGATCATCCTGGTGCTCTACGGCGTCTCCACCAACACCTCGATCGGCGCGCTGTTCATGGCCGGCATCGTGCCGGGCGTCCTGCTCGCGCTGATGCTGGCCGCGGTGACCTTCTTCGTGGCGCAACGCAACGGCTATCCGAAGATGCCGCGGGCGACCATCGGCGAGCAGTTCAAGGCGTTCCGCGAAAGCATCTGGGGCCTGCTGCTGATCGCGATCGTGCTCGGCGGCATCTATGGCGGCGTCTTCACGCCGACCGAAGCCGCCGCGGTCGCCGCGACCTACGCCTTCTTCATCACCGTGTTCGTCTACAAGGAGCTGAAGCTCTCCGAGGTGCCGAAGGTGCTGCTGCAGGCGGCGAGCATGAGCTCGATGCTGCTCTACATCATCACCAACGCGGTGCTGTTCTCGTTCCTGATGACGCACGAGCAGATCCCGCAGGAGATGGCGGCCTGGATCATCGACAAGAACTTCTCGGTGTGGATGTTCCTGCTCGTCGTCAACGTCATCCTGCTGCTCGCCGGCAACGTGATGGATCCGTCCTCGATCCTATTGATCATGGCGCCCATCCTGTATCCGCTGGCGACCAAGCTCGGCGTGAACCCGGTCCATCTCGGCATCCTGATGATCGTCAACACCGAGGTCGGGCTGTGCCATCCGCCTGTCGGCCTCAACCTCTACATCGCGAGCAGTATCGCCAAGATGGGCATCTCCGAGATCACGATCTCGGTGTTGCCGTGGCTGTGCGCGATGCTGGTGTTCCTCGGCCTGATCACCTACGTGCCGGAGATCTCGCTGTGGCTGCCGCGCGTGCTCGGGATGATCAACTAACGCAAACAACAAGCAATCAAAGCGCGATCTCGCGCTTTGATTATTTCCGGCGCGAAATGAGCCGGATTACATCTTGGTAAGAGAGGTCTCTCTGTCAAATCGGTAAGTTGAAGGCCGCGGCCGGGCGCATCATCCTTGGGCAACCCTTGAAGGAGGATCGCATGAAGAAAGTTCTGCTCGCCGGTATCGCGGCGCTCACGATTGCCGGTTCGACCGCGGTGTATGCCCAGCATCGTCCCTGGTTCCACAGCCATACGCGGATGAGCCCCGAGGATCGGGCCGCTTTCCTCGACGCGCGGATCGCTGCCGTTCACGCCGGGCTGAAGCTCAGCGCCGATCAGGAGAAGCTGTGGCCACCGGTCGAGACCGCGGTGCGCGACTTCGCCAAGATGCGGATGGATCGCGCCAATGCGCGGATGGCCGCCGAGAAGGCCGATGGCGACAAGGCGCAGAAGCCGGATGATCCGGTGGCGCGCCTGCGCGAACGCGCCGACAACATGGCGGCGACCTCGGCCTCGCTGAAGAAGATCGCCGATGCCGCCGATCCGCTCTACAAGACGCTCGACGACAACCAGAAGCGGCGCCTGACCATGCTCACCCACATGGAAGGCCGCGGCTTCGGCGCCGAGGGCTGGCGCCGTCACCGCCTCGAGCGCGGCATGGACCGTTGGGAGCGCGGCGGCCGCGACCGTCATTTCGACCGCGACGACGGTCCCGATCAGGAACGCTCCGGTCGGCTCTGAGCGCCGCGCCTCGGCGCTTTCGCCAAGCCCATGAAAGGCCGCCGGAATCCGGCGGCCTTTCGGCTGTCGGGAGGGCGCGTAAAAGTCGGGAAAACTTGCGCCAGCTTGCTGGACATCGCGGAATCGCTTTGCTAAACGACGGCCTCTCTTGCGAGGGTCATTTCCGGACAAGTTCCGGGCGCATAGCTCAGTTGGTAGAGCAGCTGACTCTTAATCAGCGGGTCCCAGGTTCGAGCCCTGGTGCGCCCACCAAGCTTTCATAGCTTAGGTTCGCCCTCGTAAGGCCATCCCGGCCGTCTGTCGCGTTGCTTCAGACACTCCGGTTGCCTGGTTTGCTTCTCACGAAAATCTGCTGATCTCCGATCGCATCTGCCTGCACGCTTGTCTCGCCACGCCGGCGGCGCGCTTCCGTTCGATCGCGTCGCGACGCCGCGGTAGCCACTACTTCCGACGAATGGGTCCAGGCGGTGTGAGCGAGGTGCGATCCGCGCGGGGCGCCCTGCGGCAACCGCAGTTGACAGGGTGGAGCGCCCACTTTAAGCAGCTGACTAATTAATCAATTAATTAAGGTCTGAAACCCTAGGGAAAGAATCCGCCTGATGCCGGTCGGCCATCGATATCCGAAGCTGCTTGCTCCGCGCTCGCTTCGCTGGGCTGGATGCCAGGGCGCTTTTGGTCAGATCCTCTATGCAGATCCGCTGGCGCGTGCGCCGCATCACGTCGCGCACGCGAGTGTAACGTCGCGGATCGGCGCGTCACGCCCGAACCCGGGCGGACTTCATTCACCCGTACGAACATGAGGAGTGAGGCGTAAACGATGGGACGTCGATCTGAAGTACTGATGGCGCAAGACACCGACGGCACGGACAACCGGCGCGTGATCCAGGTGGTATCGCGCGCATTCGACATCGTGCGTTGCTTCGAAGGCCGAAGCATTCGCCTGGGCAATCGCGAGATCGCCGATCGCTGCGGTCTTCCCCGCTCGACGGTCTCCCGTCTCACGCTGACCCTCACCCAGATCGGCCAATTGATCTACCTGCCGCAAGAGCAGAAGTATGCGCTCGGTCCCCACGCCGCGGCGCCCGGCGCTCCGTTGTTTGCGCAAGGGGCCGACAAGCCCGCCTGTGCCGATGAGCGGGAACGCCGCACGGTGCCGCGCTTCGAGTATTTCGAAGATCAGCGCAACTCGATTGCCGAGCCGCTTTCGGTGACGCCACACCGCTGACGACCCATCTCATTCCGAAGCGGTACGCGCACCGGAATGGTCGGGACGTCGGTACGAGTCAATCTGAGCAAAACATCTGAAACGAAGGGGAAACGCATGCCCGAAGCATACATCATCGACGCCGTCCGCACGCCGCGTGGCATCGGTAAGCCCGGCAAGGGCGCACTGTCGCACCTGCACCCGCAGCAGCTGGCAGCAACCGTGCTCGGCGCGCTCAAGGAGCGCAACAAGCTCGATACGTCGACCGTCGACGACATCATCTGGTCGACCTCGACCCAGGAAGGCAAGCAGGGCGGCGATCTCGGCCGCATGTCGGCGCTCGCGGCCGGCTACGACATCAATGCCAGCGGTACGACACTGGATCGGTTCTGTGGCGGCGGCATCACCTCGGTGAACCTCGCGGCAGCCTCTGTCATGTCGGGGATGGAAGATTGCGTCATCGCCGGTGGCACCGAGATGATGAGCTATCAGCAGACCCTCGCCGCCGAGCGCTCCAAGGCGGGCCAGCCGGCGCGGATGATGGGTTCCGGCAATCCGGCGCTCGACGAGATTCATCCGCAGTCCCACCAGGGCGTGTGCGGCGACGCCATCGCGACGCGCGAGGGGATCAGCCGCGAGGCCTGCGATGCCCTGGCACTGACCAGCCAGCAGCGCGCCAAGCGGGCGATCGACGAAGGCCGCTTCGCCAAGTCGGTGATCCCGGTCCTCAACGACGACGGCAGCGTGGCCCTCGGCCGTGAGGAATTCCCGCGTCCCGAGACCACCGCCGAAGGCTTGGCTTCGCTCAAGCCCAGCTTCGAACAGCTTGCCGATTTCGATCTCGGCAACGGCACGACCTTCAAGAAGCAGATCCAGCGCCGCTATCCGGGCCTCGAGTGGAAGGGCGTGCATCATGCCGGCAACAGCTCGGGCGTGGTGGACGGCGCCGCCGCGGTGCTGATCACGTCGAAGGACTATGCCGAGAAGCACGGCCTCAAGCCGCGCGGCCGGATCGTGGCCTATGCCAACCAGGGTGATGACCCGACGCTGATGCTGAACGCGCCGGTCCCGGCGGCCAAGAAGGTTCTCGCCAAGGCCGGCCTGACCAAGAACGACATCGATGTCTGGGAGATCAACGAGGCGTTCGCGGTCGTCGCCGAGAAGTTCATCCGCGACCTCGACCTCAATCGCGAGAAGGTCAACATCAACGGCGGCTCGATCGCGCTCGGCCATCCGATCGGCGCGACCGGATCGATCCTGATCGGCACCGCGCTCGACGAGCTCGAGCGCAGCGGCGGTCGTTATGGTCTGGTCACCATGTGCGCCGCCGGCGGCATGGCGCCCGCCATCATCATCGAACGCCTCTGATCGCGAAAGGACAACGCAATGAAACTCGATTCATCGGTCGCCGCCGTCGTCACCGGCGGCGCGTCGGGCCTCGGCGCGGCCACCTCGCGCGCGCTTGCCGCGCAGGGCGTGAAGGTCGCGATCTTCGACTTCAACGAGGAGAAGGGTGAAGCCATCGCCAAGGAAATCGGCGGTGTCTTCTGCAAGGTCGACGTCACCTCCGACGAGCAGGTCGATGCGGGTTTCGCCAAGGCCCGCGCGGCACATGGCCAGGAGCGCATCCTGGTGAACTGCGCCGGCACCGGCAACGCGGTGAAGACCGCAGGCCGGGACAAGAAGACCGGCGAGCCCACCCACTTCCCGATCGATGCCTTCAACCGCATCATCCAGATCAACCTCATCGGCACCTTCCGCTGCATCGCCAAGTCGGCGCAGGGCATGCTGTCACTGGCTCCGCTCGAGCACGGTGAGCGCGGCGCGGTCGTGAATACGGCTTCGGTCGCGGCCGAGGATGGTCAGATGGGGCAGGCGGCTTATTCGGCCTCGAAGGCCGGTGTCGTCGGCATGACCCTGCCGATCGCGCGCGACCTGATGGCCGAAGGCATCCGCGTCAACACCATCCTTCCGGGCATCTTCAACACGCCGCTGCTCCAGGGCGCCCCCGAGAACGTCAAGGCCGCGCTCAGCGCGTCGGTGCCGTTCCCGAAGCGCCTCGGCATGCCGGAGGAATATGCGCATCTGGCGCTGACGATGATCACCAACGGCTATTTCAACGGTGAAGACGTCCGTCTCGATGGCGCCATCCGCATGGCTCCGCGCTAGAGCATGATCCGGAAAGGCGCGAAGCGGCTTTCCGAAAAGATCATGTTCAAACAACAATCACAGCAACAGGAAACGAAGGCGATGTCCGACGAAACTCCGGTCCTCACTGAAGTCCGCGGACCGATCCTGATCATCACGCTGAACCGGCCGGAGGCCAAGAACGCGGCCAACCTTGCCCTCTCCAAGGGCGTGGCGGCGGCGATCGACCGGCTCGATGCCGACGATGCGCTCAGCGTCGGCATCATCACTGGTGCCGGCGGTACGTTTTGCTCGGGCATGGACCTCAAGGGGTTCCTGAAGGGCGAACGGCCGTCGATTCCTGGTCGTGGCTTCGCCGGCCTCACCGAGGCGCCGCCGAAGAAGCCGCTGATCGCGGCGGTCGACGGCTACGCGCTCGCCGGCGGGATGGAGATCGCGCTGTCGTGCGACATGATCGTCGCCAACCGCAACGCCAAGTTCGGGATCCCCGAGGTGAAGCGCGGTCTGGCGGCTGCGGCCGGCGGGCTGATCCGCATGCCGCGCCAGATGCCGTTCCGCGTGGCGATGGAGTTCGCGTTGACGGGCGAGTTCTTCGGCGCCGAGCGTGCCTATGAGCTCGGTATCATCAACCGCGTCACCGACGGCCCGGCGCTCGAGGCCGCGCTCCAGCTTGCAGCCGCGATCGGCGCCAATGGCCCGCTCGCCGTGAAGGCATCCAAGCAGGTGATCGTCGAATCCAGGCTCTGGCCCGAGGACCAGATGTGGAAGAAGCAGCAGGAGATCGTCGGTCCGGTCTTCGTGTCCGAGGACGCCCGCGAGGGTGCGGCTGCCTTCGCCGAAAAACGCGCGCCGAACTGGAAGGGCAAGTAACGCCGCGATTTGTTCGAAAACGGAGCGCCGGTTTTGATTGCAGCAGAACCGGCGCTCCGAATTTTTTTGTGTGGGTGCCGCGCCGCTTGAGAGCGCTGTTGGGTGAATGATGCGCAGCTTTACCGAAGACCAGGTCATCTTCCGCGATTCCTACCGCAAGTTCCTCGCCAGCGAGATCGCGCCCCATATGGAGGAGTGGCGAGAGGCTGGGATCGTCGATCGCAACGCGTTCAAGAAGGCCGGCGACCTCGGGTTCCTGATGATCTGGCCCGAGGAAAAATATGGCGGGATGGGCGACGAGGATTTCCGCTATGAGCAGATCATCATCGAGGAGACCGCGCGCTCGGGCTGCAAGGGCTGGTTCAACACGCTGCACAGCCGCCTGGTCGGTTCTTACTTCAAGCGCTTCGGCACCGAGGAGCAGCGCGACCGCTTCCTGCCCAAATGCGTCAGCGGCGAGACCATCCTGGCGATCGCGATGACCGAGCCCGGCGCGGGCTCGGACCTCGCGGGCATGCGGACAACGGCCGAGGACAAGGGCGATCATTTCCTGCTCAACGGCTCGAAGACCTACATCTCCAACGGCATCAATTCCGACGTCGTGATCGTCGCGGCTAAGCTCGCGGGCGCCGAGAAGAAGCACGCCATGGTGCTCTTGATCGTCGAGCGCGGCATGGAAGGCTTCGAGCGCGGCCGCAATCTCAAGAAGATGGGCATGCCGGCGCAGGACACGGCCGAGCTGTTCTTCAACAATGTGAAGGTGCCCAAGGCCAACGTGCTGGGAGAGCCGGGCAGGGGCTTCTACTATCTGATGGAAGGCCTTGCCGAAGAGCGGCTGATCTCCGCGGTCGGATCGATCGCCAATGCCCGCAAGGCGTTCGACATCACGCGCACCTACGTGATGGACCGCAAGCTGTTCGGCCGGCCGCTCGCCGAACAGCAAAACACCCAGTTCCGCATGGCGGAGATGGATGCCGAGATCGACCTCGTGCAGGTCTATGTCGATCACTGCGTTGCCGAGCACAATGCGGGGCGGCTGACCAGCAACATGGGCGCCAAGGCCAAGATGATGTCGTCGGAGGTCGAGTGGAAGATGCTCGACCTCGGCGTGCAGCTGCACGGCGGTGCGGGCTACATGGATGAATATCCGATCAGCCGGATGTTCACCGACGCGCGCGTCAACCGGATCCTGGCCGGAAGCTCCGAAGTCATGCGGCTGATCATTGGCCGCGATGTCTTCTCGGAGCAGTACAAGAGCATTCTGGACTAGCCGGTCACCACGACCCGGCTATCCATCTCGCTCTCGGCGTCAGCCGCGTGCCTGGCGCAGCGGCTCGCGTGCATACTCCTTCGAACGCAACAGTGCATCGGCGAAGATCGGCTCCCAGGAGCGGATGTGGCTGCGGAGCAAGGTCGGCAGCGCTTCGGTCTCGCCGGCGAGCGCGAGCTCGATCAGCCGATAGTGCTCGGGCACCGAGGCCTGCTGCCGCTCGAGACCGGCGCGGGAGCTGATGCCGTAGAGTCGCATCTTGTCGCGCAGGCCCATCACCATGTCGGTCAAGAGCTCGTTGCCGGCGGCCGCGATGAACTCGCGATGATAGTTGCGATCGGCTTCGAGATAGAGCTGGACGTCGTCGGTCTCGACGGCCTTGGCGATCTGGTCGGCCCAGCCGCGCACCGCTGGTAGATCGCTGGGCGGATTGGTAGCGACCAGCACGGCGGCGTGCAGCTCCAGCACCTCGCGCATGTCGAACAAATTGCGCAACTCGGTCAGCGTCGGCTCGACGACCTTGAAGCCGCGGTTGCGCATCGGCTCGACCAGGCCACCGCGGCTCAGTTCGAGCAATGCTTCGCGCACCGGGGTCGAGGAGACGCCAAGGCTCGCGGCGAGACTCGGCACCGAATACATCGTGCCTGGCAGGCTCTGCCCGGAAATGATCTCGGCGCGCACCCGTTGCAGCACCTGTTCGCGCAAATTCTGGTCCATGGGTGGTCGTCGCCGCCTCTCGTTGGGAACTCCGATTCGTCCCTTGATTATTACTTAGCCTTGACGGGACCGGTAGCGTATGACGTAAATGTGTAACGCGCTACCAAAATGCGTCACAAGCGCTGACTGGATTGTGAGACGGCTGTGAAACAGCGGCTACCCGGCTATTGCACGCTCTGTCGTTCGCGCTGCGGTGCTGTCACCGTGGTCGAGGACGGCCGCCTTGTCGGCGTAGAGGTATTAAATAACCATCCGACCGGTGGCGCGCTGTGCGCCAAGGGGCGTGCGGCCCCGGAAATCGTCGCCAGCCCGCGCCGGCTGACCGTTCCGCTGAAGCGGACCCATCCGCGCGACGCCGCCGATCCGGGTTGGGTCGAGATCTCCTGGGACGAGGCGCTGACCGAGATCGCCGGCCGGCTCGCCAGCATCCGCGCTGAAAGCGGCGCCGAGGCGGTGGCATTCGGCGTCACCACGCCGAGCGGCACGCCGATGGTCGACAGCTTCGAGTGGGTTGAGCGCTTCATCCGCGGCTTCGGCAGTCCGAACCTGATCTACGCGGTCGAGGTCTGCGGCTGGCACAAGGACTACGCGCACGCCTTGACCTTCGGTCGCGGCATCGGCTTTCCCGATTACGACAATGCGGATGCGATCGTGCTCTGGGGCCACAACCCTGCGCGCACCTGGCTGGCACAGGCGACGCGGATTGCCGACGCGCGGCGGCGTGGCGCCAAGGTCATCGTCGTCGATCCCAAGCCGAACGGCTCGGGTCAGCAGGCCGACCTCTGGCTGCGCATCCGTCCCGGCGCCGATGGTGCGTTGGCGATGGGTGCGATCCGGCATCTGATCACGACCGGCAGCTTCGATGCTGAGTTCGTCGACGCCTGGACCAACGGAGCGCTGCTGGTCGATCGCGCGACCGGGCGCTTCCTGCGCGCCGACGCGTTGTGGCCGGATGGCGCGCCGGACGCTTTCGTCCGCCTCGATGCGTCGGGCGCGCCGGTGTCATGCGATACCCGTTACGCGCAGCACAGCGGCGGCCGGTTGCGCGGCGTGCTGTCGGTGCGTGCACGCGATGGCCGCATGATCGCAGCCGCGACCGCGTTCGAACTGCTGGCAGAACGCGCTGCACCCTACACGCCGGCGCGCGTGGCGGAACTGACCTGGCTGCCCATCGCGGACATCGAGGCATTCAACGCGTTGCTGGCGGCCCGGCCGCGGCTCGCCTACCACTCATGGACCGGCGTCGGCCAGCACACCAATGCCACCGCGATCGAGCGTGCCATCGCATCGCTCTACGCGTTGACCGGCGCCTGTGATCGGCTCGGCGGCAATCGCTGGCCGGTCCCGCCGCCGACGCGCGCCCTCAACGACTACAACATCCTGTCGCGGGAGCAGCAGGCCAAGGCACTCGGCATCACCGAGCTGCCGCTCGGGCCGCCTGCCAAGGGCTGGATCACCGCGCGTGATTTCAGCCGGGCCGTGCTCGAGGGCGAACCCTATCAAGTGCGCGCGCTGGTCGCCTTCGGCACCAACTTCGTGGTCTCGCAGGGCCATTCCGAACGCAACAAGGCGGCACTGAACGCGCTGGAATTCCAGGTTCATATCGACATGTTCATGAACCCGACCGCAGAGAGCGCCGATTTCGTGCTGCCAGCGAGCACGCCGTGGGAGCGCGATGCGCTCAAGATCGGGTTCGAGATCACGCAAGCGGCCGTCGAGACCGTGCAGTTTCGTCCGCGCATGGTCGAGCCGGTCGGTGCGGTCAAGGCCGACTATGAAATCGCGGCAGAGCTGGCGCTGAAGCTTGGCATGGACGAGCTGTTCTTCGGTGGCGACATCAAGGCCGGCTGGAATTACCAGCTGGCGCCGCTCGGGATCGGCGTCGAGGATTTGCGCGGGTTTCCCGAAGGACGGCGCTTCCCGCAAGCCTTCCGTGACGAAAAATACGCGGTCGCACGCGAGGACGGAACGGTCGCCGGGTTCGCGACGCCGACGCGACGTGTCGAGATCTATTCGGAGCTGATGCTGGGACACGGGCACGATCCGTTGCCCGATCACGTTGAGCCGGTCGGAAGCCCGCTCACGACAGCCGCGGACGAGCGCTTTCCATTGGTGCTGTCGACCGCCAAGAGCGGCTGGTTCGTGCACTCCTCCTGGCGGCATGTCGCCTCGTTGCGGCGAAAGTCACCGGATCCGGCGGTGGAGATCAGCCCGCAACTCGCCGCGCGGCGTGGGCTGGTGGACGGCGACTGGGCCGTGGTGGAGACGCAAGGCGGTGCGGTGCGGCTGAAGGTGCGGCTCAATGTGGCGCTCGACGATCGTGTCGTGGTCGCCGAATTCGGCTGGTGGGAGGACTGCCCGCCGCTCGGCCGCGACCGCACCGCGGCGGCGGGTATCCACACGCGCAATATCAACGCCGTGCTGCGCGACGACGCACGCGATCCGGTCAGCGGCTCGGTGCCGCTGCGCGCCATCGTCTGCGATATCAGGCGTGACGGCGTGGCCAGCCGCGGCGTCTGGAGCGGCGGGCGGCGGTTTGTGGTCGGCGAGCGCCGCATCGAGGCCGATAACGTCGTGGCCCTCGGCCTGCGGCCGCGTGACGGTGGCCCGCTGCCCGACTTCCTGCCTGGACAGCATGTGATGATCTCGCTGCCCGGTGCCGCGGAGGCGCGCGCCTATTCGCTGACCGGGGCGGGCGATCTGCCGGACGCGCTGTCGATTGCGGTGAAGGGGCGCTTCCTCGGCGAAACGCGCCGGGACGACGCGCCGTTCTTCATGCCGGATCGCCTGCATGATCTTGCGGTCGGCGACGAGGTGCTGCTGGAGCCGCCGGGCGGCATCTTCACGCCGCCATTGAAGGGACCGCGGCCGCTGATCTTCCTCGCCGCCGGCATCGGCATCACGCCGTTCATCAGCCATATCGAGACGCTGCAAGGCATCGCGCCGCAGGATCGCGTTGGCGAGATCTTGCTGCTGCATGGCTGCCGCAACAGCCGCGAGCATCCTTTCGCGCAGCGGCTCGCCGAGCTGGAAGCCGGCACGCCAGGGCTGAAACGCCTGACCTTCTACTCCGCACCGCTCGCGGAAGAGCCGATCGGCGCGCATTCGCTGCGCCACGGACGGCTCGATCTCGCGGAGGCCAAGCCGTTGCTGGCAGGCCGGCCGCTGGTCTACATCTGCGGTTCGCCGGATTTCGTCACCGCGCAAATCGAGGCCGCGGCGGCGCTCGGTATCCCGCGCTTCGATATCTTTGCCGAAAGCTTCGTGTCGCCGCCGGCGGTGCCGGACAACCTTGCGCCGCGGACCATCCGGCTGGCCGGCAGCAAGCAGAGCTTCTCGTGGGGACCTGAGCAGGGGACGCTGCTCGATGCAGCCAGCGCGGCCGGCGTTGCGCTGCCGAGCGGTTGCCGCGTCGGACAATGCGAAAGCTGCGCGGTCGAGGTCGTCGATGGGGAGTTCGCCCATCTCGGTCCCGTCGATGCAAGCGAGGGACGATGCCTCGCCTGCCAAGCCGTGCCGCTCACCGATCTCACGCTCGCGCTTTGACAATCAATGGGACTGAAGGCCGTAACCGCATCACCGGAAGGGGGATCAGATTAATGACGAATGCAACGCACGATCAAACCGTGAGCCTGCGAAAACCTGTCACGGACAACATCATGGCGCGATTCTCGCAAGCCTTGGTGGCGTTCGCCGAGCGCTGGTTTCCGGATGCGTATGTCTTTGTCTTGATCGCGGTGATCGCGGTCGCCGCGGGCGCGATCCTGCACGGAGGCTCGCCGCTTGCCGTCAGCCGCGCCTTCGGCGACGGGTTCTGGAATCTGATTCCGTTCACGATGCAGATGGCGCTGGTCGCGATCGGCGGCTATGTCGTGGCGATGTCGCCGCCGGTGGCGGCCGTGCTGACGCGGCTCGCCAGCGTGCCGAAGACCGGGCGTGGCGCGGTGGTGTTCGTGGGCGTGCTCAGCATCTTTCTCTCGCTGCTGAACTGGGGCCTCAGCCTGATCTTCTCCGGCCTCCTGGTGCGGGAGATCGCGCGGCGCACCGACATCAGGCTCGACTACCGGGCAGCCGGTGCGGCCGGCTATCTCGGACTCGGCTGTGGCTTCACGCTTGGCATCACGTCGTCAGCCGCGCAGCTCCAGGCCAATGCCGGCAGCATCCCGGCATCGCTGCTGCCGATCACCGGCGTGATCGGATTCTCGGAAACCATCCTGACCTGGCAGAACATGGTCACCGTCGTGATGGTGACCGTGGTGTCGGCGGCGATCTGCTACTTCACGACACCTGCGCCGGAGCAGGCCAAGACCGCGGAAGACCTCGGCGTCGCGCTCGGCGATGATCGCATCGAGGCCAGGAAGCCGGCGCGGCCGGGCGATTGGCTCGAATTCAGCCCGCTGCTCACGATCCTGATCGCGCTGCTTGCCGCCGGCTGGCTGTGGCAGACGTTCCAGTCGGGCAATCCGCTGATCACGCTGTCGGGACTCAACACCTACAATTTCGTCTTCCTCATTCTCGGCATCGTGCTGCACTGGCGGCCGCGCAGCCTGATCGAGTCGTTCTCCAAGGCGATGCCGAGCGTCTCCGGCGTGCTGCTGCAATTTCCGTTCTATGCGGGCATCGCGCAGATCCTGACCAAGGTGCCGAACAGCAGCGGCACGACGCTGTCGGATACGATCGCACACTGGTTCGTCGGCGCCTCCAGCAATTCCACCGTGTTCTCGTTCCTTGTCGGCATCTATTCGGCGCTGCTCGGCTTCTTCGTGCCGTCGGCCGGCGGCAAATGGATCATCGAGGCCCCCTACATCATGAAGGCGGCCAACGATATCGGTGCGCATCTCGGCTGGACGGTCATGGTCTACAACATCGCCGAGACGCTGCCGAACTTCATCAACCCGTTCTGGATGCTGCCGCTGCTCGGCATTCTCGGCCTGAAGTCGAAGGATCTGATCGGCTACACGTCGGTGCAGTTCTTCATCCACTTCCCGATCGTGATGCTGCTGGCCGCGATCCTGATGGCGACCTTCACCTATCACCCGCCGATCATCCCTTGAGCAATGCGGGCCGGGCACCACGAGATGGTGCCCGGCCACGATTGCGCCAGATCGAGCCGGCTGCACCCGGCATCACCTAAACTGTGCTGTTTTTCCGCCGGCCGCGAATGAGGCATCGCGCCGGGCTCTGATCTTTGGTCAGTCATTTCATTGACCGCCGCGTGGTTCGGCCGGATATTGGTGCGCGATATCCGTGCCGTTCAAGGTCACCGCCATGAGACATATCCACCGCAGCCTGATGTGCGACATGCGTCATCGCGTGCAGCATCGCTGCGTCTCGGCGGCGACCGGCGTCTGTTGTTGATCGCTTCGAAAATCCAGAGCACTCGACAATCAGACAGGAGCGCCGTCATTCGGCGATCGAGCACGCATGTCCCAGACCCAGTCTCAACCATCCCAAGCTTACGTCATCGAAGTATCGGATCGAACCGCGGGCATCGTCGTCAGCGATAGCGGCGGCTTCTGCTTCTTCTCCTCGGACCGCGCTTTTGACGGCCTCGACGGTGGCCATTTCGGTTCCGCGCGCGCCGCGGAGCGCGCGGTGAGGGCGCACCTGCAACGGCGCCGGAGCCGGCCGTCATCGATCTCAGGCAACATCTGAAAGGACCATCATGACCACCCGACGCATCATCCTTGCCGCCGCACTGGCGTTCTCGGCACTTGCGGTTGTGCCAGCTCACGCCGAAGACAAGCCGGCCGAGATCCGCATCGGCACCCAGAAGGGCGGCTTGTTCCCCGCTGTCCGGCAGCGCCACACCGTCGAGGACGCGTTCAAGCCGCTCGGCATCGAGGTCAAGTGGATCGACTTCCAGTTCGGGCCGCCGCTGCTCGAGGCGATCAATGTCGGCAGCGTCGATTTCGGCTTCGTTGGTGATACGCCGCCGATCTTCGCGCAGGCCGGCGCGGCCAGCATCCGCTACGTCGCGGCGGTGACGTCCGACGGCAGCAACCAGGCGATCATCGTGCCGGCGGACTCGCCGATCCGGACGCTCGCCGATCTCAAGGGCAAGCGTGTCGCATTCGGCAAGGGCTCGAGCGCGCACAATCTGCTGGTCGCGGCGCTCGACAAGGCCGGCCTCAGTTGGACCGACATCACGCCGACACCGCTGGCGCCGGCCGACGCAACCGTCGCCTTCTCCAGGGGCATCGTCGACGCCTGGTCGATCTGGGATCCGTATCTGGCTTTGGCGGAGCTCAAGGACAAGGTGCGCGTCATCGCCTTCGACAAGGACGTGCACAAGCCGAACGCGTTCTACATCGCGGGATCGGATTTCGTGGCGAAGTATCCGTCCACCGTCGCGAAGCTCAACGCGATCTTCGCCGCAGAAGGAAAATGGGCCGCGGACCACCGCGAGGAGGTGGCCCGTGCCCAAGCCGAGGCGACCGGCGTCGACATCGAGGCGATTAGGCGCTTCGTCGCGCGTTCGAACTATCAGGTGGTGCCGCTCGATGCGGAGATTGTCAGGAGCCAGCAGGCGATTGCCGATCGGTTCAAGGCGATCGGGCTGATTCCGAAGCCGATCAACGTGTCGGATATCGTCTGGAAATGGACGCCGGGCTCGTGAACGTTAGCGCGAGCTCGACGTCCAGATGGCGCTGCAGGCAACTATCGTTTCATAGCCGCCTGCAGCGTTCTATCCCTGATGGGTTGGGTTATCGCCTGTCTATTTGTTCGTCGATGGCAGGTGGGTGTCCACCAGGCTCGCTGCTTTCCGCGCGGCTGGCTTGTATGGGCAAACCATTGTCAATCGGAGAAGTGTCGGAGCCTTGCGGTCTCCGTCTCCGTATTCCCAGACCAATCTGATGTCGTGCAGGTCGGCGTCAGGCGCGTCTTCCTTCTGCTCCATCACGTCGATCAAGATCGGTATCGGAGGCTCCGAGTTGAAGCACTTCCGGGCACTGGCGTCCAACAGTGCGCATTTTGTTGAGGGGACGACAACGTGCTCGTCGTTCGACAGCGGCTTGGTGTTGGGCTGCGCTGACAGTTGTATCCGGGCCTGACCAACGCTCCGGTACCACGCCTTGCCGACGCCGCTCGGCCAAGTCTCCGTCGGTGTGAGGATCGGTTGATATTGACCGTATTCCATCGTGTGGATGTCGATCTGATCCGATGCCTTGAGCTTCGCGACGCTCCGCTTCATGTTGTCCAAAGGATAGTAGTTACTGTTCATCAGCTCTTTGAACTGCTCGTCGTTGTAGATTCCGCCCATCGATTTTCCTCCGATGTGAGATGCGACCTGGGTTGGAAAACTTGCAGTGTATCCAAGCTTGTCGGCGAGCGGCCTGGTTCAGCTTGGTCTCAACTAGATCGAGACGCTCGGTTCTATCTGCTCAAAGAAAGGTATCATCCATGACGACGACGCGTCAACCAATGCAACCTTGAGGTATTATTCTCGGAGCAGCCCTTGGGTTTCGCCCAGTGCGAAAGCGCGATGCTGGCGGAGGACCAAACGCCCAACACGACCATTGAGACAGCGGCGAGGTCAAAAAATCTCGCGACCGGTGCTCCTTGTCTTGATAGCCACCAGCCTCCGAGCACGATGAGGAGTAACCGGGCCGTCTGCGCCAGCACTGGCCCCAGTACCTTCGCTGCTCCCTGCGACGAGAAGTAGATCGATGATCCAAGTCCAAGAAAGGCATAGAATGGCGCGACGGTTGCAAGATATTCGCGGCCGATGGCCCGTACGATCGAGTCTTCAGTGAAGATATTGATCCAAAGATCCGGGAGCATCGCGATGAGTCCTGTAGGCAGGCCAATTACGATGAACGCGACGAACCCTGCCGTCCAGGCGATGCGCTTGGCTCTGGAGATGCGCTCCGCACCAATCGCGATTCCCATCATCGGCACCGATGCGACACCGACTGAGAAGGCGATCGAGATCAGTACGTATTCAAGTCTTGCGCCGATGCCGTAGGCTGCGAGTGCAGCGGTCCCAAACACCGCTAGAAGGTGTGTAAGGACCCCGGTCGTCAGGACGGACTGTAACGGTGAGAAGCAAGCAACGGCACCAACTTTCAGGATGTCCAGAAGCATTGCCGACTGAACATGGAGCCCTCGCAACTTGGGAACGATGCCAGCGCGCCCGGTGAACAAGTACCAGCCGATGACCGCGATGTTGATTGAATAAGCGATCAGTGTGCCTGCCGCAACTCCATGCATGCCAAGTTGCGGTACCGGCCCGAAGCCAAGGCCCAGCACACCTCCCAGGACAATCTGGCAAGCGGAATTGAGGATCATGAGTGAGGGCAACTTCATGTTGCCGGTACCGCGCAGAATACCTGCCATCGTGTTGAGCAGCCAAGGTATGACTGCGCCGCCGAAGTAGACGTGGCTGTATGCAACGGCCTGTGCCAATGCGTGACCCTTGCCGCCGAGCGACTTGAGCAGCGATGGGCCAAACATGAGCATGCCCAGCATAAAGACGACGCCGAGTGAGATTCCAATCAGAAGGGCATGTGTCGCCAAAGTTGCAGCGCGGTCGCGGTCGTCCGCGCCGAGCGCACGCGCAATGGCTGATGCCACGCCACCGGCCATTGCTCCGCCTGACATGCTCATGGTTAGCATCACGCAAGGAAATATCAGCGCGAGCCCGGCGAGCGCGTCGACCCCGAGCCGGCCGATATAGTAGGTCTCTGCGACTGCCACGAGGGTGCCTGCGGAGAATGCGATCGCGTTCGGCCAAGCGAGCCCAAGCAGAGTTTGCAGAATCGGTCCTTCGAGCAGCGCTTTTACGCGCGCTTGAGAAGATGAGGGCGGACGCTTTTCCGCATCGGTTGCAATCTTGTCGGCAGGAACATCAGACATGGCTGTTCCTTCGCATCTGGGAACGGTTCTAGGCAGACAAACTATCTATGAGTGTATCAATCGGACTCTTCGCTTGTTGCAGGTTGGAGAATGTTGGCGCCGAGTCCAACCTGCCTCGTGAGGCAGGCTGGCCGCGTTCTTGAGGCATCCAGCTCTTGTCGCCGGGCTGCTGCTCGCCTCCAAAATATCGCGGACGATGGCGTGTGGTCCGCAGCGAAATCAGGCCGGGCAGACCATCGTCAGCAGGAGAAGGGTCGGCGGCTGGTCGTCGCCATTCTTATGCTCCCAGGTCAGCAGGATGTCGTGCCGGTCGGCGTTCGGCGCAGTCTTGTCCTGCTCCTTCACGTCGATCTGCATCGGGATCGGCGGTTCGGAGTTGAAGCACTTGCGGACGCTGGCATCCAGCAGTGCGCACTTGGTCAGCGGGACGACGCCGGGTTGGTCCTTGGAGAGTGCCGCGCTGTTGGGCTGGGTTGCGAGGTCCAGACGGGCCTTGCCCATCTCCCGCTGCCACAACTTGCCGCTTCCGCTCGGCCATTTGTCCCTGGGCGACAGGATCGGCTGATACTGGCCGTATTCGAGCGTCTCTATGTCGATCAGTTCTGACGATTTAAGTATAGCAACGCTCTTGATCATGTTCTGCAAAGGATAGTAGTTTGCGTTGATATGATCTTTAAATTGCTGGTTGTTATAGACACGTCCGCTCATCGCGTTTTCCTTTCAGTATAACTTTGGCTTGCTGTAGTGGTGCGTAGGTTTCTGTAAAAGCTGGTTCGCCCGACGAAATGGGTCGTGCGCGGGCACATTTCTGTCGCGCTCCGACCTACCACTCAAGACTGTGGCTCGTCCAGTTCAACAACCTTCTTGTGCAGGTTTGGGTGTGCTTCGACCCCGTGTCCGGATTGATAAGCATGTCCCGATTGGTAATCTCTACCCCAAGCTGCTCATCCGGGATGCTGAGCTGGCGATAACGCAGCAGCCTTGAGAGCAGGGAATGCTTTGTTTTGCATGCCAATCGGCGATCGGAGCGGACGACAGTTGGTGCGCCAAATGCGGTGCCGCCGTCGCGAAGCGCGTGGATCCCGATAGCGAACAGCGATTTGTGACGATCCTTCGTGCCGACGTGGTGGATTCCACGGGGCTCGTTGCGGATCTGGAGCCGGAAGCCGCGGTCTCGCGTCTGGAGCCGGCCCTGGCCGCCATGCGAAGCGCGGTGCGACAGTTTGGCGGCATCGTCAGCAAAGAACTGGGTGACGGGTTGTCCGCGGTTTTCGGCGCACCGATCGCCGATGACAACCACGCGCCGCTGGCTTGCCATGCCGCGATCGAGTTGGTTCGGCGCGTCGCCGGCCTCGGCGACGCCGGGCTCCAGGTTCGGGTCGGGCTCCATTCCGGACGGGTGGTGGCCTACATGGTCGCCAGCGAATATTCCAAGGTCTATGAGATCGGCGGGGTAGCGCAGCACCTTGCAGCGAGGCTCGAAGCAGTCGCCGGGCCGAACCAGATCTACGCGTCCGAGGCCTGTCAGAACCTTGCCGAGGGCAACGTTCAGTTCGAATATTTGGGGCGACAGCAACTCAAAGGTTTCAGCGAGCCCTTGCCTGTCTACCGCGTCACTGGTGCAGCGGATGTCTCCAGTTGGCGGGTACGCAGGGCGCGGCGTGTGGCGCGGTTTGTCAACCGCGTGGAAGAAACCGCGCTGCTCAAACGGTTGGCGCACAGCGCTGGCCCTGGCCGGCAAACGGCGTTCCTGATTGGTGAACCTGGCATTGGAAAATCGCGGCTGGTGCACGAGTTCGTTGACGAGCTCCAACGTGAGGGGTGGCGTCCCGTCCACGCCGAGTGCAGCCCGAATCTTCAAGGTGCCCCGTTCAGCGCACTGAAGGCGCTGATGCTTTCAATTCTGGCGGACGACTCGACAGGGCTCCAGTCGGATCTGACGGCGGTCCAGCGTTCCGCGATCGACGCGGTGTTGGATCGTCCGATATCTGATCCGGAATGGGCCGAGTTGGAGCCCCACGCGCGCGGCCGCGCGATCATCGACGCGAGTTGCACCGTCGTCGAAAGCGTCGTTCTGCGCCAGCGCACGGTGATCCTGGTCGAGGATCTGCACTGGATCGATCGTGCGAGTGAGGCCGTCATGGCGGCGCTTGCGTCTCTCAAGGCTCCCGGTCTGCTGATGCTGCTGACCAGCAGACCCAACGGAATTCCGGATTGGATCGAGCGTTGCAACGCCGAGATTGCCGCTCTGCGTTCCCTCGGCGAAGATGCGGGACGAGAAATGCTGGACGACATTCTGGGCTTGTCGGAGAACATGACCGACCTGAAGAGCCGTGTCGTTCTCCACACGGCCAGCGTGCCGCTGTTCATCGAAGAGGTTTGTCGCAGCCTCAAGGACAGCGGAATCCTCCGGGGGCAGTGGGGCGATCTCGCGCTTGCTCGTCCGGTCGGCGACTTGGGCATTCCGAGCAGTATCCAGGGCGTTATTGCCACACGTCTGGATCGTGTGTCGAAGGAGGAACGCTCACTTTTGCAGATCGCGGCAGCGATTGGACCGCACTCCACAGAATCCATGTTGCGCGAAATCGCAGGTTTGCCTGGCGAGGCTATGCAGCGATGCCTGGAGGCTCTCGATCGCGCCGAGTTTCTCGTGAGGATCGATGCCGAACCGGATGATTTGCTCGAGTTCCCGCACGAGATGATCCGCCAGGTGACGTATGACTCGATGGTCGAGAAGGTCCGTGAAAGTGTCCACGCGCGCATTCTCGCAACCCTGGAGAGCAGCGGACGTTGGCACGATGAACCCAACAGACTTTGTTATCATGCGACACGAGCCAAGGATTGGCAGAAGGCGTTTACGTATGGGCGAGCCGCGGCACGACGAAGTCTGACGCGATCGGCGTTCGCCGGTGCGGCCAGCTATTTCGAGACTGCCATGACGGCACTCGACAAGATGCCGTTCTCCCGCTTGAGGGAGACTGACGCCGTCGATCTGAGGATCGAAGCGCGGGTGGCATTCATGTGGTCGGGAAAGGTTGCGGAATCGTTCGACCTTGGCAAGGAAGCCGAGCGCCGTGCCGATGCAATCGGCGACATAGGACGCAAGGTTGCGGCCATGACGATGAGGTCGGGTACGCAGAATTTCTACGGAACGCCTGTCGAGGCGATTGCTACCGGCGAGGCCGTCGTGGGCCTGGCCGGGCAATGGGGTAATTCGGGCTGGATCAACCTCGCTCAATACACACTTGGCCAAGCCTATTTCATCGCCGGTCGGCTGCGGGACGCCGAGCAGATGCTCGGCCATGCCTGCATCCAGCTTTCCGGGCCGGATGCCAGCGCGCCGCCCGGGACGACCCCGAAAACCCTGCTGCTGCTCTGCTGCATGATGAAGAGCGTGACCCACACCACGTTGGGAGAGATCGACACGGCCATCGAGTTTCATCAGCGCGCCATGGCGATCGCCAATGAAAGCAATCGGCCGTTCGATCGCGTTGGCACGGGATATAGCGGCGGCTTCCTGATGCTCGGCCAGGGCAATCCGGCGGGAGCAGCGGGCATCCTGGAGGAGGCCTTCGCCGTCACGCAGAAATATGGGATTCGTCTCTTCGCGCCCGTTGTCGAGTGCCATCTCGGCATTGCGTATCTGGAGCAGGGCCGGTTCGCTGAGGCGCGAAAGACGCTCACCGATGCCCGAGAGGAGGCGAAGTCGGTCGGCTACACCTCGATCGTGCTGCGCACCTCGATCTATCTGGCGCAAGCCTTGAGCCGGCTCGGTGACGTGCCAGCGGCGCTCGGCATGCTGCGCGAAGCTCGGAATACGGCGCGCCAGCAGGGATTTTCCGGACTGGAAGCCGAGGCTTTGCTGGGCGAGGCCGCAATGCTGTCGGCCTCGAATGAGGCCGAGCGGAGTTCAGTTCTTCACCAGTTGCGTGCCGCGATCGGAATTGCGTCTGATATCGGCGCGAAGCCGTTGCTTCACCGGGCCGAAACGGCTCTGAACGCCATGCTGGCCGATCCGCAGGGGAATCTTTTGCGCCGTTAGCGCTCGAATTACCTGCTCAAGGAGCGGTAAAGCGGGATGAGGATCGGTCCGACGTCGTGGCGCGTCAGGATGCGGCCGCGAGCGGCGGAGAGACCACCTGCGGCGCCTCTGGCATTTGCGTGGCCGTCGTCGCCAGCTGGAAGCGGATGCCGTGGACGGAGACGGTCAGCGGGATGCCGCGGAAGTCGTCGTGGAAGGCGCGAATCCGCCGCGCCAGCTCGCCGGCGTTGATGCCGGCGGGAAGCTCGCACATCTCCCGGTACATCTGCCGCGTGCTCTTGATCCCGCACCAGGCAATCGGCAGTTCGGCGAGCGGCGAGGGATCGCAAGCGAGATCGCGCGACATCCGCCAGAACAGATGGGCAAGCCGCACATAGGCGATCTGCTCAAGCCCGCGGACGCTGATCTTGTCAGGAATGATGAAGGATTCGACCCCGACGATCGGGCCGGAATCGACCCGCGCAGCCATCACATGGGCGACCGCGCCGAATATGCGGGCACCGTCATAGAGTGCGAAATGCGCCGGAGCCCAGCCGGGATATTGCGGGGGGCCGGGGTGGAAATTGTAGGCGCCGTGGCCGAGCGCGGCCAGGATGCTCTCGGGCACGATGACGCCGGTGGTGAATGCCAATAGCCGGGCGTCGCGCAGCACCTCCGGCTCGATCGCGGCGAGGTCTTCGGCGGTCACGGCGCAGCGGAACGACAGCGCCGGATTGTGCGCCTTCAGCAATTCGGTGAGCGCGAATTGCTGGCTGGCGACGCCGGTGAGAAGGATGATGGTCTTCATGATGTGGATATCCTTCCCTGTTTCAGTTGTTCTGGCGGTCTCAGCCGAACTGGCCGGCCATCACGACGACGCTTCCGGCGTCGCGGGATTGGCCTACGGTGCGGAACAGATCGGCCGGCAGCGTCTGCCACGGCGCGATCTCGATGATGCGGTTGTTGGCGCGTTTCGCCGCCGATTTCGCCGCGCGGATATCGTCCTGCCACGGGCAGAGCGCGAGCTCGAGCCGGCCGAAGCCGCCGCAATCGGCGGTGAATGCGCCGGTCACGGCCTCGATGCTCGCAGCCATCTCGCGCGCGTCACTGGCTGCGATATCGCGCATGATCACGGTGATCGCGTCGTTCGAGGCCGCCTGGGACTGGATCACGATCATGGCGTCGCGGCCGCCGCTGCGGCTGGCGCGCCGCGCGGCCCGCATCGCGACGCCGAATTCGGCGTCGGGACCAAGGTCGCTATTGTCGCCGGGCAGGTTGTGAACGACCGTGGTGTGGCGGGGCGTGCCGACGTCCTCGGCCGGGGCATGGTATGAGCGCGGCAGCCAGACGGTGTCGAGCGCCATCTGCGACGACGTCAGGCTCCATGCCTGGTCGAGCAGGTAGCCATCCCAGACCGCGGGATAGGCGGACGCGATGTGATGCCAGCTGCGCAGCAGTGCCTCGGCCGCCACGGCGCGACCGAGATAGAGGGTGCGCGTCGACATCTCCCACCGGTTCCACTTGTGGAGGGCGACGTCGCAATCGAGCGAGGACGGCAACAGGGGTGGCTCGCTGAGCGTTGCATCGGCCGCGATGAACAGCAGAGGCTCGGGGTGTGTTTCCCACATCCGCAGCATGAATGCGGATATCTCGGACGCGCGCATCTGCTCACCGTCCGCGGTGTCGATCGGCTCGATGTCGCAGGCGATCCGGAATTCGGCCAGCTTCTCCCGGAGCGCATCGGCGTGATCGTCGCCGCGGGAGCGGGGATAGCAGGAGACCACGCGTAACGGAGCCTTGGACCTGGAGCCTGCCTCGGGCGCGATCGGGCGCCAGGTGAGGCCGCCCCACCACATCTCGTGCGGGCCGTCCGCGCTCGGCCCGATCGTACCGAAATCGGTCAGCTTGGACTTCAGGAAATCGAAAGCCGGATTTTCGCCGAACGGCACGACGACCACGCAATCGGTGCGGAGCGATCGGTAGAGCATCTCGGCTGCTGGGCCGCTCGGCGGTTCGGCGAGAACGATGACGCCATGGTCGCGGGCGGGCACTGAACCGGGTTGATGGACGGCTGCGCGCCCAAGCCGTTCGGACAGCCATGCCAGCCGGCGGCGTTGTGCCGTGCCCATCCGGATGCCGTTTGCCGATAGCAATTGGTCAAAATTCGTCTGCAAGCCGTCTGCTTGCGCCGTGTCAGCCGATGTCATGCCCGCGCTACCCCTCGTTAACTAATACGTACGGGGCAGCGAGATCAGGCGGACAAATCAGCTGCGGCTGGCGGCCGGCGTGGCACGCCAGGTCAGCGTAGCCGCGGGGGCTGCGGCATCGTTCCGGTCTTCGACCGCCAGGATGCGATCATGGTCGAGGGCGGTCAGCCCGACCGTGTAGACTGCAACGTCTTCCTCGAAACCGTCGACCGGGATCAGCAGCATGCCCTCGTCGTTCGACGCGCGGAACTGACGGCCGCTCCTGTCGAGGCCGGCGTCGGTCAGCCGGTCCGCGGCGATCGCCTTGACGCCGGAATTGTCCGTGGCCTTCGCCGCACTCTCGCCGTGCTGGACGGTGACGCCATGGAGCAGGCCATTGCGGGCGAGCTTCGCCAGCGGCAGCGCGATCGTCGTGACCGCCATGCGCCGCGACAGCGGAATCCTCAGTCGGAGGTCGCCGAACCCGGTGTGAAAGACGGTGACGGTCTGAAGCGAGGCCTGACCGTCCTGCCCGAACAGGCCGACTTGCAACGTCCCGCTTGGCGACTCGCCGAATACGTTGGCGGGAAGGCGATTGGTGCCGAACAGCGTGTAAAGATAGGCGTGCGACGGTGACAGCGCGGCAAAGCTGCCCGCCAGCCACATCGGCGGTGCGGGCGCGATGCAGGCGGTTGCGACGCCGCGGGCGATGATGCAATCATTGATGAAGCTGGCATCGAGCAGTGGCGCCAGCGCTTGTGTGCCGAGATTGACGTCATGCTTGATGCCGCTGAGCAGCACGAGCTCGTCATCGTCGGGCAGCAACAGCAAGCGTCCGAGGACGGCGGTGGCCCAGCGCGCCGCGACGGTGGGGTTCGCGTGCGGCAGCAGGCCGTAGCGCGGTGCCAGCTCCCGGGCGCGGGAAGCATAGGCCAGCGCGCCTGCTTGCACCTCGGTCGCCAGCGCAAGCTGAGCGGCCGGGCGCTGGTCGGCCTCTCGCAACACCTCGCCACCGCGGTAGTCACGCGCCGATCCTTCGGCGGAACAGCAGAGCTGCTCCAGCAAGGCGACATTGCGGATCAGCATGCGCTTGACGTGCGGGGTGACCACCCGATCCGAAATCAGCCCTTCGGCGGTGTCGCTATCGGCGATGTCGTCGAACGCATCATCCAGCGTCAGCAGATAGGCACCGTGCAGGCGAATGCGAATGCCCTCGCAATCGAAGATGCGCCGCAGCGACTTCTGCACGCTTGCCGAATAGCCGAGGTCGACGAGGATCAGATCGGTGCAGCCGTCGAAATCCTCGATCCGTGCGCGAAGGTAGGCGAGCAGGCGCGTACGAACGCCGGTGGCGATATCGGCGATCTCGCTCGGGTCCATCAGATCGGGCAGCGCGTCGGCGAGCTCGCGTCCGCTCGCGATGCCGTCGGGAAACTGCGCAAAGAACTTCATCACCGCGGGGGGCTGCACCTTGACGATGTCGATGAAGGTCGACGCGTCGATCTTGACGACCCGGCTCAGCAGCTCGCAGAGCGGCTCGAGCGTATCGGCAGATCCGACCAGACTGACACGGCGATTGATCTCGACATAGGCACCGGCCTCGCCACGGGTCTCTTGCCAGACACGATACGGCAGTAATCCATCGCGGCCGAGAAATCCGATCGCAACGCGCTTGCCCTCGCGGGTGAGCGCCATGCGCCGCTCTTCGATGAATGCGTCGAACGCCGCCATCACCGGGCCGAGTACGGTGACGCCGAGGTGGAAGGCCGGCGATTGTTCCGCGCTTCGCGCAGTCACCACACGCCGCAGCGTGCGGGCGCCGTCATCGAGCCGCGACGGCCGATCGGGGCACAGCAATTCGAAGATCGACGTTTCGCGCTGAAACTTGGACGCCAGCGCGGCGCTCGCCTGCGGATAGTAGCGCGGGCGGATGCCGTGACGGCGCGCGCCCTTGATATCGGCGTTGTGATTGTCGCCGATGTGGAACGAGCTTGCCGCATCGATGCCTTGCTCGGCGAGATAGGTCTCGAACAGCGTTTCGCTCTTGCTGCTGCCGTGGTCACAGGACGCATAGAGGAAATCCCAGGTCAGCCCGGGGTTGCAGGTCCGCAGCAACTGCGCGAGCTGTCCGGTGTTCCAATAGGTGTCGGAGATGAAGCCGACGCGAAGATTGCCGCGCTTCATGTCCAGATATTGCTCGACCATTTCCGGATTGACGCGGCACAGCTCGAGCTCGGCCTCGAACTCGATCCGCGCGAGATCCTGCAATGCGTCGCGGTTCAGGCCGAACAGCCTGAACGGAAAGTACTTATAGATGTCGGCGATGCACACTTCGGTGGAGCCGTTGCGCTCCTGCGCCAACTTGCGCGCGCGCGTCTCCGCCTGGATTCGATGTTGAACGAAACTGTTGGACATATTTGGAAATTTTTCAGCAATGCAGGAAAGCTGAAAAACCCTTTCAAATACGCCATCTGGCGTCGTGCAGACGCGCAACAGAAATGTATCGAAAACATCGAATGAACATGCAGAAACATTCTGCGCTCGACGCGTCGCGTCGACCGTCACGATCGTCATGCGCAAGATTCCCGCCAGTCCTCATGCGTTCAACGCGCGCGTGAGACAAATCAGGCGCGTCAGTTCAAAAAAGTTGATGTGGGATTCGAAATCGCGCGCTTCGCGACTGACAGATTCAAAAAATCCGATAACGTCGAAACAGTGATTCGGAAAAAATTGCCTAGTCGCAATCGTCGAATGCAAGATGGCGACCACGCGGCAATGAGTCACTGGCATGCTCCACGCATGCACGTGTTCGCGTAGCGTTAGTCGATGTGACAACAGCGTTTTCCGGCGCGACGATCTCTCCCGCGGGAATGCGAGGCGATGCTGAACGATTGCTCCAAATCCTGGCGAACTTTTCCACGCGCAGTGGCGCGGCGGCAGCTTTTGCCGGGCGGTCGGCAAAAAAATCCAGCTAAGCATTTGAAAAATAACAAAAAAAATTCGCCTGGTTTGCCTGACGCCTCCGTTCAACGCTCAGAAGCCGTCTGGGATGTGTGCCAGCGGCGCGGGTTGGAGAGCGGGGCATGAGTTACGCGCTTGATATGACGGCAGCGGCCGAGATCGAGGCCACGACGGCTGCGGTCGCGCCGCTCGAAGCGGCTGCCCCCTGGATCGACGTCCCCACGGTCGCGGATGCAGGTCCGCTCGATACCGTCGAGATCCAGGACGAGGACAAGGAATTGCTCGATCGCCTCGCCGCCGGCGACGAGACGGCGTTTCGCGCTCTCGTCGAACGTCATGTCGATCGCGCCTACGCGATCGCGCTGCGCATCGTCGGCAACGCCGCCGACGCCGAGGACGTGGTGCAGGACACCATGCTGAAGGTATGGACGCATCGCGGCCGCTGGCAGCATGGCCGCGCCAAGTTCTCGACCTGGCTGTATCGCGTGGTCAGCAACCGCTGCATCGATCTGCGCCGCAAGCCGCGCACCGAGAACGTCGATGTCGTGCCCGAAGTGGCCGACACCCAGCTCGATGCCTCCACCGTCATCGAGCGCAACGAGATCGGCAATCTTCTGGAGGTCGCGATGCAGCGGCTGCCCGAGCAGCAGCGCGTCGCGGTGATCCTCTCCTATCACGAGAACATGAGCAACGGCGAGATCGCCGAGGTGATGGATACGACGGTCGCTGCGGTGGAATCGCTCCTCAAGCGAGGGCGACAACAGTTGCGCGAAATGCTCAAGCGGCACGAGCGGGACCTGCGCGGCGCGTTTACCGACTGCTAACCATAAATTCCGGCTTCTGAAGATTTCGCGCCTGACCACCGACGGCCGACCCGTTTGATCGGGCGGACGGGGGCTGGATCCGCGTCACCTCTCACTTTCACGATGCGGCATGCCATGCCCCATCAGCACAGGAGCTACTCATGCCCGCAATTTCCACCAATACAGCCGCGAACGCCGCGGTCCGTTACCTCAACATCAACTCGGCGCAGGAAAGCAGTGCGCTGTCGAAACTGTCGAGCGGTTCGCGCATCACCTCGGCTTCCGACGACGCCGCCGGTCTCGCGATCTCGACCCGCATCTCGTCCGACATCACGACGCTGCAGCAGGCTGCGACCAACGCCTCGCAGGCGACCTCGATCCTGCAGACCGCCGACGGCGGCGCGTCCAACATTTCCGACATTCTCGCCCGCATGAAGTCGCTGGCCTCGGAGTCCGCCTCCGGCACCGTGACCGACTCCAGCCGCGCCTA
Organism: Bradyrhizobium sp. SK17; assembly: GCF_002831585.1. Lineage (GTDB taxonomy): Bacteria > Pseudomonadota > Alphaproteobacteria > Rhizobiales > Xanthobacteraceae > Bradyrhizobium. The sequence goes on along the minus strand of NZ_CP025113.1, from coordinate 7,056,463 downwards.
CATCAACTCGGAATTCTCGCAGCTCACGAGCGAAATCGATTCGATCGCGACCGGCACCCGCTACAGCAGCCAGAGCCTGCTCGATGGCTCGAGCGTGTTCTCGTCGGGCGTTGCCGTGCTGGTCGGCTCGACCGCGAGCGACACCATCACCATCACGCTCACGAGCCTGACTTCGTCCTCGCTCGGCGTGAGCTCGCTCGACGTTTCCACGCTGTCGGGCGCCACCAGCGCGATGAGCGCCCTGGATACGGCGATCAATAGCGTGTCGGCCGCCCGCGCCGCGATCGGTGCCCAGGAATCCCGCTTCAACTTCAGCGCGGACTCGATCTCGACCCAGACCCAGAACCTTCAGTCGGCCAATTCGGCGATCATGGACGTGGATATCGCCGCCGAACAGGCGACGCTGTCCTCCGCCGAAGTGAAGACCCAGGCGGCGGTGTCGGCCGAAACCGCGGCCAACCAGATGCCGCAGTATCTGCTCAAGCTCCTCGGCTAGTTCGGACTCACGAGTGTCGGGCCGGCCTAACGCCGGCCCGATCCCTTTGACGGCGGACGTGTTGACATGACGGTAAGCAGCGCCACCTCGAGCACGGCCGGAACGACCTCTTCGAGCTCCAGTTCGCCGAGCTCGGCGGATACGGTGACGACCACCGGTACGACCAACTCGACCAGCATCGACTGGACCCAGCTGATCCAGGCCGAAGTCAACGCCAAGCTGGCCTCCGCGACGGCGATCACCACCAAGATCACTGCGAACCAGGCCAAGATAAGTGCCTACACGAACCTGCAGACCGAGCTTTCGACGCTGGCATCGGGCCTGACTTCACTAAGCACCTCGATCGTCAATTCGCTCGCGACCAACGCATTCGCGACGCGCGCGGCGACGATTTCGTCCACCGGCGACGTCAGCGCGTCCTCCGCGCTCAACATGAGCGTCAACAGTGGATCGGCGACCGGCAACCACACCCTCCAGATCACCCAGCTCGCGACCGCGCAGAAGGTGATCGGCTCCTCGCAGTCGAGCACGTCCACCGCACTCGGCCTTTCCGGCACGTTTTCGCTGGGTTTGGCCGGCGGCACCAGCTCGGCGATTACGATCACCAGCGGCATGTCGATGCAGGACATCGTCGACACCATCAATGCGCAGACCTCGACCACCAATGTGCAGGCCTCGATCGTCCAGGTGTCGAGCGGTTCCTACGAGATGGTGCTGACGGGGACCCAGGACGCGGCAAACATCACCTATTCGTCGACATCCGGCGACGACATCCTGAACAAGCTCGGCGTCACCGGCACGTCCGGGGCTTTCACCAACGTGTTGCAGACGGCGCAGTCCGCGGAATTCACGCTCGACGGCATCTCGCTCACCCGCAACACCAACGACATCTCCGACGTCCTCTCCGGCGTCACCTTCGACCTGCTGCAGCCGACGCCGAGCGGCACGAGCCTGAATATCAGCATCCAGACCGACACCAGCCAGATCACGTCAGCGCTGCAGAGCTTCGTCACCAACTACAACGCCTTTCGCGACCAGGTCATCGCGCAGTCCGCACAGAATTCCGATGGCACGGCCTCGTCGAGCGCTGTGCTGTTCGGCGACAGCACGATGCGGGACATCATGACCCAGCTTCAGCAGGTGCTGAGCGGGTCCGTCGGCAGCATGACGATGGCCGATCTCGGTCTGTCCTTCAACCAGAACAACGAGCTGCAGCTCGACACCGGCACGTTGTCGACGGTGCTGACGCAGAATCTCGCCGGCGTGACCTCGCTGCTTTCGGCGCAGACCACGACGTCGTCGAGCCAGCTCAGCGTGGTCAACACGGGCACCTCGCCGCAATCGTTCACGCTCGACCTGACGGTGGATTCGTCCGGCACGCTGACCGGCGCCTCCGTCGGTGGCGACAGTTCCGGATTTTCGGTGGTCGGCAACACCATCATCGGCAATGCCGGCACGATCTATGCCGGTATGGCATTCAACTATACCGGCTCGACCTCGCAATCGATCAACGTGACCTCGACTTCCGGCCTTGCGTCGCAGATCTACCAGATCGCGCAGACCAATTCCGCGAACAGCGGGTCGTTGCAGACGCTGATCAGCAATTTGCAGTCGACCGACGACGACATGCAGACCCAGGTCAACAGCATCCAGAGCGACGCGGCGACCTACCAGACGCAGCTGCAGACGCAATACGCCAACTATCAGGCAGCCATTGAAACGGCCAACAACACACTGGGCTACCTGAAAGCCCTTCTGAACTCAGCATCGAGTAACTGATGACCCAAAATGCGACTGCCTATCACGCCAACAATGCTTACCGATCTGCCGCGGTCGCGGTGCCGCCGCTGAAGGCGGTGGTGATGCTGTGCGACGGCGCGATCACGCTGTTGCAGAAGGCGCTGGATGCACACGACGCCAAGCGTTTCGAGGAAGGGCATGCCTATCTGACGCGGGCAACCGCGATCCTGCGCGGACTGAGCCACAATCTCGACTTCACCCGCGGCGGCGCGATCGCCGATCGTCTGTTCCGGACCTACAATGCCTTGATCATGGCGTGCCTGCGTTCCTATGGCCGGCCGGGCGCCCGGGAGAACTTCCGGCGCATCATCGCCAGCCTGACGGAACTCCGGGATGCCTGGAAGTTCGTCGACGTAACCGCCGGCCAGGCCGCCAAGGCCAAAGCGCTCGACAAGACACCCGACAAGGCACTCGAATCAGTCGCCGGCCGCTGAGCGCGGAAGAACGGACGAATCGCCCCCGGGGCAGCGGCTTCTCGGGGTGGGACGGGGCGCCCGGGCCGGCGTCCTGACGGGGAAATGGCCGCTCGGTGGGCATCATGCTGGACCTGGCGCTACGGCGGCGGAAATTGATTTCCGCCGTCCCGCGAATGCTTTATGACAGCCTTGGCGACGAGGCTGGATCTGCGCGCGGGATGGACGTTGCGACATTCGAAGACCTGATCGATCGGCTGGGGGAGGATCTGTCCCGCTGGCCCGATGATCAACGTCTTGCCGCCGTCCAGCTCCTTGCGTCTTCTGCCGAGGCCCGGACGCTTTACGAAGAGGCGAGCGCAATCCGTCGGGCGCTGACGGCGCCACCGGTCCGCGCCCCCAATGGCTTGGTGGATCGCATCGTGACCGCGGCGGCGAAATTACCGAAGGAGCCGGCCGCGCCCGACGACCAGCCGAGTGATGCCGAGGGTAGCGGTGAATCCGCGCCGCAGGGCAAGGTGCTGCCCGCGCTGTTGCTGGCGCTTTGCCTGTTGCCCGCATTGACGCCGCCGGCCTTGATGCTCGCCGAGCCGGATCGGCCGATCAGCCTGTCACTCTAAAAGCCTTCCAGCGTTCTTCGCAGCCTTGCGCGCATGCGCGCCTCCGGGCCGCAGCCAACGCGGCAAATTCTGCCGATTAATCAAATGATTCCGTGTGGATGAATCCGCGCCTGAAATCGGCGCGCCGTCCGTTTTATCTGCGAACGACTTCACGACCCCAATGTTCCCACGCGTTCCGCCGCCTTCACCCGCGGCGAAGAGAGCCTTGTCATGACCGTTTCCTCGGCAACCTCTGCTGCAACCTCCGCCGCCTCGAGCTCGTCGTCGAGCGCGGCGTCCAGTGCGTCGATGGGGCTGACCTCGAGCGATTTCCTCAACCTGCTGGTCAGCGAGTTGCAGAACCAGGATCCGCTCAACGCCACCAGCACGACCGACTTCATCAACCAGCTCACCTCGTACGCCAATTTCAACGAGCAGCAATCGATCAACACCAGCATGACATCGCTGGCGAGCTCGTTCTCGAGCCTCGTGACGCTCAACTCGGTCAACTATATCGGTCACACGGTCGAGGCCAAGACCAACACCGCGGAGCTGACCAACGGCTCGGCGACGTTCGGCTACTCGCTGACCTCGGCCGCGTCCAACGTCGCGATCACGATCCAGGATTCCTCCGGCAACACGGTGTGGAGCGGCAAGGGCACCGGCAACGCCGGCTCGAACAGCTTCACCTGGAACGGGCAGACCACGAGCGGCACCCAGCTCAGCAATGGCGGTCAGTACACGATCCAGGTCACCGCGACCGATTCAGCCGGCAATTCGCTGCTCAGCTACACCACGATGACGGGAACGGTGACCGGGATCGATGCCTCCGGCTCGACGCCCTCGTTGCTCGTCAACGGCGTCCCCGTCAGCGCCGCCAACATCATCGGCGTCTCGTCCTGATTGCTTCCGGAGTTTTATCATGAGTCTCACTGGCGCACTTTCCTCGGCGATCTCGGCGCTCAATGCGCAGAGCCAGTCGCTGGCAATGATTTCCGACAACATTTCCAACGCCGACACCACGGGCTACAAGACCACGTCGGCGATGTTCAACGATCTGGTGACGGCATCGAACAGCGCGACCGCCTACACCTCCGGCGGCGTCACGGTGAACGGCCGCGCCAACATCACCCAGCAGGGATTGCTGGCCGCGACCACCAATGCCACTGACGTCGCGATCCAGGGCAGCGGCTTCTTCGTCACCACCAACGCGACGACCGGCGGTACCACCTCCTATACGCGCAACGGCGCGTTCACCACCGACAATTCGGGCTACCTCGTCAACAACGGCAACTACCTCGAGGGCTGGCGCACCGATGCCCAGGGCAACATCATCGGCAATGCCTCGGCTGCGAGCCTCGGGCCGATCAATACCCAGGTCGCCTCCACCAGCGGCAGCGCTACCACCAAGACGACGATCGCGGCGAACCTGCCGGCGGATGCCGCCGTCGGCGCGACCTTCAACAGCTCGATGACGGTCTACGATTCGCTCGGCACGGCGAGCACGATCCAGATCGACTGGAAAAAGACCGCCGACAATGCATGGACTGCGAGCTTCGAGCAGCCGAAGCTCGCGTCGGCCCCCACGACTGCCAGCGCCAACCCGATCACCGATACGGTTGCCATTACCTTCAATGCCGATGGCTCGCTCAATTCGACGGTGCCGAGCCCGCCGACCATCTCGGTGACCGGCTGGACGGACGGCGCGGCCGACAGCTCGACCGCCGATGGCACGGCGATCACGCTCAATCTCGGCACGGCAGGCAAGACCGACGGCCTGACGCAATACTCGTCGGGCGAAACCACGCCCGCCGTCGATCTCACCGGCATCACGTCGGACGGCCTGCCTTACGGCAAGCTGAGCAGCATCTCGATCGGCAAGGGCGGCGTGGTCGACGCGACCTACTCCAATGGGCAGACCATCGCGATCTACAAGATCGCGGTCGCGACCTTCAGCGATCCCAACGGATTGAACGCGGCCAGCGACGGCATGTACTCGTCGACGGCAGCTTCCGGCAACGCCACGCTGCAGACCTCGGGAACCAACGGCGCGGGCACGATTTACGGCAGCGAGCTGGAGTCCAGCACCACCGACACCAGCGGCCAGTTCTCCAACATGATCTCGGCGCAGCAAGCCTATTCGGCGGCGTCGCAGGTGATCACCACCGTCGACAAGATGTTCGACACGCTGATCTCGGCGGTGTCGCGATGATGTCAGCGGAAACCAATGACCGCCTGCTGATCAGGTTGCGGCGGCTGAAGGCGAAGGCCGATTCGGTTCAGCCGCACGACCGCAAGCAGCTCTGCGCGTTGCTCGACGACATCGAAACATTGCGCGATCTGCTGATGCGCGAATGCGCGCGGGTCGACCAGGAACTCAACCGGGCCAAGGTCCGGGTAACAGCGATCACCGCCTACGGACGCAGCGCGCAATCGGTCCGCGCCATGCGTCGCGGCCACTAGCTTGAACGGGAGCGATGACATGACACCGGAACGCAACATCAAGATCAATCCCGCGGGCAATGACGAGCGCGCCAGGTCGTTGATCGCGCTGATCGACAACCTGATTGCGATCGTGAACGAGGAGAATGTCGAGCTCGCCAAGGGCCTGCCGGCGTCGCGGCTGAAGCAGGTCGACGAGAAGAACCGGCTTGCAAGCCTGTTCGAGCAGTGTGTGGCCGAAGCGGTCGGCAAGACGGCCAATCTCAATGTCCAGGATCGCGTGCTGCGCGAGCAACTGATGGAGCGGATCCTGAAGCTCCGGGTCGCGATGGACGAGAACGTGATGCGGCTGCGCGCGGCGATCGATGCCAGCAACCGCAGGATCGAGGCGATCATGCAGGCGATCCGCGAGCAGATCGCCAACGTGTCGCCCTATGGCGCAGCCGGCCGTCGCGTCACGCCCGCGATGTCCTATGGCACCAACGTGCGGGCCTGATCGGGCTCGCACCGGAGGGTATTGGCCGTGTCGTCGCTTGATATCGCACGAAGCATCGCATTCAGCGGGTTGTCGGCCACGCAGGTCCAGATCAGCGTGGCCTCGGCCAATATCTCCAATGCCGACACCAAGGGCTACACCGAGAAGACCGCCAACCAGAGCAGCAGCGTCACCGCCGGCGTCGGCACCGGCGTCACGATCACGGGGATCAGCAGCTCGGTCGACAAGCTGCTCCTCAAATCGCTGGTCGGAGCCGATTCCGATCTTGGCGCCGCTAACACCAACAACAGCTATCTGACCCAGCTCGAGCAGCTCTACGGTAGCGCCTCAGGCGGCGACAGCTCGACGACGGGCACTTCGCTCGCCAACACGATCGCGGCATTCCAGTCGGCGTTGTCGTCGCTGGCGAGCACGCCGAGCAGTGCGTCGTTGCAGGCCAACGCGGTCAGTGCGCTCTCCGCGGTCACGACCCAGTTGCAGCAGACCTCCAGCGGAATCCAGAAGCTGCGCGGCAACGCCGACCAGGATATTGCGTCGTCAGTCACCGATATCAATTCCGACTTGCAGCAGATCTCCGACCTCAACAAGCAGATCAAGCAGGAGGCGGCCGCCGGCCAGCCCACCGCCGATCTCGAGGACCAGCGCAACAGTGCGTTGCAGGACCTGGCCTCGCAAATGAATGTGAGCTATTTCACGACGTCGAGCGGCGACCTACAGGTCTATACCGGGTCGGGACAGGCGTTGGTCGATAGCACAGCGCACCCGTTGAGCTATGCGGCGACGTCCAATGTCACGGCCGCGACGACGTACGTCGCTGGATCTTCGTCGAGCGGCTTCAGCGCCATCACGGTCAACGGGGTCGACATCACCTCGCAAATCACCTCTGGCAACATCAGTGCGCTGGTCACCCTGCGTGATCAGACGCTGCCGGCCGCGCAGGCGCAGCTCGACGAGCTTGCCCAGCAATTTACCGCCAGCGTGAATGCCGTATCGAACCAGGGCACCTCCCTGCCGCCGCCTGCCAGTCTGACCGGGACCGCCACCGTCAGCAGCACGACGCCGCTGTCAGCGACCGGAACGGTACGGATTGCAGTGACCGACCAGAGCGGCAATCTGGTGTCCTACAAGGACCTCAATCTCTCGTCGGACACGACGGTTGGCTCGCTCGTCAGCGATATCAATAGCAACGTGCCCGGCGTGACGGCCTCGATCGATGCCAACGGACATTTGACGATTTCTGCGACCGGGTCCGGCAACGGCGTCGCCATCAACGAGATGACGAGCTCGGTCGGAAGTTCCGGGCAGGGCTTCTCGGACTATTTCGGGCTCAACGACCTGATCACGGGCACCAACGCTTCGAACATCGCGGTTCGCAGCGACATCCTCAGCGGGGCATCGGCGTTGCCGACGGCCACGCTCGACAGCTCGGCCACGCTCACGGCAGGAAACTCGGTGCTGTCACCGGGCTCGGCGACGGTGTTGAATGCGCTCTCGAGCGCGCTGACGGGGTCGACCAACTTCGCCATGGCCGGCGGGCTCGGCGCCACCACCGGCTCGTTCACCGACTATGCGGCAGCGATCGTTGCCAACGTCGCCAGCAAGTCAAGCCAAGCGTCGGCGACCTATACAGCCAAGCAGACCGCGCAGTCGACCTATGCGAATACGCTGTCGTCGCAGTCGGGCGTCAACATCGACCAGGAAAGCGCGAATCTGAGCGCGTTGCAGAACAAGTACGCTGCCGCGTCCCAGATCATTACGGCCATCAACGCCATGTTCTCGGCGCTCATGACCGCAATGACCGCGAGCTAGGCGAGGCCGTCGTCATGATGATGCGTGTTGCCACCTTTGCGCAGTCGGATCAGATGATCTCAAGCGCGCTGCGGGTGCAGGCCGCGATGGCCAACGAGCAGGTGCAGGAGTCGTCCGGCCTGCAATCGGAGGACTTCGGCGGGTATGGCTCCGGCGCCGGGCGTGTCATCAACCTGCAGGTCTCGGTGACGCGTGCGCAGTCCTATATCGATGCAAGCACGCTCGCTGACAACAAGGTGCAGGCGATGTATTCGGCGGTAGGCTCGGTGACCGATATCATCACCCAGCTGCGTACCCAGCTCAGTGCCGCCACCGTAGGCAGCAGCACGGCGACGGCCTCGGTGATCAACTATTCCCAGCAGGCGTTGTCGCAGATGCAGGGGCTGCTCAACACCCAGTACGACGGCGAATACGTCTTCAGCGGCGCCCGCACTGACACCGCACCGGCCGACCTGTCGAGCTTTGCAACGGGTACCGGCTCGTTGACCACGGCCGATACCAGCTACTACAAGGGCGACAGCGAGATCGCGTCCGTCCGCGTTTCGGACAGCCAGTCGGTCTCCTATGGCGTCACCGCCGACAATCCCGCCTTCGAGCAGGTTATGCGGCTGCTGAAGTTCGTCGGCAACAGCACGACGTTGTCATCGAGCGACATAACCCAGGCGCTCGACCTCGCCAACAGTGCGTTGGATGCGACGTCAACCGTACAGGCAAAGCTGTCGACCGACGCGGCGCAGATCGAGACCGCCAGCTCGAACCAGAGCGACTACCAGTCTTTTGCGAAGACGCTGTCGACCGACCTTACCAGCGTTGATGTCGCCGCGGTGACGGCGCAGCTTTCGACCTATCAGGCCCAGCTGACCGCGTCCTATTCGGCGATCTCGAAGATCCAGAGCCTGAATCTGGCGAGTTATCTGAGATAACCTGCGGTCTCGCGCATCACCGGCTCAAGATCTTTAGCCAGACATCACCGAGGACGGCCGGCTCGCGCGGCGCGAGCCAGGTGAGGCCAGCGGCTTGGCCGAGCTGAGCGATGATGCCCTTGTTCTGCAACTCCTCGAGCGCCGCATTGACGGCGTCCAGCAGTGCCTTGTCGGTTTCGAGCGCGACGTAACCGCGGTTGGCGCCGATCGGATAATAGTAGCCGGAGGCTGTGATCTTGGTGTCGGGATGGCTCGCGCGGTAGGCGTCGAAGCGGCGCAGGTCGAGCAGCGTGGCGTCGTATTCCCCGCGCTCGAGCTCGCCCAGGAGGTCGCTGCGTCCCGGAACGAGGTGGGTGATGTCGTCGATCAGCTTGCCCTTGTCGAAGGTCATCAGAATGGCATCGCCCAGCGTGCCGCTTTCGATCGCGAGGCGAAGCCCGGCGAGATCGCCGATATCGGTGATCTTGCGGTCCTTGATCCTGTCCCTGGCGTTGGGGCCGAGCAAGACGGTCATCGGCGAATAGATGTAGGCCCGGCTCGGCGCCAGCACGCCGATCGGAATCCGCCGGCGGCGATCCTCGCGGGTGGCGCCGTCGAAGTCGGGCAGCTTGGCCGTGGCGACGCCGGGCACCACCAGCGAGTCCTTGGTCAGTGCGTAGCCACCGACCAGTGAGCAGCGGCCGTCCGACAGCAGCGCGTTGGCCTCGAGCGCGGGGCTCGAATCCTCGTCGAGCTTGCTCTCGAACCACTGGATCTTGAACGGCCGTCCAAGCCGCTCGGCAATGGCCTGTGCGAGCGCCACGTCGAAGCCGGAGTCCGGCTTGCCGCGGTGATGTGCCGACAACGGTGGAAGATCCTCGTCGAGGCAGATCTTGAGCGGGTCGTCGGCGGCATTGGCTACGCCCGCCATTGCCAGAAGCAGTGCTGTTGCCGCGCCTGCAAGGAGAGCCTTCATGGCGTCCTCCGGCTCGCCAGGAAGGCCCAGACGTCCGCAATCTCCTGTTCGGTCAGGATGTCGGCCCAGGGCGGCATCTTGCCGTTCTTGCCTTGCTTCACGGTGGTCACGAAGCGCGTCTTGTCGTTGGGAAACGCGCGCAGGTCCGGCGTGATGGTGCCGGAGTTGACCATGTTGGGTCCATGGCAGTGCGAGCAGTTCTTGGCGTAGGTGATCTTGCCCTGGTCGGCCTGTCCCTGAAGGTCGATTGCACTGGCTTGCTGTGCGGCCGCCGGGATCAACATGATCAAGGTTGCCGCGACGGCGGCGAGGATCGCCGCCGTCAACGAGGTTACGCTTTCAGTCACGTGTGCTCCGCGCTCAGTTCTTGACCGCGAAAACCCACAGCGAGCCGCCCGGTGGCACCTTGGCCAGCCGCTCGTCGCCGGAGAACAGCGAGTAGACGCCGCCATAGCCCGAGTTGACGGCGATATACTGCACGCCGTCCTGCTGCCAGGTGATGGGTTGCCCCTCGATGCCCGAGCCGGTCTGGAACTGCCAGAGCTTCTTGCCGGTATCGGCGTCGAACGCCTCGAATTCGCCGGTCAACTGGCCGGAGAACACCACGCCACCGGCGGTGGAGAGCACGCCGGAGAAGCGCGGAATGTCGCTTGGCGCTTCCCACTTCGCCTTGCCGGTCATCGGATCGATCGCCTTGAGATGGCCGCGAGGTCCGGTGCCCCATTCCCAGGGATCGGTGAGATCCATGCCGACGTACCATTCGCCCTGCTTGTAGGTCGCCGGCTCGGACTTGTACTTGCCGCCGAACGCCAGCGTGTTGGCATAGGCGAGGCCAGTCTGCGGGTTGAACGACATCGGCTCCCAGTTCTTGCCGCCGAGGATCGACGGATAGACCGTGACCTTCTTGCCGTCACGCGCGTCCTTGACGACGTCGGTCTCGATCGGACGCCCGGTCTTCATGTCGACACCGGTTGCCCAATTGACGTTCACATAGGGATTGGCCGCGAGCAGCTTTCCGTTGGTGCGGTCGAGCACGTAGAAGAAGCCGTTGCGGTTGGCGTCCATCAGCACCTTGGTCGGCTTGCCCTCGACATTCATGTCGGCAAGCACCATCTCGGCCACCGAGTCATAGTCGAACGGGTTGTTCGGCGAGAACTGGTAATGCCACTTGATCTTGCCGGTCTTCGGATCAAGCGCGAGCACCGAGCAGGTGTAGAGGTTGTCGCCGGGACGTACGGCGGCATTGAACGGTCCGGGATTGCCGATGCCCCAATACACCGTGTTCAGCTCTGGATCGTAGGAGCCGGTGATCCAGGTCGATCCGCCGCCGAGCTTCCAGGTGTCGCCCTTCCAGGTATCGCCACCAGGCTCGTCGGGCGTCGGAATCGAATAGGTCCGCCAGAGCTTCTTGCCGGTTGCGGGATCCCAGCCGTCGATGAAGCCACGGGTGCCGAACTCGGCGCCGGAGATGCCGGTGATGACGACGCCGTCGGCGACCAGCGGAGCGACCGTCATCGAGTAGCCTTCCTTGATGTCCGCCGCCTTCTGGCGCCACAGCTCCTTGCCGGTCTTGGCATCGAGCGCGATCACATTGGCGTCGAGGGTGGTGCGGAACACCTTGCCGTCATACAGCGCGGCGCCGCGGTTGATGATGCCGCAGCAGACGATACGCGGCGTCTCGGCGGGATACTCGACCTTGGTCTTCCAGATCTGCTTGCCGGTCTTGGCGTCGACCGCGATCGTGGCGCTGTGCGTGGTGACGTAGAGGACACCCTGATAGACGAGCGGCTGCGATTCCTCGCTGCGGTCGTCGTTCAGGCTGTAGTTCCAGACCGGCACCAGATTCTTGACGGTGTCCTTGTTGATCTGGTTCAGCGTCGAGAAGCGCTGAAGATTGTAACCCATTCCGTAATTGAGAACGTTCGATGTATCAGTCGCACCCTTGACCAACTGTTCGGTGGTCTGAGCGCTTGCACCATAAGATGCAAGAATCACGAGGCTTGCGGCCAGCGCAATGCGTCTCATCATATCCTCCCAATGAACCTTTTCTGCACGCCTATTCCTGACGTTGCGGACGGAACCATCGGCCTGAAACCAAAACGGGTCAATACGAAAACGTGAACGAACCCAGCCGACCGCGGAGGCTGGTCGAGAGGGACAAGTTTTCCGTAAGCGCCTCCGTAGCTTACCGTCACGTGGAATACGCAACACCACGCGTGGCCGGTGGCCATACCGCACTGCGCACGCTTCGATCAGCTCGACGGCGCGTGCGGACAGACGCTCGAACGCGGCTTCGTGCCCCGCTTGTCCGGCGGCACATTGCAATTGTCGATGCGCTGCTCATCGGTCCATTTGCGGCCGAGCCGCTCCTTGCCGGTGAGCGTGCGCTGCTGCACTGCCTCCGCCGCCGGAGCTCCATTCTGTGCGAACGTCGGCGCGATCAAAGTGAGCGCGACAAGGCAGCCCAACGCGCTTCTGCATCTGCCATTCATGGCGTCACCTCGCTCGTTCAAGCGCAATGCAATCGACCTGACATCACTGATGATCTGTGAGACGCTCTCTTTCCACCCGAAACCCGACATGGTCTTGCCGGTTGCACTGGTTGTAGGAAGCTGCATCGAAGCTGCTATGCTGGACCCTGATTTGCAGGGCACGCTCCATCTCGTTCGCCGGAGCGACATCGAAGGAGACGAACGATGATTTCGCGCCGATCTCTTGCTTTGACTTTAGCCGTGGCCGTTCTGTCTGGTCCCGCTTTGGCGGCATCCGGCCGGGGCAGCGCGCTCAAGATGCTCGATCCCGACAATGACGGCACGGTCGACCTTGCCGAAGCCAAGAAGGCCGCCGCCGACCTGTTCGCGAAGCTGGATCCTGATCATGACGGCACGCTCGACGTGCGCGAATTGCGCGGACGGTTGACCGCGAAGGAGCTCAAGATGGCGGACCCGGATCACGACGGCACGTTGACGCTCGACGAATACCTCGCGGTCGTCGAGCAGCGCTTCAAGGCTGCCGACCCCGACAATGACGGTACGCTGGATGCGAACGAGCTGAAGTCACGCGCCGGCCGGGCCCTGCTGCGCCTGCTCAAATAGGCGCTTGTCGCCGGATTCCTGGCGGGCGAACTTCGGATTTGCCGCCGAAGCCCTGCGGACAACAAAAAATGGCGATTTCGCTCTTGGGCAAGATGTGGCCGGAGCAATGTGGTCTGCTTGACGGCGCGTCGCTGCCCGGCAACCGGAAAATGCCTGACAGAACAGTGTCGGGGTTTCCCGGCCGTTTCAGTGCGGGGCGGGCGTCGGCGAGCTGTCGTCCGTTTCGGCATGTCCAGCAGTGAAGTCGGGTCTTCACCGCCCGGCTTGCGCCCTGGAAAGGCCAGACCTGGCTTGCCGCGCGACGCGAGGCTTGCGTCAACTCATACTTGGGAGAAGGAAATGGCCTGGAAGACACCGAAGATCGTCGAAGTGCCGGTGGGCATGGAAATCAACATGTACGCCTGCGCGGCGCGTAAGTAAGCTCAGACAAGCAACGCGAGACGGCCTGTCCGGCTCATGCAGTTTGCTGCGTCGAGCCGTGGCAGGCGTCTTTCGCGGCCCTGGGTTCTTGTCTTGACGCGTTTCCTTCGCGCGAACTGGTATCCACTTCGCCCAAAAAGCGCTCTGGCGACGCTCGTGCGGCTTCCCCAGATCCTTCCCACAAGACGTTGAGCTCGACCCTGCCTACGCGATTGGCGGGCCGCATCGCTTCGTCCTACAGTGCGGTTCGAGGCGGTGGTTCGGGACAATGAATCTCGAGATCGGGAGAGCACGTTGGGTGGGCGTGGTCTGCGCGGCAATTGCCGGCATCGCCGCGGTGCTACCGCTTGCTGCCTACGCCGAGGGGTTTGATACCGAGCACATCTTCGGCTTCATGATCGGCTCCGATGTCGGCGATGCCGGCGAGCGCGAATTCCAGAGCCAGACCACTGGACACTTCGTCAAGGATGGCGGCCGTTATCGCGCGCTCAATCAGGAAATGGAGATCGAACTCGTTCCGGCGCCGAACTTTCGTGTCGAACTCGGGACGTCGTTCACGGCGTTCGACATCAGCCACGTGCCGGGTTTTGACGATCGCCGTCAATTGTCGTGGCAGGGTGTCTCGGCGGACTTCCGCTATCGCTTTCTCGATCGCGACGTGGCGCCGTTCGGCATGACATTGGCGCTGGAGATGCACGCCGACCGTGTCGATGAGACGACCGCTGCCGCGGTCCGCAGCTATGGCACCGAATTTATAGTGGCGTTCGACCGCGAGGTGATTCCGAATTTCGTGGTCGCCGCCCTGAATGTCAGCTACGAGCCGGAATGGACACGGATGCCGAGCACCGGCGCCGCGGAACAGGACGCCACGATCGGCGTCGCATTCGGGCTGATGGCCAAGCTGAGGCCGAATATTCAGCTCGGTGGCGAAGTGCGCTATTTCAGAAAATATGAGGGGATTGGCCTGGACGAATTCTCCGGCCAGGCGCTGTTCATCGGGCCTACGGCCTATGTCCAGCTCTCCGACCGCTCGCGCCTGACTGCGACCTGGAGCGTCCAGGCGTGGGGGCAGCGGGCAGGGAGCAACACCGTTCTCGACCTGGTCAATTTCGAACGCCATCAGGCGCGGCTGGTGTATGGCTTGAACTTCTAGGCCTGGTTCCCATAGCGCTTCACGGGGCTGTGAAACCGTCGACTGGCTGACTACGTATTTCGTCGTATTATCTAGTCATGAGCACGCTTTAGGGATCGCACATGAACCCGATAGATCTGATCGTCACTGTATGTGCCGTGTTGTCGCCCGCGACCTGCGAGGAGCAGCATTTGCTGTTCGACTGGAATGGCTCGTTGCAGCAATGTGCGATGGCCGCGCCACCATACATCGCGCAATGGGTCGGTCAGCATCCGAAATGGACTGCGGTGCGCTGGCGCTGCGAATATCCGCATTCCAATGACCGCGCTCGCACGGACGGCGAAGCGACCGCAGGTTAGCTATTTGTTGCAGTCCTTGAGGTCTTTGTCGGAGACCGAGAACACGGCATCGGCCTTGATCTCGATGTCGCGGACCAAGCACTGCCTGGCGCCGCTGTAGCCGACCTTGGCGTCGTAGCGGCCCGGCTCGACGCCGGTGATGCGAAGGCGCTCGTCGTGATCGACTTCCTTGTCCTTGTCGTTGAGCGTCTGGTTCGGACCCCACTCGTTCTTGCCGGCCGGCGAGAGCTCGAAGCTCGAGATCGTGGCGCTGGTCAGATTCCACAGCCGAATGCCCTTGCCCTTGCTCTGGGCAAGCACCGTGGCGGGCAACACCAGCAATCCAACACCAACGACAATCCAGGCGCGCGACATTCAATCTCTCCCTTGAGCTTTTGTCCGAGGATGACGGCAGATCACATATTTGCAAGGTCCAATTGCGAGAGCCGTTGCTTGATTTCGCCGATTTCGGGCTCGCCGCGCACGGCGCGCTGCGCGGCGATGGTTTCGACGTGAAGGATGCGGGCCGGCCGCGGGGACAGGAAGAACAGGCGATCGCCGAGGCGGACCGCATCGTCGAGATCATGCGTGACCAGCAGCGTCATCATCTTGCGGCTGGCCACCAGCGTGGCGACCTGGTCGCGCAACCGTCCCGCGAGGGCGTTGTCGAGCGAGGCCAGCGGCTCGTCGAGGATCAGGAAATCCGGCTCGACGGCGAAGGCGCGGGCAAGCGCGACGCGGCGGGCGAGGCCGAGTGACAATTCACCGGGAAAATGATTGCGGTGCACGCTCAATTCGAGCACCTCGAACAACGCCGACAGCGTGCCGTCGTCGACGTCAGGTGCGGCGAGCCGGACGTTGTCCTCGACCGAACGCCAGGGCAGCAGCCGCGGCTCCTGGAACACCATGCCAAGCCGCATGCCGGGTGAGCGCGTGACATGACCGTGGTAGTTGGCGTCGAGGCCTGCGAGAATCCGGAGCAGGGTGCTCTTGCCGCAGCCCGACGGGCCGAACAGCACGCCGACCTCGCCGGCGTTCAGCGTGAAGGTGACGTTGTCGAGCACGTCGTGCCGCTTGCCGGCCGCGTTCTCGAAGCTCTTGCCTGTGATATTGACCTCAAGCTGCACGGAGCCGCCACCGCGTTAGCCGGGTTTCGAACGGCTGCACCAGCGCCGTCTCGATGACGAGCACGACCGCGGCGAAGCTCAGCGAGTAGGCGAGCAGCAAGGGAATGTCGAACAACTGGAAAGCGACGCCGATCTCGAAGCCGACACCGTTCGGCCGGCCCAGATATTCGGCGACCAGAACGATCTTCCAGACCAGCGAAAGCCCCGAGCGCGCCGCCGCCGCGATGTAGGGCGCAAGCTGTGGCAGGATCACATGCCGGAAAGCGCGGCCGCGCGGAATCGCGAATGCCGTTGCCATCTCGTCGAGCGCGGGATCCAGCGCGCGTGCACCCTCACGCAGCGTGACGACCGCGGTCGGCAGCTTGTTGATGGCAATGGCGGCGATCGCGGCGACCTCGGTCAGCCCGGCCCAGATATAGGCCAGCACGATGACGACCAGCGCCGGCAAATTGAGCAGCAGGATCAGCCAAGGATCGCCGAGGCGGTTGGCAAGCGAAACGCGGCCCATCAGGTAGCCGATCGCCGAGCCGAGCGCCATTGCCAGCGTAAAGGCCAGCACCACCCGCGCCAGCGTGGCGCCGAGATTGACGAACAGCGCGCCCGAGCGGGCCTCGGCAGCGAGCACCGAGAGCACCGCCGGCGGTGCCGGCAATTTGGCATCGCCGATCACGAGCGAGGCGACCCACCAGGTCGCGATGAACAGCGCGAATGACAGGAGGCGCAGCACCCTCAGCCTCCAGGGATCGCTTGGTAGAACGTGCCGGGATCGAGCTCGGTTGCCGTGCCGACCAGATCGCGGCCGCCGAGCTGCGCCAGCACCCGGTAGAGCACGCGTGCATCCGCTTCCTCGTCGGCGATCGGGCGGCGTGGAATGCCTTCGCGGTAGCGGTCGCGATAGGCGTGCAGGGTTGCTGCATCGCCGGCGCCGGTCAGCGGCGCGATCGCGTCCCATTCGGCGTCCGAGGTGGCGAGAATGTCCTTGGCGGCGCGAGTCACGGCGATGAAACGGGCCACCAGATCCTTGTGGGCATTGGCCCAGGTCTCGTCGAACACGTAACCGATCATCGCGATGCGACCCTTGGTGCCGAGCTTCTGCAGGATGTCCTCCATGCCGGCGAGCCGCCGAAAGCCCTTGGCTTCGAGCGCGGCGCAGAAATTCCAGTAGTTGAGCGTCGCATCCATCTCGCCGCCGAGCGTCTTGGCCGCAAGCAGCGGCGGCGCGCCGTAGACGATGGTCGCCTGCGATTTCAGGTCGACGCCGTCCTGCTTCAATGCGGCCTGCAACAGCAGCCAGTTCTTGTCGATCGGTCCGCCGGCGACGGCAAGCTTGCGTCCCCTGAGATCGGACAGCGTCTTCATTGGCGACGAGGCCGGGACCATCACGGCGCCCAGCGCGCTCGAATAGGGATAGAATTGCAGCCTGGCGCCGAGCGATCGCTCGCGCGACACCCAGGGCCAGTCTGACACCATGACATCTGCCGTACCGGAGCGCAGCGCGATCTTGCCGGCCTCGGGGCTGGCGAGCTCGACGACGTCGATCGACAAATTGGCCTTCTTGTCGAGACCATGGGAGCGAATGACGGCCAGTTCCCAGGCCAGCGTTCCGGTCTTCTGCGCTGCAACGCGGATGGTCTCCGCGTTGCACGAGGTGCCGAACTGCATGACCGCCAGAACTGCCGCAGCCAACACCGCGCGAACAGAGATGATCATCGTTTCTTGAGCCACTTCCCCGAATGTTTTCTTTTCTGTTCAACACCCATAGCATAGCTTGCGCGAAGGGAAGAGGAAGCAGGACCATGGCAGGAGCTGGCATGCTACGACCGATTGTCGCCGTCCCGGCCATGCTCCTGGCCGTGCTGGCCGGGTCTTTCATGGGCGCACGGGCTCAGGAGATCAATGACTATCCGACCTCGGCGCGGGCGGAATATGTGTTCGGTTGCATGAAGGCGAACGGTGAAAGCCGGCAATCGATCGAGCAGTGCTCCTGTTCGATCGACGTCGTTGCCTCGATCATCCCCTATGATCGCTACGTCACCGCCGAGACCGTGCTGAGCATGTCGCAGGTGCGCGGCAATCTGGGTGGCCAGTTCCGCTCATCCGAGCAGGCCGCGAATGCGCTCAACGACCTCAGGCGCGCCCAGGCCGAAGCCGAAGTCAGGTGCTTCTAGCGTCGACCGTGAGTTCGCGAATGCCTCAGGTCCCGGGGTTCTCGACCTTCCATTCGTGCTCGAAGACGTGCCCGTCGGTGTCCTTGGCTTCGGCACGAACGTGCTTGGCGCCGTTCGAGACGTAGGTGAAGCGGATGTTGGGATCTTCGGAAATCGAGATGCCGCCTTCCATCGCCAGCACCGGACTGTCGTCCTGCCAGATATGCAGCTCGTTGACGAAGAAGGCCGGAATATAGAGCTGCGTGACCTGGTCCATTTGCAGGCCCGAGTTATTGGGATGGCCGATCATGATCTGGGCTTCCCGCGTGCTGCTCGCCGGTCCCTGTTCGGGCTTTGCGAACTGCCGGTAACGCATCTGGCCGAGCCGGTTCTTCGCCTCTTCGAGGTTCTTGGCGGCCGGCGCCGAACAGCCGCCGGATGCCTTGACGTAGACCTTGCTGACATAGAGCTTGCCGTCGCTGAGCTCGGCGACGGCGTGGACGTTGGTGTAGTTGTTGACGCGGACGCGGGTCGATATCTCGCTGACATTGGCGTCCGGTCCGAGCGTGAACTTCGCGGCCATCGGCGCCGGGTTCTCGTCGATCACGAGCGTGATCGCGACGACACGGCGGCTGTCGCTGGGCGATAGCTTGGTGCGCAGCGTCACCGGGACGATCGCGGCATCTTCCGCGCGCGCGGGCATCTCGATGCCGATGACGTCGCTGCCATCGTTCATCGGGCGGTTGCTGAAGATGTCCTGGACCAGGCCGGGCCATGGATCATAGCCCTCGGTGGCGAGCGCAGCCGGTGCGCCCAGCGCGATCACGAAGAGGCTGGCGATGCAGAGCAGGCGGGCGCGATGTCGGGGCATGTTCGCGAGATCCTATGCAGCCGCGTCATTATAGGACGAACCGTTACTCCCATTCAATTTCCGAGAATGCTGCAGTTGCGTTGCGGGCATTGTAGTCGTCGAACAGCTGCCAGCGCGGCCGCTCGGCGGCTACGGCATGCTCTGCCGCTGCCGTGATCGGCTTGCCGCTCGCGACCAGGGCACGGACGTCGGCGGCCAGCGTATCGAGATAACGCCGTTCATCGGCGAGCGCCGCGGGCCACTTGCTCACGGGTCCGTGACCGGGAACCACGCGCTTGGCCGGAATTGCCTGGAGATCGTCGAGCGCGCGCAGCCAGCCCTTGAGGCTGCCGTCGACCACCGGAATATGGTTGATAAACACCATATCGCCGGCGAACAGGGTTCCGGTCTGCGCGTCGAAGACGGTGAGGTCGTTGTCGCTGTGGGCGGGCGGCCATGCCTTGAGCGTGAGGGTCCGTCCGCCGAGGTCGAGCTTGAGCGTGTCGTCGACCAGGATGGTTGGCGGAATGATCCGGACTTCGTCGATCAACGCATCGCCCATCGTTCGGCGAAAGCCGTCGAGATAGAATTGCCCACGCGTCGCCAGCGCCCGCGGCAGCAATTTGTGGCCGACAAAGCTGGTGCCATCGCCTGTGAATGCAGCATTGCCGAAGCTATGATCGGGATGGGCGTGGGTGTTGATCACGTAACGGATCGGCTTGTCGGTGTGGCTACGGACGGCCGCAAGCAGCTGCTGCCCTTCGCGGACGCTGCCGCCGGTGTCGATGACGGCAACCGCGCTGTCGCCGATCACGAACCCCACATTGGCGATGGCGCCTTCGTTCTCGCGCGTCATCAATGCGGTGACCCCGGTGTGAACGAATATTCCGGGGGCGACTTCGCTTACAGGCAATTCCGCCTGTTGCGCCCGCGCTATGGTCGGCGTCCAGAGCATCAGGAGCAGCGCAAGCACCGAACCGCCATGAGCCATGTTTCCGCCTCAGTTTCTTCGCGACGCGCGATCGATGTCGGCGCGCTCCAGTTTGCACTGCAACAAGCAACGCGGCGCCGTCGCAATCATGATTGCTGTTGCACGTCATGGCGCGCCGGGCAATTGCTCGACGACAGCGAACCGTCCGATCAAGAGGAGACCGCGTGATGAGATTTGTCGGATGCCGTCCTGTCCTGTTTGCGCTTGCCGGCTTCATTGTCTGTCTCGCCGGCCGCGACATCGCGCGCGCGCAGATCAATGATCAGGGCGAACTCTCCATCGAACTCGTCGATCCCAAGGTGCTGCGGATTTGCGCCGACCCGCGCAACCTGCCGTTCTCCAACCAAAAGGGCGAAGGCTTCGAGAACAAGATCGGCGAGCTGTTTGCCGAGAAGTTGCAGAAGAAGCTCGACTACATGTTTTTTCCGCAAGCGACCGGCTTCGTGCGCGTCACGCTCGGCTCGCATCGCTGCGACGTGATCATGGGCTTCCCGCAAGGGGATGATCTCGCGCAGGGCACCAATCCCTATTACCGCACGGCCTATGCGATCGTCGCGAGGCCGGGCAGCGGGCTCGACGAGGTCACCACGCTCGAGGACGCGCGGTTGAAAGGCAAACATATCGGCATCGTGGCGGGAACGCCGCCCGCGACCAACATGGCGATCAACGGCCTGATGGCCAACGCCAAGCCCTATCCGTTGATGATCGACACGCGTTACGATTCGTCGGCCGAGGCGATGATGAACGATCTCGAAAAGGGTGAGATCGACGCCGGCATCCTGTGGGGACCGATGGCGGGGTACTATGCCAAGAAGGCGACCCCGCCGCTGCATATCACGCCGCTGGTCAAGGAGACCACGGGACCGAAGCTGGTCTATCGCATCGGCATGGGCGTGCGGGCGTCCGATCAGAACTGGAAGCGGCAGCTCAATCGCCTGATCCAGGAGAATCAGCCGGCGATCAACAAGATCCTGCTCGACTACGGCGTTCCACTGCTCGACGAGAACGACCGTCCGATCGGGCCGGAGACCGCGACCAAATCGCCATGATCCGGCTGTGCGTGGCCATGCTTGCGGTGATATCGATCGCCGCTTTGCCTGTCCGCGCGCAAGACAAACCGGCTGAGCCCGAGGGCTATCGCACCGCGGATTATCGCGCGCCGGTGCCGACGACGCTTGCCGGCGCGCGGGTGCTCACGACCGAGCAAGCGGCAGCGATCTGGCGCGACAAGTCCGGTACCTTCGTCGATGTGCTGCCGCGTGCGCCGAAGCCGAACCTGCCCGCCGGCACGGTGTGGCGCGAGCGGCCGCATTCCGACATTCCCGGCAGCATCTGGCTGCCCGACACCGGTTACGGCAGGCTCGCCACATCCACAGAAGAGTATCTTCGGCGTGGGCTGGCCCGCGCCTCGCAAGGCGACGCGGCCAGATTGCTCGTGATCTACTGCCAGGAAAATTGCTGGATGTCATGGAACGCAGCCAAGCGCGTGCTGTCTTACGGCTACGGCAACGTGGCGTGGTATCCGGAGGGAACCGACGGCTGGGCGCGGGCCAATCTGCCGCTGGTGGATGCGGAGCCGGAGCCGCGCGAAGGCGAGCCGTGAAGCCGACCCCCGCGCGACGTGCACGCTATTTCTCCACGTCGAGCTTGTCGATGGTCTTGCCGCCGTCGCTGTCCGACGCAGTGAATGTCACCTTGTCACCGGCATGGAAGGCTTCGAGCGACTGTGCCTTGGGCACCTTGTATTCCTGAACCGCAGCGCCGGCCGCACCCACGGTGCCGGTCTGGATCTGCTGGATCGAGATGGTTCCACGCAGCCGGTCAATCTTGGTGACCATTCCCGACATGGATTGCTGGGCCAGAGCCGCTGAGGTGATCAGGCTCGCAGCGGCGAGGCTGGTCATGACGATCTTGGCTGCTCTCATCGAGGTCTCCCAACTTCAGATATAGTTGGGGTCAACGAGCAGGCAGCGTCGTTTGTTCCCGCAGCATTTTTGCCATCGCCGGGCGATGCGTCGCAGGCCTCAATCCAGTTCCTGCACAATGGTGCGGCCCAGCGCGAACAGGCGCTGATCGATAGTGGTCGGCACCTCGCAGACGAATTTGACCACCCGCCCGCGGTCCTCGAAGATTCGGGTCTCCCAGACCAACTGGTTGCCGAGTTCATCGACCTTGGCCTGGTCCGGCGGCGTCGCGTCCTGTAGCTTTTGCAGCGCGATCGTATCGTCGCGGATCTTTTCCGCGGCCTCGCGCTGCTTGCGCATCACGCGCTCGAGCCCGTTCATGACCGAGGCCCGCTGGCCGTTGAGCGTATCGAACAGGCCCGCGAACAGCAGCTTTCCGGCATTGGCCTTGTCGGCCGCTGAGGCTTGCAGGAATTCGGTGATTTGCTTTTGCGCTTCCTCCAGCGGAACGCGGCGCGCGGCGAGCTTGGTCGCAAGTGCGTTGATCTTGGGATCGTCCTTCCACTTGGTTTCGGCATCGCCGAGCGGAGGCCCGGCCCAGACCGCGGCGAGCGAGATCTCGGGCACCTTGGCCTGTTGGCAGGGCCAGTCCGGATAGCGCGGGTCGGCAGCTGACGCGACATGGCTCGACAGAACCATCGCGAGCAGGGCGCCCACTCCCACACGCCAAGCTGTCATGTCTCGCCTCCGCCGGGGCCGCGCCGCACCAGGCCGCGCGATGGATCGTAAGCCAGGATCGCGCCGATCATGAACACCACCGTGCAGCCGCCGACCACCGCGAGCGAAACCCAATTCATCTTGCCGTACAGCGCGAACCGGATCAGCTCCACCGCGTGCGTGAACGGATTGCACTGGCAGACATAATACAGCATCGGACTGCCTTCCTGCACCCGCCACAGCGGGTAGAGGGCCGACGATGCGAAGAACATCGGGAAGATGACAAAGTTCATCACGCCGGCGAAATTCTCCAGCTGCTTGATGCTGGCCGAGATCAGCATGCCCAGCGCGCCGAGCATCAGGCCCGAAAGCACCAGCGCCGGAAGCACGGTGAGGTAGCCGATCGTCGGCGGCGTGATGTCCCAGAACCACGCGATCGCGAGGAACGCGTAGACCTGGAGTAGCGACACGGCGGTGCCGGCGAGCAGCTTGCAAAACAGCAGGTAGCCGCGTGGCAACGGGCTGACCAGCAGCGTGCGCATGTTGCCCATCTCGCGGTCATAGACCATCGACAGCGAGGATTGCATGCCGTTGAAGAGCTGGATCATCGCCATCAGGCCGGGCGCGATATAGACCTCGTAGAGGATATAGGTCTCGTAGGGCGGGATGATCGAGATGCCGAGCACCTGGCGGAAGCCGGCCGCGAAGATGAACAGCCAGACCAGCGGCCGGACCAGTGCCGAGACGAAGCGCTCGCGCTGATGCAGAAAGCGCAGCGCCTCGCGCCACACGATGCCGTTCAGGCAGACGATGTATTCCGACACCGAGAAGCCGCTTCGCTCAGGCGTGACCGTCGTGCTGCTCATGGTGGCGGTTTTCCGGTGAGGGTTGCCGTTCCGGTCAGGCGCATGAATGCGGTATTGACGTCCTGGGCGCCGGCGTCCGCGATCACGCGCGACACCGGCCCATGCGCGAGCATCCGGCCCTGATGCAGCACGACGAGGTCGTCGTTCGGCATGATCTCGTCGAACAGATGCGTGGCCCAGAGTACGCCGATGCCTTGTTCGGTGACGAGCTGCCGGACGTGGTCGAGGATGTCGGCGCGCGCCTTGACGTCGAGCCCGACGGTGGCCTCGTCGAGCAGCAACAGCCGGGGACGGTGCAGCAGCGCGCGGGCGATCTCGAGCCGCCGCATCTGCCCGCCGGAAAGATCGCGCACCTTGCTGCCGGCGCGGTCGGCAAGGCCGATGCGGCCGAGCACCTCGGCGCTGCGCAGCCGCGCCTCGCGCCGCGAGATGCCATGCAGCGCGGCATGATAGAGCAGGTTCTGCGTCAGCGACAGATCGAGATCGAGCGTGCGCGGCTGGAACACGACGCCCATCAGCCGCAGCGCTTCGCCCGGGGTGCGGCTGATATCGTGGCCGAAGATGCTGATCCGGCCGTTCTGGATGCCGAACAGTCGCGTCACCAGCGAGAACAACGTGCTTTTGCCAGCGCCGTTGAGGCCCAACAGCGCGGTGAAGCTCGCCGGCTGGACCGTGAAATTGACGTCGATCAGGGCGCGGCGCGGGCCGTAGCTGTGGCTGACATTGCCGATCGACAGTGCTGGCTGCACGGCCGCGCCCGTGGCCGCTGCGGGAGCGGCGCCCGGCGCGAGCTGGCTCGCGATATGCGCGTCGGTTGCGGTCATGGCTGCGCGATCGTGATTCCCCAGGGCAGTTCGCCCACCTGAATGGTCTTGATCACCTTCTGGGCGGCGACGTCGATCACCGAGACGTCGTTCGAGACGCCGTTGGTAACCAGCAGGTATTTTTCGTCCGGCGTGAAATCCATGTGCCAGACCCGCTGGCCGACCAGCAGATATTTGATGACCTTGTGGGTGGCGGCGTCGACGATTGCGACGCGATTGGCAGGACCGAGCGCGACGAACGCGGTCTTGTCGTCCTTGGTCATGCCGATGCCGACGGGCTGGATCGCCTCGTTCCGTAAGCCCGGAATTTCAAAGGTCACCTTGCCGGTCACCACGCGCTTGACCGGATCGATGATCGACACCGTGCCGCCGATCTCGGAGGAGACCCACAATTCGGAGCCGTCGTGCTTGAACTGGGCAAAACGCGGCCGTGAATCGACCAGCACGTTGGCGACGATCTGGCGCGTCGAGGTGTCGATGAAATGCGCCATGTTGGTGGTTTCGGAGGTGTTGATCAGGATCTTGCCGTCCGGGCTCACCGTCATGCCTTCGGGCTCGACGCCGACCTGGATATCGCCGATCCGCGCCCGCGTCTTCAGGTCGATCACGGTGACCGTGTTGTCGTTCTCGTTGGCGACATAGAGTGTCTTGCCGGCGGCATCCTGGGTGAACAATTCCGGATCGGGTCCGGAGGGCAGGGTGTCGACGATCTCCTGGGTCTTGGTATCGATCACCTGGATGGTGTCATCGTCCCCGACCGCGACCATCACGAATTTGCCGTCGCGCGAGAACTCGATGCCGCGCGGCCGCTGACCGACCTTGATGGTCTTCGTCACCGTCCAGGTGTCGGTATCGATCACGCTGACCGTGTTGCCCTTCTCGTTGGAGACGTAGGCAACGAAAGCGGACGCCGGTGTCGCGGCAAGCCAAACCAGCATCCCGGTCAACAGACAGCGGCGCCACATGCGTTTCATCTCCCTCACTGCAGCTTGCACTTCGTTTCAGGCCGGTCAACACCGAGCGTGTCGAGTTCGGAGACCTGATGCAGGAAACCTTCCTGCGGCGAGACCGAAACGACCATACGACCATCGGCCAGCAGGATCGGCTGGCGCAGCTGCAGATTCCAGTCGCGCAGGGTCAATCGCGTGCCTTTGAAGGCCGCGATGGAGAAATCCTTGCTCTTGAGGAAGGCGATCACCTTCTTGGGATCCCCGGAATTGGTGCGCGAGGTGGCTTCCCCGATCATGCGCGCGGCGGTCCAGGCCTGCATGTCGAGCGCCGTCATGTGGCGCATGTTCAGCTTGACGAAGCGGCTCTGGAGCTGGACCGCGCCCCATTGGTCATGTGCCGCGTCCCAGCTCGTCGGCACCAGGCCGGCCGAGCCCGCCACGGGCCGTGGGTCCCAGGTCCGGTAGGGCAGGTAGTTCGCGAACACCTCGCTCTCGTCGGCGGCGACGAGCACGTCGTAGGCTGGTGCCTGCTGTGTGAAGACCGGCATTTGGCGCTGGATCAGCGTCACGCCGCTGTCGGTGCGGCGTGCGCCGCCGGTGTCCTCGAATGTCCGTTCCTGGACGATCTTGGCGCCGAACCGCGTCGCGGCGCGTCGTAGCGCGTCGGCGTAGAGCTTGTCCTGATCATGCGAGCCGACCACCAGCAGCCAGCGCTTCCACTGCTTCCAAACCAGATACTGGCCAAGCGCGTCCGCCAGCATCGAGCGGGTCGGCGCAACATGGATGATATTGGCGCGGCAATCCTGCTCGCGCAGCCGATCGTCGATCGCACCCGCATTGAGCAGAACGGTACCGCGGTCGCGCAGCGCGTCGGCGACCTTGAGCAGGGCATCGGCGGGCAGGTCGGTGATGATGTAGTCGTTGTGGCTAGCGAGATCGCTCGCCATCTTGGCGACGTCGTCGCTGTCCTTGACCTTGACCTCGTCGAGGACGAAGCGCTGGTTGAGGAATTTCCCGGTCGTATTGTTGTCCTCGATGGCAAGGCGTGCGCCGGCGACGCCGTCGTTATCAGCGGGTTGCTCGACCAGTGAGAGGGTCGCTTTGATGCCGGCATGGCCGAGATAGCCGATATGGATCTCGACGGGATCAGCCGCCAGCGCGCCGGTCGCCATCATGCTGAGCGCGATCGTGCCGATCAGCCATCGGAACATAAATCCTCCCGCGGTCTTTCTTCACTGGGCACGGCGTTGTGGGACCGTGCGTTGACGTGCAAGATGACGGAATTGGCCTAGCAGTCTGCTGAAAAACCTTGAAATGGAGAGTTTTTGTATTCTCGCCGGTCGTTGTTGGGGCGGCTCGGTGGAGTTGGATGTAATTTTTTGGCCTGGCGTTGGTGCACCCTGGCGCGGGGTGGCTAAGCGGCAAGCAGTTTGGGGATGCGGATCAGGTTATAGGCGATCAGATTGAGCAGGAAGTCGGCGGCGACGCGAGCGATGCCGCGATGTTTGGTCTTGCGCATGGTGCCATGCTGCTTGCCCCATCCGAAAATGCATTCGACCATCGCCCGGCGTGATTGCGACATGCCATAGCCCGGATGCCGTGTGGTTCGTTCGTCGATGGCGCTATTGCGGGTCTTGCCGGTTTTGGTGACGGCCTGGTTCTGTGTCACATGCGGCGTCACGCCGATGGCGCGAAGATTGGCGACATGATCGGCGGTATCGTACGCCTTGTCCTCACCCGCCGTGATGCGGCGGCCTGCGGCTTTGCGTCTCGCCTTCAGCATGGTCTCCGAAGCCCGGCGTTCGGCGGTGCCATTGGCATGCGTGACCCTGCCGGCCACTGCCAGCCCATGCCGGTTCTCCATGGTGGCGTGGCCCATATAGCAAAGCCTAGCCTCCCGTCCGGCTGCCTTGCGATAAAGCCTGCTGTCCGGGTCGCTGGTACTGGCATGGGTGTCGTTCTTGCGCTTCTGGCCGTGGAAGTTGGCGCCGTCATCATCGTCACCGCTGCCGTCCCTGGGACGAAAGCTCTTCTGTGAAGCCCAAGCCTCGATCAGCGTTCCGTCCACCGAAAAATGCTCGTCCGACAATAGCGGTTTGACCTGAGAATGGTTCAGAAGCCTGGTCATGAACTTCGTGAACACATCGCCGTTCTGCAGCCGCTCCCGGTTCTTGGTGAAGGTGGTCGGATCCCAGACCGGATCGTCCGGCGACAGCCCCACGAACCAGCGATACAAGAGATTGTAGTCCAGTTGCTCCATCAACTGGCGTTCCGAGCGGATGCCGTAGAACACCTGCAGCAGCAAGGCGCTCAGCAATTGCTCCGGAGGGATCGAAGGACGTCCCTCGCTGGCATAGAGCCTCCCAAAGCTGCGGTTCAAATCACTCAAAACATCCCGGACAAGTTCCCGGACCTTCCGCAGCGGATGGTTCGCTGGCACACGCTTATCCGGCGCGATGTACGAAAACAGGCTGCCCTGATCCGTAAACCTGCCGCGCATGATCGCCTCCGCCGATTCGAGATGATAAAGTGAATCATCAAGCCCCCTCCGTGGCGAGGGGTTCTTCAGCAGACTGCTAGCTTGCAACCCCGCTTTTTGTCGTTGCGAGATTACATATTCCGATTGGTTCACAATCATGAGATCAACGCTGAGCTTCGTTGTTTGTTTGCTGGCGATGTCCGCGGCGGCAGCGCGTGCCGAGCCGCCCAAGCTCGCCGTGTTCGATCTCGAGATGATCGACACCAGCCTGCAAGGGGAGGTGAACGGACCGCAGGCCGACGAGCAGGCGCGACTGCTCCGGACCGGCGAACAGGTGCGCAAGGAGCTGGCGGAATCGGGCAGGTTCCAGGTGCTCGACATTGCGCCGGTCAATGCTGCGGCGCACGGCAGCAATCTTCAGGCCTGCGGTGGCTGCGACGTGAAGCTGGCTGGCGAGCTGGGCGCCGATCTTGCCATCACCGGCGTGGTGCAGAAGGTCTCCAACCTCATCCTCAACATCAATCTCTATCTGCGCGACGTGCACACCGGGCAATTGGTGGCGGCGGCGAGCGCCGACATGCGCGGCAATACCGACGAATCCTGGTCGCGCGCCACCGACTACCTCATACGCAACCGCCTGCTCGCGCCGAACTACGGCGCGCCGCAAGCACGGTAGCGGAAATCAGAGACTCACGCCTTCAGGCGCGCGGCGTGCCAGCGCAGGTGATCGGCCATGAAGGTCGAGATGAAGTAATAACTGTGGTCGTAGCCGGGCTGACGGCGCAGGGTGAGGGGAATGTTGGCCTTCTCGCAGGCAGCCTTCAGCAATTCGGGTCGTAGCTGTTCGTTGAGAAATCCGTCGGCATCGCCATAGTCGACCAGCAGATCGGAGAATCGGGCGCCATCCTCGATCAAAGCGACCGCATCGTGCTTGCGCCACGCCTGCTTGTCGGCGCCGAGATAGCCGCCGAGCGCCTTGTTGCCCCACGGCACCTGCGAGGGGGCCACGATCGGCGCGAACGCGCTCGCCGCGCGATAGCGATCGGGATGGCGCAGCGCCACCGTCAATGCGCCATGACCGCCCATCGAGTGGCCGAGAATCGATTGCCGCGTCGTGTCGACGGGAAATTGCTCGGCGACGAGCTTGGGCAATTCCTCGGTGACGTAGCTCCACATCCGGTAATTGGTCGCGAACGGCTGTTCCGTCGCGTCGACATAGAAGCCGGCGCCGAGCCCGAAATCGTAGGCATTGGCGGGATCGCCGGGAATGCCTTCGCCGCGCGGGCTGGTGTCAGGCGCGACGAAAATCAGGCCAAGCTCGGCGCAGGCCTGGCGGAATTCACCCTTCTCGGTGACGTTGGCGTGCGTGCAGGTCAGGCCCGACAGATAGGTGACGACGGGCAGTTTGGCGCCGGATGCATGGGCCGGGACGAATACCGAGAAGGTCATGTCGGTCTTGGTCTCGCGGCTCGGATGCCGGTAAACGCCTTGCGTGCCGCCATGCGACTTGTTCTGGGAAACCGTCTGCATTGCCGTATTCCTCTGTATTGACGCGCGGCGTCAGGCGACGCCGCTCTCGATCGCCAGCCGCACCAGCTCCGCCGAGGTGCGTACGCCGAGCTTCTGGCGCATGATCGAGGAGGTGTTGGCGACCGTCTTGTATGACGAGTGCACCAGCCAGGCGATCTCCGACAGGCTCTTGCCGGAGCTGAGCAGGCGCAGGATCTCCATTTCGCGCGAGGTCAGCTTGGAGAGTGGATTTTGCGCAAAGCTCGGGCGCGCGAAGGCGACGCTGCGCGCGATCGCGGGCGGCAGATAGACCCCGCCATTGCCGACCTCTCGCACTGCTTCCACCAGATCATTGGGGTCGCCGGTCTTCGAGACATAGCCCTTGGCGCCGATATCGATGGCGCGCGCGGCGAACACCGGGTCATCGTTCATGCTGAACATGATGATGCGTGCGTTGGCATCGCGGGCCAGGATACGGCGCGCCAGCTCGAAGCCCGAGACCGTCGGCAGGTTGATGTCGATGACGCAAATCGCGGGTCGTTCCCCGACGAAGGCCCGCTCGCCGCTTTCGGCGTCCGGTGCATCGATCAGTTCGACCTCCGGATCGTCGGCGAATACGGTGCGACAGCCCGAAGCCACGATGGGGTGGTCGTCAACGATCAGAATGCGCATGGCGTTATCCCATCGACCTGCTTCGATTCATCCATCATCGCATCGTCTGGAGCAAGTCCTGGGGAACATCTGTTCCGGTCAGCTTGTGCACCACGTGCGTGATTGCAGTAGGGTGGGATTAGATAGCCGGGCAAGTTTGGCTGTCAACGATCCTCTAGGAGGAGGACGACCGCGGTCGGGGGCAACGCAATGTGGCGAAGACTATCCTTGCGCGCACGGATCAACCTTTTGCTGGCGCTGATATTGGCGCTCGGACTGGGCATCAATATCGCGCGGCTCGTGCTGGAAGCGGGGCCCCGCGTCCAGGCTGAGGACCAGAGCGTGACCCGGCTGGCCCGCGAGTTCGTCGAGACGATGGTGGCTGGTCTCAGCGATGTGCCCGACCCGGACGCGCGGCTCGACCAGATCGTCCAGGACTTGAGCAGGCTGCGTCACGTCAGCATCACGCGGCAAGGCGATGCTGGCCCCAGGACCGCGGAGCATTCCGAGGAGGCCGATGATCTGCGCGCTCCGCCCGCATGGTTCGTCGCATTGGTGCATCCGGAGCAGACGTCGGTGACGGTGCCGATTTCCATCCATGGCAAGCCGCAATCACTTGTCATCACCTCGCATCCTGATGACGAAATAGCCGAGATCTGGGATGGCATCGTCACCCAGCTCGAGGTCGGTTCCGCGATTGCGGTCGTGCTTTTCCTGGTGACCATGCTGGTCGTCGGCCGCGCGCTCGCACCGCTGGAGGCGTTGGCACAGGCCATGACCAATATCGAGGCAGGGTATTACGATGCGCGCGTCGAGCCCGGCGGTTCGCCCGAACTGGCGGCGATCTGTGCCAAACTGAACCATCTGGCCGCAACCCTGGGTGAAGCAGTCGAAGGCAAGCGGCGGCTCGCCGAGCGCGCGGTCTCGCTTCAGGATTCCGAGCGCAAGGAGATCGCGCGCGAATTGCACGACGAGTTCGGGCCCTATCTGTTCGCGTTGCGCGCGCACGCCGGCGCCCTGACGCGATTGTCTGATGTCGACCGGCCCGATCCGGCAGCGCTGCGCAAGCATGGCAACGCCATCCTCGAGCAGGTCAACGCGCTTCAGCAATTCACGCGGCGCATCCTCGAACGGTTGCGGCCAGCGGGCCTCGCGGAACTCGGACTTCGCGAGGCGCTCGGCGCGCTGGTGCGATTGTGGAGCGAATCTCATCCGGAGGTCGAGATCGAGAGCAGCGTTTCCCATACGCTTGGTGCGACCGGAGAGACCGCCGATTTGACGATCTACCGCATCGTCCAGGAAGCGCTCACCAATGTCTTCCGTCACGCCGACGCAACGGCGGTCAGCATCACGATCGAACCGGCGGAGCGACAAACCGGCGTGCGCGACAGCCGTGGCTGCGCACTGGTGCGCGTCAGCGACAACGGCCGCGGCCTGCGGCCCGGCTACAAGGATGGACGCGGATTGACCGGCATGCGCGAACGAATCCTCGCGCTGGGTGGTTCGCTCAACGTCAGATCCGGCGATGATGGTGTGACCGTCGAGGCGCTCGTTCCGAAAGCCGCACAACCCTAGGCAGAGCCGGCGGGAACGGCGCTCGGGAAGTATTCCCGAGTCTTTCGGGAACATTGACGGTAGCGTGGTCCGTCATTCGCTTCCTAGTATCGCAATACCAACTGGTGGGGATCAACAAGACCAGTCGGTGATGGGTGGGTCAGATGGGCGGCGTGCGAATTGCGGTGGTCGCATCCATTGCGGCGACAAGTGTGCTGGCTGGCAGAGACGTCGCCTTCGCTCAAAGCTCGTCCGGGCAAGTCCAGGCGCTGCCGCCGGTCGAGGTGACATCGCCGGGTGGCGAAGGCCAGAAGCGCGGTCGTTCACGCGAGGCGGCGCGCGTTGCGCGTCCCCGGCCAAGGGTCGTGATACCGACCTCGCCATCCGCCTCTCCCTCGTCGGCCTCCGAAATCGATGCCGACAAGGTTCCGGCCAGCGTCAACGTTGTCGACAGCCGGCAGATCGAACGGACCGGATCGCCCAATATCACCGACGCGCTGATGCAGAGCGTGCCCTCCGTCAACATTTCCGAGGTCACCGGCAATCCGTTCCAGCCCAACCTGGAATTCCGCGGCTTCGTTGCGTCCCCGGTGTCGGGCACTCCGCAGGGGCTTGCGGTCTATCAGAACGGCGTCCGCATCAACGAAGCCTTCGGCGACACCGTCAATTGGGACCTGATCCCCACCTTGGCGATCAAGTCGGTCACCGTGGTGACCAACAATCCTGCCTTCGGTCTCAATGCGCTCGGTGGCGCGGTCGATCTTCGGATGAAGGACGGCTTCAGCTATCAAGGCACCGAGCTCAGCGTGATGGGCGGGTCGTTCGGCCGTATCCAGGGCTCGGGCCAGTGGGGCAAGACGATCGACACCAACTATGCCGTCTACGGCGCGCTCGAAGGTGTGCACGACGACGGCTTCCGCAACTTCTCGCAGGCCGACATCAGGCGCTTCTATGGCGACATCGCCTACAAGAACGACGCCAGCGAATTCCACCTCAATATGGGCGTCGCCGACAACAAGTTCGGCGCCTCGGCCACTGTGCCGGCGGAACTGTTGCAGCAATATTGGGGCGCGACCTACACTACGCCGCAGACGTCGCACAACCAGGTCGGCTATTTCAACCTGACCGGCAAGGTCGAGGCGACGCCAACCTGGACCATCGAAGGCGCCGCCCATCTGCGCTTCTTCAAGCAGAGCACCCAGGACGGCAATCCGACCGGAACGCAGCCCTGCGACGACCCGACGCTGCTCTGCTTCGGCGATACTTCGACGCCGGCTGTCGGCCTGAACGGCGTGCAGCTCAGCAATCCGTTCCCTGACGGTTCATTCCTGGGCGAAAACGACCGGACCTCGACGCGCTCGACGACGGCCGGGCTCTCGTTGCAGGCGACCAACGACGACAGACTGTTCGGCCACGGCAATCACTTCACAATCGGAACCAGCATCGACACCAGCGTCACCTGGTTCAATGCCAGCGCCGAGCTCGGCACCTTCGGTCCGGATTACGTCCTCAACGGCAGCGGTATCTTCCTCGGACCGTCCGGCTCGCCGGTGACGGATGGACCGGTCTCGCTGCGCGCCACCAACCAGTATATCGGCGTCTTTGCGCTCGACACGTTCGACGTCACCGACCGTTTCTCGATCACGGGAGGCGGTCGGTTCAACACCGCCAATATCAACCTGCAAGACCAGCTTGGCACCGCGCTCAACGGCAACCACAACTACGACCGGTTCAATCCGGTGATCGGCGGCACCTACAAGATCACGCCGGAACTGACCTTCTACGCCGGCTATTCGGAGGCGAACCGCGCGCCGACGCCGCTGGAACTGGGGTGCGCCGATCCGGCCAATCCCTGCACCATCGCGAGCTTCCTGGTCTCCGATCCCGACCTCAAGCAGGTGGTATCGCACACCGTCGAAGCCGGGTTGCGCGGGACCAAGGAGCTCAATATCGGAACCCTGAGCTGGAAGCTCGGCGGATTCCGCGCCAAGAACACCGACGACATCCTGGATATTCCGAGCCCGGTGCTGCAAGGGTTCGGCTATTTCCAGAATGTCGGCGATACGCGGCGGCAAGGCATCGAGGCCGAGATCAACCTGAAATCGTCGACGATGCAGGTCTATGCCAGCTATTCCTTCATCGACGCGCGCTTCCTGGATTCCTTGGCGCTCGGTTCCAACAGCCCGTTCGCAGACGCCAACGGCAACATCCAGGTCTTGCCCGGCAACGTGATCCCGGCGATTCCACGCCACCGCGTCAAGGCGGGCATCGACTATGCCGTGACGGATCAGCTCAAGGTCGGTGGCGATGCGATCTGGGTCAGCAGCCAGTATCTCGTCGGTGACGAATCCAATCAGGCTCCGCAGCTGCCGTCCTATGCGGTGTTCAACGCCCACGCCTCGTATCAGATCAACAAGACCTTCCAGATATTTGGCCGCATCGATAATATCTTCGATAACCGCTATTCGACCTACGGCACCTTCTTCGACACGGGTCAGTTGCCGAACTTTGCCAATGGTGGCGCGCCCTTCACCGATCCTCGTTCGCTCAGTCCGGCGCGGCCGCGTGCGATCTATGCCGGCTTGAAGGCGACATTCTGAGTGCCTGCGGCCAAGCCGGCGTGACGCGACGTCAAGACCCTCTACGCAATCGCCCAGCGGCGGAGTACGGCCCATGCCAGCACAGCCGCGCCTGCGATCCACAGCAGCATGATCGCAATCAATCCTGCCCGGCTTGCCGGGCGCTGCAAAGCCGCATCGGCCTGTGCGCGACACTCGGTCATCACCTCGTCGGGGATCAGCGCAATCGCAAGCCAGAGCCCGGCGGGCACCAGGATCAGATCATCGAGATAGCCGAGAACGGGAATGAAATCCGGGATCAGGTCGATCGGCGAGAGCGCGTAGGCGGCCACGGCGACGGCAACGGCCTTCGCGTACCAGGGCACCCGCGGATCGCGGGACGCCAGGTAAACCGCATAGCCGTCGCGTTTCAGGCGACCGGCCCAGGCCCGGATGCGGGAAAGCGTCACTGGCGATGCCGGCAACGATGATTGGAGGTGCTATTCGAGCACCACGTCCACCGGCACGCCGCCGTGCAGGCCCTTGTGGACCGACGAGGGCGCGATGCCAAAATACTTCCGGAACACGCGGCTGAAATGCGACGAGCTCGAAAAACCCCAGGAAAACGCGACATCGGTGATGGTCTTGCCGTTCTGCGTCTCCAGCTCCTGCCGGCAGTTCTGTAGCCGGGCCTTCCAGATGTAGTCGCTGACCGTCATGCCGCGATCGCTGAACAGCATGTGCAGGTAGCGCTTCGAGCAGCCGAGCGCGGCGGAGATGCGGTCGATGCAGAGGTCGGGATCGCGCAGATGTTCACGGATGAAGCCCTGGGCCCGCACGTAGGTTGCCTCGGCGCTGCCGCGATCGAACATCGCGCCGGTCTCGCGCAGCGGCAGCAGCAGCAGGTCGATCAGCGCATCGGCGACGCCGACCGCGTTGACCGGGGTCAGCGTTGGCGCCTCGCCAAAGGCAGCGTGGACGAAATCATAGGCGATACGCCCGGTGCCGTTGCGCGCCGACAGCTTGCACGGTGCCATCTTGGAGAGCTGGAAGCCGCGCTCCTTGAGCAGGTCCTTCGGCACGATGACAACTTCGTGGCGGGTCAGGGACGGGCTGATGATCGTATGTGGACACGACACGTCGTAGGCGAAGCAGTCGCCGGGCACGATGTCGAAGTGGAGCCCGTCCTGCTCGAAATGCGAGACGCCGTGGGTCTGGAAAACGATCTTGATATAGGGGTGCTCGCTCAGCCGGATGCGCGAGATGGTGTGTGCGATCCGGTGCTGACTTGCCTCGATCTGGCACAGCTTCAACCGCGAGACGGTGGTGAAATTGATCCGGCCCTCGAGCGAAGATCCCTCGAGCGCATCGACGTCGAACTGACCACACAGGTCAGTGAGCGCATCCGACCAGCGCTGGATCTGCCGCTTGGGCGTCAATCCGTTCGTGCTGAGTGAATGGACTGTATCGGTCATCTTTCCAGCCACCGATTCGATCCCCAACGTGACTGCTCACCGAGCTCAATCTGGCCTGGGATGATGCGCCTTCTCCCTGATTCTGAACGGCTTAGGGAGCCGGCGGGATTTCTTCCCGGTTAAAGTCGGGTGATCCTCCGACTTAGTTTTGGGCACGTCAAGCGCAACCTTAGCACGCGTCAAATCCGGCATTCGCATCGCGCCAACCTGCGATTGATGCCCTGCAACATGCGGCAACCATTACCACCGATCGGGGCGTGGCTCGCAAAAATCTGATGCAGCTTCGCTTTCGAGCAAATGGCTCTTCCCTTTTGGGCAAGTCAGCAGGGGCCGATCGGATTACGAGTCGGGAACCAAAATCGAAGAAGTGGGGCCGTTTCGGCGGAAACCCTTGAGCTCTTGAACCTGGGAGGAATCCACGATGCGCAAGTTGCTTTACGCGACCGGTGTTGGGGCAATGGCGGTGTTGGCCGTCGGAGCCGCCAGTGCCAATGACGAACTCCACAAGATGGCGCAGAACCCGAAAGATTGGGTGATGCCGACTGGAGACTACGCCAATCAGCGCTATTCGAAGTTGAATCAGATCAACGCCTCGAACGTCGGAAAGTTGCAGGTCGCCTGGACGTTTTCGACCGGCGTGCTGCGCGGCCATGAAGGCGGCCCGCTGATCATCGGCAATATGATGTACGTCCACACGCCGTTCCCGAACAAGGTCTATGCTATTGACCTTTCCAAGGACAATCAGATCGTCTGGAAGTACGAGCCGAAGCAGGATCCGAACGTCATTCCGGTGATGTGCTGCGACACCGTCAACCGCGGCGTCGCCTACGGTGACGGCAAGATCATCCTGCATCAGGCCGACACCACGTTGGTTGCGCTCGATGCGAAGACCGGCAAGGTGGAGTGGAGCGTGAAGAACGGTGATCCTGCCAAGGGAGCCACCGGCACATCGGCGCCGATGGTGATCAAGGACAAGGTCCTGGTCGGAATCTCCGGTGGTGAGTTCGGCGTCCAGGCCCACATGACGGCCTACGACCTCAAGACCGGCAAGCTGGTCTGGCGTGGCTTCTCGGAAGGTCCGGATGACCAGATCCTGGTCGACGACAAGACCACCGAGCTCGGCAAGCCGATTGGCAAGGACTCGAGCCTGAAGACCTGGCAAGGCGATCAGTGGAAGATCGGCGGCGGCGCGACCTGGGGCTGGATCTCCTATGATCCGGAACTCAATCTGGTCTACTACGGATCGGGCAACCCCTCGACCTGGAATCCGAAGCAGCGCCCCGGCGACAACAAATGGTCGATGACGATCTGGGCGCGTAACCCGGACACCGGCGTCGCCAAGTGGGTCTACCAGATGACGCCCCATGACGAATGGGACTATGACGGCGTCAACGAGATGATCCTCTCGGATCAGTCGATCGACGGCAAGCCGCGCAAGCTGCTCACCCACTTCGATCGCAACGGCCTCGGCTATACGCTCGATCGCGCCACCGGCGAACTGCTGGTCGCCCAGAAGTACGATCCGAAGGTGAACTGGACCTCCGGCGTCGACATGGACAAGAACTCGCCGACCTATGGTCGTCCGAAGGTCCTCGATGCCGCGTCGACCGACAAGGCCGGCGAGGACCACAACGTCAAGGGCATCTGCCCGGCAGCGCTCGGTTCGAAGGACGAGCAGCCGGCAGCCTACTCGCCTGAGACGCAACTGTTCTACGTGCCGACCAACCACGTCTGCATGGACTACGAGCCGTTCAAGGTGAGCTACACCGCAGGTCAGCCCTATGTCGGCGCGACGCTGTCGATGTATCCGCCTCCCGGCGAGACCAACATGGGCAACTTCATCGCCTGGGACGGCAAGACCGGCAAGATCGTCTGGTCGAACAAGGAGCAGTTCTCGGTCTGGTCGGGTGCGCTCGCGACCGCCGGCGGCGTGGTGTTCTACGGCACGTTGGAAGGCTATCTGAAGGCTGTCGACGCCAAGACGGGCAAGGAGCTCTACAAGTTCAAGACCCCGTCCGGCATCATCGGCAACGTCACCACCTATGAACATGGCGGCAAGCAGTACATCGCCGTGCTGTCGGGTGTGGGCGGTTGGGCAGGCATCGGCCTCGCGGCCGGCCTGACTGACCCGACGGCTGGCCTCGGTGCAGTCGGTGGCTATGCCGCGCTGAGCAACTACACCGCGCTCGGTGGAACGCTCACCGTGTTCTCGCTGCCGCAGTGAGCTGACCTCACCTCGTTCCGGCGCATGGAGCGATCTCCATGCGCCGGTCCGTCTTCAATCCGCATGCGAGGACAGGCTTTGCGTAAGATCTGGTTTGTGACTGCCGCGATCTTTGTCGTGGCAATGGGAGGGGTTGCCTCCGCCGAAGCTCCGGGCGACCCGACCGCGGTCAAGTCCGAGGACGGCAAATATCTCGATAAGGACGGCAACCCGACCTACAAGGTTGCACCCGATGGGACCGTGGATTGGTACACCTACTCCGGTTACCGCCGCTACCATTCGGAATGCCATGTTTGCCACGGACCCGATGGCATGGGCTCGACCTACGCGCCGGCGCTGAAGGATTCGCTGAAGAGCATGAACTACGCCGACTTCCTCGGCGTGGTCGCGAGCGGACGCAAGAACGTCTCTACGTCGCAGGAAAACGTCATGCCGGCGTTCGGCGATAACCCGAATGTTGCCTGCTACATGGACGACATCTATGTGTATCTGCGCGCTCGTTCCACCGATGCGGTTGGGCGCGTACGGCCGGCCAAGCACGAGGACAAGTCGGATGCCTACGCAAAGGCAGAAGACGCCTGCATGGGCAACAAGAAGTGAGCGGTCCGGCGCGAATGGCAACCTGTGAAGGATTTTGGAGACCAAGATGAAGACCCGCGCCGCAGTCGCATTCGAAGCAAAGAAGCCGCTTGAGATCGTCGAGCTCGATCTGGAAGGCCCGAAGGCCGGCGAAGTGCTGGTCGAGATCAAGGCGACCGGCATCTGCCACACCGACGCCTACACGCTCGACGGCTTCGACAGCGAAGGCATCTTCCCCTCGATCCTCGGGCACGAAGGCGCCGGGATCGTTCGCGAGGTCGGTGCCGGCGTGACGTCGGTGAAGCCGGGCGATCACGTGATCCCGCTCTACACGCCGGAATGCCGCCAGTGCAAAAGCTGCCTGAGCCAGAAGACCAATCTGTGCACCGCGATCCGCGCCACCCAGGGCAAGGGCGTGATGCCGGACGGCACCTCGCGCTTCAGCTACAAGGGCAAGACCGTCTACCACTATATGGGCTGCTCGACCTTCTCGAACTTCACCGTGCTGCCTGAGATCGCAGTGGCGAAGATCCGCGAGGACGCGCCGTTCGACAAGAGCTGCTACATCGGCTGCGGCGTTACCACTGGCGTCGGCGCGGTCGTCAACACCGCCAAGGTGACGCCGGGCTCCAACGTCGTCGTATTCGGTCTCGGCGGCATCGGGCTGAACGTGATCCAGGGCGCCAAGATGGTCGGCGCCGACAAGATCATCGGCGTCGACATCAATGACTCCAAGGAGGCGTGGGGCAAGCAGTTCGGCATGACGCATTTCGTCAATCCGACCAAGGTTGGCGGCGACATCGTGCAGCACCTGGTCGGGCTGACCGACGGCGGTGCCGATTACACGTTCGACTGCACCGGCAACACCAATGTGATGCGGCAGGCACTGGAAGCCTGCCATCGCGGCTGGGGCGTCTCGGTCGTGATCGGCGTTGCGGAATCCGGCAAGGAGATCGCGACCCGTCCGTTCCAACTGGTCACCGGCCGGGTCTGGAAGGGCACCGCGTTCGGCGGCGCGCGCGGCCGCACCGACGTGCCGAAGATCGTCGACTGGTACATGGGCGGAAAGATCCAGATCGATCCGATGATCACCCACGTGCTGAAGCTCGACGAGATCAACAAGGGCTTCGACCTGATGCACGAGGGCAAGTCGATCCGCTCCGTCGTCGTATTCTGAGATCAAAACACCAAGCACCAGGAGGATAGACCAATGACTGTTCATATCCACCCATCAGTCGACAATGGCGTCAAGCAGGGCTCCGGCCACTTTGCCGGTGGCACGCTGGTCTGCAAATGCGCGGACAAGAAGGTCAAGGTCGGGATCAAGGGCGACGTCGCCCATAATCACGCCTGCGGCTGCACCAAGTGCTGGAAGCCGTCGGGCGCGACCTTCTCGGTGGTGGCGGTGGTCCCGCGCGAGAACGTCACCGTGCTCGAGAACGGCGACAAGCTGAAGATCGTGGATGCCGCCGCGGTGATCCAGCGCCACGCCTGCACCGGTTGCGGTACGCACATGTACGGCCGGATCGAGAACAAGGGCCATCCGTTCTATGGCCTCGACTTCATCCATCCCGAGCTGTTCCAGGAGCAAGGCTCGGCCGCTCCGGGATTTGCCGCCTTCGTCTCGTCGGTGATCGAATCCGGCGTCAAGCCGGCCGACATGGCCGGGATCAGGTCGCGCCTGAAGGAGCTTGGGCTCGAACCTTACGACTGCCTGTCGCCGCCGCTGATGGATGCGATCGCCACCCACGTGGCGAAGGCCAAGGCGGCCTGAGTGGCCACCTGAATGGCGGCTTGACACAACGAGATCCTGCGCCGGCAGAGAGCTGCCGGCGAAGGATATGCTGATCTTACCCGTGACCTTGAACCTTGCATGCCCTGCGGGCGACCACAGGGCATGCATTTTGTTTTCCGCCTTGCCCTCGTTATTTCCCCGATCCTGATCCTTTCGCCGGCTCGCGCCGCATCGCCGGAGGACCGCTACATCGCCGCGCGCGACGCTGCGATTGCTAAATTCGCCAAACTGTCGAACGACAACAAGATCAACGAGGCGGTCGATAAAGCCGAGGCTGCTGCGCGTGACGAGCTCAAGGGGCAGCTGACCGCGATCCTGTCCGAGACCGCCCGGCCGGGCTTTGCACCAGCCCAGCTCAACCTCGATACTCTATATAAAGGTGATATGGGGTTCGGCATGCTCGACGGTCTGCGCTTCGATGCCGACAGCGGCAGGGACGGCGCAAAGATCGGGGAGAAGCGTGCCGACGGCAGCTTCGTCGAGCCGAAAGCCCATATCGTCGTCACCACCGAGACGCTGTTCACCCGCTGGCTGCACGCGCACAAGAGCTGGTGGGACAAGGGCAGCAAGAACGTGCCGCAGCAGATCGAGCCGGCGCTGAAGTTCGAGGGCCTTTACACCCAGGCGATCTCGACCGATGCGGCCGTGATCAATTTCAACGAGTTGCCGGTCGCCAAGCCGTCGGCGGCGAGCCTGACTTACGGTTTCCTGGCCGGCCGGACCCAGGATTCGACCCCCGAGGCAGCTGACGAGGTGTTTGTCGCTGTTCTCGCCAACGGCAAGTTCTATATCGCCTATGGTGAGATCGAACCGGCCGTGCAAGTGCCGGCCTGCGCCGCGATTCGCGCCGACTACAACAAGAAGGCCGACGTGGCAGCCGAGAAGCTCGAGCGCAAGCAGATCAGCAAGGCCGCCTATGACAAGCTCGGCGACCTGCGTCAGCAGGGCGACGACGCCTTCAAACGCTGCTTCGTCCAGCAGGCGCCACAGCAGCCGGCCTTCGCCGCAGCCACCAAACAGGCGCAGTCACTATTGGAAACGGCAATCGGCAGGTAGTCGAGTGCGGCGCGGCGGACCTGCGCTGGTGCAGAGTGAGGGCATGTTCAATCGGCGTACTCGAATACGAACCAAAGCCATCCGACCTGCAAGATCGACCAGGCCGCAAGTGCGGAAGGAATCAACCAGTTGTGGAGCGACCTCTGCCGTCGTCGGGCCCTAATAAGAGAAATGGTGCCAACCGGAACGAGCAAAAGGGTCGGGGCCAAGAGTACCGCAAAAAGTATGGCAAGGCCGACCCGGTCGGCGAAGCTGTCCTGCACGATGGCTTGCAGGATGAAAAAGTAGGTCGCGAGGAATACAGGGGCAAATAGAGCGGCGCTAGCGGCGGCTGAGAATCCAGCTGATTCGATGCCTGATCTGTTCAGCCAAAATTTGGTGATGATCCACCCTGCGAGGAACGCGACGATCAGCGGCAATCCCAACTTCAACAGCACATCCTGGGTACCCTGGACGCTCGTCAGATAGAATGCCACAACAAGCTCCATCGCTGGGACATGGGTGCTTCGATCGCCTGCGATATTCAGGTCGATCGATTGTCGCCTTTGCCTTAGCAATGTGGCGATGCCAATGGTCGATTTTGTCGTGCAGGATTCGAGGTTTGTCGTGCAGGGTTCGTGCAGGCGTCGATGCGGTAGCCTGGACCCGGCCAAAACGCTCGCCGGTAAATGGTCCGACGCGGGTTTGATCGGCGACCCGCGCGGCCCTATCTTCCTGGAAAGTCCTTTTTGTCCCGGGGAGACGCCATGACGACCGCCATCAGCCCGTTCCGCATCGCCGTCGGCGACGATGTCCTCGAGGACCTGCGCACCCGGCTGCGCCGCACCCGCTGGCCGGAGGCCGAACTGGTCGACGATTGGAGCCAGGGCGCGCCGCTGCGATGGATCAAGGACGTCTGCCAGTATTGGGCGGAGACCTATGATTGGCGCCAGCGCGAGGCGCGGCTCAATCGCTTCAGCCAGTTCATCACCGGGATCGACGGGCTCGACATCCACTTCATCCATGCCCGCTCGAAGCATCCGGAGGCGCGGCCGCTGATCATCACCCATGGCTGGCCGGGATCGGTGGTCGAATTCCACAAGGTGATCGACCCGCTGACCGACCCGACCGCGCATGGCGGCAGCGCGTCGGATGCCTTTCACGTGGTGTGCCCGTCATTGCCGGGCTTCGGCTTCTCGGCCAAGCCGACTGCGACCGGCTGGGGCGTCGATCGCATTGCCAAGGCCTGGGCCGTCCTGATGGAGCGGCTGGGCTACACCAGCTATTTCGCGCAAGGCGGCGATTGGGGGTCCGCGGTCACGACGGCAATCGGCGGGCAGGATGCGGCACACTGCGCCGGCATCCACATCACGCTTGCGATGTCGACCCGGCCCAATGTCGAGGGGCAGCCGACGCCGGAGGAGGCCCGCGCGCTCAACGGCATCAAGTATTATGCAGACTGGGATTCCGGCTATTCCAAGCAGCAGTCGACCCGGCCGCAGACGCTCGGTTACGCGCTGACGGATTCGCCGAGCGGGCAGGCGGCCTGGATCCTGGAGAAGTTCTGGGCCTGGACCGACTGCGACGGGCATCCGGAAAATATCCTGAGCCGCGACGAGTTGCTCGACAACGTCATGCTGTACTGGGTCACAGAAACGGCCGCATCGTCGGCGCGGCTCTACTGGGAGAGCTTCGGGCCGGGCAAGCGAACCCCGCACAAGGTGAACGTGCCGACCGGCGTCGCCGTGTTCCCCAAGGAAATTGTCACGCCGGTCCGCAAATGGATGCAGACGAATTTCACCAACATCCAGCACTGGAACGAGATGCCGAAGGGCGGACATTTCTCGGCATTCGAACAGCCCGAACTGTTCGTGCGCGAGGTGCGGGAGTTTTTCCGGAAGCTGCGCTAAATCCCAGGCGAAGTCGACACCGGTTCACGGAAGAAGGCGGGGGAGCGCTGCTTGCTCCCTCCATCGGCCCTTGGCTCCGCTGTTCGGTCGCGCAGAACCCGCTTCACCGTGTTGCGGGAATGAATCCGGGCACGCCGGTCCGCACCACCGAATTGAAACGGACATTCGTGGTGATGCGGTCACCCATCTCCTGCATCGCGTCCTCGGGCAGTGTCGTGATGTCGAAGTTTGCCTGGATGCGTTGCGGATTGGTTGAAGTGGTGAGGAAAGCGGTGCCGCGCTGTACCGCCCAGGCCAGTGCAACCTGGGCCGGCGTCTTGTGGACGCGACGTGCGATGTCGGCAATGACCGCATCCTCCAGCAGGTTTGGCTTCATGGCATGTCCCAACGCGGCAAACGCCAGCAGCACGATGCCATTCTGCCGACAGTATTCGAGCAGCTCCCATTCCGGCAAATAGGGATGCGCCTCGACCTGGACCACAGCGGGCTTGATCCGGGCCACTGCAACGATCTCGCGCAGCTTCTCCAGCGTGATGTCTGATAGGCCGATCGCCTTGCAGTGGCCGTCGTCCACCAAGCGTTCCATCGCCTGCCACGTCTCCGCCAACGTCACGCCGCGATCATAGATCACCTGACCGCGCTCGTCCCGCGGGTCTTGCTCGTCGCCGGGCTGGAAGGCAAACGGCGTGTGGATCAGATAGCAATCGATATCGTCGAGTTGCAGTCGCTGCCGGCTGGCATCGAACGCAGGCCTGACGCGCTCCGGGCGATGATTGGTGTTCCACAGCTTCGTCGTGACGAAGAGCTCTTCGCGCCGAACCATTCCGGCCTTGAAGGCGTCCTGGATCGCGTCGCCAACCGCTGCTTCGTTGCGGTAGCGTTCGGCTGCATCGAGATGTCGGAACCCGACCTCCAGTGCGGCCTTGGTCGCTTGCCGGGTTGCGAGAGGATCCGGGATCAGGGTACCAAATCCGACGGCGGGGATATGACCGCTGCCGTGGTTGAGGGCAATCCGCGTATCGCGAAGTGCGTTCGGCGTCGTCATGTTCAGGCTCCTTGTTAGCAGGGTGGATGGGGATTAGTTGGCGGGCCGCGGCTTCCGGAGAAACAGCACCAGCGGGCTGACGACCAGCATGGCAAACATCAGGATTTCGAACTGGTCGATCACCGCAACCACGGCCGCCTGCTGGGTCACCAACCCGTTGAGCGCGGCAAGGCCTGGCGCCGCGATCGAACCCGCAAGGTGCGCTGCGGCCCGGTATGGCGTGAGGTCACGGGCGAGGGCTGCGTGCATGGCCTGGGTGTTGTTGTAGAAGAATATCTGCACCACGGCGATGCCGATCGTGCTGCCGTAGAGCCGCGACAGGTTGAGCAGCGCGCCGCCCTCCGCGCGCAGCTTCGGATCGAGCGTGCCGCATGCCGCTCTGCCAAGCGCAGGAATCAGCATACCGAGACCGGCACCCTGAAGAACACCGGTCTGGACCACCGCCTGCCAGTCCATCGCCGGCGAATAGCCGAGCATTATCCAGTTGGCGTAGACGACGAGCGCCATTCCGCCGAGCATGAAGGGCCGGTAGTCCATCTGGACGGGAGCCAGACTCGTCATCACGACCGTTCCCACCAACGTGACACCGCGCGGGATGGTCATGAAGCCGGTGGTGTCGACGGGATAGTTGAGCAATTCCTCCAGCATCGGCGAGGTCAAGGCCAGGGTCGGCAGCAGCACGAAACCGAGCGCAAAGGAGATCACCGTCGAAAGCACGAGGTTGCGGTCCTTGAACAATGCGGTGCGGAGAAAATGCGCCTTCGTGGTCAGGACATGCACGATGAAGAGATAGAAGCCGAGCACCGAAGCGCTGGCCTCGATCCAGATCTCGGTCGAGGCGAACCAATCCAGCCGTTCGCTGCGGTCGAGCAACATCTG
Organism: Bradyrhizobium sp. SK17; assembly: GCF_002831585.1. GTDB lineage: Bacteria > Pseudomonadota > Alphaproteobacteria > Rhizobiales > Xanthobacteraceae > Bradyrhizobium. The sequence goes on along the minus strand of NZ_CP025113.1, from coordinate 7,011,476 downwards.
CAGGCCGATCATGCCAATCGAGAAGGTGGCGAGACCAAAGAAGTCGAACGGACGCGGCCAGTCCGCACGCTTCTCCTCGAGCAGCAAGGTCATCGCGACGAAGATGAAGGCGGTCACCGGGAGACTGACATCAAAGATCGAGCGCCAGCCGTGATATTCGCTGAGCCAGCCGCCGATGCTCGGCCCACTGCTGATGCCGATTAGGAAGCACAATGACCACAGCAGGTTGACGCGGGCGTGTTGCGCCGGCGGCTGCGTCTCAAGCAGGACCACGAGCGAGAGTGGGCCGAGCGGCCCGCTCGCAGCTCCCTGCAGGATCCGCGCGAACACGAATTGCAGCGATGTCGTCGCCAGCGTATCGAGGACAAGTCCGGCTGCAAACAGGACGAGTGCCACCTGATAGAGCGCTTTCCGCCCATAGCGCCCGGCGAGCCAGCTCGTCATGGACATCGCGACCGCACTCGCCGCGATGTAGGAGGAGAACACCCAACCGACCTCGTCATCGCCCATCGACAGGGCGCCCTGGATGTGCGGCAGGGCCGCGTTCGGCAGCGAGATGTTGACGGCCTGCATGTAGGTCGCGGTGAGCGCCGCCAGCGGGAGCATGTAGTTTCTTTCGCGCCCGGCAGCGTAGGGGATCGCGGTGTTCATTTGGCGGCCTCCGTCGCGTCAGCGAGGTGGAGCGGGTGGCGCCAGCTGCGGCGATAACCGGTATCGACGCGCGCGGTCACACTGATGCCGGAGAACAGCGGCCGGCTCGGATCGATCTCGTCGAGCTCGAGGCGGACCGGCAGACGCTGCACCACCTTGACCCAGTTTCCCGTCGCATTCTCGGGTGGCAGCACCGAGAAGTCGGACCCGGTGCCCGGGCTCATACTGACGATATGGGCCCTGAATCTGCGGCCCGGATAGGCATCGACGTCGATCGTCGCGTCCTGCCCGGGGCGCATGTGGGTGAGCCCGGTCTCGCGGAAATTGGCCTCGATCCAGATCCGCCGGCTCGACAGCAACGAGAACACCGGCGCGCCAGGGTTGACGAAACTGCCGATCTGGAGATCGTCCACTCTGGTGACAACGCCGTCGTCGGGCGCGGTCACCGTCGCATAGGAGAGATCGAGCTTCGCATGGTCGAGCTGGGCCCTGGCTGCGCGAACCGTCGGATGGCGATCGATCGCGATGTCGGCATCGCCATCCAACGCAGCCACCGTGTTGGCGATCTGCTGCTGGATCGACGCGACGCGCTGACGGGCGACCTTGAGATCGGTCTCCGCGCGTTCGTAGACCGCGCGCGGCGTGAAATCGGAGCTGACCAGCGCTTTCTTGCGCTCATACTCGCGCTCGTCAAAGGCTGCCGTATCTTGGGCCGACTGCAATTCGGCCTGTTGCTGGCGGTAGGTCGCCTTTAACGCGTCGATCTGGAGGCGTGCGCCGCCGAGCCGCGCCTCCGCCTCGTCGACTGCGATTTGATAAGGCTCCGGATCGATCCGGAACAGCACTTGGCCCTGACGGACGCGCTCATTGTCGTGGACGTCGATTTCGACGGCCTGGCCCGAGACGCGAGCATTGACAGTGATCTTCGCGGCGCGAACGAACGCGTTGTCCGTGGAGACGTAGGACTCCTCGGCGAGGTACGCGGTGGCGCCGAATGCGGCCGCAATCACCGGCACCGCAAGCATCAGCGGCCGCCGCAGCCGTTCCCTGAAGCGCCAGCTGGGCGTCACGGTCGCGCGGTCGAAAGCCGGGCGCTCGACCTCGCCATCGAACCGCGTCCCAGCTGCTGTTGTCGCGACGGAGACAAGTTGCATCGCCGCCGCGTTTGGGCGGAGCGCCTTGTGTTCACCTAACCATCTGGAAAACCGTGAAAAATCGAAGCGCATCGTGGAGCCCTTCCTTCGGCTAATTTTGTAACGATTCATACAAAATAAAACAAGCGAGCTCTGCGATCAAGCTGGCTGGCTGTTGATTTTTGTAACGATGTATACAAATATGGGTGATGCACGCGGCAACCAGGGTGTTTGCGCTATGGCAGGAAAAGACGGCAATCCAGGTCCGGCCCGCCGAGGGCGGCCGAAGGCCTATGACGCACAGGCGGCACTGAAGCAGGCGACCGAAACGTTCTGGAGGTCCGGTTACTCCGGCACCTCGCTGGACAGCATCGCTGCCGCGACCGGCATGAATCCGCCGAGTCTGTACGCCGCCTTCGGCAACAAGCATGCGCTCTATCTCGAAGCGCTGGACCGCTATTGGGAGATCAGCCTGGCCGCGACGCGCGAAGCGCTGGGGGAGGACCGTCCGCTGGCCGAAGCGCTGATGCTGGCCTACGATGCCGCGCTGTCGATCTATTTTTCCGGCAGAGGCAGCGCACGGGGATGTTTTGTGCTCGGTACTGCCGTCGTTGAATCGGTTGAAGATGCCGCGATCCGGAGCAATGTTGCGCGGGGCCTCCATGCGATCGACGCCGACTTCGAGGCACGTTTCCAGACCGCGCGCGAGCGGGGCGAACTCGAGCCCGACGCCGATCCCGCAGCGCTGGCGATCCTCGCGTCTGCGACCATGCACAGCATTGCCATTCGCGCCCGTGCCGGCGCCCGCCGCGCCGAACTGCGCGAGGTTGCGCGGAAGGCGGTGGGCGTGATCTGCGGATGCCCGGTCGAGGTGAGCTGAACGGGGACGCGGGCGTCCGTGCTGTTACCGGATGGCTCCGCTGCGAACCGGTGCGCGATGAAGTCAGCGCGCCCGACCGGCGATCTCGTCGGCACGCCAGCACCGGACCGCGTGGCCGTCCGGACGCGTTTCAAGCGACGGCCGGGGCTCGTGTTGACAGGCCGCTTCGGCATGGCGACAGCGCGGACTGAATGCGCATCCGTCCGGTGGATCGAGCGGATTGGGGAGCTCGCCCTTCGTGGTCGCGAGCGGCGCCCGGCGCAGCGGATCAGGGATCGCGGCGATCAGGGTTTGCGTATATGGATGCGCCGGTCGCTCGAAGATGTCGCGCCAGCCGCCGGTCTCCACGATGCGGCCGAGATACATCACCGCGACCCTGTCGCTCATATGTTCGACCACACCGAGGTCGTGGCTGATCATGATGTAGGAGAGGCCGAGGCTTTCCTTCAATTCCAGCAGCAGATTGATGATCTGGGCACGGATCGAGACGTCGAGCGCAGAGACCGGTTCGTCGCAGATGACGATCTTCGGATTGAGGATCAGCGCGCGGGCGATACCGATGCGCTGGCGCTGGCCGCCGGAAAATTCATGCGGGTAGCGGCCGGCCTGTTCCGGCCGCAGGCCAACCTGCCGGAGCATCTCGGCAACGCGTCCATCGACCTCGCTCTGTGCCGTCACGCCATGCAGGCGCAGCGGGTCCTCAAGCGTGCGGCGGACGGTCTGGCGTGGATTGAGCGAGGCGTAGGGATCCTGAAACACCATCTGGGCGATACGGGCCAATCGCTTTCGATCGATCGATCGCCGCTCCGTCACGATGTGGCCGTCCAGCACGATCCTGCCCCGCGTCGGTGCGAGGAGCCCAAGCAGCGAGAGGGCAACGGTCGACTTGCCGCAGCCGGATTCGCCGACCAGGCCGAGGCACTCACCGCGCTTCAGCTCGAGATCGATGCCGTCGACCGCGCGCAGCAGCCGCCGGCCGCCGCCGAGCAAGCCACCGCCGAGCGGGAAATGCACCGCGAGATCCTCCACGCTGAGGATGACGTCGTCGTTAGGCTTCACCGCGGGTTCAGGCATGATGGTGACACCTGACCAGTCCGCCTGCATCGAGCCACGTCGTCTCCGGCACGGTGGTCCGGCAGATCTCGGTCGCCTGGGCGCAACGCGGATTGAAGCGGCAGCCGGCCGGGAAATCCGCGATCGCCGGCACGACTCCAGCGATTTCCTTGAGCCGAGACCGGCCAAGCGCCGCGCGGCTTCCGAGCCGCGGCAGCGAATCGACCAGGCCCTGCGTGTAGGGATGCGCGCCGGCGCGGAAGATGTCATCGGAGCCGCGCTCCTCGACGATGCGACCGGCATACATCACGCCGACGCGACGGCAGACATTGGCGACAAGCCCGAGATCGTGGCTGATCATCAGGATCGCGGTGCCGCGCTCGGCGCACAGATTGCGCATCAGCTCGATGATCTCGGCCTGAACTGTTACGTCGAGCGCGGTGGTCGGCTCGTCGGCGATCAGAAGATCCGGATCGCAGGCCAGTGCGATCGCGATCATCACACGCTGGCGCATGCCGCCGGAAAGCTGGTGCGGGTAATCCTTCACCCGCCGCTCCGGCGCGGGGACGCGGACATTCGCCAGCGCTTCGACGGCGAGCTGGTTTGCCTCGCGCCAGCTCTTGCCCTTGTGCAGCACGAACATTTCCGCGATCTGTCGACCGACCGGCGAGACTGGATTGAGTGCCGTCATCGGTTCCTGGAAGATCATGGCGATGCGGTTGCCGCGCAGTGCGCGCTGTTCGGCGCCCGGCAGCCGCTGGATCTCGCGGCCGTCGAAGCGGATGACGCCGGCGGCGATCGAGAGCGGCCGACGCAGCAGGCCGATAACGGCGAGCGCTGTGATGCTCTTGCCGCAGCCGGACTCGCCGACCAGTCCGAATGTCTCGCCGCGATCGATACGGAATGAAACGCCCTCGACCGCCGCGACTTGCCTGGCGCCGCCATCGAGATCGATGCGCAGCTCCTCGACTTCGATCAGCGGGGCGGTCGTCATGCGCGCCGGCTCCGCGATTGGGGATCGAGCACGTCACGCAAGCCGTCGCCGAGCAAATTGAGGCCGAGCACCGTCAGGAAGATCGCAAGGCCCGGAAATACCGACAGCCATGGCGCCGTGGTGATCTGGTCGCGGGCCTCCGACAGCATGCTGCCCCAGCTCGGATAGGGTGGACGGATGCCGAGGCCGAGGAACGAGAGCGAGGCTTCGGCCAGCACCGCGCCGCCCATGCCGAGCGTGCCGATGACGATGATGGGACCGATCATGTTCGGCAGCAGCTGCGTGATCATGATGCGCAGATCGCCATAGCCGAGCACCCTTGCTGCCTGCACATAGCCCTGGCTCTTGAGGGACAGCGTCGAGGCCCGTGCGATCCGGCAGGTGAAGGACCAGTTGGTCAGTCCGAGTGCGATCAGCAGGCTGGTCAGGCCAGGTCCGAGCACCGCCATGATGGCCAGTGCGAAGATCAGCGAGGGGATCGCGAGCATGACATTGGTCAGCCCGTTGACGAAATCGTCCCACCAGCCGCCCCAATAGCCGGCGGTCAAGCCCAGCGTCACGCCGATGACGCTGTTGACGAGCTGCGAGACGATGCCGACCGTCAGCGAGATACGCGCGCCGTGCACGACGCGGGAATAGATGTCGCGGCCCTGCGCATCGGTGCCGAACCACCACACCCAGCTCGGTGGCTCCTCCGCATTCATCAGGTTGGCGCCCATGACCGGATCGGTATGCGCCAGCCAAGGTGCGAACAGGCCGACGAAGATCGCCAGTGCGAACAGCAGCCCGCCGATGATCGCGCTGGTCCCAAGCTTCATCGCAGCCTTTCCGGGGCAGGCTGCACAGTCGATCGTGCAAGGGTGTGATGAGACCGGCTGCCGCTCATGCGTATCTGATCCTGGGATCGATCACGCCGTAGAGCAGGTCGACCAGCGTATTGACGGCAAGAAAGAACAGCACCACCACGAGAATGGTGCCCTGGACGGCGGGAATGTCGCGTTGCAGGACGCTGTCGACCAGGAGCGAGCCGATGCCCGGCCAGGAGAACAGTTTCTCGACAACGACCGCTTGCCCCATCACAACGCCGAATTGCAGGCCGATCGCCGTGAGAATGATGACGAGGGCATTGCGCATCACGTGCCAGGTCACGACCCGGGTCTCGCTCATGCCCTTCGAGCGCGCGGTGCGGACGAAATCCGCGGTCATGATCTCGAGCACCGCGGCCCGCGTCGTCCGCGCCAGCAGCGCCATCGGCGAGACGCCGAGCGTCACGGCGGGCAGCAGCAGATATTTGAGCCCGCCGTCGCCATAGCCGAAACTCGGCAGCCAGCCGAGCTTCAATGCGAACAGGTACATCAGCAGCAGCCCGAGCCAGAATTTGGCCATCGATAGGCCTGACACTGCCAGCACCATCGAGATGGTGTCGACCATGCTGCCTGGCCTCAGCGCCGCGACGAAGCCGAGCGGTACGCCGACCGCAACCGCAAATGCCAGCGCCGCAAAGATCAATTGCAGCGTCGGCCACATCCGTTTGGCGATCATCGTCGTGACCGGCTCGCGGGTTCGGAACGAGGTCCCAAAATCACCGGTCGTGAGCTTGGCGATATAGGCGCCGAACCGCACATGGATGGGATCGTCGAGGCCGAGCTGCTTCTTCATGCGCTCGACCACCTGCGGGTCGGTTGGGCCCCGGCCGTCGTCGCCCATGCTCGACGCGATGCTGCCGGGAACGACGCTGAACAGCACGAAGATCAGCAGCACGACGGCCAGCACGGTCGGAATGGTCTGCAAGACTCGACGGATCGCGAACGACAGCATGGGTCGCTTTCCTCACTGCCTCGATCGTTTGTTGCGATAGAGGAGCATGGCACTTGTCACTTCGCGGGCGAGGTCTCGTCGACCCAGAGGTCTTCGACGTTTTGATGGGTCAGTTCGGTCGCGTCCAGCTGAATTCCCTTGAGCCAGGGCTGCACCGCCATGACGGCCTTGTTGTAGTTGAAGAACCAGATCGGGGCTTCCTCGCGGAGCAGCGCATTGGCCTTTTGCAGCAGCTGGACGCGCTTTGCGGCATCGTCGGTCTGCCCGGCTTCATCGATCGCTTTGTCGAACTCGGCGTTCTTGAAGGTCGTATAATTGCAGGCCGATTGCGGCGTCGCCGAGTGGAAGCATTTCAGCGCGGCCTGCGGATCCGGACCGGTTGCCTGCGAATAGATGAAGGCCTGGAAGTCGCCCTTGCGAATGAGCTCCGTCAGCACCGCGGTCTCGACCTGCTTGACCTTCACCTTGATGCCCACCTTGTCGAGCATCGGGATCGCGGCCTCGACGATCGGCAGGCCCCAGCTCTCATTCTGGCTGGTGGTCCATTCGAATTCGAAGCCGGTGGGATAACCCGCGTCGGCGAGCAATTGCTTCGCCTTGGCGGGATCGTAGGGGTAGGGCTTCATCGTCTTGTCGTAGGCGGGCGAGGTCAAAGGCAGCCAGCTCGTGGCGCGATAGGCCTTGCCCTTGACGAGCTTGCTGATGATCAGATCGGCATCGATCGCGTAGTTGATGGCCTGCCGGACCCGCTTGTCGGCGAACGGCTTGAACGCCGGATTCATCCCCATGTAGCGCGTGAAGACCTCGGCGACCTCGACGATGGTGCCCTTGAGGTTGGGGTCGGCCTGATAGGCGACATACTGCGCTGGCCCCAGCACCGAAGTGTCGATCTCCTTGTTGCGGAAGGCGACGTCGCGTGCCGCGGCTTCGCCCATCAGCGAGATCACGAGCTTGTCGGCGTAGGGCTTGCCGGGCTTGTAGAACCGGTCCCAGCGTTCCAGCACGATGCGCGATCCCGGCACGTGCTCGACGAACTTGAACGGGCCAAGCCCGATCGGCTTCTGGAGGAAGCTTTCCTTGCCGCCCTCGTCGGCGGGATAGATCGAAGTCAGCGCGGTGAAGAAATAGAAGGCGGGATCGACCCGCTCGGTCAGCTTCATCTCGAGGGTGAAGTCGTCGATCTTCTTCAGGCCGGAAATTTCCTTGGCCTGGCCCTTCTCGACCTCGGCTGCGCCCTCGATGATGCGGACAAAGCGGGCGCCGGGATAGGCCTTGGTGCCGTCCATGATGCGATTGTAGGACCAGATGATGTCGTCCGCCGTCATCTTGCGGCCGTTGTGGAAGTAGGCGTCGTCGCGCAGCTTGAAGGTATGGACGAGACCCCCGCCCGAAACGACGACCTCCTTGGCAAGTTCCAGCACCGGCTTGCCCTCGGTCGAGTCCCAGATGTAAAGCGACCGGTGCAGGCCTTTGGCGTAGATTTCGTCCTGCGCACGCGGTGTCGTGTGGATGTCCATGCTGGTGAAACTGGAACCATAAGGCGCTGTCATGCGAATGGTCCCGCCCTTGCGCGGTGTCTGGGCCGCCGCCCCAGCGACGAGTGCGAGCCCCAGACCGGCCGCGATCGCAATCATCCTGAACATCATGTTTCCCCAACGATGCAGAAGCGTTCCGATCAGCGAGTTGATCATCGGCAGCATGCCAAGCGCAAGCTCCTGATGTCGCGTCGATGACCACCGGCACCAAATATTTGCGCGGTCGCGATGCGATGCGTGGGATCATGGAAGCGCAGCAGTCGGAGCGCATCGGGCTGGGGCGTGGACCGACGCGCAACTTTTACGTGTATGTAAACGGTTGTGATTGAACGGATTTTGGGCTCCGCCCTCAATTCGCGAAGCCGTGTCCATTTTGAGAGGGCCGACGCGGCGGGTGGGGCTAAACAAACCCACCATTCCCGCGAACTAGAGCAGTCCCCGATAAATTCCCGGCGCGGAGCCTTCGATGGCCACCGCGCCGACGGCTTTCGCATAGAAGTCTGCCGGCCCGACGCCGCCGATGATGGCGTAGCCGAAGCCCTGGTGCTTCATGTCCTCAAGACAGGCGAACAGCAGCGCCTTGCCGATCCCGTTCTGTTGCGACTTCGGCGCGACACCGGTTGGACCGAAGAAGTTGCGGCAGGCCGCGTCATGGCAGGCAAACCCCATGATCTTCTTGTGCTGGATCGCGATGAAGCAGGAGACCGGCTGGCGGCTGAATGCGACCTCGGTTTCGCTGGCCCATGCCTCGCTGAAGGTCTCCCGCACCCAGGCCGTGACCTTGTGCTTCTCGGGGGCGAGCGCACGGCGCATGACAATCCCGGCCTGCTGCAACCGATCGTAGGCGAGTCGGGAATCGGGCAGGGCGTAGAGCTTGACGAGCATGTCCATCCGGTGACCTTAAGCCATGATCCGGAAAAGTGCGAAGCGGTTTTCCGGGCAGACCATGGCCATCCGGGAAACTGAAGCGCGACTGGATCATTTCCGCTGCCGCTTGTTCGAGGACCTGACATCACGGGCAATCGCCCAAAGATACCCGCCGCAAAATGCAATGATCGCAACGATCACGCTGGCGGCGATAAGCTCTTGCATGTCCGCGGTTCTCCAAGTAGACGTATCTTGCTTACGTGGGAAATATACCCACGTAAAGCGATAATCGGTTTCCCGAGGTGATGCGACGGAGCGAATGCATGGTGGGAGCAAGCTCGGCAGGCAGACGTCTTCGGGCGGTGATCGCGCTCGTCGTCGTTGCCGGTCTTGGTTCGGCGCACGCCGCCCGAACCCCCGATTGGTCGGATGCCGGCAGCGGCGTCGTCTCGATTCCGATCGAGCGGCGGAGCCAGACCTCCTCGGTCGATGGCGTGGTCCGAACCGTCCAGCTTCCCAGGGGCGCGTCCGCGATCAGCGAGACCTATGGAGACTGGATCGTCAAATGCCTGCTCGACGGCGGTACCAAGCTGTGCACGCTCGGGCAGACCCAGAGCTCCAAGGAGACCAATCAGCAGGTCTTCGCCATCGAACTGATTCCCAGGGATGGCAAGGCCGAAGGCAATATGCTGATGCCGTTTGGGCTGAAGCTCGACGCCGGGGCCGTCGTCAAGCTCGACGGCAAGGACCTCGAGCAGACACGCTTCTCGACATGCACAGCGCAAGGCTGCCTGCTTCCGGTATCCTTCCCGACGGCGGTTACCGACACCATGAGCCGGGCCAAGACGATGACGGTGGCCGCGCAGAACCTCAACACCGGGCAGGCGGTCGTCTTCACGGTTCCACTGAACGGCTTTGCCGCGGCGCTGGAGCGCACCATCCAGCTAGCCAGCTGACGGATGCGCTGCGCTCCAGGCACCCTTGGGTCGCTAGCCAAACTTCATCTGCGCGGCCGGCGTCCGGTCGATTTCGGCCGCGACGCCGGATATCGTCTCGCGCATCCACATCAGCGCGGGATCGGAATCGAACGACACCGGCCATTGCAGGATTTCGCGAAATGCCGGAATGCGGACCGGCAAGCGTAGCAGTTTGAGCGGGAAGCTGCGGGCAAAGACGACCGCAAGGCGCTTGTGCACCGTCGCGATCCGATCCGTTCCGATCACCATCGTGGCCATCGTGGTGAAGTTCGGCGCAATGACCTCGATGCGCCGCTTGTGACCCAGCTTGACCAGCGCGCTTTCCTCGAAGGAAGGCCTGCGGATCGGACCGAATTGGGCGGTGACGTGTCCAAGCCCGAGATAGCGGCCGAGTGACAGCGAACGCCCGATCTTGCGGTTTCCGCTCCAGACGATGCAGCAGAATTCGTCGTCGAACAGATGCTGCCGCGGATGATCGTCGACGGCATAGCTGTCAGGCATAATGACGAAATCGACATCCCCGCGCTGCAACTGGTCGTCCACCCGATCGTTGAATGGAATGAGCTCGAGCGAGATGCCGGGCGCGCTGCGATAGACGCGCTTCATCACCGGATGCATCAGCACGATGCTGGCATAGTCCGAAACCACCATCCGGAAGCGCCGCTGCGAGCTTTGCGGATCGAAACGCGGGAGCGAGATCAGGTTCGCGCGAACGCGCAGCAGGATGTCGCGCGTCGGCCGTTCGAGCGCGCGCGCCAGCGGCGTCGGCACCAGCTTGCGTTGCGATATCGTGAAGATCTCATCGTTGAAGTATTGCCTCAGCCGGGCGATCGCGGCGCTCATCGCCGGCTGGCTGAGATGCAGGCGTTGGCTCGCCCGCATCACGCTGCCTTCCTCGAGGATGGCATCGAGTGCCACCAACAGATTCAAATCCAGGCCTTCGAACCGCATGGGCTGATATCCAGATCATCAATGTCTGGGATCATGATAATCAATTTTTCAAATTCAAGAACCCGATGTAGCGAAGAAAGCGGCAGCACACAGGCCCGGGCAACGGGCCGGCCAGCAGACCATCCGCTCTGGGAGGAGCCCGTGATCAAGCCCTGGATCTTCGAATTCATGCAGGCCCCGAATCTCGGCGACGGCGACGGCGACGGCGACGTCCGCCGGGAGCAGGCATCCAATGTATTCGACAAGGCGTTCGAGCTCTGGCTGGACACCGAGCGGCTCGGCTTCGAGGGGATATTTTTCAGCGAGCACCATTTCGGCCTGTCGTACAGCCCGTCTCCCAACCTGCTGATCGCGGCGGTCGCACGCCGCACCACCCGCCTGCGTCTCGGAACGATGGGAATGGTGGTGCCGTTCTACGCACCGTGGCGCATCATCGAGGAGCTTGCGATGCTCGATCATCTGACCAGCGGGCGGCTCGAGATCGGCTTCGCGGCCGGCGTGCCGCAGGAACTGGCGCGCATCGGGCTTGGCATGGAGGAAGCGCGCGAGCGGTTCAACGAGAGCCTGGAGATCCTCGATGCCGCGCTCGCCACCCCCGTCATCAATCACCATGGCAAATACTGGACGTTCGAGAATCTAACCTTGATGCCGAACGTGTTCCTGCAAGCGTCGCCGCCGAAATGGACGACGGTCGTCAGTCCCGTGTCAGCCGGGAAGTCGGCGCGGCGACGCTCGAAGATCTGCACGGGTTTCGAATCCGTCGGTCGGGTTACCGAGATCTTCGACGCCTATCGCAACGAAGCGGCGCAGCTTGGGTTTCCCGCGGGTCCCGACCAGCTCGCGATCCGGCGCAATGTCTCGATTTCGCGTGATGCTGCCGCCGCGCATGAGGCATCGCGCGCCGAGAAGGCCGCGACGCTCAAGGTGGTGGCCGGCGATCCCAGGGTCGCCGCGAGTGCGTCCTCCCTGCTCGATGCGCCAAGGGGCGGCGCCGGCTTCTCGGTGCACGATGACGACTACATCGCCGGCACGCCGGCGCAGGTTACGGAGCAGATCATTGAGCAGTGCCGCAAATGTGGTGCCGGCCATCTCCTGGCGATGCTGGGGAGAGGCGTCTCGGCTGGCCGCCGCGAGGCCTTCGCGCTGTTCGGCGAAGAAGTGATCCCGCAGTTGCGGCGGGCAGAGATCAACTGAGCTGGCGCCGGGCGCCGCTCGATCTCAGAGCCTGATCGAGAGGTCGCCTGCGACAAATCACCCCGACGGGCAAATCGCCGCTTCCGTCGTCGGGCAAATCAGCAGTCCAATCCTGCTCGTCTCCCCCCATTGAGGGGCACGTTGCGATCGTCACTGACGTCGAGCAGCGACCATGATGGAGACAATCAAGTGACCGGAGCCCTTGCGCCCGGTCTCAGATCCCAATGATTGAAGGGTACAAATTTGACAGATACATCGGGAGCATCTTTCATCAACGTGGTATCCGCATATGGCGTTGATAATACCGGGTCGTCAGACACCCACGCGCTACTGCAAACCGCGATCAACTCCATAAGTGGAGCGGGTAACGCCGTCTACCTTCCCACCGGAACCTACGATCTCGGCAACTCTCAAATCATCATCCCCGACGACACCATTGTGACTTGCAGTCCTGCGGCCATCCTTCGGCGTTCGCAGGATATCTCGGGTCCCGCACCGTATGGATCGTACACCTCGGCGATGGTCTCGGTTGGCAATCGCTGCCAATGGTCCGGCGGTGTTCTGAACAACACCGCAGTTGTCGCAAGCTCGACGACCAAGGTCACGATCGGTGACGGCAATCGAACGTTTACGGTGCCGGCCGGTCTGCCGTGGACGACTTCGACCTTTCTTCGCATCTGGAGCCGGGCGAACCCTGCAAACCGATATGAAGGCCAGGTGGTTTCCTACAGCGGCACCACGCTGGTCCTAAGTGACCAGTTTGCTGCCAGCGGCTCCGGCACGCATTCTGATTGGAACATCACGTATGGCGGGGTCTATCAGTGCCCGATGGTGTTGCACGGCGTAACACAGAGCATCGTCGAAAAGGTGCGGGTTACCGGAAACTGGTACGTTGGCCTGTTGATGGACGGGTGGAATCCACCGAGCGGCGGCTCACTCCAAACGAGCGCTTGCGCGTTTCGGGATTGCCATACCGAAAGCGTGCAAAACCGGGGCATATATCTCTACGGCGGTTGCAGCGACAATCTGATCGACGGCTGCTACGTAAACGGCGGAGGCGGGGTAACGGACTATGGCGTCAACCTCAACCCGGCGAATGCGTCGGGTTCGGTCAATTGGCAGCTCCGCAACAAAATTGTCGGGACAACCGTCGTGGGTTCTGGCTTTCAAGGCATCGCCGTAGGCGACTTTTCAGTCTACACGATTGTTGATCATTGCGCGGCAAGCGCTCTGACCAATCCGAGTGGAATTGGATTCCTTTGTCAGGCCGCCAACGCCGGGATACCTCAGTACAACAGGTTTAGCTCGTGCGTCGCTACCAACTGTCCGACAGCTGGATTCTACTTCATCGGAGCGCTGTATGGCGGGGCAGCCGACTGTCTTTCGGTCGTGTGTGGTAGGGGCTACGCAATTGGTCCATCGAACTCGATACAAAGCCAATACATATCGCTGGCGAGCTGCGAGGCTGATGGCTGCACGACAGGATTTGAAGTGGTCGGAAGCTCCAACCGCTGCGATCTCACCAATATCAAGTCGATCGCCAACTCCGGTAACGGCGTCCAGATCGATGCTGGGGCGAGTGTGACATTGGCGACCGGTCGCTCAACTGCCAATGGCGCCAACCTCGCCGATAACGGAGTGTCATCGAATGTCGGCGGGTTGCTCCTAGGGTAGAGATCAATGCAATAACTCTACCATTTTGGTCGGCAGATGTGCCGTTCAGGCATCCGTCGTCAACCGGCGACGGATGCCGCTGCCGGCCCGATACTCGCGCGCGGAGCAATTGCCTGGCGCCTCAATCCCGATACGACGGGTCAGCCCGGTCGAGCTTGCGCAGCAGCGCCGGCCAGGCAAGCTCGCCGTTGCGGGCGGCGCGGCCGGGCTTGGGCAGCATCCGCTCATAGGTGTCTTCGAGGATGCTCTGCGGCGGGTAGATCAGCTTGGTGTTGCAGGACATCGCCATCACCTGGGTTTGGCAGGCGCGTTCGAGCCGGAACAGCACGTTGAAGGCGGCAGGCACGGTGCGGCCGACCACCAGCAGGCCGTGGTTGCGCAGGATCATCGCCTCGCTATCGCCGAGATCGCGCACCAACCGCTCGCGCTCGTCGATGTTGTCGGCGATGCCTTCGAAGTCGTGATAGGCGATGTGCAGGAAACGCATCGAGGTCTGCGCCAGCGGCAGCAGGCCGCATTCCATCGCCGAGACCGCCATGCCGGCCGGGGTGTGGGTGTGGGCGACGCAATCCATGTCGTGCTTGGCCATGTGGATGGCGCTGTGAATGACGAAGCCTGCGACATTGACGTCATAGTCGGACGCGTTGAGCAGCGTATTGCCCTCGACGTCGACCTTGATCAGGCTGGAGGCGTCGATCTCCTCATACAGCATGCCGTAGGCATTGATCAGAAACTGGTCGGTGGTGCCGGGCACGCGGCACGAGATGTGGTTCGCAATCATCTCGGTCATGCCGTACATCGCCGTGAGCCGATAGCATGCGGCGAGATCGACACGGGCCTGCCATTCCTCGGCGCTCACCTGCTCACGAACGGATTTCACGACCTTGATCGCGGGCGAGCTGACGGGGGATTCATGGCGTCTCCTTGAGATGTCCGCGGGACGGATTGTTGGCGGGGAACATAGCAGAATCCGCATGCCAGCAAGCGGCGGCGCGTCAGCTTATTTGCAGGTCTGGCGGGCAAAAACCGAATGCACCATTGGCGCGTCGCAGGTTCGATGCCACACTGCGGAAAAACAGGTGAGGCACGCCAAAATGAGCGGTCGCAAGATACGTATCGCCGTCCTGCATTTCTCCCACGAAACCGTCTCGTTCCTGCCCAACGAGACCACGCTCGACGACTTCATCTATCCGGGCTCACCAGCCAAAGGCGAGGCGCTGCTCCAGTTCGATCCCAGGAACTACATGGGTGGCTTCGTGCAAGTGGCGCGCGAGTTCTCCGAGGTCGAATTGGTCGGCATCGAATCCCCGCTCTGGCCGAAGACCTACACTGGATCGGGCTGGGTCACCCAGGAGGCCTATCGGACCTTCACCGGCAAGATGATCGCCGGGCTGAAGGAGGAGGGGCCTTTCGACGGCGTCTATCTGTGCCTGCATGGCGCGATGGCCGTGCGCGAGGTGCCGCGGCCCGAGGCCGACCTGGCGCGGCAGGTCCGTGAGGTGGTCGGCCGGTCTGCCTTTATCGCCGCGACCTTCGATCCGCATGGCAACGAGGACGAGGCGTTCCTCGAACAGGCGGACATGGCGTTCGCAGTGAAATATTTCCCGCATTATGACGCCCATCTGCAAGGCGAGCGGGCTGCGCGCATGCTGGTGCGGGCGATCCGCGGCGACTACAAGCCGGCGCACAAGACCATCAAGGTTCCCGTGATCTCGCCGACCGTGCTGCAATGGACCGGGGCGCGGCCATGGATGGATCTCGTGCAGCGCGCGCTGGTCTGGGAGGCGCGCGAGGTCGACGTCTATGTCAATATTTTCTTCGGCTTCCCGTTCGCCGACGTTCCCGACGTCGGCATGACCGTGCAGGTCCTGACCAACGGCAATCCGAAGCTCGCCGAGCAGGTCGCGCGCGATCTCGCCGGCACGATCTGGCGGCTGCGCGAAGCACTGCTGCAATCGACCCGGCTTTTTAGCATCGCAGAGGGCGTGACGCTGGCAAAGCGGGCTGTCGCTGAAGGTAACACGCCGGTGGTGTTGGCCGACCACAGTGACCGGTCGGGATCGGCGACCTGGCTGTTGCGCGAGATCGTAGCAAAGGACCTAGCCAAAACGGTCATCGCGACCATTGCCGATGCCAAGGCGACGGCAAGCCTGAAGGCAGCCGGCGCCAAGGCCGGCGATGCCTTTGACATGGAGATCGGCGGCCTCGCCGACGAGTCGGCGGGCGATCCGGTTCGTATCCAGGGCACGATTTCGGCGGCGGCCGAGGGCTATGGCCAGTTCTGGGTCTGCGTGCGGTTCGGCCGCAACAATGTGCTGATCCTCTCGACCTATCTGGTGCAGATCATGGAGCCGTTCTCGCTCAAGGCGCTGGTGCCCGACCTCGACGCATTCGAGGTGATCGCGATCAAGTCGCGGGTGCACTTCCGACGCGGCTTCGACGACAACGGGTTTGCCAAGACGATCTTGCTGGTCGAGCCCGAACAGCCGTTCCTCGGCACGACCCGTCTCGACAAGCTGCCTTACCAGAATGTCGACCTCACGCGGTTCTACCCTTACGGCAATCCGGCGTTCCCGGAGGCATCGTCGTGACAGAGGGCCGCTATCGCCTGATCGGTTCGACGGCGTCGCCCTATGCGATCAAGCTGCGGGCGCTGATGCGCTACCGGCGGATCCCGCACGACTGGGTGATCATGACCAAGGCGCTGCGCGAGGCGACCGCGCATCTGAAGCCGATGCTGATTCCGGTGCTGCAATATCCCGACGGCAGCTATCGCGGCGAGACCACGACGCTGGCCTATGATCTGGAAGCGCAGCATCAGAGACGCTCGGTGATCCCGGAGGACAGAGCGGTTGCTTTCGTCTGCGATCTGCTCGAGGATCTCGCCGACGAGTGGGCGGTGAAGCCGCTGTTCCTCTATCGCTGGTGGGATCCGGAAGACCAAGGTTATGTGTCGCGCTGGGCCGGTGAGGAATGGTCGACGTCGCAAGCTGCAACCGGCAGCCGCGAGGAGATCGAGGAGTTCCGGCAGCGGCAGATCTCGCGCATGGTCATTCTCGGCGCAACCGATGAGAACCGACCGCTGCTCGAAGAGAGCTATCACCGGACGCTGGCGGCGTTCGAGCCTCATGTCGGCATGGCGAATTACCTGTTTGGCAGCCGGCCGTCGCTGGCGGACTTTGCCTGGTTCGGCCAACTCAGCGAGATGGCGACCGATCCGACCCCGATGCGGATCATGCGCGAGCGCGCGCCGTTCACCGATCATTGGGTGCGGCGGCTCGATGACGCGTCTGGCGTCGAGGGGGCGTGGCATCCGCGCGAACAGGCACTCGGCGGGTTCGCCGAGGCGCTGCTGCGGATCGCGGGCGAGCTCTATCTGCCGTTCCTCGCCGCCAACGCGGATGCATTCGCGAAAGGCCTCGAACGCCTCGAGATCAAGGTCTGGGGTCTGCCTTACGCGCTGGCGCCGTTCAAATATCAGGTGAAGTGCCTGCTACAGTTGCGCGAGAGGTTTGCCGCACTCGATGCCGGCGATCGCGCGGCGCTGCGGCCCGTGCTCGAGCGCACGGGATGCTGGGCGATCCTGAGTGGAGGATGATCAATCAGGGCTACCGGCAGATTAGAAGCCACGCGAGCTCATGTCCGGTGCCTGCTGCCGAGCGCGACGGCGATCGTCTCCGGCTGCTTGATCCGTTCGATCAGCATGTCGATGCGATCGCCGCCCCAGAACAATTCGCCGTTGAACACCATGCTGGGAACGCCGAACACGCCGAGCGTCTCGGCTTCGTCTGTGATGCGATCATGCTCGGCGCGGGCAGGGCCGCGAACATAGGCTTCGAATGCCTCGGCGGAGCCACCGATCGCGGCAATCACGCCGGCAATCTCCGAGAGCTCGTCGATCTCGAGCTCATGGTTCCAGAACCTGCGAAACACCGTGTCGTGGTACGGCCGGAACAGCCCGTGCCGCTGCGCGAACAGCATTCCGGCGCTGGCGTTGAAGGCATCGTAGATCCGGCGCGGGCCCTTCATGGTCAGCCCCTGCGCGTTGGCGAAGCGCCGTGCGTCCATGTAGGAGTAGCGCACCTTGCGCCAGAAATGCGGGGTGCGCTCTTCGACCGTGCCCATGAACTCGGGAATCCGCAGCGTGTAGGGTAGCCATTCCAGCGCGGCGCCATAGGTCTCCTCGAGCTCGAACAGCCGCTTGTTGGCGACGTAAGCGTAAGGGGACTTGTAGTCGGTATAGATCCTGACCCGCGGCTTATCCATCATCGTTCCTCATCCCGTTACGATGATTGTTTCCGATCCGTGGCGGCGCCGCAATGTGGCGGGACGACAGGGAGATCGCGGGCAAACGAATGGGCCCCGGTGCATTCAAGCATCGCGGGGCCCTGCTACTTCGTTTTAGCGAAGGGTGTCTGGTACAAACCAGTGGTGTCTCGGGACCTAAAAGCGCTTGGCCTTTGCGCTCTCGTCCTGCGGATATGTTCAGATTGTCGGCGGCACACGCGGCTAGCAGCTGCTATCAGCCTCAACGTGCACCGAGACCTTGCCGCTGAGCAAGGTCGCTGGCATTCGCCGGTGGCGTCATGCTCCTCTCCAAGGGTGGGCCGACGGACCTCTGTCCGCTTCTGCTGCCTGGCGGCCGATCCCATAATCGTCCGTCAATTCCTGTGACGCGAGGAGCAGACGCTCCAGCACCCCAACAGGTGCAGTCAGCGAAATGCTGCGGCAGTTATCGTCTGCTGTCAAGTTAACGCGGAAGAGAATTCAGGTCAGGTCTCCTGTCGCGACTTGGTCGTTCGATATTGGGCGAAGTCCGGATCATGCGTCATTTTCCAGTAGTCGACGAACCGCCACGGCATCGCGGAGAACACCCGGCCGCGACTGTTGCGGTAGTAGGTCGTCATGCCCGGATGCGTCCAGATCAACTGCTCGTGCTCGGCATCGACCTCGCGAATGTACGCATCATGTGCGGCGGGATGCACGTCGATCGCCGCGATGTCGTTCTCTATCATCTCGACCAGACACGCTGAGATGTAGCGGCTCTGGCATTCCGACTGGAAGATCACGCTGCCGCCATGCGCGGGTCCCGAGTTCGGGCCGAGCATTAGAAACAGGTTGGGGAAGTCAGGTACCGTGAGACCGAGATAGGCGGTCGGATTGTCGTGTTCCCAGACCTGCTTCAGGTTCTTGCCATCGCGTCCGGTGAGGTCGAGACGCGCCGCCATCTCGGAAACTTTGAAGCCGGTCGAAATCACGATGACATCGTGCTGCCGCGATGTGCCGTCGGCTGTGACGATTCCGTCGGCTGCGAAGTGGTCGATCCTGTCGGTGGCCAGCTCGACATTCGGCCTGGTCAGCGTCTTGAACCAGTTGTTGTCGAGCAGGATGCGTTTGCCGTAGGGCGGATAGGTCGGCATGCACTTCTCGATCAGGTCGGGGCGGTCCTTTAGCTCGGAGAGGATGAAGTCGGCGAGCTCCTGGCGGTGGCGGTCGTTACCCTTGTTGACGGCGCGGTCGGGATGCGGCCAGGCCGGATCCTTGCGCAGGAACGGCAGCAGCCCGTCGCCGTAACGCCAGAACATGTTGAAGCGGTACCACTGCACATAGAACGGAAGATGCGCCAGCAGCCACTGCGCGCCTTCGGTGATCGGATCGGAATAACCCTTCACCGGCCGCGCCCACTGTGCGGTGCGCTGATAGACGGTGACGGAGGCGACACGGTCGGCGATTGACGGCACCAGCTGCATGGCCGTCGCGCCGGTGCCGATCACGGCGACATGCTTGCCATCGAGCTTGATGTCGTCGGACCACAGCGCCGAGTGGACCTTGAGGCCCTTGAAATCCTCGTCGCCCTTGAAGCGGGCGGGCAGCGGATCGTTGAGTTGCCCGATCGCGCTGACCAGCACGGTGGATTCTAACGTCTCTTCACCGTTCGCGGTCCTCAGCGTCGAGATCCAGCGGCGTTTGCCTTCGTCCCAGCGCGATGCGACCAGCTCGGTCGAGAGGCGGACGTGCCTGCGGATGTCGTGTTCGCGTACGACGTTAAGCAGATAGTCCAGCAATTCCTGACGCTGCGCGAAATAGCGGGTCCATGGATTGCGTGCGCCGAACGAGAACGAATAGGAGTGGTTCGGCGTATCGACGCCGCAGCCAGGATAACGGTTGACGTACCAGGTGCCGCCGATTTCGTCCTGCTTCTCGACGATCGTGTAGGGAATACCGAGCCGTCCGAGCGTAACGCCGAGTGCGATCGCGCAGACCCCAGCGCCGACGATCAGGACTTGCTGCTGCGCCAGCTTCTCGCCGGACGGCTGCGCGCGCCAGCGGGCATCGCGGGGAACGAAGCCCATCTCCTCGCGCATCAGCGGTGCATACTCCGGCGCGACGTGCTCGCCGAGCGTCGCGCGCATCATCCGCAGCATCAGCTCGTCGCCGGGATCGGTGATGACGGGCTTCGGTGCCCCGTTAGCGAACAAGCTAAGGACCGCGGCGCGGATCTCGTCCTGGATCTCCTTCGGCACACCGGCGTCCGGGTCCGGAATCAGGCGGACGTCGCGCTTCGGCTTGTAGGGCGGTTCCAGCCATTTCTCGTCGCCAGTCACATGCACCAGCACCATCAGCAGCACGCGGATGTCACCCTCGGCGATCGCGGAGGACAGATTGAGGTGTTGACGCGAAATCTCGATATTCATGTGTCGTCCTCAGTTGCGTGGTGCGACCGGCAAACCGCCATAGGCGGCCCAGGTGGTGCCGGCGATGTAACCGGCATCGACCGGCAAATTGATGCCGGTCACGCCGCTGCTCTGCGGCGAGAGCAGCCAGGCGATCGCGTGCGCCACTTCCATCGGTTCGACCAGCCGGTTCATCGCCGTTGGATTGGCCAGCAAATCCTTGTTCAGCGCTCCCGACGCGATGCCGGCCTCGAGCGCGGCCGTGCGGGTGAAGCCAGGTGACACCGCATTGACGCGGACGCCGGTCCGGCCCCATTCCGCGGCAAGGGTCTGCGTGATCTGGATGACACCGGCCTTCGCCGCGGTATAGGCGTGGATCGGACCTGACGTCATGCCGGCCACCGAGGCGACATTGACGATCGCGCCGTGCTGCCGTTTCGCCATCGCGATGCCGACGCTGCGCGCGACCAGAAAGGTGCCGCGCAAGTCGATATTGACTTCGCGGTCCCATTGCTCCATCCGCACCCGGTCGATCGTGTGCATCTTGCCGAATACGCCGGCCGCGTTGACGAGGCCGGTGATCGGGCCGTGCGCCTTCTCGATATCGGCAATGCCGGCGACCACGGCGCTCTCGCTTGCGACGTCGAACGGCGCCGGCCAGAGGATGGCGGTCGTTCCCACGATCGGCTCGGGCGCGATGTCGACGATGACGACGCGGTGGCCCTGATCGGCAAGTAGCGTTGCGGTCGAGGCGCCGATGCCGCGGCTGCCGCCGGTGACGAGGATGGTGCCGTCAGCGCTCATGTCTTGTTTCCCTTGTTGCTGGCGTTGAACAGGCCGCGGGTCACCAGCTTCTGGTAGGCCGTGATCACATAGTCGGGCACCGCGGTGACGCCGTGCTCGGAATAGGAGTAGCGGCGGCTGAGATAGCCGCGGGCGCCCATCAGGACCTGGACGATGGCCTCGAATTCCTCGTCGCTGAATTTGTCGGTCGCGCCTGCCGCCCTCGCGCGCTGCAGGATCCGGACATAGGCATTCGAGATATTGTCGAAATGCTTCTGGTAGCCGATCGGCGCGAAGAACTCGGCCTCGTTGAGAATCCGCAGGAACTCCGGCACCTCGCGGATGAAGTCGAAGAAGGCGCTGAAACGCTCGATCTCCTGCCGGGCCTCGTTGGCGGTGCCGGTGCGCGCATGGATGAAGCGGACCATGTCGAGGCCGATCTTCGGCAGCAGCTGGTCGAGCAGCTCCTGGCGGTTCTCGAAATGATTGTAGAAAGTGCCCTGTGCGACGCCGGCGGCTTCGGTGATGCGCGCCACCGAGGCTTCGGCATAGCCATATTTGCCGACGATCTTGGTCGCGGCGTCGAAGATCTTCTGCTTGGTCCAGGCATTGCGCTCGACCCGGTTGAGCTTCGTCACCTTGGCGGATGTCGCTTGTGTCATGTGGTGGCCTCGAGTTCGGCGCGGAGCACGCGTTTGAGCACCTTGCCGGACGGATTGCGCGGCAGGCTGTCGCGGATGATGAGTTGCCTCGGCACCTTGAAGGCGGCGATTCGGGCGCGGCAGAAATCGGTGAGGTCGGACAGATCGAGTTTGGCGTCATCGGCCAGCACCACGATGGCGACCGGCTTCTCGCCCCAGCGATCGTCCGGCAGGCCGATCACCGCGACCTCGCGCACTCCAGGTATTTCGTAGATGACGCGCTCGACCTCGGAGGAGGCGATGTTCTCGCCGCCGGAGATGATCATGTCCTTCTTGCGATCGGTCAGATAGAGAAAGCCATCTTCATCGAGATAGCCGATATCGCCGGTGCGAAACCAGTCGCCGAAAAAAGCCGACGCAGTCTTCTCGGGGTCCTTCCAGTAGCCCTGCGTCACCTTGGGTCCGCGCAGGCAGATCTCGCCATTCCGGCCCGCCGGCAGGCGTTTGCCGGCGTCGTCGCGGATTTCGATCTCGACATGGGCGATGGCACGGCCGGTCGAACCGATCTTCTCGATCTCGCGGCCGGCATCCATGAAAGTGTCGCCGCCGCAGCTTTCGGTGAGGCCGTAGGCATCGATGTAGCGCGCATTCCTGAAATGGTCCGAGAAGGCGCGGATGCGGACCTCAGGCGTCTTCTCGCCGCCGCCGATCGCCCATCGCAGGCTGGAGACGTCGTAGCGCACGCGGTTCGGGCAGGTGAGGAGGGCCGTGGTCATGACCGGTGCGAACCACGCCGCGTTCAGCTTCTCGCGCTCGATCGCGGCAAGCGCGGGTTCAGGTTCGAAGGTGCGGTGAATGCACAGCATGCCGCCGTGCCAAAGCACGGCGATTCCCGGCAAGTCGAGCGCGCCGACATGATAGAGCGGACCGACCACGAGCAGCCGCGTCTCGGCGTTCAGCCCGAGCACCAGCGTCTGGTCGGCGGATTTCCAGTAGATGTTCTCGTAAGTGAGCATCACGCCCTTCGGGCGATCCGTCGTCCCCGAGGTGTACATCAGCCGCATCAGGTCGCGCGGCTGGCGTACATGCATCGGGGCCGGCGCGAGGTCGGGCGCAAGGTTGGTGATGCTGGATTGCGCGACTTCGTCGAGCAACACCACCGGCGCGCCGCCGGTTGCGCTCGCGGCGAATTCGTCATCGGCGACCAGCAGCCGTGCGCCGGAATTGCCGACGATGTAGCCGACCTCGTCGGCCGACAGCCGATAGTTGATCGGCAGGAACACCGCGCCGATATGGCTCGTCGCAAACACCAGTTCGAGAAAGGCAGTGCTGTTCTTCATCAGCACCGCGACGACATCGCCCGGCGCAATCCCGTGTGACTCAAGCCAGCCGCCGATTTGGCGAATACGCAGATCAAAGTCGGCATAGGAGACGTCCTCGCCGCGATATTTCAGCGCACAGCGGTCCGGGGTCCGCTTGGCATGGAATGCGGTGAAGCTGGAAAGATTGATCATTTGCCGTCCGTCGGGCCGATTCCGGCGCCGGTTCTCTCCCTAGATGAATTATGACTCGTAATTCATCTTTGGCTTGACGTCACCCCCCTTGCTCTGAAAACATCGTGGCCACGGAGACGGCACGATCTCCGACAGGGATTTTGGGAACGGAAACCCGATAGGGAGGGGAATATGGACAGGACCCGGAAACCGGGCATCAGCCGGCGCTCGACGCTTGCGCTGATGGGCGCCGGTGCAGTGACCTTTGCAGCGCCATGGGTGGCTCGCGCACAGGCCAAGACCATCAAGATCGGCATGCCGACGATCCTGTCGGGCCGCGTCGCACAGCTCGGCACATCCTCGCGCAATGCCGTGCTGCTGGAAGTCGAGAAGGTCAATGCCGCCGGCGGCCTCGCCGGGCGGCAGATCGAGATGGTGATCCGCGATTCCAAAGGGCAGCCGCAGGAAGCCGCGCGGATCGCGCGCGAGCTCGTCAACACCGACGGCTGCGAGATGCTGCTCGACGGCGAGGCGTCGTCGGGATCGTTCGCGGTTCACGAGGTGGCGCGCGATCTCGGCGTACTCTGCATCCACACCTGCTCGGAGGCGTCGTCGCTGACGGCCGATCCCAAGCAGCACATTCCGAACGCCTTCCGCTGCGTGCGGCAGGGCATTCATGACTCGATCGTCGGCGCGGGTTACGCCGCAGGCATCGCCAAGGCCAAGGGGCTGAAGAGGTGGGCGACCTGCTCGCCCGACTATGCCTATGGCCGCGATACCACCGGCGAGTTCGTGCTGTACCTGAAGAAGTTCGCGCCTGACGTCGAGATCATCAGCGAGTCCTGGCCAAAGCTGTTCCAGCCCGACTACACCGAAGTCGTGACCAAGATCCTGCAGGCCAAGCCGCAGGCACTCTATTCGTGCCTGTGGGGCGGCGATCTCACGTCTTACATCGACCAGGCCAATATCTACGCGCTGTTCACCCAGATGGAGGTGTTCGCGGTCAACATGGCCGATTACACCGCGCTCACGGTGGTGAAGAATCTGCCCAAGGGCATCCATTCCGGCGATCGTTACATCAAGACATTTCCGCCGACGCCGGAGAATGCGGCCTGGGGCGATGCCTACAAGGCGAAGTACAACGAATACCCGACCAACTGGTCGTGGCAGAATGCGACCGCGGTCATGTTCCTCAATGAGGCGGCCAAGAAAGCCAATTCTACCGACGGCAAGAAGCTCGCCGAGGTCCTGACCGGACTGACCATCAAGTGTCCGTTCGGCGCCGACGGCACCGTCACCATGCGTGCCGACGACCGCACGCTGGTCGGCTACGCGATCGGCTGGGGCACCACGATCCCGCAGGAGCCTTATGTGCTAGATATGAAGGCCGGTGACTGGAAGACCATCTTCGAACTCGAAGCCGAGTGGAAGAAGAGCAAGGGCTACACCTGATCCGCATGCGGGGCGGAGGCGCGGTTGGCTGTCTCCGCCTCTCTCTTGATGTTGTCTGATGTTTGTCGCGCGCCGGCGTTGCGGCCCGCCGTAATGGGTGAATCTCGTGGACCTCGACGCGCTCGCCAGTTGCTTCGTCAGCCCCGCTTGCCTGGTGACCCAGACCACCAGCGGCCTGATCATCGGCATGCTGCTGTTTCTCGTTGCCGTCGGGCTGACTTTGATCTTCGGGGTGCTCAAGGTCGTCAATTTCAGCCACGGCGCCTTCTATATGTTCGGCGCCTATTTCGCGATGACGGCCTACCAGCTCACCGGCAGTTTCGCACTGGCGATGCTGAGCGGCGCCCTCGGCACCGCGATCCTCGGCCTGATCTTCGAGCGCGTGTTCATGAGCCGGGTCTACGGCCGCGACGTGCTGATGCAGCTCCTGGTCTGTTACGCCTTCGTGCTGATCTTCGACGATGTCGTCCGCATGATCTGGGGGCCTGAATTCAAGTCGATGGGCATGCCGGCCGCATTCCAGGTGCCGCCGCTGTTCATCGCTGGCGGCGTGGTGCCGCCGTATTACCTGTTGCTGATCGGCGTGGCGCTCGCCGCGGCCGTGGTCCTCGGACTGGGGCTGGCGCGCTCCAGGATCGGCAAGGTCATCCGGGCGGCTGCGCACAATCCCGGGATGGTGTCGGCGCTCGGCATCAACACCGGGCTGATCTATGGCGGCGTGTTCGCGCTCGGCGGCATGCTGGCCGGACTGGCCGGCGCGCTGGCGGCCCCGGTGCGCTCGCTGACGCCGGGCATGGGATTCTCGGTTCTGATCGAGTCTTTCATCGTGACCGTGATCGGCGGCATGGGGTCGATCCTGGGTGCCCTGATCGGTGCGCTGCTGATCGGATTGATCCGCTCGTTCGGTTCGCTCGGCTTCCCGCTGTTCACCGAGGGGCTGATGTATCTCTTCATGGTGATCGTGCTGGTGTCGCGGCCGACCGGCCTGTTCGGCAAGGAGGTCGCATGACCGAGTTGCAGGCCGGGCAGGGCGCGCAAACCCTGGTGCCGCCGCGGATCGATGCCAGGCCGCAACGCCATCGCGACGTGCTGATCGCGCTGATCGCCTTTGTCCTGCTGGCGTTGCTGCCGATGCTGTTCGGCAGCAAGCAGCTGCTCGACTTCGTGATCCGCTGCGCGGCCTATGGGTTGTTCGCGACGTCGCTCAACCTCCTGGTCGGCTACACCGGGTTGATCTCGTTCGGGCACGGCATGTTCTTCGGCCTCGGCGCCTATGGCTTCGGCCTGATGATGCAGAAGACCGGCGTTGCGATCCCGGTGGCTTTCGTCGCCACGCTGGCGATGACGTTGGTCGTCGCGACCGTCATCGGTGCGATCTGCGTCCGGCTGAAGGAAATCTACTTCGCTTTCGTCACGCTGGCCTTCCAGATGCTGATCCATTCGACCATCCTGTCGTGGCAATCGCTGACCGGCGGCGACCAGGGCCTGCGCGGCGGCATCCCGCGGCCGCCATTTCTCGGCATCGACCTGTCGAACCATCTGCATCTCTACATCACGAGCTGCGCGCTGCTGGTGATCGGACTGCTGCTGATGCGCCAGATCGCACAGTCGCCGTTCGGCTACACGCTGCGCATGATCCGCGACAACGCCACGCGGGCGAGCTTCATCGGCATCGACGTTTGGCGCGCCAAACTGACGATCTTCGTGCTGGCGGCGCTGTTCGCGGCGACTGGCGGCATGATCATGGCGCTGTTCGTCTCCGGCGCCTATCCCGAGTTCGCCTATTGGACGATCTCGGGCGAGGGCATCTTCATCAACATGCTCGGTGGCGTGACCACCTTCCTCGGGCCGATGGTCGGCACGGTGCTGCTGCTGATCCTCAACGACACCGTCACGCGCCTGACCGAGTATCACGGCATCGTGCTCGGCATCGTAATCCTGTTCTTTGCCATCGGCTTGCGGAAGGGGCTGATGGACTTTGCCGTCGAATGGTTCGCGCAGCGTCGCGGCGAGGGGCGCGATTAGGCATGCTGGAGATTCGCGGGCTTTCAAAATCCTTCGGCGGCGTCAAGGCGACCGACAACGTCTCGCTCGACTTTCCCGATGGCTCGCTCACCGCCGTGATCGGTCCCAATGGCGCCGGCAAGAGCACCTTCTTCAACCTGATCACGGGCGCGCTGCGGCCGGATGCCGGGCAGATCCTGCTCAATGGCGTCGACATGGCGGGCCGGGCGCCGCCGGAGATCGTGCGCCATGGCATCGGCCGGGCCTTCCAGGTCGCGAGTATCTTTCCCTCACTGACCGTGGAGGAGACGATGCTGGCAGCGGTCTGTGCCGATCAGCGCCGCGCCAGCGTGATGCATCGCCGTTTTCCGCTGGCCGAGACGCGCGACCGCGCCGAGCATGCGATGGAGCTGCTTGGCCTTGCCAGCAAGCGCAACCGGACCGCGGCGACGCTGTCGCATGGTGACCAGAAGTTGCTCGACATCGCGCTCGCGCTGGTGCTCGAGCCCAAGGTGCTGCTGCTCGACGAGCCGACCGCGGGCATGGGCACCGAGGAACGCTGGCGCATGATCGACAAGGTGCGCGAGCTCTGGGAGAAGCAGAAGATCACCGTCGTGTTCATCGAGCATGACATGGACATCGTGTTCAAGATCGCACCGCAGATCGTCGTGCTGTGCTACGGCCGAATCCTGGCAACCGGGACGCCGGACGCGATCCGCAGCAATGAAGCCGTCATCGAGGCCTATCTCGGCAGTGACGACCTTGCAGGAGCGGTGGCATGAGCGCGCAGCCGGTGGTGCAGGTCGAGGACCTCGACGTCTATTACGGCACCAGCCAGATCCTGTTCGGCGTCGGCCTCTCGGTGCGGAAGGGCGAGACCATGGCGTTGCTCGGCCGCAACGGCGCCGGCAAGTCGACCACGATGAAGGCGATCATGGGGCTGGCGCCGGCGCGCCGCGGTAAGGTGACCTTGCGCGGCCAACTGGTGTCTGGACTGAAGCCGCATCACATCGCGCGGGCCGGGCTCGGCTTCGTGCCGGAGGATCGCCAGATCTTTCCCGAGCACACGGTCGAGGACAACCTCGTGATCGGCCAGAAGAAGGGGCCTGATGGCCAGGATGAATGGTCGATCCGGCGCGTCTACGACGTGTTTCCGCTGTTGGAGCCGCTGCGGCACCGGATCGCCGGGCGGCTGTCGGGCGGCGAGCAACAGATGCTGGCAATTGCCCGCACGCTGATGGGCAATCCGGTGCTGCTGCTGCTGGACGAGCCGAGCGAGGGACTGGCGCCGATCATCGTACAGCGCATCGGCGAGCTGCTGCGGCAGCTCCGTGGCACCGGTGCCACAGTGTTGATCGCCGAGCAGAACATGCATTTTTGCCTGGGCCTTGCGAGCCACGCGACGGTTATCGACAAGGGACAGATCGTCTACACATCCTCCATCGAAGAGTTGAAAGCCAACGACAACATCCGGCAGCGCTATCTGGCGCTGTAGGGCATGCTCCGAAAGGTGTCGGATCACGGCCAAGGATGCGGCTCGTCAGGAAGAACGGGAGGATAAATGGCGGTCGAACGCAAGCTGACGCCGACGCATGAGGCGCCGTATCGGGGCCTCAAAGTGCTCGATTTCGGGCAGGGAATCGCTTCGCCCTACTGCGCGATGCTGCTCGGGGTCTATGGCGCCGACGTCATCAAGGTCGAGCCGCCGGAAGGCGACTGGTCGCGCTATCTCGGCACGACCTACGGCAATCACACGACGCTGTCGGCGGTCTACAACCGCGGCAAGCGCAGCCTGTGCCTCGACATGAAGAACAAGGACGGGATCGCGGTCGCCCAGCGGCTGGCGCGCGAGGCCGACGTGCTCATTGAAGGATTTCGTCCTGGCGTCGCCGAGCGGCTCGGGCTCGGCTATGAGAGCCTCTCGCGCGACAACAGAGGCCTGGTCTATCTGTCAGTCAGTGGCTTCGGGCAGAGTGGGCCGTACTCCAAGCGGCCGGGCTCTGATTCGGTGGCGCAGGCCTTTTCCGGGCTGGTCTCGGTCAATGTCGGCACCGATGGCGTGCCGCATCGGGTCGGCACGACCATTTCCGACGTCGTCACCGGCGTGTATGCATTCCAGGCCATCGCGACGACGCTGTTCGCACGCGCGACCGTCGGGACCGGCCGCTGGATCGACGTCAATCTCTGCCAGTCGACGTCTGCGCTGCTGGGCCACAAGGTCGCCGAGTTCATTCTTGAGGGCGGCGCGCCGCGGGCGCTGAATGTGCCGGCCGGCACCTACCAGACACAGGACGGCTGGATGATGGTGACGCTGGTGAACGAGCCGCAATACAAGCGGCTGTGCACTGCGATCGGCCGCGACGATCTCGCCAGCGATCCGCGTTTCGCCGACTTCGCCCGCCGCGCCGACGCCGCCGATACGCTGATTCCGCAGCTGCGCGAGGTGTTCCTGACCCAACCGACGGAGACCTGGCTGGCGCGGCTGCACGCCGCCGACATCATCGCGGAGAGGATTCTCAATCCCGGTGAATGGCTGCGCAACGCTCATGTCGAGGCGATCAAGGCATCGGTGCGCCAGGACACGCCGGGCGTCGGCGCGGTGTACTCGCCGCGGACGCCGGGGATCGCAAGCCTGTCCGAGGATCACCTCTGCGCTGCGCCGGATGTCGGACAGGACAGCCGCGCTGTGCTGACAGAGGCCGGTTTTGGTACCGCCGAGATCGACGGCCTGCTGCAATCAGGCGCGGTCCGGCAAGCCAAGAGACAAGGGGAGACATCATGAGCACGGACCTCGTTCGTTACTCGGTCACCGGGCAGATCGCGGAGATCGTGCTTGACCGCGCGCCGGTCAACGCCCTCAGCATCCCGCTGATCGACGCGCTGCTCGTGGCGTTGGCAAAAGCCCGCGATGACGAGGCGGTGCGCGCCGTCATCGTCAGCAGCGCCCACAAGGTGTTCTGCGCTGGCCTCGACCTCGACATCGTCAGGGGCAGGCCCGCGATCGAGACCAAGACGTTCCTCGAGCGGTTGTACTTCGCCCTCAACGATACCCAGTACCGGATGGGCAAGCCGACCATCGCGGCGATCGACGGCGCGGTGCGCGCCGGCGGCATGACGATCGCGATCTCCTGCGACATGATCGTCGCGGGCGATGGCTCGACCTTCGGCTATCCCGAGATCGATGTCGGCCTGATCCCGGCGATCCATTTCGTGCAGCTGCCGCGACTGGTCGGCAAGCACCAGGCGTTCGGCCCGCTGTTCCTCGGCGAGCCCTTCGATGCGGCGACCGCCCATCGGATGGGCCTGCTCAGCGAGGTGGTGCCGAAGGGTACCGCGCTGGAGCGGGCCCGGGAGATCGCGCGCAAGCTGGCGGCGAAGTCACCGATCGTGATGAAGATCGGCCGCGATGCGTTTATGCGCGCGGTCGATGCCGATTTCCGCCGTTCGGTGGAGAACACCGCGGAAAGCTTCGTGGTGGTGGCCTCGACGGAGGACTGCCAGGAAGGGCTGAATGCGTTCGTCGAAAAGCGGACGCCCAACTACAAGGGACGGTAAATGGCTGGATTGTATTTCGAAGAATTCGAGGTCGGGCGGGAATTCCATCACGAGTTCAGCCGGACCGTGACGGAGATGGACAACACCATGTTCAGCCTCCTGACCATGAACCCGCAGCCGTTGCATCTCGACGCGCATTTCTCGGAGAAGACCGAATTCGGCCAGCGGCTGTTCAACAGCCTCTATACGCTCGGCATCATGATCGGCATGAGCGTCTACGACACGACGCTGGGCACGACGGTCGGCAATCTAGGCATGACTGATGTCAAGTTCCCGAAGCCGGTGTTTCATGGCGACACGCTGAAGGCGCACACCAAGATCATCGGCAAGCGGGCCAGCAAGTCGCGGCCGACCCAGGGTATCGTCGAGTTCGAGCACACCATGACTAATCAGCGCGGCGAGGTGGTGGCAAGCTGCCGGCGCACGGGGCTGATGCACTGCAAGCCGAAGGCGTAAGCGATGCGATCGTTCCTGTTCGTTCCCGGCGACAGCACCCGGAAATATGAGAGCGCCAAGAAGACCGCGGCCGATGCGCTGATCCTCGATCTTGAGGATTCCATCGCGCCGGACCAGAAGGTGGTGGCGCGCGGGATCACGCGGCAAATGCTCGACGCGCGCAATCCGGAACAGAAGCTCTACATCCGCGTCAACGCGCTCGATACCGACCTGACGCTCGGCGATTTAGCTGCCGTGATGCCCGGGAAGCCCGACGGCATCGTGCTGCCGAAATGCGCCGGCGCCACCGATGTCAACAAGCTCGCGCTCTATCTCGACGCGTTCGAGGCCGCTTCCGGCATTGCATCGGGGACGACACGGATCGTCACGGTCGCGACCGAGACGGCGCGAGCGGTACTGAAAATCCTTGACTTCGAGAGTATGAGCCCGCGGCTCTGGGGCATGATGTGGGGCGCGGAAGACCTCGCGGCTTCGCTCGGTGCGACCCGCAACCGCACCGATGGCCGTTATCATTCTCCGTTCATTCTGGCCCGCGATCTCTGCCTGATCGGCGCGGCGGCGGCCGGCGTGGTCGCGATCGACACCATCGCCACCGACATCAACGATCTCGACGCATTGAAGGCCGAGGCGATCGCCGCGCGGCAGGACGGCTTCCTGGCCAAGGCCGTGATCCATCCCAAGCATGTCGATGTCGTCAACGCGGCCTTCATGCCGACCGACGAGGAGATCGCGTGGTCGGAGCGGGTGATCGCCGCATTCGCCGACAATCCGTCCGGGGTCGCCAAGATGGACGGCAAGATGCTGGACAAGCCGCATCTGCGCGCCGCCGAGAAGATCCTGGCGTCGCGCCGGAAATGATCAGCGGTTAGGCTCGATCAGCGCGCCGTCCGCGATGAGGGCGGCGATCTCGGTCTCGGCAATGCCGGCTTCGCGCAGAATCTCGCGGCCATGCTCGCCGAGGTTCGGCGGATAGGTCCGGATCGATGGCGGCGTCCGACTCCATGTCGCCGCCGGGCCGGCAACCCGCAGCGTGCCTTCGGTCGGGTGGTCCAGCGACTGGATCAATCCGACCTCGGCCAGATGCGGATCGTCGATCAGGCTGTCGAGATCATGCAGCGGCGCGTGCGGAATGTCGGCCTCCGCGAAGAAGCGCATCCATTCGGCGGTGCTGCGGGTCTTCATCATCTGCGAGAACCAGTCGTAGACGAAGTCATAGTTCCTGGTTCGCGCCGAGATGCTGTTCAGCCGCGGATCACGGTCGGCCTCGTCGGCAAGGCCGATCTTGGCGAAGAACGCATTCCACTGCTTGTCGGAGTAAACCAGTGCGCAAATGTAGCCATCGCTGGTCTGGTAGGGCCGGCGGTCGGGCGATAGCAGACGGGAGTAGCCGGGCGGTCCGATCGGCGGATCGAAGCTGCGACCGGCCATGTGATCGCCGAGCACGAACTGCGCCATGGTCTCGAACATCGGGATTTCGATGGCCTGGCCCTCGCCGGTGCGCTCGCGATGGAACAGCGCCGCCAGGATGGCGTGGACCGCGTTGAGGCCGACGACCCGGTCGGCCATGGTGGCCGGCGAGTAGCGCGGCTCGCCGGTGATCTGGCCGGTGAGCGCGGGCAGCGCCGTCAGTCCTTGGATCAGGTCGTCATAAGCAGGCCGGCCGGCATAGGGGCCGGTCTCACCGAAGCCGTGCAGGCTGGCGTAGACGATCCGCGGGTTGGCTGCGAGAAGATCGTCGGTGCCGAGCTTGAGGCGCGCCATCGCGGCGGGACGGACGTTGTGGACGAATACGTCGGCCGTCGCGGCCAGCCGCAGCAATGCCTCACGGCCACTCGCCTTCTTGAGGTCCAGCACGATCGAGCGCTTGTTGCGGTTGCCCTGCAGGTACATCGCGCCCATCCCGGGATGACGCATCGGGGCGGCGTGGCGCATCACGTCGCCATCCGGACTCTCGACCTTGACCACGTCGGCACCGTAGTCGCCGAGGATCATGGTCGCGTAGGGACCCATCATCACGCTGGTGAGGTCGATGATCCTGACGCCGGCGAGCGGGCCCGCCGGCTTGGTTGGTGTCTTTCTCGTCAGCGTGTTGCTCAATGGGTGGTGGCCAGCGCTTCGGTGAAGGCTTTGAAGACTTCGCTGCCTGGCTTGCCGCGTTTGTCGACGTCCTTCACCCAATCCTGTGCCACCGACTTGAAGGCGGTGTCGAACACCTTCTTGTCGTCGGCGCTGAAGTTGATGACCTTCATGCCCTGCGACTTGATCTTGTCGGTCGCGGCCTTCTCGCCGTCCTCGAACCGCTTGCAGGCCTCGCGGGTGGTCTGCTCGCCGGCCTCGACCAGCGCCTTGCGCACGTTCTCGGGCAGCGACTTGAACTTCATCTCGCCGATCGAATAGGTGAAGATCGCGGTGCCGAAGTTCAGTCCCTCGGTGCCCGACTTCAGAATCTTTCCGAAGTCGTAGGACGCCGAGCTCTGATAGGAGAAGATCAGCCCGTCGAGCGTGCCGCGGGTCAGCGATTCATAGATTTCGGGCGCGGCCATCCGCACCGGCACGCCGCCGATCGAGCGCATCATCAGGTCCATGGCGCCGCCGGTGGTGCGGATCTTCAGCCCCTCGAGGTCCTTCGCCGTCTTCACCTCGCGGCTGGTCGCCAGTTGAATCTGATAGGCCGGCAGCGCCAGCGTGACCAGCGGCCGAAGCTGGTTCGGCGCGAACTCCTTGGTCTCCAGGATGCCGCCATTGTGCGAGACCTTGTAGAAGGCAAGCGAGCCCTGGCATTCGCTGTCGAAGATGCCGGGGAGTTCGGCGACCGCGGTCAGCGGAAACTTGTCGGACGAATAGGACGGCACGATGTAGGAGACGTCGGCGACGCCGACGGCCGTGAGCTGGGCCATGTCCTTGGCCTTGCCAAGCTGCTCCGCCGGGAAGTGCTGGAAGGTGACCTGGCCGTTGGTCAGCTTGGTGACGAGTTCGGAAAATGGCTTGCCGACGAGCTCATGAATCACATGGCCGTTCGGCAGGCTGTCGACGAGGCGAAGTGTGATCTTCTCCTGTGCACTGCCAGCACCCGCTGTCGCCGCGAACATCAACGCCGCGAGCGCTAGCGGCTTCCCCAATCGAACGAACATTATGTCTTCTCCCTTGTAGTTCGTCAGTAACCCATCTTCATCGGCAGCCAGAGAATGATCATCGGCCAGATCACCAGGATCGCAATTGCAATCAGGTGCGCGACGAAGTGTGGAAACACGCCATGAAAGACCTCGCCCACGGGGCGCCCCGAGTAGCGCGCTACGACAAAGCAGTTGAGGCCCACCGGTGGCGTGATCATGCCGACCTCAGCGGTGACGATCTTGATGACGCCGAACCACAGCGGATCGTAGCCGAGCGACTTGATCAGCGGCAGCACGATCGGAACGGTCAATACCAGGATCGCGATCTGATCCATGAATGAGCCGAGCACGATATAGCCGAACAGGATGATGGTCAGGATCAGCCACGGCGGTACCGCGAGGCTGCCGACCCAGCTCACCAGGTTCTGCGTCACCTGCGTCAGCGTGAAGAAGTAACCGAAGATCGATGCGCCGAACAGGATCATGGCGATCATGCAGGTGCCGTGTGCCGAGCGAATCAATGCGCTGCGCAGCGTCTTGCGGTTGATCTTGCCTTTCCACACGGCGAGCACGAACGCTCCGAAAGCACCGAGCGCGGACGCCTCGGTCGGCGTGGCGACACCCGTGTAGATGACGCCGGTGACCATGCCGAACAGCAACAGCATCGGGCCGACCACGCGAAGCATACGAAACTTTTCCGCGAGCGAGACCGAAGGTGCCGCCGGCGCACGCGACGGATCCTGCCAGGCCAGGAACCAGACCGTGGCCATGATCGTGAAGGTCACGAGAATGCCGGGGATGACCCCGCCGATCAGCAGCGCGCCGATGTTCACCTCGGCGAGCAGGCCGTAGATCACGAGCGCGACCGATGGCGGGATCAGCATGGCGAGCGTGCCGGATATCGCGACGACGCCGGCCGCCATCTTCGGCTCGTAGCCCTGCTTCAGCATCGCCGGCAAGCTCGTCGCCGACAACGTGGCGGCGGATGCGGTGCTGGTGCCGCAGATCGCGCCGAAGCCGGCACCCGCCAGCGCCGTTGCCATGCCGAGGCCGCCGGGAATGCGTCCGACCCAGGCCGCGGTGGCCTTGAACAGATCGTCGGCAATGCCACTGACGAGGACGAATTCCGCCATCAGCAGGAACATCGGGATGGTGATCAGCTCATAGGAGGTGACCGCCGAGAGCGGTGCCGTTTGCAGAATACCCGACAGGATCGGCATGCCGCCGATCATGTAGAGGCCCAGAGCACCGGACCCCGCCATTGCGAAACCAACCGGCGTGCCGATCGCGAGCAGCGCGAACAGCACGAGCATCGTCAGGACGAGCGTCATTCGAAGGTTTCTCCGGCAGCATGGGAGGCCGGCAGAGCAATGAGGCTGCGTCCGGTGGCGAGTGAGATGAGGTGTCCAATGAGGTGCAACGTCAGGCGAATCGTGATCAGGCCAGCGCCGAGCGGTACCAGTCCGATCGACGGCCACATCGGCCATGGGATCGCGCCGGCCATCACGTCGGCGGACCTGAAGCTGTCCACGGCGCGCAGGAAGCCGAGGTAGGCGATCAGCGAAAACACCGCGATGCCGACGACACACGTCACGATCTCCGAAACGCGGATCATCGCCGGCGAAAACTTCTGTTGCAGGATATCCACGCTGACATGAGCGTGGTTGGCATAGGCCTCGGACAGCACCAGGAAGAAGATGCCGGCCATCAGATAGATCGAGATCAGGTCGTAGGCCCAGGAGAATGGCTTGTTGAATGCGTAGCGCATGATGACATCGCCGAACACGATGATCATGATCGCGAACATGAACACGGCGGCGATCGTGGAGGCGATCTTCTCTATCGCCGCGAGCGCCCTCAAGACTCCGTCAAACAAAATTGCTCTCCCAGTGGCTCTGCTCGATCACTTGGCGGGAATGGCTGCAACCGCCGCATCGAACTCTTTCAGCGCGTCGCTGCCGTGTTTGCCGCGCCCATCGAGGCCGTCGGCCCAGGTCTTGGCGACGCCTTTCATCAAATCCTTGAACTTGGCATTCACGTCCGGCCGCAAGGTCTCGAACCGCACCCCGGCGGCCTCAAGCGATTTCTTGGTCTCATCGTCGGATTTTTGGACCTGCTGGCATGCCGACGGAATGATCTCCTCGGCAACGTCGGCCATCGCCTTCTGAACATCGGGTGGAAGCCTCTTCCAGACGGTGTCGCTGATCGAATAGGCGACGATGAAGCTGGCGAAGCCGACGCCGTCGGTCGAATATTTCACCAACTTGTCGGCGCCGTATGCGACCACGCTCTCCAGCGGGAACAGCAGCCCATCCATGGTGCCGCGCTGCAGGGATTCATAGGCATCTGGCGCTGCCATGCGCACGGGCACGGCTCCGATGGCGCGCAAAGTGAGGTCCTGCGCACCGCCGGTCGATCGCAGCTTGAGGCCGGTAACGTCGCCGGTCTCCTTCACCGGTTGCTTGACCGTGAAGATGCGGTACTGCGGCAGGCTCACCGCGAGCAGCAGGCGGATGCCGTTCGCGGTATAATCCTGCTGTGCGATTACGCCGCTCCGCGCGGTCTTCCAATAGGCGAGTGTGCCCTGGCAGGAATGCTCGAACATGCCGGGGAGCATCGCGACTTCGGAGACCGGCATCTTGTCCGAGACATAGGCGGGCGCGACATAGCCGATATCGGCGACGCCGGTTTGCGTCAGCTTGAGCATATCGGCGGCCTTGCCGAGCTGCTGCGCCGGATAGTGTTCGAACGTTACCGCATTGTTGGTACGCTTCTGGACTTCGGCCATCCAGGGCTCGAGCACCAGGCGGACGAGATAGTGCCCCTTCGGAAAGGAGTCGGCGACCCGCAGCTTGATCGGTTCCGCCGCTGCCGCCAGATTGACCGATGCGATGAGGAAGCCGTAACCGGCCAATACGCGCCGAAGCCCGCCC
This sequence comes from Bradyrhizobium sp. SK17, assembly GCF_002831585.1. Lineage (GTDB taxonomy): Bacteria > Pseudomonadota > Alphaproteobacteria > Rhizobiales > Xanthobacteraceae > Bradyrhizobium. The sequence goes on along the minus strand of NZ_CP025113.1, from coordinate 6,974,645 downwards.
ATATCTCCTGCCCCTGAATATCAATGTTGTTTTGAGCAGCTGCGCATAAACGAAATTGCGCGTCAAGCATGGCTCGGTTGCACATGCCTGATGACAATGAAGCCCTGGGGAAGCACCGGGATATCAATCTCAGCTTTGTCCATCACGCGGGAAATTGCCCGGGTGTGGTCGCTGGTTCTGCGACGGGTCAGATAGCGGGGAATTCCAGCTCGAAGGCGACGCCGCGGCTGGCGGGCAGGAGGCGGATCGAGCCGCCGTGGCTCACCATCACCGCCTGCGCGATCGCGAGCCCCATGCCGGTGCCGCCCGCATCGCGGCGGGTGGTGAAGAACGCGTCGAAGATCCGGTCGCGATTGGGCTCGGAAATCGGATCGCCGTCATTGCCGACAGTGACACGGATGCCGGACGTCTCGCCGACCGCCTCGATGGCCAGCGATTTTGCATTGTGACGGATCGCGTTGTCGGCCAGATGGGCCAACACGATCATGGCCTTTTCGGTGGACATGCCGATCGAACGTTCAAGGCAACCGCCGGCGCTGATGGCGAGAGCTGGAAACTGGTTCCTCAGGCCATCGATGACGTCTGCGAGCTGTGTCTGCCCGTTCTCCGGCACGCCCTGGGCGCGGGCCAGCTCGCGCAGCCGGTGGCTCATGGCCTCCAGGCGCTCCGCATCGCCGAGGATGTTCGACACGAAGTTCGTCTGCTCGCTCCGTGTGAGCGTCGCCGTCTTGCTGTGCAGCGAGTCCAGGAGCAACTCGGCGGCGCCCTTGATCGAGGTCAGCGGCGATTTCAACTCATGCGTCAGGTGCGCGGAGAAGGTGGCGATATAGTCGGAGCGGCGCGACAATTGCTGCGCCATGCCGAAGAAGCTGTCAGAGAGTTGCGCGAGTTCACGGGTGCCATAATGGTCCAGCGCCTTGAATGCATCGCGATCGCCACGGCCGATCTGCACGGCGCGGTCGACCAGCTCACGCATCGGCCGCGTGACAGTGCGCGAGAACACCAAGCCGATGGCGATTGTCGCCAGGACGACGACGATCGCGGCCAGCAGAAACTTGCCGCGTTCCCGATAGAGATGCTCGAAAATGTTGCTCGGCGTCCGCGACGCATAGATCACGCCGGCAACCCGATCGTTGACGATGACGGGCATTGCCGAGAAGACGTGGACACCGACGCCGCGGCTGATCGAATAGATCGGCGGCGGAGGCTTGTCGGGGATACGGATGCGCAGCGCAGCGCTATACTGGCCGCGTAACGCCGCCGCCACCTCTTCGATATGGGCGAGGGATTGTCCGACCTCCTGGCGTCCCGCGATGACGACGCCTTGCGGATCGAGAATCCGGAAGCCCGCCAGCGTCACTTTCTGGGTCTCCAGCACGAGGGGCATGAGCCGCGCGCCGATGGCGATGTGAGCCGGATCTGCCGGCTTGGGCGCAGGAAGCGCGTCGGGCCGTCGCCGCAGAAGATCGTTGCCGGCAAGATCGAGCTCGGGCCGGATCGGCGTCACCTGATCGCCCGGATCGGGAAGCGCCTCGGGTGGAACTGCGGCGCCGAGCGGGATGCCATTGGCAAGCTGCGCCTGCACGTCCCGTGCATAGATCACAGCCAGCACGCGGCTCTGCGCGATCAGTTCGGCCTGGGTCTGGCGAATGAGCTGGTTGTCATAGAGCCGGAAGAAGAACAGTCCGAGCAACGGGAGCACGGCGACCAGGGCAAGCACGGCGAAGATGACGAAGCTGAGCGAAGGGCGCCACTTCTGTCGGGCACGGAAAGACGTCATGCGGGAGGCTCGCACCTGCCGAGCTTGAACCCGACGCCATGCACGGTCTCGATGACATTGTCGCATTTCACCGCGGCGAGCTTGGCTCTGATGTTGCGGATATGGCTGTCGATGGTGCGGTCGGAGACCTGGATATTGAGCTGATAGGCTGCGCTCATGATCTGCTCACGGTTGAACACCGCGGTAGGTCGCGTCAGGAACGCGCGCAGGATGCCGAACTCGATCGCGGTCAGATGCAGCGGCGTATCACCGAATGTTGCGACGTGCTGTTCGGGATCGACCGAGAGCTGCCCCTTGGAGAGGGCACCCGATTCCGGCACGCCCGGCCGTGGCGCCAGCCGTCGCAGAATCACATTGACCCGCGCGACGAGTTCGCGCGGGCTGAAGGGCTTGGTCACATAGTCGTCGCCGCCGATCTCGAGCCCGAGGACGCGATCGATCTCATCGTCGCGGGCGGACAGGAACAAGATCGGCACGTCGGATGATTTGCGGATCTCCCGGCAGACATCGAGGCCGTCGAATTCCGGCATGCCGATATCGAGCACGATCAGGTCCGGTGGCTCGGCGGAAAACCGGGCCAGGGCCTCCTTCCCATCGCGCGCCTCGCTGACGTTCATACCCGCCTTTTTCAGAGCGACGCGGATGACCTCCCGGATATGGAGGTCATCGTCGACGACAAGAATGCGGTTGGTCACAAGTTCACTCCGGATACGAAGCCATCTAGCTCGCGGCTGAACCCTGCTGGCGATCCAGCATGCGCTGGAGCCGCCAGTTGCGGAAGCCCCAGCTCCGCCAGGAGACCATCCGCTCGCGCTGCTCTTTTACAAGGCAATTGCGGTGGTAAACAAGGATGGGATCGAAAGCGTGGAGCGCGAGCCCTCGATCGATTGCCGGGAGGGCCTGTGGCCCGAGCCGGACCAGATAGTCGATATCCAGGTTGACCCCGTTGCCCGAGGCTTCCCGGCTATGGCTGATGTTGTAGTCGGCAATGATGGCGGCAAAATTGACCAGGGAGCAGGTGTAGAGGACGATCGTCAATGCGAGCAGGTTGGTGCGGATCAGCCAGTCGTTCGAGCGCTGCAAAACGATACGCGCCAGGATCAGGACCAAGCCGCTCACGACGAGCAGCATCCAGATGAAAGCCGAGATCCGCCAATAGGTGAGCAAGTAGATCTGGACGTAAAGGTCAAGCCGGAGCATCGACGAGATCACCAGCAGGACATTCTGTCCGATCCAGACGTAAACCAGTGCGCGCATCGCGCGCGACCGCTCGGCGGAACCACCCGGCCGCATGGTCACCAGGACGAAACCGGCGGCCAGCAGTGCGGTGACGATGAGCGGATACGCGCCACGATGAGCATAGGATGCGTAGGTCACGTCGGCGGGCAGCGTCCCGTTGCCCCAAAGATAGATCAGGTCGAGGATGGTCTGGATGGAAAACAGCAGGTTGAACAGGATCAGTGAGCGCAGGACCGTGCCGACGCTGAGCAGGTTCGTGATTTCGGCCGCGCGCGGCGGATCGTTCGCGGCAAATTGGCGTCGGGGGTCCGCAAGCTCCGTATTACTGCGCCATTTGACTTGGATGAAGGGCCATACCAGTGCCAGCGCCGCGATCCAGAACAGCGTACGGCTGATGCTGAGATAGGAGGACGGGTCACCCGGATTCAGCTGGCCGATCCATTTCGCCAGCAAAGGGTTTGCTGCCACGAACAGCAAGATAAAGAGGCTTCCGAGCACCAACGGCACGCACCACAGGGTGAAGCCCCTGGTGAGCACTGGCCAATTGAATGCGGAGATCGCATCCTGGAATAGTCTGAAGGGGCCGACCAGATAGAGATCGAGCAGGGAGGAAGCTCCCGCGGCGAGACCGTCGAGATGATGATTGGTCGTTAGCATCAGCGCAGCGCCGAGCGCGAGGACAACAATGGCCAGTGAAGCGGCGTTGAACTCTTCGATCGCAGGCAGCAGTCCGGCGAGCAAGATCGTTCCGGCGAGCAGCAATCGGCGATAGTCGAGATTGCCAAGATTGATGAACAGCGACGCGGAGGCGAGCGCGGCAGCAAAGATGATGACGGAAAGTCCGAGACGCTGGTCGTAGAACAGCCAATCGGCCAGCGCCGCGAGAGCGAGCGTGGTCGCAATCTTGACCGGAAGCGGCTTGTCGTTGATCGACCGGGTTTTGATCTCAGGTGGCGCAAGGCTTGTCATGATGACCTCAGGATCGCTGGGGTGTGTCGGCCGCAGCGTCTCGATCCGCTTGCTTGGGTTTGGGATCGAGGTGCCGCTCGGACGAACCTTGAGGCGTACATGTGCAAATGCCTGGAACACGATCTGCAAGAGTTCAGGATTCTTATGCAGATTGCGTGCAGACGCGACTTATCGGCTCGCGCCAGTGAATCCCGTCTGATACGGACGCATCAGGTCTGCTTCTTCAGTCATGCGTGGCTCCATGCAAATCGTCCGTACTACGTTGCTCTGGATCGTTGGGCTTGTATTCGTGCTTGTGGGCATCAACAGCAACGATCCGTATCTGGTGCCGATGCGTGGGATGGGCAATCTGCTGCTCGTGATCGCAAGTGGCGCCGTCGTGTTCATGTTGCTCCGCCTCGGCGGATGGCGCGGGCGGCCGTGGGCAGGAAGGCTCCTGGTCATCCTGTGGTGTATGCCGCCGCTCGTGCTGCTGGCAGCGCACGGTGTGTTCGAATTTCGCAAGCAGCGGGTTCTGCGGACCGAGGCGGCGCTCGCGCGGTCGCTCGGGCAGCATTTCATCGTCGGCTATCGGTCGCTGGACGAGGTCGCTCCGCTGGCAGAAAAGGGATTGATTGGGGGGATCTATGTCACAGGGCGCAATGTTGCAGGCCGGACGGCCGAGGCATTGAAGGCAGAAATCGCTGCCTTGCAGGCGAGGCGGCGGGCGGCGGGGCTGCCACCGCTGATCGTGGCGACGGATCAGGAGGGCGGCATCGTCTCTCATCTGGCACCGCCGCTGACGCGGCTGCCCGCGCTCGCCTCGTTGGTCGACCTGGCGCCGGACCAGCGAAAGGCAAAAGCAGAGGAGTTCGGGCGTATCCATGGAAGCGAGCTGGCGTCGCTCGGTGTCAACCTCAATCTTGCTCCGGTGCTCGACCTTCGGCCGGAAGCAAAGCGCAATCGGCTTGATTTCAACACGCTCATCAATCAGCGGGCGATTTCAGACGATCCCGCCAAGGTCAGCGCGATCGCGGACGCCTACATCCACGGCCTCGAGTCCGCCGATGTCAACGCGACCGTAAAGCACTTTCCAGGATTGGGCCGCGTGCGTGCCGACACGCACCATTTCACAGCTGATCTCGATACGCCGGTCAGCGAACTGGAAGCGAGCGACTGGCGTCCGTTCCGCGACGTGTTGTCGACGACCAGCGCACGCTTGATGGTCGGGCACGTGGCAGTGAGTGCTCTCGATCCTCGACGGCCCGCGTCGCATTCAAAGGCGGTCATCGACGGATTGATCAGGAAGACCTGGAACTACCAGGGCCTCGTCATGACGGACGACCTTGTGATGGGCGCAATCTATCAACACAACGTTTGCACAGCGGTTGTCGAGGCGCTGAACGCCGGCGTTGATCTCCTGCTGGTGGCCTATGACGGCGCGCAGTTCTATCGTCTGTTTGCGTGCGCGACCGACGCGGCTGCACAAGATGGACTCGACGCTATCATGTTGCACGACAGCGAGGCGCGGCTAAGGCGGGCCTCGTTGATCGACTAGAGCCTCTTTCTTTCCGATTGGAACGGGGCTCAGGAATGAGCTCCGACCGCCGATTTGTTGTCCTGCTGCTTCGACCATGAGACGTAGTAGGCGACCGCAGTCATTGCGGCGAGGCCGGCGATGCTGACCGCGACCTGTCTCGCCACCGAGTTCGGGCCGGTGATGAGGACCAGATGCGCGGCAAAGGACAGGAAAACGCCTGCACAGAACACGGCGAGCCACTCCTCGCCGCACTTGATGATCGGCTGCAAGGCGTAGGATCGTAAATACGCCCAGTTGCGCGGCACCAGCAGGGTGAACAGGAACGTCAGCGTAAGGAAATGCAGGATGCGGTGTGGCGCGACATCCTCCCTGTCGCTCGGCAGGAGCATATCGGTCAACCCGGCCGGCATCGCCTGGGCGAGTGCCGGGATATCGCGGCTCACGACAATCGCGAGCGCGAGCACCAGATACAGCAATGCCGCGGCGCGCAGCGCGGGAATGTTCTGCAACGAACGGATCGCAGGTGCGTATCGCTGGCCGACGAGCGCAAGCCAGCCACCCATCACAAACAGCAATTGCCAGCAAAACGGGTTCAGGTACCAACGGCCATCCGGGTATGACGTCAGGTTCCAGTCGAGCACGCGAGCGGTCGCATAAAGCGCGGTGGAGCCGGCGAGCGTTGCGTTCGGTACGTAGAACAACCCGCACACAATGATGGGCTGGAACGCCATCAGGACGATAATGAGTTGCAGGACATCGAGATTGAGCGGCTTGGCCTGCAGGAACAGGCCGTAGATCAGCGTCCGGATTCCGTGATCGATGAAGCCGGTGATGTTGAATTCGCTGATGATCTCGGGGGCCGCGGTCCGGGCCGCAACATAGCTGATCAATTCGACATAGATGACGAACAGAACGATATAGGCGGCGTAGAGCTGCCACACGCGCCTGAAGATCCGGGTGGCAGCCACCAGCATGCCGCGTTCCACCGCCATCCTCGTGTAGATCAGCGTCGTCGCATAGCCGCCGACGAACACAAACAGGTCCGTTGCGCCGCTGAAGCCGAAATTGCGCATCGTCAGCGCGTTGACGACATTGTGCGGGACATGGTCGAGGAACAGAAACCAGTTCGCGATGCCGAGCAGCAGCGCAATCCTGAGATCGCTATCCGCCGCGGCGATCTCGGCATTTTTTGTCGGATTCATCGGAAGCAGAAATCACCGGCCCGGGAAACGAGATCGCCAATCTACAAGGGAACCCACACGCAGTCCGAATAGACTTTGCGTGAACCCTATCTAGTTCGTTTCCGGTTCCGGCCAAGTGGGCCGTCATGGGAAAATCACGTTTTCGAAATCACCACGCGGGCGGCCTGGACATCAGACCGGTTCGTGTTTGCGCAGATCGCGGGCGTGGTCAAGTGTATTGGCTTGCAGGTTCGCCCCGGTGAGGGAGATCTCAGGCAGGGCGGCCTCGGCAAGGATGTCGTCCGTGATGTCCTCGACCGATGATTCGACGATCTCATGGATGAAGCTGATGTTCGCGTATTCGCCTGACGCGATCCGCGAGACGACCTCGCGTCGCGTCAGTTCGGGGTCGACGATCGCCTCCCGGCCTCTGCGGCCATAGTCGATCATCACGACAAAATACTGCATTGCCAATCGTTCGGTGCGTTTCACTGTCACCGGCGATTATTTCGGATAATCGTAAGTTTGTCAAGCGATATTGTCGACATGCGAGACTCGGCGCAACTGGCCGGACCGATTCGGCGTGAAGGCACGCGAATCGGTCCGTCCGGTTCTGACGCAGTTACTTCTCGGACGATCGTCCGCCCTGTGCCTTGCCGGACTTGCGGCCCTTCGACGCCGTCTTGCCGCGCAGCCGTTCGATCTGGCCGCGGGGCAGGGTGACGCAAATCTCGCCGATCCATTCGAGCTTTACGCCGTTGATCGGCTTGGCATTGAAGCTCTTGAGGTTGACCGTACCGGAAGAACTGCCGCGTTCGATCGTCTTCAGATAGCGCTCGCCGCTCTTCAACCGAACCGCAGCTTCCTCCCCATAGAAGCTCGACAGCGGATAACGCTGTTCGCGATAGACCACGATGACGTCGCCATTCTCATATTTCGGCAGCATCGAATCGCCCGAAACCTCGAAGGCGACGGTCTCCTCAGTCATCGGGAACGGAAGTTCGACTTCGCCAAGACCTTCCGGCGGTACCTGCTCCAGTTCCGGCTCGATCGAGGCGCCGGCGCCGACCCGGCCCACGATCGGCACCGAGTTCAGCTCCAGATACTCGACGATCGGGGCGATCTCGGACGCCTTGATCAACCGTATTCCCGATAGGATTTCGGACACCGCTCCGGGCCGAACTCCCATTGCGCGGGCAAGCCCGCCTTTGCTCTTGCCTGTCTTTTCCAGTGCTCGTTCGATCAGTGCTGCATCCAGCATGGTTCATCCTCTCCAAACCCGGATACATCATTACCGTTACGATTATCAGAAATCAAGCTTGACTTTTTCTTCGGAATATCGGAAGCTGTGTGAGGCGCCGGCAGAATGACAAAAATGGGAATTTGGAATGGAAATGACGAACTGGCTGCCGGAGCACTCGGCAGCCCTGCAAAACCTGCGCGCCCGCGGCTTGTCCTATTCGGAGATCGCCGACGCGATTAACGCAGCATTCAACACGGCTTATACGCGTAACGCGGCGCTCAGCCGGGCACAGCGCATGGGGCTGGCGGGGCTCGATCGGCCCGAGCCGTCCCTGCCGGGGCGACTGGATCCGCCCAAGCCGCCCCCGCCGGAATTGCCACGAGGCGAATGCCTGCGCGAGCGCCCGGCCGAGCCGACGCTCGATCTGCTTGGTTCGCCAAGGATATTCACCGAGACGGTGGAGATGCCACCGCTTCGTTGCGCGGGGGTTATGCCGCGGCACCTCTCCCTGCTCGAGCTCGAACGCGGTGACTGCCGCTATCCCTATGGCGGAGACGCCGACGTCGAGACAATGACCTTCTGCGGTCATCCCTGCCGGCCGGGCGCGAGCTACTGCACCCCACATTTTCGCCTGAGCCGCGACCTCGAGGCCTCGGCGAAACCGGTACTCAACGATGGCTGGCTGCGAGCCGTCGGGGCCGGCTGAGACGGTTCATCTCCCGACCTCCGAACTTTCCATCCGCAACCGCGCGGAAGCCTCCGCGCGCTCATCAGCAGACATTTGGAGATCAGCAATGCCTCGCGCCAAACGCCGGAAGCCATACGACCCCGCTGGAGCGCACGATCGACGCGCCCAGGATCTGCCGTTCAACGCCGAGCTGGCCGCCGTCGAGGTCGACGATCCGATGGCGCTGGAGCCGGGCGACAAGATCGTTGCATTTCGCTCGATACGTAACGATCCGCTCGGCCGGCTGCATGCCCACCGCCAGATCGACGATACGCAGTATCGGAGCGGCCGGGCTTTTCAGAACGATTGGGAGAAGGCCGAGCGCGGCCCCCGCGCCGTGGATACGACCCGCGAATATGTCGATGGCGGCGAGCTGCGCGAGCCGATCACGGAACGACAGCGCCAGGCGACGCTTCGCTTGAATCGTGCCGAGCATGAGCTTGGCGCCGATGGCTCTGCACTGGTGCACGACGTTCTGATCCTCGGGATGACCATGGAACAGGTCGGGCAACGACGCGGACTACGCACGCAGCGCTGGCAGGACTATTTCGCGCGGCGTTTCAAGGAATGCCTGGATCGGTTGGCGCTGTTGTACGGGCTTGTCACGGTGCATCGGGTTCCCGCGAAGCACCGGCAATGCTGATTAAGCGTGATGTGCTCACGCGCCGGTTGCAACGCAAGCATCCGGCGCGGCACATCGCATCGTGTTACGGCACTGTGCTCTGCCTCACACTGAACTCGATCCTTGATTGTGGTGGACGACGTGCTTGAGCATGTCTTGCGGAAGATGGTCGACAGCGGCGCGGACTCTCATGTAACTTCGTTCGCGTCGACGACCTGCCTGCATCCGAGCGCAACGTGATTGCCTCTCGTGCGGGGAACGGTCTGGTACGTCCACCAGGGAGTTCGCAGCGACTAAGCCCGCTTACGTCCTGTCCTGCATCGCGAACATCACGAGTAACGTGGGTCGATGCCGGCGCGGAGTCCCACCACTTCACCCAAGGAGAACCGACCGATGAATCACACAGGAAACTGCTTTTGTGGCGCCGTCGAACTCAAGGTCACGGGCGAACCGGAGGCGATGGGTTACTGCCACTGCCGTTCGTGCCGTTCATGGTCCGGTGGCCCGGTGAATGCATTCAGCCTGTGGAAGCCTGAAGCAGTCGAGGTCACCAAGGGCGCCGACCACATCGCGACCTTCGAGAAGACCGCGATGAGCCAGCGCAAATATTGCACCAAATGCGGCGGTCACCTGATGACCAACCACCCGACGCTTGGGCTCGTCGACGTGTTCACGGCAACGATCCCGACGCTGAAGTTCAGCCCGGGCGTCCACGTCAACTATTCCGAGGCAGTGCTGCCGATCCGCGATGGCTTGCCGAAGTTGAAGGATTTTCCGGCCGAGTTCGGTGGCTCCGGGGAAATGATCGCAGAGTAGCGCGACGGTGCTTCATGACGGAGCGGGTGGCGACGGCGCGTCGTCACCCGCTACTCTTCCGCGGGCGGAGGTGCCTGACCGGCCTGCCAGTCTGCCGTTCTCCTGTTCAAGTCATTCTTTCGCATCGGCGCTCCGGCACCGCCAGGACAATCCTTGCCGATCGCAGCCATGTCAGGCGAAGGTCCCGCCCTGCAAAATCCGGGTTTGGTCTTAACGATGGGCTTCCGCTAAAAGGCGTGCGGCGGCGGTCCTGCCAGGGTCGCGGTATTTCGCCTGACAAAATAACAGAGGAAGCGTCGGATCATGACCGGACCAGAATTGCCAGGGCGCGCGCCGCGCGGGGAGGGAGTTCCGACGGCGCTCGATGGCCTGCTGGTTGTCGACTTCACTCGCGTCGTCGCGGGGCCGGCCTGCACGCAAACGTTGGCCGATTTCGGGGCCGAGGTCATCAAGATCGAGAATCCGGACGGCGGTGACGACACGCGCGCTTACGAACACGCCGAAATCGGCGGAGAAAGCGCGGCCTATCTGAGCCTCAACCGCAACAAACGCGGCATTGTGCTCGATTTCAATAATCCCGCTGCGCTCGAGGTCGCACGCGAACTGATTGCCAAGGCCGACGTCGTGGTAGAAAACTTCTCCGGCGGCGTCATGAAGAAATTCGGTCTCGACTATGCGTCGGTGGCGCCGACCAATCCGCGGCTGATTTATTGCTCGATCTCCGCCTATGGCCGCAAGGGCGATTTCGCGCTCCGCCCCGGCTTCGATCCGATCACGCAAGCTGAAAGCGGCTTCATGTCGCTGAACGGCTTTGCGGACGGCGAGCCGGTGCGCACTGGTCCGCCGATCGTGGACATGGCAACGGGCATGTCGGCCTGCAATGCCATCCTGATGGCGTTGATTGCGCGCGATCGGCTCGGTCAAGGCCAGCAGGTCGAGGTCGCGTTGATCGACACCGCGGTGTCAATGACCGGCTTCTACGGCATGGCCTATCTCATCAACGGTAACAACCCGGGCCGCTTCGGAAACTCTCCGAATGGTTCTCCGACGGTCGGCGTCTACCGGGCGTCCGATGGTCCGCTCTACATGGCCTGCGCCAATGACCGGCTCTATCGCCGGCTTGTCACAGACGTGCTGGAGCGCCCGGATCTCATCACCGATCCCGAGTTTGCTCAACGCAAGGCGCGGACCGCCAACAAGGAGAAGCTGCGCGGCATCATTGCCGGCGTGTTTGCCAGCGACACGCTGGAGAACTGGATGGCGAAGATGAAGAAGGCCAACATTCCGGTTGGCTATCTGCGAACGGTCGAGGAGGGCTTCAACGCGCCCGAAGTGCGCGACCGGGATCGTCTCAGCAAGATCGCGCATCCGACCGCAGGCTCGGTTCCGAACATCGAGTCGCCGGTCAGCATGAGCCTGACGCCGGCGGTCGACCCGGTTGCCGCTCCACTGCTCGGCCAGCACACGCGTGATGTATTGAGCAGGACGCTCGGCTACGACAACCGCCGCCTCGCGGCATTGGCCGAGGCAGGCGCATTCGGCAAGGCCGGGAATACAGGTTAACGCGGTCGGGGCCGCGCCGTAAATTCAGCATCCTTACAACAAGCTGACGGCAGACGAGAGCAATGCCTCTCGCCTGCTGGAATGTCGTTCAAGCAGGCAACTCCCCGACCCGTGCCGACGGACGGCCAGGGAGCTGGAACTGGCCCGTGCCCCGGGTCTCAGTTCGGCTTGCTGCGCAGGTTGTTCCTTGGCATACTTTCAACTTCTTCGGGCTCCGCCCGATCGATCTCGAGGCGTGCCATCCGAAGTATGAGGGTTGCCGTGGTCAGGCCGAGGCGTTCGGCCTCTTGTGCTGCGGTGTCGACCTTCTGGGCCAAGCCTTCACGTTTACCTGGGTATGCCATTCGTGATCCTCACTTAAGGTGCGAGATGAAAAATCCCACATACGTTGCAGAGCTGCAGAAGAAGCTCGGAGCTCCATCGAGCGAAACACTGGAAAGCCTGCGACTGTTGAAGGCTTTCCTTCGACTTGCGCCCGGCCAGCGTTGCGAGGTCATCGAGCTGGTCGAACGTTTGGCGGTTGAGCCGCCACGCGATCCTTCACTGTCCTGAAGTGTTCGCGTTTTCTCCCGGATATCAGGTGTTGATCGGCTTGGCGGGCGGCTGCGTCGCGATCACGTAGATTGCGCCGCCCTCGAGCGCCTCGGATTGATGCCGGGTGCCGGCAGGCAGCAGGATCGTGTCGCCGGCACCGACCACGCGTTCGCCACCATCCCAGGAGAAGTTCAGCCGGCCGCTGACAATCATCAGAATTTCGTCGACCGGATGGGTATGGAAGTGATGCACCTTGCCGGCCGCGTCATGCTGCAACTCCACCGAACCCTGTGCGGGAAGCAAGTTCAGGATTGCCGGATCGATGGCAAAATCAGTCTTGGTGCCTGCGATGATCTGGGTCATGCCGCCTGTTCCTTGTTCGCAATGGTTGGCGTCTTGTTTTGCGCGAGTTTGGCGAAGGGGCAGCCGGCGCTCGCATTGTTGTCGTCTTGCAGGAAGTACTGCTGATATTCCCGGCCATCGGTCGCGCCGTAGCGGCCGAGGAGCGGGGAGGGGCTCGCGCTGTCATAAGGGACCAGGCGCTTGCGCACCTCTGCGAATGCGGCGGTCGCCGCTTTCTCCGTCCCGAGAATCTTCTCGAACACCCAGCGCGGCTGGAACGTGAGCATGAAGGCACTGGATCGGCGGCTCTGCCGCATCACATGCGCAGGCGTCGTGCAAACGACGAAGATCGGCTCACCCGCAAACGAGAACTCCCACATCGGATGGTCGATCTGTTCGGGAATCTCTGATGGCCACGGGTTCTTGTCGAGGCGCGCGAGCTGATCGAGCGTCAGCCACATCTTGCGGTAATAGGCGTCGAGCGTCTGTACGGGGCGCGGCCGCGTGAACACGATCAACGAAGTGTTGGGACCAAACGAGCGCGCCTCGGAGACATATTGTGCGAGCTGTTCGCCGAGCACGGCGACGTCATACGGATCGAGGAAGAGGTAGCGGAGCTGGTCCTGGCGATGTCCGGTGACCCCGAACACGCAAGGGAACGGCCGTGCTTCGCTGCTCATCTGTGCTTCAAACTCGGAGAACATCACGCTCTGCCAGCTGCTGACCGGAAAGCTTGACGCAACATCGCCTTTTCTCAAGAACAAGCGCTCCATAACACCCCCTGTACTCATAACGACACTAACGGGCTATCAACTTACTTCTCATCAGCAGCGGTCCGGCAATGCCGGGCAGCGACATGAGGAGCAGAATGACAATCAAGGCGCAGTAGCCTCCGTCACCGATCACGGCTGCGTTGTGCACGGCGTCGGTCCCGGAGCCATGGCTCGCAGCAAGCATCGCGAAGCCGATGATGGGTTGCGAGATGCCGGCGAAGATTCCGGCGGCCGTGGTGTTGACGGAAGCGCCCACGCCGATGAGATCGGCTGTGTAGAGCTTCTTGACGCATTTCAGCACCAGCGGGACCGTGCCGCCGGCGACGAGGCCCAATGCGGTGAACACGACGGTGACGTAGACGAGCCCGAATGTCTGAGCGATCGGCGGCAGCAGCAGCGCGATCAGCAGCATGCGCAATGCGCAGATCTGGATCAGCGCGCGGTCGAGTGCAGCTGCCGCGCGATCGGCGACATGACCCAGGAAGACCGAACCGAGCGCATTGCCGATCATGAAAGCGAGCAGCGGCGTGCCGGCGGCGGTCGGGGAAATATGGAAGAAGTGCGCAACCATCGGAATGCCCCAGACGCCCGACAGCGTCGTCACGACCGCAAAGTGCGAGGCGAACGTCATTGCGCAGCCCCAGTTCGCGACGTGGGCAAGTGATCGCCGCGCGGCACCCACGACGCCTTTCAGCGTCTTGTTGCTGTGCGAGACCGGATCGGGCTTCAGCGCAAGCTTGGCGAAGGCGAGATTGGCAAGTCCGACACAGGCAATGAACAGGAAGCAGGCCCGCCAACCAAAGCCGGAGACCGCGGCGGCCAGCGGCGTGGTGGCAATCACGCCTCCGACATAGCCGGAGACCTGCGAGATGCCCGACATCATACCAAACCGCTCGTCGGCGAAGCTCTGCGCCACGAGCTTCAGGAGCGCGGTGAAGACCAGCGCATCACCACAAGCGACGATCAGGCGCGCGGCAAAGACGTCGAGCAAATTCGGCGCGAGCGCGAACGCCGCGCTGCCGAGCGACGAGGCGATCATGCTGGCGAGGACGACGCGCTTGACGCCGAAACGGTCGACCAGAAGGCCGGCCGGAATCTGCATCAGGGTGTAGCCCCAGAAGTAACTCGAGGCGAGCATCGCAACACCGGCGGCGTCGGTGTTGAAATCATGCATGAAGCTGAGGCTGATGGACTGCGGCGACACGCGCTGCAGAAACGCGATGGCGTAGGCGATCGCCACTGCCGTCCAGGCGAGATAGGCGCGATCGGTGAAGCGCGACGTCGGGGCGTAAACTGCTTGCTGTCCGAGCATCGTCATCAGACCCTCGCGTAACCGACTGAGAAAAGGGCGTCCGCTGAATTTGGAATCTTGCGCGACATCGCGGCGTCGACCAGCGACGCGGTGCCATGATAGGCCTGTCGATGGTGTTTAATGTGGCCGTAAGCACCACGCATGATCATGTCGGGCAATTCGAGCGGCTTGCCCGGATAGAGCGAGGTGCACATCTCGACACAGGCAGCCTGCAGTGCAGGATCCTGTGCATCGTCGAGCAACGATGGTGACACTTTTTCGCAAATTTTAGCGTTCGCGGCCCAGACGATCGGATTGCGGGTTCGCCAACCATAGAGCACGTTGCCGTCGGCTCGCTCGGCAGCGCCCGAGCACCTCAGCACTTCCGATGTGAAGAAGCCGTAGAAGCCGCGGCCTTGATGCGCCGGTAGCACTTCCGTGCCACTGCGATAGATTCCAAGTCCCGCCGACATCTTCAGGATGCGGTAAACCGAGAAGGCCACAAGGCCCGCGCCGCCATAGACGAGGATCAGGCTGTACTTCTTGTCGAAGGGTGAGGAGGCGGCGGTCCAGTGTGGTTCGCGAGCCTGCCAGTTGATGGCGATGATGCCGTTCATGGCATCCATCAGCGGTTGACGGTCGCGGATTTCCATCCGGGAGGCATCGGGTAGACTGTAGACCGCGTATTCCGTCCACGGCGATTTGATCGCCTCGTACTCGCTGCCCAGATGTCGCGACATCGCAGAACTCCAGCATTCCATCGCGAGCTATACAGGGGGGGCTCGAATGGCTTAAAGGACAATATGCCCTCGAAAACTGCCAAACCGTCCTGGTCTGAGCCGCGCGACAAGAAAGCGACGCGGCGGATCGCGATCGTTGCCTTTCCGGGCGTGACCTTGCTGGATATCTCGGGGCCGGCGCAGGTGTTCGCCGAGCTGGAGGCGATCGAGCTGCCGGGGCCGGACTATTCGCTGGCCTACTTGTCAGCCTCGGGCGGGTTGGTGCCGACCGATGTTGGCATGATGATCGATACCGCGCCGATCGACGGTATCGCGCCTGGCGAGGTCGATACGCTGGTGATCCCCGGTGGACCGGGCATCTGGAAGATCCGCAACGACGCCAAATTGATGGCCTGGATTGCGGAGGCGCTGCCGAAGGCCCGTCGAATCGCGTCGGTATGCCTCGGCGCATTCGCGCTGGCGTGGACGGGAATCCTGGATGGCAAGCGTGCTGCAACGCACTGGCGCTATTGCCCCCGCCTGCAGGACAGCTTTCCCAACATCCGCGTCGAGCCCAATGCGATCTTCGTCAAGGATGGACGGGTCTGGTCGTCGGCCGGCGTCAGCGCGGGCATCGATCTCGCGCTCGCCATGATCGAAGAGGATTTCGGCCACACCACAGCGCTCGATGTCGCGCGCCGGCTCGTGGTGTTTCTCAAGCGGCCGGGTGGTCAGAGCCAGTTCTCGACCGTCCTTGCAGCCCAGGCGTCGGACGTCGAGGGACGTTTCAGCGCGCTGCATGCGTGGATCATTGAGAACATCACGAGTGACCTCAAGGTCGAGACGCTGGCGGAGAAGGCCGGAATGACGCCGCGCACCTTTGCCAGGACCTATGTCAGCCGCACCGGCATGACACCCGCGAGCGGCGTCGAAGCCTTGCGCGTGGAGACCGCGCGCCTGCTGCTCGAAAGCCGGCAGATCGGCGGTGTGGTGGAGGTCGCCAAGCGCGCGGGGTTTGGCGATGACGAGCGGATGCGGCGAGCCTTCCTGCGTCACCTCGGTGTGTCGCCGACCGAGTACCGAAACCGGTTTTCGGGCAGCTAGCTCGCCTCGGCCGAGCTCAGCGGCCGCTTCGAAAAATCGATCTATCTCCCGAGCGAATAGCAGGCCTTCGCGAGCGGGATTCGGCGTTGAAGGTGGTAGCTTTTCCGGTTTGTCTGCGGCTAATGTGCCGGCCAAATCGGGAGAAGAAACACCATGAATGACGGGACCCCCATTCAGCAGGCGCGCAATGTCGAGCTCGGCGCCAGTGGCGAGGAATACCAGAACCTGCACGAATTCGCGCGAACGGCCCGCGCCAAACTCAACCAGAACGCCTGGGACTACATCGTCGGTGCCTCGGAGACCGAGACCACGATGCGCCGCAACAGAATGGCGCTGGATGAGATCGCGTTCCGGCCGCGCGTCCTGCGTAACGTCATCAACGTCGATCCCTCGACCGAGGTCTTCGGACGCAAGCTTCGGCTTCCCGTGATGATCGCACCGGTCGGCGCGCTCGAGATCTTCGATCCGGATGCGGGCGCGGCCGTCGCGCGCGGGGCTGGCAGATTCGGCGCGGCGCATATGCTGAGCTCGGTGTCCGAGCCTGGCCTCGAGAACACCGCCAAGGCGGCGCCTGATGCGCTGCGCATCTTCCAGCTCTATGTGCGCGGCGACGATGCTTTCGTCGAGGACGTGGTCAGCCGGACCATCGACAATGGTTACGCTGCCTTCTGCCTCACGGTGGACACCGCCCATTACAGCCGGCGGGAGCGCGACATCGCCAAGCGCTATGTCCGCGAAAGCCGCATTCGCGCCACCGGTGGCGATTTCCAGAAGGGACTGGAATGGCGGACGGTGAAGCTGATCAAGGACAAGTTCAAGATTCCGCTGATCCTCAAGGGGATCGCCACCGCCGAAGACGCCAAGATCGCGCTCGATCACGGGGTCGACTGGATTTACGTCTCAAATCATGGCGGACGGCAGCTCGACCACGGCCGTGGTTCGATGCATGTGCTGCCCGAGATCGTTCAGGCCGTGGCCGGCCGAGCCAAGATCATGGTCGATGGCTCGATCTGCCGCGGCACCGACATTGTGAAGGCCATCGTCTCGGGGGCCGACCTGGTCGGGATCGGCCGCCTGCAGTGTTTGGCGCTCGCCGCGGCCGGAGAAACCGGCATTGTCCGGATGCTTGAACTGCTGGAGGATGAGGTGATCCGCTGCCTCGGTCTGCTCGGAGCGACTCGCTTCGCCGAACTGGACAAGTCCTATTTGCACCCGGCGATGCCGACCAATCTGCCGAGCGTGTTCAGCGCATTCCCGCTGCTCGATATCGAGCCGTACCGCTATTGAGCGGTTACGAGAGACGCTTGGAGCAATGAGGCGATCAGGGCGCGCGGCACCCTGATCGCTTCAGCTCGCCATCAATCTGTGGTGTCCTTGAAGCTGCCGCGGCAAAGACAAAGTCTGATCCAATTGCCGCACTAGTCGATGCGAATGGCCAATAATCCATTTGCTGAATTTGCACTCGAACGCGCGATCGCCTTGCGCTGGACCTTGCGGGACATCCAGGCCCGACGACTCAAATTGTCACCGGTCAGCGACGAGGATCTGCAGGTGCTCACGGAGCTCGGTCTGGTCGAACTGCACGACGACGAGCCGGTGCTGACAGAGGCGGGGGCAGCAGTGTTGAGCGACTGAACAGGCCGATGGGCTAGCGCGCGTTCAGAAAGCTCTCGCCGGAATTGCACGGCGTGCACTGGTAGGTCAGCACGTCGTAGACTTGATCGCGCGGCTCGATCAAGGCCAGGCGCATGTGCTTGCCGCACTTCATGCACGGCATCTCTATGCTGGTCTTGAATCGGGTGCAGGTCGGTGTCGGCCGAAAGGCGCGCAGCATCGTATCCCCTCATTCCCCAAGAGACGCGAACGCGACCCAAACGAAGTGCTCGAATCACTATGCCACAGTGCTGACATGATTGGAATCGGCCAGCGAGCTGGCCACGTGGTGCAGGTATTTTTTCCTCACGGCAGGAACGGGCGGGGACCGCCGTTGTTGATGATCCGGCGCTGACGCCGTCACAATCTATGCTAACGTCGGGCGGACGATCTTTCAGGGGGCGCGATCATGATTGAGCCGAAGCTTGAAGTTCCTGCCGAGTTGCGCGATCTCGCGGAAAAGACCATCGATCAGGCCGAGCAGGCCTTCAGCCTGTTCTTCGATGCTGCGAGCAAATCGATGACGGCGATGCCCGGCACCGGGACCGAGATTTCCAAACAGGCGCTGTCGTTCACCGAGCAGAATATGCGGGCAGCGTTCGAGCACGCACGCAAGCTGGTGCACGCGACCGACCTGCAGGAAGCGATGCGGATCCAGTCGGAGTTCCTGCGCAGCCAGTTCACCAATGCCGGCGAACATATGCGGCAGATCAGCGGGAGTGTGATGTCCGCGACCAAGGACGCCACCAAAGGCAAGTTCTAGGGCAGGCCTTCGGCAAGCTGTACCTAGCGTCGGCGGGCTGCGGCGACGCCGAGCAGGAAGGCGACGAACAGGCTGGCAAGCGGCGCCTCGCGCGTCACCGCACTCAATGTTGCAAGCGCGCCGCCTGGTCGGCGCGAGGTTGCGATTGCATCGCTGAGGCGATCGGCGGCTGCTCGAAGTCCCTCCGACACCTCGGTGATGGTGCGTGAAACGTCCGTCGCAGCGTCAATTGCTCGCTCGCCGAGGCTGGGCTGCACGAGGCTGGGCTGAAGTGGGGATTCACGTGTTTTGGAACTCATGTGCGGTGCCGCGATCTCACAGAAGGCAAGGTGGCCGCCACCTTTGGCTATCCGCGCGTGCGCGTGTTCTGAACAGCGGGTCGATGACCTTTGGCTATCCGCGACAGGCGCCGTTATGAACGGCGGGTGACGGCCACACGTCGTAGCAATGCCGCAGCCATGGATTGGTTCCACCAACCAGCCTTTCTTTCTGAGTGGAATGCGGAAACTTGCGTGCGGGTCGCGGCTTGTCTCCGTGGAGGAGACGATCATGGCAATGCACGCGCGCGGGATGACGGAAGGCAGTTCGGCCGGGCATCGAAATCGGCACGGCGGTCCGCCGCTGCTGGCCGCCGCCGTGGTTGCGATCCTCGGCGTGCTCGGCATGCTGATCGTCGATCACGGTCCGTGGAGCAAACCGAGGCTGCAACCAGCGGCATCCGCCAATTTTTCAACGACCGGGGAGGCGGCGCGTGCAGCCGGCGCGAAGGTGTTGCCGACCGAGCCCAAGCCATCGATTGAGCCCGTTCCGCCCGGCCCAAGGCCGGCCCAGCCGGCGAACCCGAGCACACCGCAATAGATGGAGGCTCGTGCGATTGCATCTCGACGCAGGTGCCTGGATTGAATTGACGCGTCGGGGCACCTCAACGGCACGATACGATCATCGGCGAAGGTTGAGGTGATCAGCGCACGCTGACGAGCATGCCCCACGCTGCGGCGAGCCCCGCACCGACGAGCACCAGCACCGGGCTGTCGCAGAAGATGCCGCCGTACTGGCACATGGTGGTGCCGAGCGAACCGATCTGATGATGACCCGCGGCGTAGAACAGGCCGGACAGCACCGCGAGCACGGCAGCAACGAAGTACATCGGCGCTTCCTCCTTGCAATGAACGTGCGGCTGCGGGTCTGTCTGACCTGCGCCAGCCAAATCGCATCGATGTGGATCCAAATACATGCGCCGTTGCCCCCTTGACGCGTCGGGCAACTCAGCAGCACACTGCCACCATCGCAACAAGCATAGGACGCCTGACCTTGGCTTGCGTTGCGATTCCGGATCACGCGCGAGAATTTCGATTGGGGCGGTTTCCCACCGTCGAAGCCGACGCATCCAATTTTACCGATCGCGTTCAGCTTGTGAAAATGGTTGACTCGTCGGGCAACTCAGGAGCATAATCCGAAAATCAGAAATTGTTGAGCCCGCGCGGAGCCATCCGCGACGGGCTTTTTGTTTGCCGTTTCACCAATTGGACGGCGGCCGCAACGTCACGACGCCACATCCTCCCAACCGTCGCCTGAGCGTCGTCTGCGCCGCCGTCCGAACCGTTGAAACGAGTACGAAAATTGGCCGGCGCGCGCGAACGCGCCGGTCCTGCGGCGCGGCGCAAGCCGGCGCCGCCCGCGGCCCCACTCGTCAGGGATAAGGTTCGCGCCCCAAAGATCGCCGCCCGCTGCGCGATCTGCCGCAGGTTTATTTCATCGTCGCATCGCGCGTGATTGGCCAATCAATGGGGGTTACATGACCGCTCATCTGATGTCGCTCCCGCTCTTCTGCACAAAAAATCCTAAACCATGCGCAACAAATGCTCGGATCGATGGACGGTACCGGCTGCATTTTCTCGCATAACTTTTAGAGGGCAGATATGCACCCCTGATTTGCTTCCGATGACCCTCGAGTATCCTCCAAACTCGCTTGGTTCAATAACGAGCAGTTGAGTGGTGATGGCTTATCTAAATGCTTTCGCGGGGACGATTCATGGACGCCGAGCAGATTTTCAACGCGTTACCGATGATCAATCATCTCTCTACGATTGCTGCTATCGGATGCGTGTTTCCAACGTATTTTCTTCATCTCCGTTCGGCGACTTACAGATTGATCCTGTGTGTGGGGATCGTCTTCGGACTTTCGACGTTCGCGATCGGAATCATGGTGGCGTTCGTTGGCCCGTTGGACGAGTTCGCACGGTGTATTGCAGTCGTTACACTTGCGTCGTTCTCGCCGCTCGTCGTCGTCCTGACCGCAATTCTTGTGGGGATCAAGCGGGTCTCTCGCGTCGTCTTGTGGAACACGGTTGTCTTGACGTGCGTCATTTTAGACTGGGCGGGAGTTTGTGCCTACTTCTGGGCTCTCTCGTAAACATTCGTTCACTGACCTGAAGCTCGTACCCAAAGAGTTTGACCATGGCCTCCGCTCCGTCCTACGGCAAGAAAACTCTGGCCTTGGTCCAATCCATGGCCCCCCAGATCACCGCTGCGGCAGCGAGGTATGGAGTACCAGCAGAAGCCATTGCCGGAGCTTTGGCTCAAGAGCAGTTCGATCAGACCGCAAGCTACGAAAACGAGATGAAGGCTCATCTCTCGTCTCTCTACGCAAATATGTCTCTTGGTAAAGTGTACGCGCGGGGCCTGGCAAAGAGCCCATTTAATGCGGAGCGGGGAGCTTCGGACCTCATTCTTGGAGAGTATCGTGCCAATCCCAACGCGATAACGGTTGGATCGGATGTCTGGACGAAGTTGGTCAACCCGCTGCTGGTCGATTACGGCCCGGCCGGCATGAAATTTCACAACGCTATTCAGGCAATTCTGAAAAATCCAGGTGATCCCGCCTTCACGCCCTATACGAAGAGTCTATGTTCGGCGGGCGTCGCCTTGCAGAATGGCAGCGACAAGGCGCTGACAGCATCAACGATCGCTGCCTATTTGCAGCATGGTTTTGGCGTTTATCAATCCAACATGAGCGTCAACGGCGATCCGACGACGGGAATCAACGCCTGGAACGGCTTGAGCCCGGAACTGCAACGGGCGTTGCTTGTGCAGTTTTACAAGCAAGGTCCGACCCCGGAGCGAGTGCTGAGAAGCAAGTCGAGTGCTGCGCAGCATGGCATTCCCTACGTTCCGCAGATTGGCGCTGACGGAGCTGGCGCGACATATCTGGCAAACCAGGCCGCAGGCGTTAGCTGACGGACCGGCCGACTTTGCGGACCGCTGGAGCGCGGCGCCGGCATCTGCGTCGAGGGGCGTCGCGGCTCGATCATTCGCTGCGCCACCCGATGATGCATCGCAAGAGGAAAGCAGCAAGAAAGCCGCTATTCGACGCCTGGTCCGTGTACCGATCGCAGGTGAGGGGCAAACTGCATTCGACGCCGGAGCGCCGGCCGTGCCTTTCGTTCCGTCGGCATCAATCGCGCCTCCCGACAGGCCCGCGACATTCGACGGACGGTTTCCCGCGTCTTATCCGCCGGCCGGCACGCCTTCGGCCTCGACGAGATCGCCGAGCCCATTCAGCGGACAGCCTATGCGATATCTGCCGCCGTCGGTGTTTGGCATTCCGGACAATTCCGGTGTTCCGGAGACGGATTCTAGTGATTGGCTGGCCAGCCTGATCCGGCCACGTCCTCGTCAGTGACCGTCCGGGCCGACCATCTCGGCAAGGCGGCGGCTCGGCGAGTATGCGGTCTTGCCTATCGGCAGCAGCTTCGTCGATCTTGAAAATTTCCACTGCAAACATCTACGAACCGCTGCAGGTGCTGGCGTATCGCATGTTACCGATCGCATTTAGTATGTAAGAACAGTTGACTCGTCGGGCAACTCAGGGGCATAATCGGAAAATCAGAAATTGTTGAGCCCGCGCGGAGCAATCCGCGGCGGGCTTTTTCTTTGCCATTTCACCAATCGGACGGCGGCCGCAACGTCACGACGTCACATCCCTCCGCCTGCGCTCGAGCGTCGTCAGCGCGCCGCCGTCCGAACCCATTGAAGCAAGCACGAATTGGCCGGCGCGCGCGAACGCGCCGGTCCTGCGGCGCGGCGAAAGCCGGCGTCGCCCGCGGCCCCACTCGTCAGGGATAAGGTTCGCGCCCCAAAAGATCGCCGTCCGCTGCGCGATCTGCCGCACATTCATTCATGGCCGCGTCGCGCGCTGTTGGCCGACTAACGAGGTTTGCATGACGACCTATCTGATATCGCTCGCGGTCGTGTGTCTGATCGCCATTGCATTGCTGGAGGTGGCATGAGCGCCGAGGTCATCCAGTTTATCCCACGACCGCGCCGGGATCGCGACCAGACGGACTTTCCCACGATCGCATTTCGCGCGGCGTTGCCTGATCCCGATACGGATCGCGCGGACACGGCGCCAAGTGAATATCTCCCGTCCGATTGGCAGGAGAAGTGAGGTGGCGAAGACGATTACACAGATGCGCGCTGATTTTCAGCACCTCCGGCGGTGGCGACGGAGCGTCGAGCAGGCGCAAAGCTATACATTCAAGGCGGTGATCACGGTTATCGCGACGGGCTTTCTTGGGGCTGTCTGGCTAGGCATCAAGGCCACGCTGGGAAAGTGAATTGCCGCTGACAGGTTGCAAATCCGATTGAAGTGCAGGCGACCATGAACCTCGGCACCGTGGCCGAGATTGAGAACTCTCGAGGCGTGGCATGTACCGGATACGTGAGGTCGATACGCAGGACGACGAGGTTACTGACTCGCTCGCCGAGCTTCATGACGTGATATTCTGCGACGGGACCCGCGCACCGGATTTCGAGCAGGGGCACTGGTGGATTGCCTTCCGCGGAGCGGCGCCGATCGCGTTCGCGGGCGTCGTTCCCTCGACCCACGTTGCAAACGCTGGATATCTATGCCGCGTGGGCGTCGTGATGCCGCACTGCGGTCACGGTCTGCAGGTGCGACTTACTCGCGCGCTGGAAGCACGGGCCCGGCGAACCGGCTGGAGTACGATCGTTTCGGACACGACCGATAACCGGATCTCGGCGAACAACTTCATCAGACGGGGATATCGGCTGTTCGAGCCGGTCTCGCCCTGGGCATGGCAACACACGCTATATTGGCGGAAGGAACTCGTCTGGAAGTCCCCCGGGTAGGGTAAGCCGTCTCGAGCAGCTCGATCACGTAGATCGCCCGGTGGCCGAACAGCCGCCGGGCCGCTTTGCGTTTCAGTAGTCCTGAATGGGCGCCCGCAGGCAGCCGTGCGTTCTGAGCATTGAATTCGCAGACGCGGGCCTGCGCGTCTTGATCTCCGGTGATCGATCGATAAACTCAGCCACACAGGCCCGATGGATCGCCTGCGCAAACGTCCTGAAGGTCGAGCGAAGGAAGAGACCATGGTTGAGGTTGACCGCGGGCTCAGCGCGGCAGCGCTGCCAGGGCACGATCAGGATCGCTATTCGGTTATGGTCGCGCGAGCGAGGTCGCTCGTGCCGGCCTTGCGTGAACGAGCGACGCGGACAGAAGAGTTACGCCGTCTGCCACCGGAGACCGAGCGGAATCTTCGTGATAGCGGGCTGTTCCGTCTCCTGCAGCCAAAGCGCGTCGGGGGAAGTGAGCTCGACTATGTTGCGCTGGTCGATTGCGCTGATGCGCTCGGGCAAGGCGACGCGTCGGTCTCATGGAATTTTGCCAATCTTGCGAGCCACCACTGGATGCTTGCCATGTTCGCGCCGGAGGCGCAGAACGCGGTGTGGGGCGAGGACCCGGACGCGTTGATCGCTTCGTCCTTTGTCTTTCCCGCAGGCCGTGCGAGGAAGACAACGGGCGGATATCTGCTCAGCGGTCATTGGCCGTTTTCATCCGGGGTAGAAGCATGCGGCTGGAACATGCTCGCGAGCGTGGTTGCCTCCGATGACGAGGCCGACGGTGTCGAGTATCGGTTATTTCTGTTGAACAGGCGGGACTACAGCATCGATGACACCTGGAATGCGACAGGGCTCTGCGGAACCGGATCGAACGACGTTCGCGTTACAGAGGCTTTCGTTCCCGAGCACATGACGGTCACCGTCAACGACCTCGCGGGCGGCCCAACACCAGGCAGTGTGGTCAATCCGAATCCGCTCTACATGCTTCCTGTGTTCTCGTTGTTTCCCTATGTATTGTCCGGAGTGGGCTTGGGGAATGCCCAGGCATGCCTCGATGATTATGTCGAGATCGCGCGACACCGCGCCTCGACATACAACCGTGCGAAGATAGGAGACTTGCAGAGCACGCAGATCAAGATCGCCGAGGCGTCGGCCAAGATTGATGCTGCGCGGCTCATTATGCGCACCAACTGCGTCGAGGTGCTTGCAGAAGTCCGGCGCGGCGATGTCCCGAGCATCGCGGCCAAGACCAAGCTTCGGCGTGATGGTGCGTTTGCCGTCAATCTGTGTACTGAAGCGGTTTCTCTTATGTTTGCAGCGAGCGGGGCGCGCAGTCTGTTCACTTCAGGAGCGTTACAGCGCCAGTTCCGTGATGCACATGCGGTGAACTCGCACCTCGCGTTCAATTTCGACGCGGCGGGCACCAACTACGGCCGGGTGGCGCTCGGACTACCGTCCGAAAACCTGACGCTTTGAGGTTAGCCGGATGTCTGATTCACCCAAACATCCGCCGGATCCGGCCAGCGAACTCGCAAGCGACAGTTCGGCGGTCGATCCACGTGATTTCCGCAATGCGCTTGGTACGTTTGCGACTGGCGTGACGATCGTCACCGCGATGTCTGCCGAAGGTCGGCCGTACGGAATTACATGCAATTCGTTTGCGTCGGTATCGCTCAATCCGCCTCTGGTGCTGTGGAGCCTGGGGATGTTCTCGCAGGGGCTGCCGGTCTTCCAGAACGCCAGTCATTTTTCGGTCAACGTTCTTGACGCATCACAGCAGAAGCTTGCGCTGCAGTTCGCCAAATCATCGGGCGACAAGTTCGCAGGGGTGAACTGGACGCCAGGGCTCGGGGACGCGCCCGTGCTTTCCGGTGTGGTCGCAAACTTCCAGTGCCGTGCCGTCAACCGCTACTACGGGGGAGATCACGTCATTTTCCTGGGAGCCGTGGAGGCCTACGCCTACGGCAGCAACGATCCGCTGTTGTTCGCACGGGGAGGGTTTGGCCGGTTTCTTACGGACGATGGTGATAAGACATCATGAGCCGAAAGACGCCAGTCAAGCGAGCGCGTACCAAGCAGAAACGACTATCGGCCGATGATCGTCGCAGCGAGTTCGTCAACCAGGCAACCGAGCTGTTTGCGGAGGAAGGATTTGCCGGCGGCACACGTGCTCTGGCGCGCAAGCTCGGCGTGACGCAACCGCTGCTTTATCGCTATTTTCCAAGCAAGGACGACCTCATCAAGGAGGTGTACCGCAAGGTATATCTCGAACCGCTTGAAATCGGCTGGGAGAAGCTGCTCTCGGATCGGTCGCGTCCGCTTCGCGTGCGGCTGCAAGAGTTTTACGAGATCTATACCGATGCGATCTTCAACCGGAAATGGCTGAGAATCTATCTCTACTCAGGCTTGAAGGGCCTCGACATCAATCGCTGGTATGTCGGCATGGTCAAAGACAAGATCCTGACGCGCATTCTCAGGGAATGTCGCCACGACGCCGGCCTCGCGACACAGAGCCGGCTCAGCGCCGCCGAACTGGAACTGGCTTGGGTGTTTCATGGCGGCATTTTCTACTACGGGGTCCGAAAGTACATCTACGAAGCGCCGGTCCTCGAGGACAAGGGGCAAATGATCAGCGACGCATTAGATATCTTTCTCGCTGGATTTGAGAGGATGGCGGAGGGCGCGACCGATCGCCGACGCGCGCCGATCAAGGTCGCCGGCTGAGCGGCACTACCTCGTCGCCATCTGATCTCGATACCAATCTCCGATCTCGCTTGCCGTCATCAACGCAACGCCGTCATGGCCGATCACATAATCGAGCAGGGCCTCCAGGTATTTGATGCGGTGGGGCACACCCGTGATGTAGGGATGCACCGAGATTGCCATCACGCGGGCATTCTCCGCGCCTTCGAGATACAGCCGATCGAACTGATCGGTGCAACGGGTCAGAAATTGCTCTGACGGAAGGTGCTGCAGCGCGTGAATGACGATGTCATTGGTCTCGACGGAATAGGGAATCGTCGTCACGGTTCCATGCGGTGTTGCGATGTCCTGAGGAAGGTCGTCGATCACCCAATCCGCTACGTATTCAATCCCGTTGAGGCGCAGGAGATCGAGCGTCTCCTCGGTCTCGGTCAGGCCCGGGCTTTCCCATGATCGCGGCGGCCTGCCGGTAAATCCGGAAATGGTGTCGACGGCGCGCTTGATCGCGTCTGCCTGGTTTTCGACCTTGTGCATCGGGCCTTGGACGAAGCCGTGTCCCATGAATTCGAAGCCGGCCTCAAGCGCTGCCGACGCGACGCGCGGATAGCTGTTGCAGACGTTGGCATTGGCGGCCAGCGTCACCGGTATGGTCCGATCGGTGAGCGCCTTGAATTGCCGCCAGAAGCCAGAGCGCATGCCGTATTCGTGCCACGACCAGTTTGGTACGTCGGGCAGCAGAGGCTGGCCCATCGGTGGGCTGAGCACGGTGCGCGGCATTGCGCTTCCGATGCGCCATTCCTCGACATTGAGGATGACCCAGACGGCAAGCTTTTTGCCGCCAGGTAACGTCAGTTTGGGCCGATCGACCTGCGCCTGGTAGGGGATGCGATCAGTAAAGGCCATGCCGAGAACTCCCTGGATCATGCCGATGGACGAGGTGCGGCTGCATTGATCCGTGGTAGCACCTTCTCGGCCATCAGGATCATCGATCGACGGCCAAGCTCGCGATCCTTCCAGTCTTTGCCGGCATAGAGCAGGGTTCCGAAGGAGCCGACCTCTTCGTGGAAGGCGAGCAACTGGTCGGCCACGCTGTCGGGCGTGCCGTAGATGATGAGCTTGTCGCAGATCGACTCAAGAGTGACTTCCGCGTCAGGCTGATCACGCCGCGTCTTGAACAGTTCGAGCCGGCCGCTGCGTTTCAGCTTCGTGAACAACTGGTGATAGTAGTAGACGTAGGGGCTGTCGGGCGACGTGGCATAGGCCTTGGCGGTTGCCGTATCCTTGGCCACGAACACGCTCTTGGCGACGCGCCAATTGGCGGTGTCGACCGGCCGGTTCGCACGTTCGCAACCCTCGGCATATTTGGGCCAGTGGCTCTTCACCCAGGCTGGCATCAGGAAGTTCGCCGAGATCGGGTCCCAGCCGCGGGCAGCGGCTTCCGTGACGCCCTTTGAAAACGGTGCGACCGCGGTCACCACGATCGGTGGATGGGGAGTTTGCAAAGGTCGCGCCACGATGCCTTGGCCGATGTCCTCGATCAGAGTCCGCTTCACCGAGACGTTCCAGTGCTTGCCCTGTAGATCATAGGGCGGCTTGCCGGCCCAGATATCGAGAACCAGGTTGATCGCTTCGAGGAACATCGCGTTGCGGTCGGCATCGAGATTGCCGAAAATTTCTGCGTCGGACAGCAACCCGCCGGGGCTGATCCCGAGGATGAAGCGGCCGTCAAGCATGTGATCGAGCATGGCCACGGATGCAGCGACCGCTGCCGGATGGGTGTTCGGCATGTTGATCGTGCCGGTTCCAAGCTTGATCTGCCGGGTTGCGGCGGCGAGCCAGGCAATGAAGGCGATGCAGGACGTGATGTTCTCGGCTTTGTCGGTGACGTGCTCGCCAACATACGCTTCAGTGAATCCAAGCTCATCCGCGAGCAGGAAGGCCTCGCGATCCTCACGGAGCGATTGCCGCCAATCCTTGTCGAGCGGATGGATCGGCATCGTAAAGAACCCGAGCTTCATGATCCGCCTCCCTGCGAGTAGAACTTTAGTTGGCTGGGAACCTGCGTCCTTCCCAACATGAAGACAAGCCCCGCCGCATAAATAATCACTCGATAAACAAACTTGACGTGCGGGGAGGGCCGCCTTCTAATCGGACAAACCCAGATTGGGCCCGGGAGGCCACGCCTATATGAAAGCTGCGGCTTTCGCCTATGCCCGTGCGACTAGCGTCGTCAATGCGCTGGAGTTGCTCGCTGCGCATGGTGACAGGGCGAAGGTTCTGTCGGGTGGTCAGAGCCTGATGCCGGCGATGAATCTGCGGCTCGTTTCCCCTGATGTACTGGTCGATATTGGCGGCCTTGCCGAGTTGCGTGGCGTCGCAGCGAAAGGCGATGTGCTGGTCATCGGCGCGCTGACCCGCCACGTCGATTTGCTCGGTTCGCGAGAAGTTGCACTGCACGCGCCCTTGTTGCGGGATGCCGTTGCCCATGTCGCTCATCCCGCAATTCGCAATCGCGGTACGATTGGCGGTAGCCTCGCCCATGCGGATCCCGCATCGGAGCTGCCGGCTTGTATGGTGGCACTTGATGCCACGATTGTGGCTCGCGGTCCGCTTGGCGAGCGCCGGATTTCGGCGACCGCGTTCTTCAAGGGAATCTACGAGACGGCGCTGTCGCCGGGAGAGTTGCTTGTCGCGGTCGAGGTACCGGTCGCAAGCCCAGGCTCCACGTTCTTCTTTCAGGAGTACGCCCGGCGCCACGGTGACTATGCGATCGTTGGCCTTGCCGCTCATGCTGTTGTCGAAGCCGGCCAGTTCGCCGATCTGCGGCTCGGCTTCTTTGCGGTCAGCGATCGACCGGTGCTCGCCTCGGCCGCGGGAAAACTGATCAATGCGTCCATCATGCCTGCCTTGCTGCGGGAGGCCGAGACGTCGCTCGCCGATGAACTCGATCCGCAGGAGGATCAGCAGGCGACGGCGGCCATGCGCCGATACCTTGCCACAGTCCTGCTCCGGCGCTGCGTGGCCACACTGCTTGCGCGGGACGAACTCCAAGCGGGAGTGGCCAAGTGAGCGCTCCGGTACCGGTCTCGCTTCTGGTCAACGGCGAATCCATCGATGCGTTCGTCTTGCCCCGGCTCAATCTCGCGGATTTCCTCCGGGAGAATCTCAAGCTGACAGGAACTCATGTCGGATGTGAGCATGGCGTCTGCGGCGCTTGCACCGTGCGAGTTGATGGCGAGATCGTTCGCGCCTGCTTGATGCTAACGGTCCAGGCGCAAGGCGCGTCGGTCGAGACAATCGAAGGGGTGTCCGACAGCGGCGAGATCGCCGACCTCCAGGCGGCATTTCGCGAACGTAATGCACTGCAGTGTGGCTATTGCACGCCCGCGATGCTGATGACGGCCCAGGATTTGCTGAGGCGCACCTCGAACCCCGACCGTCAAGCGATCCGGGAGCATCTTTCCGGCAATTATTGCCGCTGTACTGGCTATCAAGCCATCGTGGACGCCGTCGAGGCGACGGCCAGGGCGCGCGGGGAGCGGCTGGCATGATGATGGTCCACGAGGTGACAGACACGCTTTCGGTGCTCGACCGTCCGAATTCCTACATCGGCAAGACGGTGCCGCGGCCGAACCTCGACA
This sequence comes from Bradyrhizobium sp. SK17, assembly GCF_002831585.1. Taxonomy (GTDB): domain Bacteria; phylum Pseudomonadota; class Alphaproteobacteria; order Rhizobiales; family Xanthobacteraceae; genus Bradyrhizobium. Next base: position 6,944,321 of record NZ_CP025113.1, on the reverse strand, counting down.
GGCTGCTGCAAGGGCGCGGACAATATGTCAGTGATCTCGAGTTGCCGCGAATGGCGCATGTGGTGTTCCTGCGATCGCCCTATGCCCATGCCAGGATCGTCTCGATCGATGCTGATGCGGCAAGGCGCGTCCCGGGTGTCACCTCCATCGTCACGGGGCGTGAGCTTGAGGCCGTTATCACGCCCTGGGTCGGTGTGCTCTCGCACCTGAAGGGATTGAAATCGGCGCCGCAGCACGCGATCGCGGTCGACCGGGTCTGCTGGCAGGGTGAAGCCGTTGTGGCGGTGGTGGCGACCAGTCGCGCGGCCGCCGAAGACGCCGTAGAGCATGTTACGGTCGACTACGAAGAGCTCGACCTGGTCACGGATATGCGCACCGCGCTCGACCCGACGACCCCGATCATCCACGCTTCGCTCGGTGATAATCTGGCTTTTGAGCGAACTCTCAATGCCGGCGATGTCGACCAGGCATTGTCGAACTCCGAGGTCGTCGAAGCCGACTTCGTGTTCGCGCGCCACACCGGCGTGACACTTGAACCGCGCGCCGTTGTAGCCGACTGGAATGCAGCGGAAGCACGGCTGACGATCTATCAAGGCACGCAGGCGCCTCATATGGTGCAGAACATCGCAGCCCTGCATCTGGGGCTCAAGGACGCGCAGGTCCGGGTGGTCTGCAAGGATGTTGGCGGCTCGTTCGGCATCAAGGTCCACATCTACGCCGACGAAATGGCGACCTACGCGCTCTCCAAGCTATTGCGCCGCCCGGTCAAATTTGTGGCCGACCGCGTCGAGAGCTTCAACACCGACATTCACGCTCGCGATCATCGGTGCAGAGGACGGATCGGCGTCAGGCCCGATGGCACGATCACGGCTTTCGAGATCGATGACCTCACGGGGATCGGTCCCTACTCGATGTATCCGCGCACCAGCGCCATCGAGGCGAACCAGGTGGTCAACCTGGTCGGTGGGCCATATGCCACCCCGAACTATCGGGCGCGGGCGCGGGTCGTCTTCCAGAACAAGAACGTGATGTGCCAGTATCGGGCGGTCGGACATCCAATCGCCTGCTCGTTAACCGAAGGTCTGGTCGACCTTGCCGCGGCGAAGATAGGCATGGATCCGGTAGAGATCCGCCGGCGTAACCTGATCGCCGACGATGCCTATCCGTGTGCCTCACCTTCGGGCATGAGGTTCGAACAGCTTTCGCATCACGCCTCGTTGGCCAAGCTGCTTCAGATGATGGACTACGACGCGTTGCGCGCTGAACAGGCGGCGCTGCTGGCCAGAAACGTTCACCGGGGTATCGGAATTGCCAGCTTCATCGAGGTAACCAATCCCAGCGCGGCTTTTTACGGCGTCGGCGGGGCGCGGATCTCTTCGCAGGACGGCGTTGCGATTCGGCTCGATGCCCAAGGCTCGGTGATCTGTCAGACCAGCATCACGGAACAGGGGCAAGGATCGGAGTCGCTGACCGCCCAGATCGTGGGCAGTGTGCTCGGTGTGCCGATGGAACGCGTCCGCGTGATCCTGGGCGATACCGACAATACGCCCTATGGCGGTGGCACCTGGGCCTCGCGCGGCGCCGGTATCGGCGGAGAAGCCGCCCTGCAAGCCGCCAAGGCCTTGCGCAAGAATATTCTGGATGTGGCGGCGGCCATCCTGCAATCGACCGCGGCCGGACTCGATATCGTCAACGGCAGCATCGTCAACGCTGACGATGGTGTACCGCGTATCGAACTGAACGAGCTCGCGCGGGTCGTCTATTTCCGACCGGACACCCTTCCGCCAGGCATCCAGCCCGAGTTGATGGCAACGCGACATTTCGTGCCGCGCCAATATCCCTTTGCGTTCACCAATGGCGTGCAAGCTTCATGGCTTGAGGTCGACACCGAGACCGGGTTCGTGACGCTGCTGAAGCATTGGGTTGTCGAAGATTGCGGTACCATCATCAACCCGCAGCTGGTTGACGAGCAGATCCGGGGTGGGGTTGTGCAGGGGCTGGGCGCGGCGCTGTTCGAGAAATGCGTCTATGACGAGCGCGGCCAGCTGACCAACGCCAACATGGCGGACTATCTGGTCCCGATGTCCGGCGAGATGCCCGATATCGAGGTTGGCCATGTGGTGTCCCCGACCCTGGAATCGGAGCTGGGAGCCAAGGGCGCGGGCGAGGCGGGGACGGCGGGTGCGGCTGCGGCGGTTGCCAACGCGGTCAATGACGCGCTGCGGCCGTTCGGCGCAACAATTACCGAGATTCCGCTCACGCCTCAGGTTATCCTGACCGCCTTGGGACGGATCTGAGTGGAGACGCTCCGGGCAAAGACAATACGATAAGCAGATCACAGACAGTTCTTGGGGAGGAATAGTCATGACGAACAAGGTCGCCAATGCTGGATCGATATCGCGGCGTCGTCTGCTGACCACGGCAAGCGTCGGCGCCGTTCTCGCCGTCTCGCCTTTTCGTATCAATCTCCTCCAGGCAGAGGAAGCACCCATCAAGATCGGTTTTCCGGTTCCCTTGACCGGTCCATATGGCGCCGAGGCCCAGGACCAAGTGCGGGCGGCTCAGCTGGCTGTCGCCCAGTTCAACGATGCCGGTGGCCTCAACGGCCGCAAGGCCGAACTCGTGGTCCGCGACGACAAGCTGAATCCCGGCGAGGCGGCGACGCGAACGCTGGAGCTGGTCGAAAAGGAGAAGGTCAACTTCGTCGTCGGCAGTCTGTCCGCTGCAGTTCAGCTCGCGATCAACAACGTCACAAAGGAGCGTGGCGTCATCTTCAATTCGATCAGCCAGTCCGACGCCATCAACGAGGCAGCGGATTTCAGCAAATACACATTCCACGAAGCGCTGAACCCGCACATGACGTCAGGCGCGGTCGGCCGCTACGCTTTCGCCAAGTTCGGCAAGAAGGTCGCTTTCCTCACGGCGGATTACGCTTACGGACATGAGATGGTTCGCGGCTTCCTCGAGGTCGGCAAGGAATTCAACATCGAGAACCTCGGTGACATCCGCCATCCCTTGGGAACGACCGACTTCTCGACCCTGCTGCCTCGTCTCCAGGCGCTGAAGCCGGACATCCTGTGCATCAGCAATTTCGGCCGCGACCAGCAGATCGCGCTGAAGCAAGCAACCGACTTCGGGATCAAGAAGTCGATCCAGATCATTGCACCGCTGCTCTCGCATGCCAGTCGTGTTGCAGCAGGCCCACAGGCGTTTGACGGCGTCGTCGGCGGCTGCTCGTTCTACTGGGGCATCGAGGACAAGTTCGCCTCGACCAAGGCGTTCAACGACGCATTCCGCAAGATGTATGACGGCAAGTTGCCGACCGATTACGGTGCGCTCGGTTATGGCGGTGTCCGGACCGTGCTCGAAGCGGTCAAGGGCGCCGGCAGCGTGGAGACGGACAAGGTGGTCGCTGCGCTAGAGGCCCTGAAGTATGACTATTACAAGGGGCCGCAATACTATCGCAAATGCGATCATCAATCGGTGCAGTCGGTGCTCGTGATCAAGTCGAAGTCCAAGGACATGAAGAACGAGTCCGATGTGTTCGAGGTCCTGTCGACCGAGGAGCCCAACGAGAAGTACCTGCGCACCTGCGAGGCACTTGGTCATAAGAGCTGAGCCATGCGCCGGCGCGCGCCGCAGGACGGTGCGCGTCGTGCCGAGGGGGACGAATGGCGGGCCTGAGCTTTGACCTTATCGCATTGCAGTTGTTTGCCGGGCTGGCGCTCGGCGCGATCTACGTGCTGTTTGCAATCGGCCTCTCCCTGATCTTCGGGATGCTGACCGTGGTGAATTTCGCCCATGGCGCGTTCTACATGGTCGGGGCCTATGTTGGGCTCTACCTGATTTCGATCGGGGGTAATTTCTGGATCTGCCTCGTGGCCGTGCCGATCGTGATCGGTCTGTTCGGCCTTGCTGTCGAGCGCGTGCTGATCCGGCCGCTTTACGGCCGCGGCATCGACTATCCGTTGCTGCTGACCTTCGGGCTCAGCTACGTCATGGTCGAATGCGTGCGCATTGTGTTTGGCAAGACCGGCTATCCGTTCGACACGCCGGAGGTGCTGCAAGGGGCCGTCAACATCGGCGTCGGCTATTTCCCGCTCTACCGCCTGTTCGTGATCGGGGCGACGGCGGTGGTCCTGCTGGCGCTCTGGTTGTTCCTGGAGAAAACCAGCTTCGGGCTCATCATCCGCGCCGGAGCGCGCGATCCGCAGATCGTCCGCGTGCTTGGGGTCGATGTTTCCCGGGTCTGGTTGATCGTGTTCGGCATTGGCACCGCGATCGCGGGTTTCGCCGGCCTGTTGGCGGCGCCGCTTCAGGGCGTCATTCCGGAGATGGGCGGCACGATCCTCGCCGAAGCTTTCGTGGTGACGGTGGTAGGCGGTATGGGGTCGATCGGCGGCGCCGTATTGGCTGGTCTCCTGGTTGGCGTGGTGGTCAGCATGACCTCGCTGGTCGCTCCCGAAATGGCCAAAGTATCGATCTTTGCCCTGATGGCGATCGTTCTCATTGTTCGCCCTCAGGGCTTCTTTGGCCGCGCCGGATTGATGAGCTGAGCCCGGCATGACCGAAGCTGCTGATACGATCAAACATCCCCGTGCCCCGGCAGTCAGCTGGTACGACTTCACAACGAAGCATCGCGCCAGCCTCGTTGCCGTTGTGATCCTGGTGTTCCCGCTGGTGATGCCGTTCACGGCGCTCGCCGTGAATATCCTGATCTATGGATTGTACGCGCTCGGGTTCAACCTGGTGTTTGGCTATCTCGGTCTGCTGTCCTTTGGTCATGCGGCGCTGTTCGGGACCGGTGCCTATCTCTGCGGCATCGCGATCGTGCACTTCGGCTGGCCATGGTATGCGGCCATCGCGGCCGGGATCGGCGGCGGGCTTCTGATGGCGTTGTTGATTGGCGTGCTCGCGATCAGGACCCGCGGCATCTACTTCGCCATGGTAACGATGGCGCTGTCGCAATGCATCTACTACCTGTTCTATCAAGCGGTGGACCTGACCGGCGGTGAGAACGGGCTTCGCGGCATCAATGTCCGTACCATCGATCTGTTCGGCTTGCGGGTCGACTTCATCAACCCGATGATCCGATACTACGTCATCGCGGCCTTCGTGATCGCAGCATTCTTCGTGATGTCGCGCATCCTTGCCTCGCCGTTTGGCGCCGTCATTGAAGCCATGCGAGAAAACGAGATGCGAGCGCGCGCGTCAGGCTATGATGTCACCCTGACGCGATTGCTGACGTTTGTCTTGTCCGGTGGCTTCTGTGGCCTCGCGGGTGCCTTGCAGGCGCTGCATCTGTCGATCGTTCCGATCGAGATCCTGCACTACGAGACCTCGGGTCTGGTCGTGATGATTGCGTTGCTGGGCGGGATGGGGACGTTCTTCGGGCCGATGGTGGGCGCCGCTGTTTTCCTGGTACTGGAGAATATCGTCTCGGTGTGGACCGTCCACTGGCAACTGATCGTCGGCGCCATCTTCATTGCGTGCGTGCTGTTCTTCCCGGCCGGCATCTGGGGCACGCTGATCGCGCGGGGCAAACGATGACCGCCGCGGCAAGACAAGCGGGCGAGGTCATTCTGCGCACCAGGGGCGTCGGCAAGACGTTCGGAAGGTTTGTCGCGCTCAACAACATCTCGGCCGAGTTTTCCAAAGGAGCGATCACGTCGATCATCGGTCCAAACGGGGCCGGAAAGAGCACCTACTTCAATTTGCTGTGCGGCGCCTTTCCGCCCACGAACGGTCGCGTGGAATTCGAGGGCAGGGACGTCACCGGCCTGCCGCAGCACCGCTTTGCCCATATGGGCATAGCAAAGTCGTTCCAGATCACCAGCGTATTTCCGCAGCTGTCGACGCGCGAGAACATCCGCGTCGGTTTGCAGGCCATGGTATCGCGATACGACATCTGGCGGCCTCGCGCGCGCCTGACCGAACTGGTCGAACGGGCCGACGAACTGTTGGCCCTGGTCGGATTGTGGGAATCTCGGGAGCGCGCCGCCAAGACGTTGGCGCATGGCGAGCAGCGGGCGCTGGAGATCGGCATGGCGCTCGCGAGCCAACCCCGCTTGCTGCTGCTGGACGAGCCGACCGCCGGCATGAGTCCCGAGGAAACCCGGACCATGATGGATCTGATCGTGAAGCTCGGGCAGGAGCGGACGGTCATCCTGGTCGAGCACAAGATGAAGCTGGTGCTCGGGATCAGCGATCGCATCCTCGTGCTGCACCACGGAGAGCTGCTCGCCGAGGGGACGCCGCAGGAGGTCCGGCAGAACGAGGCGGTGAAGCGCGTCTATCTCGGCCAGCGGGAGCACTGAGGCGATGCTGCAGATCAGCAAGCTCAATGCCTGGTATGGCGCAAGTCATGCGTTGCAGGACATCAGTCTCGAGGTCACCAAAGGCGAGATCGTTTGCCTGATCGGCCGTAACGGCGCCGGCAAGACGACGACGCTGAAATCGATCATGGGGTTGATGGGGCGGACGCGCGGCTCGGTCAATTTCAAGGGCGAGGAGTTGCTGCGCCAGCCGGCGCATGTGCGCTTCGCGTTGGGGCTCGCCTATGTGCCCGAAGAGCGGCGGATCGTGCAGGGCTTGTCCGTTCGTGAGAATCTGCGGCTCGGGCTGGTCGCATCGAAGCACAAGAAGCGGGAAGCCGAGCTGATCGCCGAGATCGCCGCGATATTTCCGCGACTGGCCGAGCGCATGGACCAGGAGGCGGTCACGATGTCCGGCGGCGAGCAGCAGATGCTGGCGATCGCGCGGGCGATGATCGCAAAGCCCGACCTGATCATGCTGGATGAGCCCTCGGAGGGCATCATGCCGGTGCTGGTCGACGAGATGTTCGAGCTGTTCCGTCGCATGAAGGCACAGGGCGCGACCATCCTGCTGGTCGAGCAGAACGTCGAACTGGCGCTCGGTATCGCCGATCGTGCCTATGTCCTCGATCAGGGCGCGGTGGTGCACCAGGCGTCGGCGCAGGCGCTATTGGCCGACGACGAGATCAAGGAGCGCTATTGCTCGGTTTGAGCGATCTGTCGAGAACTGCATCCTGTACACAGCCCAAACCGCCTTACTCCGCGGCGCTGGCGATCGCGTCGGCCGCGCGATTGGTGACGACGACCTTGATTGCGTCATCGACGCGGTCCCGCGCATATCTGAGTGCCGTCGGCAGGTCGGCCAACGGAAATGTATGCGTGTGGATCCTGGTGGCGTCGAACCGCTTCGCCGCCATCAGTTCCATGGCGCGGTGGGTGGCGCTCTTGCCTTCGCCGCGGATGCCGTAAGCGTAGATGTTGTTCCGCACGAGATGCGCGATGTCCAGCGTCGCGGCCTCGTGCGGGAAGGCGGCGAGACAGATCTTGCCGCCACGATTGGTCATGTGAATGGCCTGGTTGAGTGTCGCTTCGGTGCCGGCGCATTCGACGACATAGTCCGCACCGATCCCCCCTGTCAGTTGCTTCACCACCGCAACGGCGTCTTCGTCGTTGATGTTGATGACGCGGTCGGCCCCTAGCTCCCGCCCGATCGAGAGCCGCTTGTTGCGGGTTCCGGTCAGGATCACCGGGCTGGCGCCCAGCGCCTTGGCGACCGCCACTGCGAGCAGTCCGATCGGCCCCGGGCCGATCACCACGACACTCTCGCCGGCAACCAATCCCCCCAGTTCCGTCAAGCCGTACATCGACGTACCGGCGGTCACCACGAGCGTTGCCTCGGCATCGCTCATGGTGTCGGGTACGCGCGCCAGCGTGTTGATGTGATTCACGGCGTACTCCGCGAATCCGCCGTCGGTCGTGAAGCCGTTGGCGCGATGACCCTTCTCGGGTTTTCCATAGTTGAGACACGACGTGTACATGCCCTGGCGGCAGCGCTTGCATTGGCCGCAGCCTGCATGGATCTCGACGCTGACCCGCTCGCCGATCCTGAACTCGTCCACGTTGGGGCCGAGCGCCGCAACCGTGCCCATGTATTCGTGACCCGGCGTGAAGTTCTTGTTGAAGGGCAGGCCGCCCAGAATGCTCGCCGGCGAGCCCAGATGGATGATCTCGAGATCGGTCGCGCAGATCGCGACCGCGTCGATGCGCACCAGCACCTCGGCGCGCGACGGGACCGGCGTTGGCTTGTCGCGTAGCAGCAGCTGGTCCGGATCACCGAGGACCCAGGCTTTCATCAGATCGGGCACGGGAAGATCGAGCGATATCGTGACGCCGGGGGGCTGGTACATGGGCGCTTCCTCTTTTGGCTAGCAGCCTAGCGCGAAACGCCGCGCTGCCGCGAGCATCCGATGGCCGGCGCGCGCCATTTGCTGCATGGCAACAAGCGCGTCGCAAAACATTCATACGCGGCCTATACTTGGTCGCTCCGTTGATGTTGAAGTCCTCATTGCATCCTCTCCCAGACCGGAGCCTCCCATGAAGAACGTCCGCCTCGTCCTTGCGTTGCTGGCGCTGACACTGATCGCGCCGTGGCAATCTGCCAGGGCGGCCGACGTGATCTGCTACAATTGCCCGCCGGAATGGGCCGACTGGGCCTCGATGCTGAAGGCGATCAAGACGGACCTCAACTACGATATCCCCCACGACAACAAGAATTCCGGCCAGGCGCTGGCCCAGATCCTGGCCGAGAAGAGCAATCCGGTCGGCGACATCGGCTATTTCGGCGTCACCTTCGGCATGAAGGCCAAGGCCCAGGACGCGCTCGAGCCCTACAAGCCGGCGCATTGGGACCAGGTCCCGGCCGGCCTCAAGGACTCGGATGGATATTGGACCACGATCCACTCTGGCACGCTCGGCCTGTTCGTGAACAAGGATGCGCTCGGCGGCAAGCCGGTGCCGGCCTGCTGGAAAGATCTGCTGAAGCCCGATTACAAGGGCATGGTCGGCTATCTCGACCCGTCGTCTGCCGCGGTGGGCTATGTCGGCGCCGTTGCGGTCAATCTGGCGCTCGGCGGCTCGCCGACCAATTTCGATCCCGCGATCAATTTCTTCAAGGAGCTTCGCAAGAACGATCCTATCGTGCCCAAGCAGACGTCCTATGCCCGCGTCGTCTCCGGCGAGATGCCGATCCTGTTCGACTACGACTTCAACGCCTACCGCGCGAAGTACTCGGAGAAGGGCAATTTCGAGTTCGTCATCCCCTGCGAAGGCTCGGTGGTGTTTCCCTATGTCGTCGGTCTTGTGAAGAACGCACCCGACAAGGAGAAGGCCAAGAAGGTGATGGACTATCTCCTCTCCGACAAGGGGCAGGCGATCTGGACCAATGCCTATCTGCGTCCGGCTCGTCCGATCGAACTGCCGGCTTCCGTGAAGGGAAAATTCCTGCCCGACAGCGACTATGCCCGCGCCAAGAGCGTCGACTGGGGCGAGATGGAAAACGTGCAAAAAGCCTTCGTCGACCGCTATCTCGCCGAGGTGCGCTGAGGCAATATGGTGCCCTTCGCGGGGCACCATTCTTCCGATGTCGCAAAAGTCATTTGTCTGGCTCTGCCTGCTGCCGCTTGCGGTCGTGACGACGGCATTCTTCCTGTTGCCGATGGCGCGGCTGGTGGTGGCGGGCGCGGAAGGTCCGCACGGGCTCGCCGGCTATCTCGCGATCCTGACGGAAGCCCGCTATCGCGCGACGCTGATCAATACCGTGCTTTTGGCGGCGGCGACCACGGTCGTCACGTTGATCGTGGCGACCATCGCCGGAATGTTCTTGCAGCGGCACCGCTTTCCCGGGCGGGCCGTGCTGATCGCGATGCTGACCTTTCCGCTGGCTTTTCCCGGCGTGGTAGTCGGCTTCATGATCATCCTGCTGGCGGGCCGGCAGGGGCTGATCGGCGATCTCTCGAACCGGATGTTCGGTGAGAAGTTCGTGTTCGCCTATTCGATCTACGGGCTCTTCCTGGGTTATCTCTATTTCTCGATCCCGCGCGTCATCCTCACCATCATGGCGGCTGTGCAGAAGCTGGATGTCGGGCTGGAGGAGGCCGCGCGTTCGCTTGGGGCGAGCCCCTGGGCCGTACAGCGCGACGTCGTGCTGCCGGCGCTGGCGCCGGCCTTCGTCGCGTCCGGCGCGATCGCGTTTGCCACCGCGATGGGGGCGTTCGGGACCGCCTTCACGCTGGCGACCAATATCGACGTGCTGCCGATGCTGATCTACACCGAGTTCACGCTGGCCGCCAATTTCGCGACCTCGGCTGCGCTGTCGGTGGGGCTCGGCCTGATCACCTGGCTCATTCTCGCGCTCGCCCGCACCTTCAGCGGCAGTGCGGTCGCGGCGGCCGGGTGAACGCATGCGCGATCGTCTGATCTTCGCCGGCCAATTCATCTTCACGCTGCTCGTTGCGGCGTTCCTGGTGGTGCCCGCCGGGCTTTCGATCTCCGCCGGCGTGACCGTCAATTACTTCAGGGGCATCCAATCCGGCGTGACGCTGCAATGGGTCGCGCAGGTCTGGGAACTCTATGCCGGCACCATTCTGCTGTCCTTCGTGATCGCGTTCGCGACCCTCGCCGTCACGCTGCTTGTGGGAGTTCCTGCGGCCTATGCCCTGCATACGCGCGGCGGCCGGCTCGCCCGCATCGTCGAGGAGATCATCACACTGCCGCTTGCAATTCCCGGGCTCGCGATCGCGCTTGCGCTGCTGCTCTCCTATGGCAGCTTCGGCAACTTCCGACGGTCCTGGCTGTTCATCCTGGTCGGCCACGTGATCTTCACCATGCCGTTCATGGTGCGCTCGGTCATGGCGGTGTTTGCGACCGTGGATATCAAGACGTTGGACGAGGGCGCGGCATCGCTCGGGGCGTCGCCATGGCGGCGATTTCGCGACGTCATCGTGCCCAATGCGCTGCCGGGCATTCTGGCTGGCGCATTGATGGTGGTCACGCTGTCGCTCGGTGAGTTCAACCTGACCTGGATGCTGCACACGCCGTTGACCAAGACGCTGCCGATCGGGCTCGCCGACAGCTACGCCTCGATGCGTCTCGAGGTGGCCTCGGCCTATACCTTGATCTTCTTCGTGATGATCATTCCGCTGCTCGTCGCGATGCAACTGCTGGCCGACAAGGATCGAAAAAGATGAGTACGTCCGGCCATGGTGCAGCGGTGCGGATCGAGGCGTGCGGCAAGACCTTTGCCGACGGCACGCGCGCCCTTGATCCGGCGACCCTCGACATCGCGCGGGGCGAGACGCTGGTGTTGCTTGGACCTTCCGGCTGCGGCAAGACCACGATGCTGCGCATCATTGCGGGCCTCGAGCTGCCTGATGTCGGCGGCAAGGTGCTGTTCGACGGCAAGGATATGACGTCGGTCCCGATCGAGCGGCGCAATGTCGGGATGGTGTTTCAATCCTACGCCCTGTTCCCAAACATGACGGTGGCGGACAACATCGCCTATGGGCTGAAGATCCGAGGTGTCGCCAGCAGCGAGCGTGCCGCGCGCGTCGCCGAGCTGGTGGCCCTCACCAACATCACGGGACTGGAGAACCGCCGCATCGACCAGCTGTCGGGCGGCCAGCGTCAGCGCGTCGCGTTGGCACGGGCGGTAGCGATCCGGCCCGGGATATTGCTGCTCGACGAGCCGTTGACCGCGCTCGATGCCGCCTTGCGCGACCGGTTGCGAAGCGAGCTCAACCGGCTGCTGCGCGCACTCGGCATCACGACGATCTACGTCACCCACGATCAGGCCGAGGCCATGGAACTGGGGGATCGCATCGTCGTGATGCGCAAAGGGGCGATCGCCCAGATCGGCACGCCGCGCGAGGTCTACTTCATGCCGAAGGATCGCTTCGTCGCCGAGTTCATCGGGGCGGCGAACATCGTGGAAGCTCCGATCGAGAACGGCATATTGATCCTGCCCGGCGGGCGATTGCCGATCGAGGGGGGCACGACGACTGCGAATGCGACCGTGATGATCCGTCCCGAAACCATTCGCGTGACGGAGACCGGAGCCGGAGCGCTCGCCGGAATCGTCGATGCCGTCAGTTTCATCGGCGACCGGCAGCGGCTTGTCGTCAGTGGTGTGTCGAGCAAGCCGCTCAATGTCGATGCTCCCAATACCATACGAGCTGAAGTCGGCGATCGAATCGGGCTTTCCATTGCGCCCGACGCGCTTCGTGTGCTGCCATCCGAACCCCGAGATTGATCGATGTCATCGAAGCCGATCCTGATCGCCCAGATCTCCGATCTCCACATCAAGCCGCCCGATGCGTTGGCGTATGGCCGGGTCGATACCGCCAAGGCGCTTGAAAGCTGTGTCGCTGCGCTGAACGCATTCGCGCCGGCGCCCGATTTCGTCGTCATCTCCGGCGACCTCGTCGATACGCCGTCGGTCGAGGAATACGACCATCTCAAGCGGTTGCTCGCGCCGCTGCGCGTGCCGTTTGCCGGCGTTCCTGGCAATCACGACTCGCGGGCTTGGATGCGCGCCGCGTTTCCATCGGCACCCTATGCCCACGCGACGGGCCCGCTCGATCAGAAGATCGAGGTCGACGGTATCGATCTCCTGCTGCTCGATTCGAGTGTCGCCGGGAAGCCGCATGGCGCGCTCGAGGCGTCGACGTTGCAATGGCTGGACGCGGCGCTGGCGACCGCGGTCGACCGGCCCGCGCTGCTCTTCCTGCATCACCCGCCGTTCAAGGGCGGCATCTGGCACATGGATCGGCAAGATCTCTTCAATGCCGAAGAGCTGGCGAGAATCGTCAGGCGTCACCCGCGCGTGCAGCTGATCGGGTGTGGGCACGTTCATCGTGCCATGCTCACCACCTTCGCTGGCATTCCCGTGACATTGTGCCCCGCCCCGAACCACGCGGTCGACCTGGATCTCGGGCAACTGCGAGAGCCTTCGTTCAGGGTGGAACCGCCTGCGTTTCACCTGCATACGTGGTTTCCCGGAGAAGGCTTTGGGCAGCTGGTCACGCACCAGGTCCCGATCGGTCAGTTTGACGGGCCGCACCCGTTCTTCGGGCCCGACGGCAAGCTGCTGTAGGCGGGGCGACCCCACAGATATGTTCCGCCAGACGGGATTGTCGCCGGTTGCTCAAATTGGGTGCGGCGACTGACTGCAATTGAGCGTTGCAACTAGGCGTTTATTTATTCCAAATTGTACTTTGCCGGATTTCGTCTGGCCGTGTGAGTGGCTGGGGCCTTGGTTGCTGTAGGGCCTCGCTGGGGCTATAGTTCTCTCCGCTTTCATTGATCGATGGCTTTGTCGGTGTCCACGCAGGTGGTGGGCCGATCGAACGCAACACAATCAGTTTGGATCACAATGACCGGTGCGCCGCCCATAGAACGAACTGCCGGCGCGTCGTCGTTCTCGAGCAACAAGCTGTCGGTGCTGCGCAAGCATCCTTACTTCGCCGATCTCGAGCCTGAAGCATTCGATCAACTCTGCCGCTACGCCAAGCACATCACGCTGAAGCGCGGCACGATGATCTTTTCCAAGGGCGATCCCGGCACGAGCCTGATTGCGGTCATCTCGGGCACCGTGAAGATCAGCATCTCGTCGCCGGAAGGCCGCAACGCCATTCTCAACCTGATCGAGGCTGGAGAGATCTTCGGGGAGATCGCGCTGCTCGACGGCCTGTCGCGGACCGCCGATGCCACGGCCAACACCAATTGCGAGCTGTTCGTCATCGACCGGCGCGAGTTCATTCCGTTCGTGCGCAGCCAGCCGTCGCTTGCGATGAAGTTCATCGAATTGCTGTGCGAGCGGTTGCGCCGGACCAGCGACCAGGTCGAGCAGGTCATCTTGCAGGATCTGCCCGGCCGCCTTGCCAGCGCGCTGCTCCGTCTCAGCGACAAGCACAAGCGTGAGCCGCAGGGGCGCACCATCTCGATCACCCAGCAAGAGATCAGCGAGATGGTCGGCATGACGCGCGAGAGCATCAACAAGCAACTCCGGGCATGGGCGACACGCGGTTGGGTGCGGCTTGAACATGGCGCGATTGTCGTGCTGAAGCCCGGGTCGCTTCAGGAATTGGTCGACGCTGGCGCTGACGATGGCGAGTAGTCATCCCGGCTGCGTGGCCGATCAGGCATTTCACGAAACGGTGAGCTGGCCAAGCCTGTGAAACCATTCACATCGGCCTTGCGTGCGCTGCGGTAAGTCACGCTTCGGGGGAGCGCATCCGCAACGTGGAGGAATCCATGCAGGGCTCTTTCGACAAGCGACAGCAGGACCCGGAAAGCAATTACCAGAGCTTCAGCATCAAGCTCATCGCCTTGCCGGTGCTCGTTGTGATTGCGTTGATCGGGATGCTGGTCAGTCACCCGGCCGCGGTCAAATGGATATCGGACGCGGCACAGGCTGAGTTCGCCTTGACCAACTCGGTCGACACCGATCCGGCGCCCGCGATTGCCGAGCCGGCGCCCGTCGCTCAACCCGGCAACCAAATACGCACAGTGAAAGCCTACTGAGGCTCGATAACAGCGGCGTACGCCGAGGCGCGACGTCGGCAATCGGATTGTTCGGCAGCCGGCTGTCGTGGTTACGCGACAATGTCGAGCAGCTTTGCTGCGGTCCGTCCAAGAATGTTGGCTTTTTCGTCGTCGCTCAAAGACGAGCAGGCGAAGATGTGGTCGACCGGTGCCAGTTGCCATGGATAGGGATAGTCGCTTCCCAACACGATCTGGCCGGCGCCGACCTGGGCGGCAAGATGCCGGATGGCTTCAGGCGTGAAGATCAGGGAATCGAAATAGATCTGCTTCAGATACTCCGTCGGTGCCTTCCGGAGCTTGATCTCCGGATTGCATCCCTTCGGACCGACCAGGCAGGCATGGTCCGAGCGGTCGGAGGGGAGGTAGCCGCCGCCATGTGCGGCGATGATCTTCAATCCCGGGAAGCGGTCCAGCGTGCCTTCGAAGATCAGATGAGAGAGCGCGATCGTGGTCTCGAGCGGGTTGGCAATGGTGTTGCCCAGCCAACCATTGCCTGACAGCCGCTTGTTCAATTCGGGCATGCCCTGCGGATGGATGAACAGGGGGACACCGAGTTCCTCGGCCCTGGCCCATACCGGATGAAATTTCGGATCGGAGAACTCGACGCCATCGACGACACCGCCGATCGCCGCCCCTTTCAGGCCCTGCTTCTTGATCGCCGTCTCCAGTTCCTGCGCCGCGAGATCGGGCGCTTGCAGCGTCAGCGAGGCGAAAGCCGCGAACCGGTCGGGCTTCGCGGCGCAGAGTTCGGCGAGCTTTTCATTCTGGATTTTCACGATCTTCGCGGCGAGATCGCGATCGCGGTCGTACCAGAACGGATTGATCGAGAGCACCTCCATGTCGACGGCCTGCGCGTCCATTGCAGCCAGGCGCTTGTCGATCGCGATGAAGGCCTCCGCGGCGCCGTTGACCGGCGGCAATTGAAACCTTGCGGCGTCCGCGCCGAGCAGGGCTCCCGCCTCGCGGAAGTGGCAATGCGCGTGGATGTCGATCGTCTTGACACGCTTGCCATTGACGGTGACCGGCAGCTTTTGGCGCGATTGTTGTGCATTCGCATTGTGCATCAGCCCGCAACTGCAAAACACGATGCCGGCTGCTGCCTTCAGCACATCCCGTCTCGTCGCCATGACGTTCGTCTCCCTTGGTCTTGTTATGGACGGGGAGCGTAAGGACGGGGGTTGACTGCCGCAAGGCTACACGCGGTGCGTGTCGCGCAGTGTTGATCCGCTTGGTCCGGCGCAATCCCAGTCCTTGCGATGATGTTTTCCCCCAACTTTAGTCTTGTTTCTCCCTCAAGAGTCTCGCTGCAACCTGAAGCGTCCGTCGACGACGGACTCCGTCTTCACGTGTCGGAATAACGGCGGGACGACGGTGTACTCAACTTCGTCATCGCGTGCGGGGAACCATATGAGGAAGCATTCTGGGCTGTCGCGCCGCGATATGCTGAAGGGTAGCGGTGCCGTGCTGGCAGGGGCTGCCCTTTCGACGCGCGTAATGGCCGCGGCGCCGCCAGCCGAGCCGGTGACCCCGGCGCTGATCGAGGCAGCGAAGAAGGAAGGCGAGGTCGTCTATTACACTTCGACCGATCTGCCGGTCGCGGAGAAGTTGGCGAAGGCGTTCGAGGCGAAATATCCCTACATCAGCGTACGCGTCGAGCGCACCGGCGCGGAGCGCGTGTTCCAGCGGGTCGGCCAGGAATATTCCAGCAACATTCACGCGGTCGACGTCGTCAACTCGTCCGACGCCGCGCATTTCATCGTCTGGAAACGTGACGGCATTCTCGCACCTTATGTCCCGGAGGAAGTCGCAAAATACTATCCGGAGGAGCATCGCGATCCGGATGGTCAGTTTGCCAGCTTCCGGGTCTGGCTGTCGATCATTGCCTACAACACCAATCTCGTGAAAGCCGAAGAGGCGCCAAAAAGTTTTGCCGATCTGCTCGATCCGAAATGGAAGGGCAAGATCGTCAAGGCGCATCCCGGCTACAGCGGCACCATCATGACCGCGACTTATCAGATGCAGCGCGATCTCGGCTGGAGCTTTTTCGAGCAGCTCGCCAAGCAGAACATCATGCAGGTGCAGTCCTCGACGGATCCGCCGAAGAAGCTCGATCTCGGCGAGCGCGCTGTCATGGCCGATGGCAACGAGTACAACATCTTTCAGATGAAGGAGATGAGCCGCCCGGTCGAGCCGGTTTACGCCACCGAGGGGTCGCCGCTCATCGTCGGCCCGAACGGCATCTTCAAGGACTGTCCGCATCCGAACGCCGCGAGGTTGTTTCAATCCTTCGCGCTCGGGCGTGAGGGGCAGCAGCTCAATATCGAGATCGGCGGCCTCCGCTCGGTCCACGCGCAGGTCAAGGAGAAGGCTGGACGACGACCGCTGAAAGACATCAAGACGATGAAGGATGACCCTGCGGCGGTGGAGCGGGAAGGGGAATCGATCAAGGCGCGTTACAGCCGTATCTTCCGGGTCTGACGGAGGGGTTGGCCCAGCGGTTGGATCCGGGGCGCCTGCTGCATGGCTTCTGTCCGGTTTTCGCCCAGGCTGGGTCAATAATGCCCCTCGGCGGAGCCGGGATTTGATGGTACCAATCTGGCCATGAACCAGCATGCCAAGGTCGACATCCGCCATTCCACCTGTCCGCACGACTGCCCCTCGGCCTGTGCGCTCGACGTCGAGGTGATCGAGGGCCGCTCGATCGGTAGGGTGCGCGGCTCCAAGCTGCAGACCTACACCGCCGGCGTCGTCTGCGCCAAGGTCGCGCGTTACGCGGAGCGGATCCATCACGCCGAACGGCTGATGTACCCGCTGCGTCGGACCGGCGCGAAGGGGTCCGGCCAGTTCGTGCGAATTTCATGGGACGAGGCGCTGGACGAGATCGCGGCGCGTTTCGATGCCGCCGAGCGGGAGTTCGGTGCCGAGTCGGTCTGGCCTTATTACTACGCCGGCACCATGGGGCTGGTGATGCGCGACGGCCTCAATCGCCTCTCGCATGTGAAGAAGTATTCGCGCTTCTACGGCACGATTTGCTCGACCATCGCGCGCATCGGCTTTGCGGTCGGCACCGGCAAGGTCGCCGGCGTCGATCCCCGCGAGATGGGCGTCTCCGACCTCGTCGTGATCTGGGGCACCAATCCGGTCAACACCCAGGTCAACGTGATGACGCACGCGTCCCGCGCCCGCAAGGAGCGCGGTGCCAAGATCGCGGCGATCGACGTCTACAACAACGAGACCATGAAGCAGGCCGACATCAAGATCCTGCTGCGGCCCGGCACCGATGGCGCGTTCGCCTGCGCCGTGATGCATGTGCTGTTCCGCGAGGGATTGGCCGACCGCGATTATCTGGCGCGCTATACCGATTGCCCCGACGAGCTGGAGGCGCACCTGAAGACCCGCACGCCGGAATGGGCGTCGGCGATCTCAGGCGTGCCGGTCGAGGAGATCGAAGCCTTCGCGCAGCTGGTCGGCACCACCAAGCGCTCGTTCTTCCGCCTCGGCTACGGTTTCACCCGCAGCCGCAATGGCGCCGCCCAGATGCACGCCGCGCTGTGCATCCCCGCGGTGACCGGCGCCTGGCAATATGAGGGCGGCGGTGCGTTCTTCAACAATGCCGGGATCTGGCGCTTCGACGAATCCATCATCGAAGGCCACGACGCGATCGATCCCGCGACGCGCGTTCTCGATCAGTCCAAGATCGGCCGCGTCCTGACCGGCGATGCCGAGGCGCTGAAGGGCGGTGGCCCGGTCAAGGCGATGCTGATCCAGAACACCAATCCAATGACGGTGGCGCCCGAGCAGGCGCTGGTGCGACAGGGCTTTGCCCGCGAGGACCTGTTCGTCGCGGTGCACGAGCAGTTCATGACCGAGACGGCGCAGATGGCCGACATCGTGCTGCCGGCGACCATGTTCATGGAGCACGACGACCTCTATTACGGCGGCGGCCATCAGCACATCTCGGTCGGCCCCAAGCTGATCGATCCGCCCGGCGAGTGCCGCTCCAATCACGAGGTGATGCAGGGCCTCGGCCGCCGGCTCAACGCCGTGCATCCGGGCTTCGACATGACGGCGCGCGAATTGATCGATGCGACGCTGAAGAAGAGCGGCCATGGCGATATCGAGAAGCTCGAGGCCGATATCTGGCGCGACCTGCAACCAGATTTTCGCACCTCGCATTATCTCGACGGCTTTGCGCATCCTGACAAGAAATTCCACTTCAGGGTCGATTGGGGCAAGGTCCCGGTCGGTTCGGGAGGGTTGATGGGGGCGTGGGACAAGATGCCCTCGCTGCCCGATCACTGGACGATCATCGAGGAGGCGGATGCGCAGCACCCGTTCCGGCTTGCGACGTCGCCCTCGCGCAGCTTCCTCAACACCAGTTTCAACGAAACGCCGTCGTCGCAGGCCCGCGAGGGCGCGCCGACGGTGATGATCCATCCGGACGATGCGGCAGGACTCTCGATCGCCGACGGTGACGCGGTGACGCTCGGCAACATGCGCGGCGAGACCACGCTGACCGCAAAACTGTTCGATGGCGTTCGCCGCGGCGTGCTGATCGCCGAATCGATCCATCCGAACAAGTCGCATATCGGCGGCCGCGGCATCAACATGCTGACCGGGGCCGAAGCCGTCGCGCCGGTCGGCGGTGCTGCGTTCCACGACAACAAGGTCTGGATCAGGAAGGCGCCAGCCGCGGCATAATCCTGCTTGCAGTCGGCGCCGATCCTGCCGCAAATGTGGGCTGACAACGGCTCACAGCAAGAAACCGGGCAGGAAACATGACCGATAACAGCGTCCTCTTGGAAAAGCGCGGGCAGGCGCTCTGGATCACCATCAACCGCCCGGACAAACGCAACGCGCTTAATGCCGGTGTGATCGCAGGCATCGCCAAGGGCTATCGCGATGCCCATGACGACAAGGACGTGCGCGTCATCGTGCTGACCGGCGCGGGAGACAAGGCGTTCTGCGCCGGCGCCGATCTGCAGAACAGCGGCGCGGCGTTCTCGATGGATTTCTCGCGGCCGAATGTCGACTACGCCGACCTGTTGCGGCTGTCGCAGAACGCGACCAAGCCCGCGATCGCGCGGGTCGGCGGCGTCTGCATGGCGGGCGGCATGGGGCTGTTGTGCATGACCGACATGGCGGTCGCCGCCGATCATGTGATCTTCGGGCTGCCTGAGGTGAAGGTCGGCGTGTTTCCGATGCAGGTGCTGAGCCTGCTGCAATCGATCGCGCCGCCGCGCCTGGTCAACGAATGGGCGCTGACCGGCGAGCCGTTCGACGCCAGCGCCGCCCAGGCCGCCGGCCTTCTCAACCACGTCGTACCGGCGGCGGAGCTCGATGCCAAGGTCGATTGGCTGATCGGCCGCATCGTCGACAAGTCGCCGACCGCGATCCGTCGCGGCAAATACGCCATGCGCGCGATCGCCTCGATGTCGTTCGACGAAAGCATCGCCTACACCGAGAGCCAGATCGCGCTGCTCGCGATGACCGAGGACGCCAAGGAAGGCCTCAAGGCCTTCGGCGAGAAGCGAAAACCGTCATGGACGGGGCGATAGGCTGAAGGATTGAAACTCCTTTAGCTGAGAATAGGGCGCGTGCCTGGGCGATCAGAGGTCAGAAGTGTCCTTTACCGAATCGATCGGAGAAATAGGAGTGAGAGTACCACCTAGCAAAGCTCCCGTTCTGGTTCGCTCCTCCCGGCGCTTTTTAGCAGCAGCAATCAACTGTTTCTGCGTCCGCTTAGCGTAGGTCGGGAGCTGATGTCTCGAGCGATGACGACCGGCGGTACGTAGTTCAGCATCCGTGAGATCGCTGTCGGCCCCCTCCGTGAACCCACCATGCCGAAAGGACGTGAATGATAGCTCTTTT
This sequence comes from Bradyrhizobium sp. SK17, assembly GCF_002831585.1. Lineage (GTDB taxonomy): Bacteria > Pseudomonadota > Alphaproteobacteria > Rhizobiales > Xanthobacteraceae > Bradyrhizobium. The sequence goes on along the minus strand of NZ_CP025113.1, from coordinate 6,924,036 downwards.
CGCAGTCCAGCTGCTATGATTATCTTTTTGACGACGTGCCGAAGGTATCGCAGATCCTTGCGCTCAGTAATCCACGGAACCAGATCGGATGACTTGCGATGAGCATGATCACGCCGAAAGACCAATCCAAAGGCAATTCTGTCCTTGAGAGCATCAAGCTCTGCCATCAGTTCAGGAAACAATGAATGCCGTCTCTCATCGAATAGCGGCCACCAGGCTTCTTCGCCGTTCTTTGGATGCACAATCTTCACGCTATCGGGCCGCTCTTTCGGCCGATAGTGCGCATTTTCGAAAGCGCCAAATATATGTTCTTCGCGTTGCAGCCATTCCCAGGAGAGCAATGCAGCGGTTGCGACCGAATGGTACCCCAATCTGCTTGCAGCTCGCCTGAACAGAACAAGTTCTTCCCACGTTGCCGTCGGCGTCTCGCGCACCGATTGGCCGGGGCCGCGCGATTTTAGACCCATCCGCGCGAACGGGTTGACTGGCGGCACAGTCGCCTCTTGAGCGCGCTGACCAACGTACCAAGCCCTCCTGCAAGCGGTCATGGCCGCATTTGCGAACCGACGACGCTCACGCTTGACGATCTTTCCCCATTTGTCTTTATGCTCGACGACGAGCAGGTTCGCGTAGATCGCGTCGACAAATCCTTTTGTGAAATCAGCGAGTTGCTTTGAGCCTGCGCGGCTGCCATCGCTCAATTCATGGCTTGCGAAGAGCGCTAACCCTTGGCCATATAATCGTTGGGTCTTGAAATCGATCTCGGCCCATTTCTGGTGCGCCTTGAAGACGCTGACCAGCCAATCGAACGTGCCAAGTGCAGGGGAAGCTGGGACCATATCGGTCAGACCGTTAGATCGCCAGCTGTCAAAGGCCGGCAGCAGAATATTCTCGGCTCTATCAACAGCGATCGCTTGGTCTTGCCCCAATGCTTCGGCATGGACAGGGCATCCCTCTTGGCGCGCCCATGTAGGCGGTTCGAAATAATATCCACATTGACCGCTTTTCAATGGCCTCAATCGGCAGTACCGGGGAAGCTTCAATGCTGCAAAGCTCGGGGTCTTACGAGGGAAGCTAGATCCTCACCTACGATTCCATCTCGATTGACGCCGGAACGCGGGCTTGTGAAAAGATCGATCGCGGCCTTGGACCAAACTGGTTGTCGGGCCCGCCCGATCCCACGATACGCGACTGGCGGTGGTGCCTCCCCGCGTCTTACGGCTCGCGCGAGTTCACGTGTGTTGGTGAAATCCAGATATGCTGCGGCCATGTCGGCCAGCATGAGGGCCGGCCACGCTCCGATAGGTGGATAGCGAGCCGGAATAATTACACGATGCGTCATGCCGTCTGTTATCCGATCACCTGAACATTCCAATCGGAGCTTGCAAAGCTGGCAAAACAAGGAATCAATTCTCGAACGAGGTGATTAGCGGCTTTGGCGTGCAAAAAGGTAGGTGGACGAGGTCTGCCTAAGTCAGACAAAGTTCCGCCATGGGCGAGTCTCGGAGAGCCGATTTGTCTAATTGATCGACGATCGCAAAACTGAAGGGCTATCCTCCGCCTTACGCTCGCGTTGTCATGCTGAGCCGCTCAGCGAGAGTCAGCTGAATCTAGCATGTTATGGGGGTTCGTTCTGACTGCCGTGTTGGAAAATCAGCGGATGTCACCCTGTTCGGACTCATCTTGTCGGAATAGCGCGTACTGCAGGTGAATTCACATCTGCGTATTGAGCAATGATCACCGCGCTCGTCGTCATGCAAGCCTGCGGTCTGTTTGGCAGGCAGCAGTGTGACGGTTCGAGCGCTTATCTGATTGATCCACAACGGGAACGCTTCGCTTGCAAGGAGGTCTGAGTTGGGGACGGTCACATGATGATCGTTCGCCGGAAGCTCAAAATGGTGGTCTCTTGGGCGCCGCTTGAAGCGGCCGGGCTCTCGTGAACCGTGCCGCTCGCTTTACGGCCCTCGCGAGCGTCGATCTCTCGCGCTAAGGAGTTCGATCACATTTTTCGGAAAAAGCGAAATTTAGCTGGACGTGATGACCAACTCACGCGTATCTTGAATGCTTAAGTATGAGGTGAGCCGTGATGACAGATCAGCAGATGAGATCGTCGGACCTCGTCGAAATCGCGCGTAGGAGCGGTGATTTTCGCAAGCACTATGGTGTTGCACTCGGAGCATTTCTATATCTCAGTTCGATCAGCGCCGCGCGGCCGCGCTCGATCTGGTGGGGTGGTGTGCTGACAGCCCTGATCGGAGCAGCGGCTGTGTGGCTGAAATCCCGAGGCGGTGGGACTTGACTCCCGGACCATCGGAAAGGGATCGAAATGTGTCGCTCGCCGGGGGCTCTCGCGTTAGGGGACGTCGGCACTGCATGCCAGCGCCGTTATCACTGCCCCAAACGCGGGTGCCCCTCTTGCCGGTCTTGCGACTGCAGTCGCCTCCGTGGGCGTGGGGTGATATTCGGAGGCGCTGCTGGCAGGTGTTGTCGAGCAATCGCTCTGCCACATCCTTCCAGACCGCGTTGCGGCCATACAATCGGACGGCGTCGGCGGTCTGGATTTCCACGATCCGCTCGCAGCGGCGGCAGGAGATTCGCAGCATGTGACTTTGAATCTCGCAAAGACGTCGCTGCCGCCTCTCGGCTCCGGTCTCGTCAGCGCGAGGGTCTTTCAGGATCGCGCGAACCCGCATCTTGGAGAAATCGTGCTGTTTGGAGGGGCGCCCGGCGGGCGGTACGCGACGCCAACGTTTCGCTTAACCTTCAATTATGCAGCCAATAGCGAGAGAGTAGGGCGCGTCCGCGAGCCGCGGACCGGGCTCTCGTGAACCCAGCCGCTCACGCGTCTCGGCCGTCCGGCTTCGATCCCTCGCGCGATACGGTGTCGCTCGCCGGAGGCACTCGCGCTAGGGGCCGCCGGCATTGCATGCCGGCGTCGCTATCACTGCCCCGAACGCGGGTGCCTTGTTGAACCGGTCTCGCGACTGCAGTCGTCTCGGTGCCCGCGGGCATTGCATGCCCGCGTCGCTATCACTGCCCCTTCGTCGGCTGCCTCTTTCTCTTGCCTCCGCTTCGCTTCGGCAGACATTTTCTGTCATTCGGCCTGCAATATTGCCCCCTAAGCCGGGGGTTCGGCGTCCAAAATTGACCCCCACCACTGGGCTATTGCGCCACCTGCTTTGGGCTAAAGCAGGTGGTTGGGGATGCTGGTTGTGGAGACGATTGCGCGCATACGGCGCGAGCACTTCATCAAAGGCAAGACGATCAAGGAGATCGCCCGTGACCTGAAGGTGTCGCGGAACACGGTCCGGAAGGTGCTGAGGTCGGGAGAGACCTCGTTCGAGTACGAGCGGTCGGTGCAGCCGCGGCCAAAGCTGGGACGATGGGCAGTAGAGCTTGACGGATTGCTGGCGGCGAACGCGGCCAAATCGGCTCGTGAACAGCTGACGTTGATCCGGATCTTCGAAGAGCTGCGCGGCCGCGGCTACGACGGCGGTTACGATGCCGTGCGGCGTTACGCCAGGCGGTGGAGCAAAGAACGCGGGCAATCGACCGCGGCGGCTTATGTCCCGCTGAGCTTTGCCCCAGGCGAAGCCTACCAGTTCGACTGGAGCCACGAGGTGGTCTTGCTGAGCGGGACCACGGTGATGGTGAAGGCCGCCCATGTCCGGCTCTGTCACAGCCGCATGCTGTTCGTGCGGGCCTATCCGCGGGAGACGCAGGAGATGGTGTTCGACGCCCACGACCGGGCGTTCGCCCTGTTCAAAGGCACCTGCACCCGCGGCATCTACGACAACATGAAGACCGCCGTAGAGACGATCTTCGTCGGTAAAGGGCGTCTCTACAATCGCCGCTTCCTGCAGATGTGCAGCCACTATCTGGTCGATCCAGTCGCCTGCACGCCGGCGTCGGGCTGGGAGAAGGGGCAGGTCGAGAACCAGGTCGGGCTGGTTCGGGAGCGCTTCTTCACGCCGCGGCTGCGGTTCAAAAACCTCGACGAGTTAAACGCCTGGCTGCTCGACAAATGCATCGCCTATGCCAAGGCTCATCGCCATCCGGAGCTGGTCGATCAGACGATCTGGGAGGCGTTCGAAGCCGAACGCCCCAAACTCGTTCCCTATGCCGGCCGCTTCGACGGCTTCCATGCGGTGACGGCATCGGTCTCGAAGACCTGCCTGGTGCGCTTCGACAACAACAAGTACTCGGTCGCAGCCAGCGCAGTCGGACGGCCGGTCGAAGTTCAAGCCTATGCCGATCGCATCGTGATCCGTCAGGATGGACGCATCGTTGCCGAGCACCCGCGATCCTTTGGCCGCGGCGATACCGTCTACGACCCGTGGCATTATGTGCCGGTGCTCGCCCGCAAACCCGGCGCCTTGCGCAACGGTGCTCCCTTCAAAGACTGGGTGCTGCCGGCCGCGATCGAGCGGATCCGGCGCAAGCTTGCCAGTACCGAAGATGGCAATCGGCAGATGGTCGACATCCTCAACGCGGTGCTGACTGACGGTCTGCCCGCGGTGGAAGCGGCCTGTGCCGAAGCGCTCGGTCATGGCGTCCATTCCGCCGATGTCGTGCTCAATATCCTGGCCCGTCAACGTGAACCCGCTTCACCGGCCAACATCATGACGCCGGCCGCACTGACGCTCCGTCATGCGCCGATTGCCGATTGTGCCCGCTACGACAACCTCCGGAGGACCATCTGATGGAACGAACCCAAATCTTCGACCTCATGGGCGAACTCAAGCTCTACGGCATGAAGGCTGCCTTCGACGAGATCATGGCAACTGCCGTCAAGCGCCAGCACGAACCTCAGCGCATTGTCGGCGACCTGCTCAACGCCGAGATCAACGAGAAGCAGGCCCGCTCGATCAAGTACCAGCTCACCATCGCCAAGCTGCCGCTTGCCAAGGACATCGCCGACTTCCAGTTCGACGGCACGCCGATCAATCAGACTCTCGTCAATGATCTCGCTGGCGGCGGCTTCATCGCCCAACAACGCAACGTCGTGCTGGTTGGCGGCACCGGCACAGGGAAGACCCACCTGGCCATTGCTATCGCCAGAAGCTGCATCCGATCCGGTGCCCGCGGCCGCTTCTTCAACGTAGTCGACCTCGTCAATCGCCTCGAGACCGAGACCCGCAACGGACGGCAAGGACGGCTCGCCGAGCATCTGACCCGGATGGACTTCATCGTGCTGGATGAACTCGGCTATTTGCCCTTCGCCCTGTCCGGTGGCCAGCTCCTCTTCCACCTCGTCAGCCGGCTCTATGAGCGCGCCTCCGTCATCGTGACGACCAATCTCGCCTTCGGCGAATGGCCGAGCGTGTTCGGCGACGCCAAAATGACCACGGCGCTGCTCGACCGATTGACGCATCACTGCGACATTGTCGAGACCGGCAACGATAGTTGGCGGTTCAAGAGCCGAGACGACGATCACGCCACCCGCGCTCGTCTCGCCTCCGCTATCCCGGCCAGCTCCGACGAGACGAGCGCTACCAGCAAAGCCCGCCGCACGAAGGGGTCAAAATTGGACGCCGATGAGGGGTCAAATTTGCAGGCCGATTGACATCGGCCGACGCATCATGCCGTCGCTCGAGAATGGAAGCATCGCCAGCTGCACACATGTAACTGATAAACGTGCATCGTATCAGACTGTAGCGGCTGCGACCGGCTCCCACAGGGCACATTCGGCGAGGTCACCGATCTGCCTGAGCGTCGCCAGACTTTGGTTTGATATCTCGAGATATCCGGCAACTGCCGTGGTTTTTCCAAGCGTGCGCGGGTCACCTATGCGCCGCAGAGGCCAGCCCGCGCGACGCAGGATTCGCTCCATTCGCGCATCTGTCACAGTGACAATGTCGGAGAGTTGTCTCGAAAGCCCGAATTCGATCATTGCGGCAAACAGTTCATAAGTGGCGCGGGAAATCCCGTGCCTTCCTGTGGGAACCTCGCCCGGGATCTCCAGCGCAAAGCGGCTGCTCTCCCATATTGCGCGGCTTGATGGTGCGCTGCGGCCTGCGAGAAGCATGGGAAAGGTGTCACGGAGCATGGTCGGGCCGACAGACGGCAGCAATCGAACGCAACCTCGCACCTCGCCGTCCGATCCCCGTTGAAGGAGATATGAAGGATGGAGTGCGTCGAAACTGTCGATCTCCATGTCGCCGGTGGTATGGACTTCCCACTCAAGGCGCTCCTTGAAGACCCGGTACCTCAGCCTGTGCATTGAGCTAAGAGCTTCTACGAACGCGCCATAGCGCTGCTCGGTGATCAGTTGAATCATACTCGGCTCCAAACAGCATTGATCAATGCCTCATGGAATCCGACTTGCAGGTTCTACGCACCACCCGCAGCTGAGGGAGATGTTTCGCCTTAATTGCGCTTTTCTTGTTTTGCAGCCAAGAGGCGAGTTGCCGCCTGAACGACTGTGCGAACTCCGAGCTTCTCCTTGGCGCTATCGAGGTGGGAAGCCACCGTGTGCCGGGAGATGCCGAGGATGCTCCCGATCTCCCAGGCGCTCTTGCCTTGTGACGCCCACTCCAGACATTCCACCTCTCGTGGCGACAACGCCTTGCCGTCAACGACGCGCTCACTGATCACGCCCCGGCGCACGTGAGCATGGAAGTACATGGCGATGAGCTGGATGGCCCGCGACTGCGCATTGAGGAAAGTGATGCGTTGATCTGAAGCGAAGGTCAGCGCTGCTGGCGGACCATGTCCGTCATGGATGGGCACGGTGAAGCCGGCGCGAATTCCGTAAGCTGCCGCTTCCTCAAGCAGGAAGATGGATGCTGGCGGATAGCGATCCGCTGAGTGACCGAGTCCCCACTCAAAAGGTTCTGTCCGGCTGAAGGCTTCCGTAATGACTGGGTCAATCCGCTGATATCTCCTTGCCAGATAGTACGAAGTCCACGCCCTTGGATAGGTCGAAATGAGTCGTGGTTTCGTCTCGCCGGCGGCCGGCATCGCCAGATAAGCAAAATGGGATAGCTCGAACGCAGCACAGATGGCCGTCATTGCGTCAGCAAAGTCCTCAATGCGACCCGCGTCTGAAAGACGATCGATGAAGTCCTGGAAGACGCGGTGCATGGTCGGCGCCTCTCAACTCTCGGTCAGTGACTTATGCCCGGCGGTAGCCGGTCCAACCACCCGAATATCCACGAATAGGGTGTTGACAAAAAATGTTAGATCAATCAGGTTGATTTCGAAAACTGAAATGTCAGATATTACGATTTGAGAGCGGCAGGGCAGGCAGTGAATGCCCGTTCTGGATTACGTCCGCTGTTGATGCCTGTCGCTGCGATGCGGGTGTCTGTCAGATCGGGAATTCAAAAAGGGGGATACGAAGTATGCGCAGTCGTCTTGCGACTATTCTTGCTCGATTGCTTCTTATGGCCGCGACGCTTTCGCTGATGCCGTCAGTTAGCTTGGCTCAGGCGCAACGTGATCCTGTTCTGGTTGGCGTGGTCGTTCCGCTGACCGGGCCGCTGGCTGCGTATGGCAGTCCGTTCTCCGATGCGGTTCAAATCGCCGTGGACGAGGTGAATGCCGCAGGCGGCATCAACGGCCGTCCGATCAAGCTGCAGATCGAGGACAGCCAGGCGTCAAACACCGTGGCGATTAATGCCCTCAACCGCCTGCTGCAATCGAAGCCGGTGGCCATGTTCGGGCCGGCCCTTGGAACCCAGATCCTCGCCATGTTTCCAACCATCGAGCGGGAGCATTTGCCGACGTTCGCCGGACCGAGCACGCGGCGGGTCACTCAGCAAAACGTCAAGTACTTCTTCCGTGCGACCAGCCACGATGGCGTGACGAAGCAGCTTGTGACGCGCTTCATGCTCGAAGATCTCAAGAAATCACGCGTCGGGATCATCCATGTAGCCAATGAGTGGGGATATTCGGGACGGGACAACGTCACAGGATATCTGGAACAGTTCAGGCAATTGAAGCCGGTGTCTGTCGCATCGTATCAGCCAACCGATCGTGACCTTACCGCCCAACTGCTGCAGATGAAGAGCGATGGTGCCGACGTAATCTTCACGCAAGGGCATCCGGTCGACGAGGCGCTCGTCGTGCGGCAGATGAGGCAGCTCAATATTGAAATACCGCACGTAGGCTCGGCGTCGCTCTGCGCAACAGCGTTGCGGCACCTTTTGACGCACGACGAGCTCGCCGGTCGCTATTGCGAAGGGCCCGATATTCTGCCCGAGCTGAACCCGAATCCCAAAGTCCAGGAGTTCATCAGGAAGTATGTCGCGAAGACAAGAATGTCTCCTGATGTAAACGAAACGTTCTACTACGACGTCGCTCATATGCTAGCTGAGGTGATGAAAAAATACGGCGTGGATCGCGAGAGCATCACCAAGGGCATGCGAGAGATGCCCTACGAAGGAATCATCGGGACGTATCGGGCGGACGGGGAAGGGAACCTCTGGCATCGCGCAGTGATCATGAAGTTTCTGCCCGACGGAAGCGCGAAAATCGTGCGCGCGTCCGAAAGCGAGTAGGCCGGTCATGACTCAGGTAATCGCCACAGGCTTTGCGATGGGGTGCATCTACGCGTTGGTAGGGTTTGGATTCATCCTGATCTACAATGCCACGCACGGTCTGAACTTCGCTCATGGCGAGTTCGTCATGTTCTCCGCCTACGTGTTCTATTCGGCTTTCACAGCAGGCCTCCCCATTTGGGCGGCCGCTGCCGTAGCGCTCGCCATCATGACCGCGTTCGGCGCGGTCTACTACCTTGTTCTGTTCGAGCCCCTGCGGAAGCGGCCGATGGTAGCCTTTATCATCGCGACCATCGGCGTTTCGATCATGTTGCGCAACCTGGCACTGATCGTGTGGGGGCCAAATCCTCTCAAGATGCCGTCTTTCCTTGCAATGAGCACCATTCGGGTCGGTGACATCGCGCTGACACCGGAAAATCTGTTCATCATTCTTGCAACGTTCGTTGCGCTGGTTGTGCAGTATATCCTGTTTTTCGGGACGGATCTTGGCAGGCGGATTCGAGCGACCGCCCAGAATCCCGAGATGTCGGAGCTTCTCGGCATTCGATTGAACAGGACGATTGTCATCACCTTCATGGTGTCGACGCTCCTGGCCGGCATAGCCGGTGTGCTGGTTGCTCCGATCTTCCTGATCGATCCGGATATGGGGGGCGGCTTGATCCTGAAGGCGTTCATCGGGGTGATCGTCGGTGGCTTCGGGAGCATCCCGGGAGCCGTAGTGGGTGGCCTGCTCGTCGGCGTGATGGAGATCCTGATCGCTGTCTTTGTCTCATCGACATTCCGGGACACGATTGTGTTCGGATTGCTGATCTTGCTCTTGCTGACGTTTCCTCGCGGAATATTCGGTGGTCCGGCGGAGGATCGCGTCTGATGACCCGTTACCTTCTCATTGCGCTCGCCGCGCTGGCGATATGTGTCCTGCCGTGGCTGGGACTGCCCGACTACTATGTGCGATTGATCAATCTGACGATCGTATTCGGTCTGCTTAGCGTGAGCCTGAACATTGTCATGGGCTACGCGGGCCAGATCTCACTGGGACATGCGGGATTCTTTGGAATTGGCGCCTACACATCCGCACTTCTTACGTCGGGATCGTCGGGTCTTGCATTCTGGCCCTGTTTTGGACTCGCCGGCGTGCTCGCCGGTCTTGTGGGCGTCTGTGTCGGCCTCCCGACACTCCGTCTGCGTGGCCACTATTTGGCGCTTGCCACGCTCGGGTTTGGCGAGATCATGCGTCAGCTCTTTCTGAACTGGCGGGCCGTCACTCATGGCATGGATGGAGTCGGCAATATCCCGGCGCCGTCGGTCGGCGGCTTTGCGTTTGATACAAACGAGCGCTTCTTCTATCTCGGCCTGGGTGTCCTGCTTGCTGTTCTTTTGCTGGTGAGCCGGTTCGACAAGTCGATCTTCGGGTTGAAGCTCAGAGCAATTCGCGATGCGGAACTCGCAGCCGGAGCGTCGGGCGTCAACGTGACGCTCGGAAAGGTCGGGGCGCTTGGGGTGAGCGCGGCGATCGCGGGTCTCGCTGGGTCGCTGTATGCGCATCTGCTGGCCTATATCAGTCCGGACGTGTTCTCCTTCGATCTCACTGCGCAGCTTCTTGCCATGGTCGTGATCGGCGGCGCAGGAACCGTCTTTGGGCCTGTGTTGGGAGCTGCGGCGATTATCTTCATGCCCGAAGTGCTGAGGGTCTCGGACGTCTACTATCAGCTGATATTCGGCGCAGGCATCGTGGCCATGATTCTCTTTCTTCCAATGGGATTGGGAGGGTGGCTTCGCGATCGCTTCCCCGGACTGTCTGCGGGCCGCTCCAGGCCGCCCGTGGCCGAGCCTGCTATCGTTGCGTCGGTGCAGGGAATCGAACGTGCGTCACTTTCAATCGTCCCTTCGGTCGATGAGCCGCCCAAGCCTTGCCCGGGCCCGTTGCTGGTTGCGAGGAGTGTCAGTCGGCAATTCGGCGGCCTGAAAGCGGTCGACGATCTGAACCTGGAAGTAAGGGCCGGCACGGTCCATGCGCTGATCGGTCCGAATGGCTCGGGAAAATCCACGTTCATCAATATGGCCAGCGGCATCTACAGGGTGAGTTCGGGAAGCATCGAGTTCGATGGTCGAACGATTGCGCAGGACAGAGTGTGGGATGTCGCTGATCATGGACTGGTGCGCACCTTCCAGAATTTGAGGCTGTTCTCAAGCCTGACGGTCGAGCAGAACGTCATGGTTGGCGCTAACGTAGATCTTAGGGGAGGCCTGGGAGGCGTTCTGCTAGGTGGCAAAGCTTCACAGGCGGACGTCGACGTCCTGCGCGATCAGGCAGAGTTGGCGATGCGGTTCGCTGGTGTGCTCGATTTGCGCGACCGGGTGGTGAAGACGCTTCCCCATGAAGTTCAGCGCATGGTCGAGATTGCGAGAGCGGTCGCGCGGCGCCCCAGAATGATCATGCTCGACGAACCGGCGGCGGGCCTCAATCCGAACGAAGCCGAGCGACTGGTCGAACGTATTCGCCGGCTGCGCCAGATCGGCATTACCGTGCTGATCGTGGAACACAACATGCCCCTGGTGATGCGCGTCGCCGACCGGATTACCGTCCTGAACTTCGGCCGCAAGATCGCTGAGGGATCCCCCCAGGATATCCGCAACGACCCGTTCGTCGTGGAAGCCTATCTTGGCAAGAAACTATCGAGGAGGTTGGAGCAACATGTCTCTGCTCGCAATTGATGGCCTCTCCACCGGGTATGGCGATGCTTCGGACGTCCTGCACGATGTATCCCTTCATGTGGAAGCCGGAGAGTTTGTCACACTGATCGGTGCAAACGGTGCCGGTAAATCCACGGCATTGCGGGCAATCATGGGTTTGTTGCGCCCCCGTCTCGGCTCGATCCGGTTTGACGGAAGGCCAGTCGATGGGCTGGCAACGGCCGACATTGTCCGGCTAGGTGCCTCGATGGTTCCGGAAGGGCGCGGCGTCATCCCGGGGCTCAGCGTTAATGACAACCTGCGGATTGCGGCTACCCCGTGGAAGGGCAGCGGCAGTGAACTTCTCAAGGAAATCGACAAGATATTTTCACTCTTTCCAGTCCTCGCACAGCGCCGCAATCAATCAGCCTGGTCGCTTTCTGGCGGCCAGCAGCAAATGCTCGCGATCGGCCGTGCGCTTGTGGCGCGGCCTAAGCTGGTCCTGCTTGACGAGCCGTCGCTTGGTCTTGCGCCTAACCTTGTCGAGCAGGTGTTCGAAACGCTGGGCGAGATCAACAGGGACGGAGTTTCCATACTTCTTGTGGAGCAGAACGCCTTGCTCGCGCTCGAGGTAAGCCATCGAGGCTACGTCTTTGAACTCGGGCGTGTCGTTGCTTCAGCCGCTGCTGCAGACCTGTTGGCGGACGAGCGTGTGAGTTCCGCCTATCTCGGTGGCTGATATTAGTACCGGCGGCCTGATTGAGGATAGCCGTCCCGGTCCGCGAAGCGGTCGGTTGATTGCTGGCATCATCTTCTCGCCATGTCGTAACTTCTAGGAGGGTACGGAAATGACCGCGATTATGAGCCAGAGCTCCGGAGATGACTTCGAACAGTTCGACCTCGCTGCCTTGTCGAGGGCCGAGCGTTACAAGATACTTACGGGAGCCGTCATCCCGAGACCGATCGCCTTTGTCACTTCGCTGGGCGCCAACGGCTTAGTGAATGCAGCGCCCTTCAGCCAGTTTGTCATTCTGGCTGTAGATCCGGGTCTGCTTGGATTCTCCGTTGGGCCAAGAGCGGGAAAATCGCACCCCAAGGACACCCTGGCGAACGTGAAGGAAACAGGCGAATTCGTCATCAACATGGTTCCGGAGGGCTGGGAAGAGGCTGTTCAACGAGCCAGTGATGAACATCCGCCGGAGGTCAGTGAAGTTGATCTGCTAGGCTTTAAGACAATCGCTTCCGCGAAAATCAGGACGCCGCGACTGCTCGGATCAAAGATCCAGTTCGAATGTATTCTGGATCAGATTGTGAACTTTGGTGACGCTCCGAACAGTCTCGTCGTTGGGCGCGTCATTGCGATGCACGTGAAGGCCGGTCTGACGGTGGATTGCAAGATCGACCCGAAGGCGTACTCACCAGTCGCGCGAATAGGCGGACGGAACTATGTGCGGCTCGGCGATGTGATGAAGGCTTGAGAGACCGGAGCCCGGAATTCGAGATCCGGACACTCGTCTTGGCGGCCCGGAACTGAAGGCGTCGGAGCTGTCAGCCCAGGATTATCAGGGCGCGACTTCTGCTCAGGTTTCCGTACGTACAATATGAGCGCGAACTGAAAGCGGCTGCTCGCGTACCCAACCCTTGCTACGCGCGTAGTCCAGCATGGCCTGGTACTTCTGTTGCCAGCCGGCGGCCAGGTTCGCCTGGGTCAGAGCGCTCCTGAGCCATTCTTCTTGAACCCAAAGGTGCTGCTCGCCATCCGGCTCGAGGACATCTGGCAATTGTAACTGATCGCCGGAGACGAGAGCCTCGAATTCGCGGAAATTGTCGGGACGCCGAAGTTCTACGCCGTCGGGAGTGACTACGATTTGCATGATCGTCCTTTCAGGTTAAGGGATATTGCCGCGTTTGTCGCCGTCTGGCATTTCGACAATGCGATTGAAGTCCTCGTTGTCTGGATAGCGCTCTACGCTGTTGGCCCAGCACCGTGCGACGCTGCCGGAAATAGGAAGGCTCAGCTCCAGAGCAGAAATCAGCGCGGCCGACAACTGCACGTCCTTGCGCATCAAGCCCATGGTGAATCCCGAATTGAAAGTATCGTTCAGAATCCATGTCTTGAAATTGTGCTCGGTGACCATGCTGCGACCGGTACCTGCGTTGATCGCATCCAGTACACGTTCGATCGAAACGCCTGCGGACCTTGTCATATGCATCACCTCACCGGCGATCGCCAGATGCGAGGACAGCAACAGGTTGTTGGCGATCTTGGCTACATGGCCGGCTCCGATGTCGCCGACACGGATCTGCCTGGCGCTCATTGCGCGCAGGACGGGCCCGGCACGCTCCCACGCGTCCTCGTTACATCCGATCATCATTGTCAGGGTTCCATCCCGTGCCCGAGCGGGTCCGCCGCTGACAGGCGCATCCATCATCCGTACCGTGACGGCGTCGAGCAGAGATGCCAGTCTTCGCGTTGTTTCCGGAGTAGACGTAGAGGTGTCGATGACGAGCATGCCGGACCTTGCGCTGTCCAGAATTCCACCAGGTCCCTCGATGACCGAGGCGACATCTGCGGGTGTCGGCAAGGACAGCACGATAGCGTCAGCCTCAGCACATACCGCCGAGACCGTTGGCGCAACCCGGATACCCAGTTCAAGGGACGCCCGCTCGCGGGTTGCCGCGGAAAGAGCCGTACCGATCACCTCGAATCCTGCACGCCTGAGACTCAATGCCATTCCCTGGCCAATGTTGCCAAGGCCGATCACGCCGATAGTGTTCATCTGTTCCTCATCAGGAAATGTTGGGTATGTGTCCGGCCGTGCACCGGCAACCCGGATTGACCGCACAGTCCGGTGTCCATGGCAGCCAGGAGCCGCTGTCAGGAAGTCCAAGGTGTCCCGTGCAACCGGGAAAGGCAGGGGTCAACCCACCTTCTCGATCAACCCGTGGAGAATATGCTTGAGCCGGCGCCCGTCGGATGCGGTCATCTTGGATAGCAACTCTACCTCTGCAGTGGCCGAAATAAGCCTCAGTTCGCGTACAGAGCGCCACGCCTTCTCGGTCAGCTTCAATGTCGTCGATTCCAATATCGGAGACGCAGCGAGCACCAGCCCGCGATCGAACAAGGCCTGTGCCTCGGCCGGCGTACAACGCTTGCCAGTAAAGCGGACCGCAGAGTCCAGCGCTGCTACCGTCTGTCCTTCCTTCATTGCGAGCATCTGAAGCAAGTATGAGTCGCTCGAGCTCCATCCGAGTTCGAGCCGCTTCTCGTAGTACTTCCTCCTGAATTGCATGAAGGCGCGCCACAGGAGATAGCTCAAATCCGTCGGAGCCATTGGGCCGTCGGGTTGCGGTGCTGGAAACGCGGCGAGCATTTCGGCAACCTCCCTGTACTGGCCGCTGTGAAATACCAGTGGCGGGGTGGCCTGGGTGGCAAATCGAAGCACCTCACCTACGAAAATCAGGTGATCGCCTCCCTCATATTCGTAAGCCGTCCTGCATTCGAACCGGGCGGCGGACTGTGCAAGCAGGGGAATTTGATCCTCGCCCCGCTCAAGGGGAACGCCTGCAAACCGGTCAGCTCCCTTGCGTGAAAACTGCGCTGACAGGTGCTCCTGATCAGCGGCGAGGACATGGATCGCAAAGTATCTGCTCGATCTGAATGCCTCCATCGCCGACGATGTTCTGGACAGACTCCAGAGGACAAGGGGCGGATCCAGCGACACCGAAGTAAAGCTGTTCGCTGTGAGGCCCATATCCACGCCTTCGGCTGACCGCGTTGTAACTACGCAAACGCCCGTGGCGAAGCAAGCCAGCGCGGTTCTCAATGCCCTCAGGTCTGAGGTGCCACCTGCAGGAGCGGTGCATGCTTCGGGTAGAGTGCGCGAAGGGCTGGCCATTTTGGTGACATTTCAGTTTTGCGAGTTATGACATGTTATTTTATGGCGCCAGCTTGTCAAGTTCGTAAAGCTGCGTCGATGCTTCACTCGCGGCTTGACTCTCTCTTTGAGGCGTTGCTAATACCAACAAAACTGAAATGTCAGTTTGTAAAAAAAGGAGTCGATAATGAAAGACAAGCGCACTGTCTCTGCTCCGGAGGCGGCAGACTGGGGGACGCTTCCGTATTGCCAGGGAGTGGTGAGCGGCGGATTTCTCTTCATCTCGGGGCAGCTCGGCATGGACCAGAAGACGGGAAAGCCCGCTGAAGGCATTCATGCCCAGGCTGAATCGATCCTGACCCAGATCAGGGGAATCCTCGCGGCGGCGGGGTGCACATTCGACGATGTGGTGCAGACGACCTGCTATCTCGTGAATCGCGCGCGTGACTACGATGGCTTCAATGAGGTCTACAAAAAGTACTTCACGGATCGCTCGAATTATCCGGCTCGGGCAACTGTCGAGGTGAAAGGGCTGGCGCCTGGCTACGTCCTGGAAATCCACGCCGTAGCCCGCTGTGCGGAAGCAGGCTAGCGGACGGCCTTGCACGCGGGAAGCGAGGGCATGCAGCCCGCTTGAATCGCTTCCGGCATTCGCTTCATTCGGGGCGGTGGCAACCTCGCACCGCTTTTGTGCTCAGGGCAGACGGTCGCATTCAGTCGATGGACTGGCCTGCTGTGCAGGTTGTGGGCGCGCGTTGCGGGCAACCAGATGCGCTCGCCGGCCTTCATCTTATCCAGTGTCTTGACCTGTCGCGTTGCTGGCGCGGCACTGACCCATACCAACAAGCAAAACGGGACGACAACCATGGAAATCGGGATTTTCACTCAGGGATATGTGCGCACGGACTCCAATCCACAGCAGCGGATCGCTGATGTCATCGAGCTGGCACGGGTAGCAGATGAGGAGGGTCTTGCGTCCTTCGGCATGTCCGAGCAGCACTTCAAATTCCCGACCAACTCCACAGGCCCCATCGCTGCAATCATGGCTGCGATCGCCCAGTGCACCAGCCGTATCCAGATCACGCCCGGGGCGGTGATTCTGCCGTTTCACCATCCGCTGAACGTTGCAGAAAGCTGGGCCGCCGTTGACATCATCAGCAATGGCAGACTGTATTTCGGGTATGGAAAGGGCAATACGCCGCTCACTGCAGATACGTATAACGTCCCGGTCTCGGAAACGGATGCGCGCACGGAAGAATGCCTTGAGGTCTTGCTGAAGGCCTGGGGTACCGAAAGGTTCTCTCATCAAGGCAAGTATTTCCAGATCCCCGAGCTTGCAGTTTGTCCACGGCCGGTTCAGCAGCCTCTGCCCCCGATGGCATACGCAGGTGCCTCGCTGCAGGCTGCCGAACTCGCCGGCAAGAAAAAGATGGGCTTCATGACCGCCTCGGTGGCGTCGTACCTGGAAGAGGTGGAAGGCATTCTGCGCGCGTACGAGGCTGCCTGGGAAACTGGCACTCCGATGCAGGGCACCAGGCCATTCAAGTTTTCAAGCCTGCTCGTGCACGGCCATGTTGCTCGTGACATGAAGGATATTCGCGAGCAGGTGTCGGATGGTGTCGTCAACTACGTCAATCGCGTCATTCACTACAAGCGGGTCTTTGCCGAGAGGCTTGGCAAGCCGAACCCTACTTACGGGCAGGAGTGGGTCGACAACTTCGACTACGTGATGGAGAACACACCTTGCGTGTTCGGCACCCCGGACGAGGCGATCAGACGGCTTCAGCGCATCAAGAAGGCGGGCTTCGATCGGGTCGACATCACTCTGGACTATGCGAAGCAGGAGGACCTCATCGAATGTGTGAGGCTGCTCGGCAGGGAAGTTGCGCCGGCACTGAGGGAGGAAAATTGAGATGAACCCGCTCGCACTCAGCGCCTTGCAGCTCTCACGTGAGCTGAAGGCCAGGCGAATCTCGCCTGTGGAGCTCATGCAACTCACGCTCGAGAAGGCGAAGAAGCTCAATGAAGAGTACTCCGCATTCATCACGATCGCCGGCGAGCAGGCACTGGCGCAGGCGAGAGAAGTCGAGCAGGCTTTTGCATCAGGCCGCGAGCTGCCGGTTTGTGCGGGCATCCCTGTCAGCGTGAAGGACACCGAGGACACGGCGGGGATCCGCACGACCTACGGCAGCCCGATCTACCGCAGCCATGTTCCTGAAGAGGACGGTGCCGCAGCGTCGAATCTTCGACGTTCGGGCGCCATCATCTTCGCGAAGAGCAATATGCCGTCATTCGCGCATAGCGATATGGGCAACAATCTTTTGGGTCCGCCGGCTCGCAACCCGCACATGCCGACGCATACGTCCGGCGGATCGAGCAGCGGCGCGGCGATAGCTGTCGCCGCCGGATTGTCTCCTTTCGCGCATGGTACCGACGGCTCAGGGTCGGTTCGCATTCCGGCGAGCCTGTGTGGCGTCGTCGGATTCAAGCCAAGCTACGGCAGAATTCCGCTCTGGCCAGTGCGCGATCTCTGGGCGGCGCGTTCACACAACGGTGTGCTTGCTCGCTCGGTTGAAGATGCCGCGGTTGGCATGCTGGCTCTTTCCGGACGGAATGACTTTGATCCGTTGGTCAACACGGAGAACGTCGATTGGCTGGCCTACGGAAAGCTGGCGTGCGTTGGACAACTCAGGGGCGCTTATCTCGAGCAGCTCGGTCTGGAGGCGCCCGACGAGGAGATCGCTGCCTGTTGTCGGCGGGCGGTCACGTTGCTTCAGGAGTCGGGAATGACGATCAATGATCATCGCGTGCACACTGAAGATACGCATGACTGGTACTGTGACCTCTGGCAACCGCTCTTTGCCCGTCAGCTTGAGCCCTTTGTCAAAGCCTGTCCGGAACTGGTGGATCCGACCCTCATGGCGATCGTGGAACGGGGAAGCGCCGTTGACATCGGGCGCTTCCTTGGCGCGCGGGAGGCCCGCTCACGCTTTCACACGGCGTTCACGCGACAGATGCAGTCCTTTTCCTATCTCATTACGCCAACCATGCCGTGCGTCGCCTGGTCGCTCGATGGTGCGGCGACCGTGAGAGGTGGGCGCCCCCCAAAATACGTGGGGCAGAGTACGAAGTGGGAGAGCGTCCATTTCTTCAACATTCTTGGCTGGCCGGCCATCACCGTCCCGTGTGGAAAGACACGTGACGGGCGACCGATCGGAATTCAGATTGTTGCGCGGAAGGATGACGATCTGCTCTGTCTCAAGATCGCAGAAGTGCTGGAACAGAAACTTGCTACCGGCGGGCGATCTGACTGACGGAGGTACGTTTCAGACGTCGTAGGGCGGGACGCGTCAGTCGATCCGGCAATGGCTGATTCGACTGACGAGCGTCTTGCCGAACCGGAGGCAGGGATAACCTTGATGCGGATGGTCGATTTATGTTCTGAAAGCGCGGGAGTCTGCTCGGGCCGGGGGATTATCTTGACAGTTCCTCGCCTTATGGTGACAGATAACAGTGGAAGCAACCCATTGACGATGTTTTCACAAATGACGATGAGCAGACGCGAGGAGGCCTACGAGCGGGTACTGGAGGCCATTGTATTTGGCGATCTGGCACCCGGATCGGCTGTGGATGAGAAGGGGCTGGCACAGAGCTTTGATATCGGTCTTGCCGGCATTCGCGATGCGCTTGCTCGACTTGAAATTGAGGGGATGGTCGAGCGGCAACCTCGAATCGGCACGAAGATTGCGGCCTTGGGGGTGCGTGAGCTTCAGGATCTGTATGAGATGCGGGTCATGGTAGAGCCGGTTGCCGCCAACATGGCTGCGAAGCGGGCCGAAGACTTGGACATCAGGAAACTTCTGGATTTAGGCAAGCGGTACCGCGAGATCGTCAAGACACGAAACATACGTGAACTCGTCGGCGTCGATCAGCAGTTTCATCGATCCGTCGCTGCGGCAACGAAGAATGCGTTTCTCGAGCGGCAGATCACCGTTCTGTCCAACAATGCTCTCCGCTTCTGGTACGCCAATTCGCCGAGGATGACCGATCAGGCCCGACGTGAGAACCTTGCCGATCACCTCGAGGTAATCGCCGCTATCCAGCGACGCGATGCGGAAGGCGCAGAACGTGCGATGAGACATCTGCTGAGCGAGTTTCCCAAGTTCGTCGACTTTCGCCGGAAGAACTAGGCTGACGAAAATGGACAGGACATGAAGTGTCCTGATCAGGAAACCAGTCCCCGACGGCGGTTCTGAAGAATCAATTCTGGTCGAGGGCGGAATGCGCGCCTTCGGCGTTGCGGCTGGCGTCATCGCTCGCCTTGTGGGTCACCCGCGCCGTTTCCGGTGATGGAGTGGCCTTGATGTGCTGTGCAATCCAGTCCGGTTCTGCCTGCCTTCAGGAGGATACCAAATGCTGTCCGTGTTCGATATTTTCAAGGTTGGCATCGGTCCCTCAAGTTCGCACACGGTCGGTCCGATGCGTGCGACGTTGATGTTCGCAAGCTCGCTCAAGGCGCGAGGTTTGCTTCCGCGCGTGGCCCGCGTGCAGGTTGAGCTGTTCGGTTCTCTGGGGGCAACCGGCCGCGGCCACGCGACGGACCAGGGCGTGATGCTGGGCCTGCTGGGGGAAGCGCCGGACACCGTTGACCCGGCTCGCGCAGCAACACTGTTGACAGCGGTCAGGCGCGACAAGCGCCTGCCGCTGCTGGGGGCTTACCCGATCGCATTCGACCCGCCGCGCGACATTGTTTTTCTAGGCGAACGCTCGCTCCCTCAGCATCCGAACGCGATGCGAGCGGTAGCGCTCGATGAGCTGGGACAGGTTTTACATGAGGCGCATTACTTCTCGGTGGGTGGGGGTTTCGTGGTCGAGGGCGACGCGGGCGCACCAGCCGACGTTGGCCATGCGGTCAGGTTGCCTTTTGTGTTCCGGACCGGGGACGAACTGCTTGCGCTGACACGGGAGCAGGGCGGCTCAATCGCCCGGCTGGTAATGGCCAACGAGTGCTGCTGGCGCACGGAAGCTGAAGTGCGTGACGGATTGCTTCAGATCTGGAGAGTCATGCAGGCATCTGTGTCGCGCGGCCTGGGTGTGGATAACGCGGATGCTGAACAGCCGTTGCCTGGCCCGCTGCACCTGCGCCGCCGTGCGCCGGCCCTGTATCGCCGCCTGATGCAGGACGCAGGCAATGATCCGTTGACGCTGATGGATTGGGTCAATGCCTTCGCCATGGCCGTCAATGAGGAGAACGCAGCCGGCGGGCGAGTGGTTACCGCTCCAACGAACGGTGCTGCCGGCATAGTGCCTGCTGTGTTGCACTACTACATGCGCTTCGTGCCCGGCGCCAATGATGACGGTGTGGTTGAATTCCTTTTGACGGCCGCCGCGATCGGCATGCTCTACAAGACCAACGCGTCCATCTCCGGTGCCGAAGTGGGCTGCCAGGGCGAGGTGGGTGTGGCATGCTCGATGGCCGCAGGCGCGCTGGTCGCCGCGCAGGGCGGTACGCCTGCACAGGTGGAGAACGCGGCCGAAATCGGCATGGAGCACAACCTTGGCCTGACCTGCGATCCGGTGGGGGGACGCGTGCAGATCCCTTGCGTCGAGCGCAATGCGATGGGTGCGGTGAAGGCCATCAATGCTGCGCGGATGGCGCTGCTTGGTGATGGCACGCACAGCGTTTCGCTTGACGCCGTGATCCGCACCATGAAGCAAACCGGCGAGGACATGAAGTCCACCTACAAGGAGACGTCGCTGGGCGGTCTGGCAGTGAATGTCGTGGAGTGTTAGAGGCCTGCAGATCGTCCGTTGTTATTGACAAAACTGAAATTTCAGTTATATTGATTTGCCTTCGGTAGCGCACGCATTCGCTCCTGGGTGTCGCGGCAAGGCGCCGGGAAGATTGCAGCGCCTCGGATGGATTGCGGTCAGCTACGGGCTGCTCTGACGTCGCGCGAGGAAACAAGAGGGGTTGCGTCGACGCCACGAGAGAAGGTTTGGTATGAGCAGATTCATTGCTGGTGCCCAACCGGAAGAAGGCGGTACCCGATCGGGGGACAGGCAAATTCTTGCGCAGACAAACGGGCAACCATCCACGAGGAATGTGCTTCTGGCTGGCCTTGCGGTGGCCGAGCGCGCGGCAATTGGCCCGCTTCTCGAGCCATGTCGTCTGAAGGCGCGAACGATCCTGCAAGAGCCCAGGCGACGTGTTGACCACGTCTACTTTCTGGAATCGGGCATCGTTTCGCTGCGGATCGTTGCGCCGGAAGGTCTGCTCGAGACTGCCATTACAGGGTACAGGGGAGCTGTCGGAATACCGTTTCTTCTCGGGGGATCCATTCCGACCCAGCAATCCATCGTTCTCTTCTCCGGAAACTCGTTGCGAATCCGTTCAGACGATCTGCGTCGCGTCATGAGAGAATATCCGGATGTTCTTGAGCGGCTGCTGCGCTACGCTCAGGCGTTGAACGTCCACAGCACGCAAGCAGCTCTCTGTGGCGCCCGACACGAGTTGATGCCGCGTCTGGCATGCTGGCTTTGTCTGGCAGCCGATGCCATCGATGGCGACGTTCTGCCGGTCACTCACGACTACCTCTCAATGGCGCTGGCAATGCGGCGCGCCGGAGTGACTGAAGCGCTTCTGCGATTCGAGGAGCTCGGCTTGATAAGAAAGATGCGTGGCGTACTGCAGATCAACGATCATAGAGGCCTCCAGCAGAAGGCCTGTGGTTGTTACAGTGTCATTTCGGGGGCGTATGCGCAGGCCGAGAATGCTGCGGGATATCGGCTGGATGACTTTCTTGGACGGCCGCTTTCCAGAGCCTGATCTTGAATCACGGACATTCTCGACGACAGTCCGGACGTGCGTACGAGACCGGAACGAGAGAATGCATGGCCGACGCAAAATGATAACAGTCCTCTACAGGCTAGGTCGACCGACCGCGTGACTGGCTCAGATCAGGATCACGAAGCGCGGGCCTGGTCCGTGTTGAGTACGTATCGAACGCTTCTGGCGCCATTCAGTCACACCGTCGTCATCGAATATTCGGTTCGTCCGCAACGTACCTAGTTCGCGCTCTGCGCAGCAGGTTTCTTCATTCATCGTAGCAATGCGAGGAGCGGAGTCGTCCGCTTTGCGCCTCTCGAGAGCCTGGCTCTGTCAGCATCGTTTTCGATCCTGACCGGAAACCGCTTCGGGGGAGGGGGCGGACATTCACAGGAGGTGGATAGGCCGCATTTTTGTTTGCAACGGTTTGGAGGTTTAACATGAAGGTGACAAAAAGCCTTGTTCTCGGCTCGGCCGCAGCTCTCGTCGCAGTTGGTGGAGCCCGTGCAGCAGATCTTCCGCTGAAGGCCAAGGCGGTCGAGTACGTGAAGGTGTGCTCCCTGTACGGGCCGGGCTTCTACTACGTTCCGGGTACCGACACCTGCATCAAGCTCGGTGGCTACATGCGGGTTGACGTCGTCGCAAACTCGAACGCTGACAACAATGGAAACACCTCCGGCGCTGGCGGCGCGAATAACCGCTTTACCAACGGTTACACCGGGCGCTCGCGTGCGGATGTCAGCCTCGATACCCGGACGGCGACGGAATATGGCGTGGTTCGTACTTACATGGACGCCAACTTCAACTGGACGACCGACAACTATTCGGGGAATCCGGCCGTAGCCGGCTCGACGATCTACTCCGCTCTTGGTGGAAGCGCGACGGTGTCTCCGGCCCAGGCACCGAACAACGCGAGCGCAGGTGCCGTCGCCGCGGGCACAGTCGGTGTCTATTATGCGTTCATCCAGTTTGCAGGATTCACGATCGGCAAGGCGATCTCACAGTTCAGCCCGCCGTGGACCAACTATCCCGGAAACACTTTCGACGGTCTGGTCGGAGGCACCAGCACGATCACCGGCGTGAACCAGTTCTCCTACACCGCCGACTTTGGTCAGGGAATGACGCTTTCGGTTTCGGCGCAAGACCCGACTGCATACTTTCAGGCCGGAGTGAACAATATCAGTGCCGGCGGTGCTTACGGCGCCAGCGACTACGCCGGAACGATCGTTCCCGATTTCATCGCTTCGCTTCGGGTCGATCAGGCCTGGGGACTGTTCCAGGCATCATTTGCGGCGCACGATAGTCACGCCGCGTATTACGGTGGTACTGAGCTTGCCGGGCACCCGGACGACAGATGGGGCTGGGCCGGTCAGCTGGCCTTGTCGATCAGGAATATCCCGACAGGAGCCGGCGATACGATCAATATCCAGGGCGTCTATACCGACGGTGCAACCCGCTACAACATTTCTGAACTGGCTGGCGGGTGGGCTGGAGCGAACACAGTCTATGGCGGCACCAGCCTGGCCGGTGCCTACCAGAGCGTCGGCTTCGGATTCGCGCCGGATTCAGTGTTCGCGGTCGGCACCCAGCAGCAACTGATCCAGACCTGGGGCATGCGCGGTGCGTACACGCACAACTGGGATCCATTCTGGAATTCGTCCATCTACGGTGCGTACGCTGCTGTACGTTACAATAGCGCCTCGAAGTCGTTGATCTGTGGCGTGGGCGGCGTCGGGGGCTCGTTCCGCGCTGTATTTGGCGCTGCCGGCGTCACCAGCTGCGATCCGGACTACAACATTGCGCAGCTCGGTGTGATTACGCGCTGGACGCCGGTCAAGAATCTGACCTTCTCAGGCGACCTGACCTACACCCATCTTGATCAGAAGTATGCCGGTACAGTCACGACGGCCAGCGCTTCGATCGGCAAGCCTGCAGCCGTGTACGAACTCAAGGACCAGAACACTCTGCTTATGCTCCTCCGTGCACAGCGAAACTTCTAGTTCACCGCAAGCAAAGGGAGAAGCTGCTCGTCTTCAGTAAAATCTCCGAGGCCTCCGGCATGCCCACCGGAGGTCTTCCTTGTCGATAATGGAAGTCGCCCGCATGCAGTGGCTTCATGAGCCAGTGCGAATTTCCTCCCTGACTTGAGCTGCTCCGTGGAGCAGCTCTCTTTTTCGATCGCTACGGCCTTGACCCTGACGAGGGCGGTCGTGCGATACCGCGTAGCGGTATTACTCTGTCCCTTGGTGCCTTGAGGCCGTTCGCATAGCTCTTCAGTATTCCGCTGGATATTCACCGCAAATTTGGGTGTTGATCCGTAGTTGGAGCAGCTTGCTGGAGGGACCGTAGTTGCCACACGGTGCGCTGAACGTTGCCATGACGGCGTTGAGTCTCCAAAGCAATGTATGCCGACCTCGGTTACCTTGGGGTTCTCGCAACTGCGCCTTGAACTTGTGCTAAGTCAGGCCGACATTGTCGGACGACACAAGCAAGATCGAGCGCGTTCCGGTCTTTCGCCTCCTTGAGCCGATCATCCAGCTTGTTTACGGATTATGATCACGTAGTAGGCACACGTTACCAAGCCTGAATTCGAGAATGTATAGGGCGACTTGATTTCAAAGTGCATCGTATCGCCTTGGCAAAGGACGTATTCGTCGTCGCCCAAGTGCACGATAAGCTCCTCTTCCTGAACGATGATGAACTTCTCAGTTGGGACGGAGTAAGCTGGGAGAAGACCAGATGATTCATCGAGAATTCACGGATCGTAGAAATAGTGCGTAAGAGGCAACGTTTGCGCGCGCCAGACCTCGCCACAGGTTCACGAAGCTGCGCGTTCTGGTTGCCCGAGAACGAGGCGGCGATGTTGTCGAACACGACGAGCGCTGGGCGCAGCGCGATCACTTTTGCCTTGATCGCAGTGAACAGCGGGGGCTTTCGTGACGCCCTTATCGGCCAGCGCGAGTGCACCATCGCGGATATCCGCGGACACCAAAATGCAGGTTGATCAACTCGTGCATGTCAAACGCCAGTTCTCGAGCGATGCGATGCGTCCTGCGCCGTATCTCGCGCTCGCTCCTCCACCAATAGGAAAACCGCCGGACGGAGCTCGATCACGATCCCGAGCCAATCCTGTGCGCCGCGCGCGGACGCGCAGCTCGCCAGCGGCATCGTCATCGTCTTTCCCGTGCCGCCGTCTCCCGACAGGATCGTGACGTCGGCCCGTGGAGTCTTTCCGTGCGCAAACCAGTCGACCGGTGGCGGCTGCTCAGCTGGCCACTCCGGCAGAGTGACAAATTGCACCGGCAGAGCTGCTTGCTTGGCGTCGATGGCTCAAAGTCATTCCTCGAGCTGTTCCCGCCCCGGACAGTGCCGCCGCGCGATGCGATTTGTCGTGGGTAACATTACGTCCCAGGGCGTCAGTGAATGGTCGAGCCCTTTGTGGTGCGGCGGCGATAGCCGGCCGTGATGAGAGCTGTTGGCCGTCTTCGTCATCATCGCGTCACAACATTTGGGTGATTATCTTCTTACCGTCAATTACAGATAGAATTCGTGCCTGACCGGAACAAGAAAGTTCTCACGCCTCCAATGTCATCGCGGGAAAGTCATGATCAGATTCATGTGGGCGCTTTTGGTGTGCGTATTGAGTTTCTCCGTACAGGCGTCCGCGTCATGTAGTTCGCAGCCAGGCTTGCAGCTGCAGTTCTTCTCCACGAGCCAGCTCAGTCAGATCGCGTCGGCCGCCGCGCAGACAACGGAAACTCAGTTTAATGCAGCCCAAGGTCAGCTCGCGGCCCAGCTGACCAGCTTGTTCGGCTCCACCAAGAGCGCAATTCTGTCGAAATTGACGGCGGCCTCGCCACTCTACGGCAGCATCAACGACGATGGCCTGGCGCTGATTTTCACGAGCACGTTGGCGTTCGAATTGATCGACGCATGCACGCGCATCAATACCACGATGTCGGCAATCGATACGATCAACAATCGGGCGACGATGGGGGTCGCCTGCCAGGGGTTTGCGTCCCTGGCATTGCAACTGTTCTATCAGATCAAGCCAAATTCAACGCTCATGGTGACCAATTTCGGTACCAGCCGGGATTCGTCGGTGGACGATCACTCGATCATTGCAGCGTTTGGGTCCGGCACCGGTGGTGGGTCCGGCGTCGACTTGTTCGTCGACCCAACTGTGTCGATCGTGGCGCCCGTGAGCCTCTGGGGGCTGCTAACCCACCAAAGCGTCGCGCAGTCGGCGATCGTCCAGTTTTCGCAACGGGTGGGCAATCCCGAGGGTGTCTATCGGCAGGAAGACATCGGCATGATCACCCAGGGGACGCTGGACTTCCGGACGCTGCTCTATGCGTATTCCGGCCTCTCCGATCCCGCAAATCCGACATTTGGAAAGACGCGCTTCCTCGATCCAACCCCAATTAACCGCACGTACCAGGTGTACGATCTCACCAGCGCCGCGGCGTCGTCGAACATAACCGCACCGGCATTCTGGTATGTTGACGGAGTTGCCGGCGATCTGTGGGAGCTCTCGTCGGCCGGGCTCTACAATACCGGGTACAATGCCTCTGCCATTAGTTCGGTCACAAACGGCATCTACTTCATCCAGGCAAAAACCGGCTACCTGCTGGCTTACCTGACCGGCACTTCCGGGTTTTTCAATGTGACGTCGGGTGGAGCAAATCTTCAAGCGACCAGCATGGCGCCGCATGTGAGCAACGCGTATCTATGGTTTGTCGATCCCAGCACCAAGCTTTGGTATACGAACTCCGCTGGGCAAGCCTTCGTGGGCAACACGGGCGGCACGACCATGGTCGTCGGCACCGGAGATACCGTGCAGCAACTGACGGCGGGAGGGCAGCTCTACGAAGCGACCGCCGCGCATAGCTTTACTCTCGTCGATGCCAGCGTCCACGGCCTGTGGCAGTCGAAGCCCACCGGTTGGGATTTCGCGACGAGCCCAAAGTGCCAAACCACGTCCGACCCGGCTTGCCGCGGCGATGCGGTCAAGCTCGATGCGTGGAACGGCAATTATGGCACCCTTTATTATCGCGACGGGACCAAGACCACGCCGGCGTGGGCGCAGATCCACACTGACGTCGCTACCGTCTTGCTCGGATACCAGGGACCCACGGTCAACTACCTCACCGGTGCGGGCAATATTTGCTATTTCAACTCGAGTGCGGAGTGGGGAGTTGGCGGATACAACAACGAGTTGATTCCAAGCACAGACTGGTCGGCGACCACCGGAACGCCGCCCCTGCCATCGCCGCCTTCTCCGTGGGGGACCCTTGCGTACTACGGAGATCCGAGCCAGTCCGGAAAGCTCTCCATCCAGGCGGCAAATTCAAACGGCTATTCCTATTACAAGCTTTCGGATCGTTGGGTCGACGCGGCGGTGAACAACGTCGCCTGTCCTTGAGACGGGACTGTTGCCACCGCCGTGGGCGCGGGACCTGACAAATAGGCGTTGATCATGATGTCGGGCGCGCCGTCCGTGAGCGTTTGTCGTGAGTCTCTGCGAGCATCGTCGTGACAGAAGATGGAGTCCATTGATGCGCAAACTGATCTTCACGCTTGCCGCGTGGCTGGCGCTTACGCCAGTCTTTGCAGCTCAGACCAACTGGACCAACACCTGCACGACGTGGCATTTCAATCCAAACAATGTCCGCGATCCGACCATCGTGTTCAACAATACGAGCTTGCCGAATTGGGGCGTGTGCCCAGGATATGACGGCACGCCCTATGAATTTCATCCATGCAACTTCGCGCCCAACACGACGCCGGCGACTTGTTCGGACGGAACAGGTCCGAAGGATGCCTGCGCGAACACATGGACACAAATCCCGCTCTGGCCGCAGTTCAACATTCCCGCCACAGCGAAGGAAGTCATCCTGACCGGCAACTCCTACATCACTGGTCCAAACCAGTGGACCGCGACGGTCTACGCATGGTTTCGCGCACCAGGTTCGACATGGGCGCTTTCACCGATCTTCGATGGCGGCTACATGTCGACGTTGGTCGTCCATGCGCCGGTCGGTCTGGTGAACGGTGTTCCGAACATTGAGATGGCGTGGAGAGCCGAGGGCGCGACACTCGCGCCAGCACCAAATCCCGATACCGTCGCGCTGGTGATGATTCTGTCGGGATGGTGTGAATAAGAAAGCAGCACGAGACCGACGTAGTTTCGCTCGCCTCGGAACTGCCAGTGATGCCCATTTGGCATCATCGACAGGATTGGCTCCGGGCGGGCGAACTGGCTCCAAAAGCCGTAGGGGCGACCCGCAGCAAATTAGCCCGCGTTGGCCTTCAGGCCGGCGGCCTCGATGCCGGCCACGGCGCAGATCTCGTCATTGTCCGACGTGTCGCCGCTGACGCCGACGGCGCCGAGCAGGGTGGTGCCGTCCATGATCAGCACGCCGCCGGGGACCGGCACCAGCCGGCCCTGCGCCAGCGTGTTCACGGAATCGATGAAGTAGGCCTGCTCCTGCGCGCGCTGGAACAGCGCCCGCGAGCCCATGCCCAGCGCCAGCGCGCCATAGGCCTTGCCATGGGCGATCTCGGCCCGCATCAGGCTGGTGCCGTCCTGCGCCACCGTCACCTTCACGGCGCCGCGGGCATCGAGGATGGTGACGACCAGCGGCTTGAATTTCTTCTCGACCCCCTTGGCCAGCGCGGCATCCAGAATCTTGCGGGCGGTGTCGAGGGTGAGATCAGCCATGGGCCTGTTCCTTTGTCGGCAATGATTGGTCGGATTTCGATGTCGCACGTTTCAGGCTCATCGCCAATACGCTGGCGACGTGCAGCGGCGCGCGCCCGCTGCCGTCCTTGATCTGGTGCCGGCACGAGGTGCCGTCCGCCACGATCAACGTGTCCTGATCGGCGCTCCTGACCGCCGGCAGGAGCGACAGCTCGGCCATCTCGATCGAGGCCTGATAGGTGTCCGCGCCATAGCCGAAGGCGCCGGCCATGCCGCAGCAGCTCGACTCGATGGTCGTGACGTCGAGGCCGGGCACCAGCCGCAGCACCTTCTCCACCGGCTTGAACGCGCCGAACGATTTCTGGTGGCAATGGCCGTGCACGACGGCCTTGCCGGCGAGCTTGCCGAGCGGCAAGGCGAGGCGTCCGGCCTCGGCCTCCCGCACCAGGAATTCCTCGAACAGCAAAGCGTGTGCGCTGACGGTCTTTGCTGCGTCGTCTGAACGCAGCGACAGCAGTTCGTCCCGCAAGGTCAGCAGGCAGCTCGGCTCGAGCCCGATGATCGGCACGCCGCGCGCCGCGAACGGCGCGTAGGTCGCAACCAGCCGACCGAGCTCCGCGCGGGCCTGATCGACCAAGCCGGCCGACAGGAAGGTCCGCCCGCAGCAGGGTGGCCGGCCGCCGTCCGACGGTTGCGGCAGGTGCACGCGATAGCCGCCGACGACCAGCACCTCGATCGCTGCGTCGAGATTTTCCCGCTCGTAGCCGCGGTTGAAGGTGTCGGCGAACAGCACCACCTCGCGGCCGTCGGGCGGACCCAGCGCATCGGCCTCGGGGCGGAACGTATCGCTGCGAAACGCCGGCAGCGCGCGTTTGGCGCTGATGCCCGCGAACTTCTCGAACAGCGCACGCAGCCAAGGGCTGCCGTTGCGCCAGTTCGCGACCGGCGCGAAACGCGAGGCGAGATCGAGGTAGCGCGGCAGATAGCCGACCAGCCGGTCGCGCAACGACAGGCCATGCGTCGCGGCCCGCACTGCGAGCACCTCGATCTTCATCTTGGCCATGTCGACGCCGGTCGGGCATTCGTGACGGCACGCCTTGCACGACACGCAAAGCTTCAGCGTGTCCATCATCTCGTCGGAGGCCAGCGCGTCGGGGCCGAGCTGGCCGGAGATCGCAAGCCGCAGCGTGTTGGCGCGGCCGCGGGTGACGTCCTTCTCGTTGCGGGTAGCACGATAAGACGGGCACATCACGCCGCCTTCGAGCTTGCGGCAGGCGCCGTTGTTGTTGCACATCTCGACCGCGCCCTGGAAGCCGCCGCCGGCGCCGGGATAGGCCGACCAGTCCAGCGCGGTCTTCAATTCAGCGACGCGATAGTCCGGCGAATAGCGAAACAGCGAGCGGTCATCCATCTTGGGCGGATCGACGATCTTGCCCGGGTTGAGCGTGCTGCCGGGGTCGAAGCGCTGCTTGACCTCGCGGAAATCGGCAACGATGCGCTGCCCGAACATGCTCTCGTGGAATTCCGAGCGCACCAGGCCGTCGCCATGCTCGCCGGAATGCGAGCCCTTGTATTCGCGCACCATCGCGAAGGCTTCCTCGGCAATGGCGCGCATCGCCTTGACGTCCTTCTCGAGCTTGAGATTGAGCACCGGGCGCACATGCAGGCAGCCTTCGGAGGCGTGGGCATACATCGTGCCGCGGGTGCCGTGTTTGGCGAACACGGCATTGAGCCGTTCGGTGTAGTCGGCGAGATGCGGCAGCGGCACCGCGCAATCCTCGACGAACGAGACCGGCTTGCCCTCCTGCTTCATCGACATCATGACGTTGAGCCCGGCGGCACGGAAATCGGCAATGCCGGATTGCAGCGCCGGTTCGACGATTTCGACCACGCCGCCCCATTTGCGCTGCGGCTTGTCCCAGCCGAAGCCGAGGTCGCCCATCAGCTCGCCGAGCTGCTTGAGGCGGACGAGATTGTCGGCCTGGTCCTCCTCGGCGAATTCGACCACCAGGATCGCGTCCGGATCGCCGCGCACCGCGGCCGCGATGATCGGCTGGAACATCGCGATCTCGCGCCCCAACGCGATCATGGTGCGATCGACCAACTCGACGGCGATGGGCCGCAGCTTGACCAGATGCTGGGCCGCGTCCATCGCCTCGTAGAAGCTGCCGAAATGGCAGACGCCGAGCGCCTTGTTGCGGATCACCGGCCACAGCTTGAGCTCGACCTGCGTCGTGAAGGCCAGCGTGCCTTCCGAGCCGACCAGCAGATGCGCCATGTTGTTCGGCGCATTGCGCGGCACCAGCGCATCGAGGTTGTAGCCGCCGACCCGGCGCTGCACCTTGGGGAATTTGTCCGCGATCTCGGCCGCCTCGCGTTCGCCGAGATCGAGCATGTCGCGGAACAGCTTCAGTCCGCTGTCGGCAACCTCGATGCCGCCGAGGTCGCGCGGCACCTCGCCGAACTGCAGCAGAGTGCCGTCGGCCAGCGCCGCATCCATCGCCAGCGTGTTGTCGCGCATGGTGCCGTAGCGCAGCGAGCGGCCGCCGCATGAATTGTTGCCGGCCATGCCGCCGATCGTTGCGCGCGATGCGGTCGAGACGTCGACCGGAAACCACAGGCCGTGTTTCCTGAGTTGCCGGTTGAGATCGTCGAGCACGATGCCGGGCTCGACCACGCAGGAGCGGTTCTCGACGTCGAGCGAGATGATCTTGTTCAGATGCTTGGACAGGTCGACCACGATGCCGTCATTGACGGTCTGGCCGCATTGCGAGGTGCCGCCGCCACGCGGCGTCACGATCCGCCCGGCGTCGCGGACGATCGCAAGCGTTCGCAGCGCCTCGTCGACGGTGCGGGGCACCACCACGCCGGCCGGCATGATCTGGTAGAACGAGGCATCGGTCGCGTAGCGGCCCCGGTTGAAGGCGTCGAAAAACACGTCGCCGGTCAGTTCGGACCGCAGGAGCTGTTCGAGCGAGGAGGCGTTCTTCATCCCGGATCCGCTGTGATCCACGGCACAACCAACATCGGCCGTGAATTATTCATTCGATTGAGGTCCGAATTACATTATGAATACAAAATGAGCAAGGCTGCGCGCGAGGCTAGCGGTCGTGAGGCGCGGCCTCAGGGGTGCCATCCTGCTCCTCCGCAAGATGCTCGATGGCGGCGCTTCGCTTGTTGCGCAGGTGCTGGAACAGGATGTCGGCCAGTTCGTTCCCGGCGCGGCGGCGCAGCGCATCGAGGATCGCCTCGTGCTCCCGCATCGCCTCGGCCCAGCGCTGCCGCTTGCGGGCGAAATTGGCGGAGTAGCGGACGCGGCGGATCCGGCCGGCGAAATTGGCATAGGCCGTCTTGAGGGTGTCGTTGCGTGCGGCCGCGACGATGCTCTCGTGGATCTGTTGGTTGACCTGGAAATAGCCGTGCATGTCGCGGTGCAGATAGTGGCCGTACATCTCGTAGTGCAGCCGCTCGATCGCGGTGATTTCCTCGTCCGTGATGGCCTCGCAGGCCAGCCGGCCGGCGAGGCCCTCCAGCCCGGCCATCACGTCGAACAGTTCCGCGAGGTCGCGCTGGCTGAGCTGGCGCACCCGGGCGCCGCGATTGGGCAAGAGCTCGATCAGGCCTTCGGCGGCCAGCACCTTGAGCGCTTCACGCAGCGGCGTCCTGGAAATTCCAAGCATTTCGCAGAGCTGCCGCTCCGGAACGCGGGCGCCCTCCGCGATGTTGCCTTCAACCACATAGTCGCGAAGCCGCAGCAGGATCTCGCCGTGCAGCGAGGCTTCCTGGCGGTCGTCGCCATTGCCGGTGGCGGGCGGGGTGAACGGAACCCCGGCTTCGGGAATCGTGGATTTCATATTCAAGACAATAGTTTGCCGATTTGATTGCGTCGACGTCTTCGATCGAATACCAAATTTGGATTGAAAAGACAAAAAATGAATGCAAAATGATCCGACAGCGCGCCGGGACACGGCGATCGGGAGGTTTTCATGCATCAGGGACGCCATTTTCTCCAGATTCCGGGCCCGAGCCCGGTCCCGGATCGCGTTCTTCGCGCCATGGACATGCCGGTCATCGACCACCGTAGCGCTGAATTCGGCGAGCTCGGCCGGACGGTGCTGGAGGGCAGCGCCAAGGTCTTTCAGACCAAGGGCCCGGTGGTGATCTTCCCGTCGTCGGGGACCGGAGCCTGGGAAGCCGCAATCGTCAACACGCTGTCGCCCGGCGACAAGGTCCTGATGGTCGAGACCGGCCATTTCGCCACCCTGTGGCGTCAATTGGCCGGCCGGTTCGGGATCGAGGTCGACTTCATTCCCGGCGATTGGCGGCGCGGTGCCGACCCTGCCCTGATCGAAGCAAAGCTTGCCGCCGACACCGCGCACAGCATCAAGGCGGTGATGGTCGTTCACAACGAAACCTCGACCGGCGCCACCAGCCGCATCGCGGAGATCCGCGATGTGATCGATCGCGCCGCGCATCCGGCGCTGTTGATGGTCGACACCATCTCCTCGCTCGGCTCGGTCGATTACCGCCACGACGAATGGAAGGTCGATGTCAGCGTCAGCTGCTCGCAGAAGGGCTTCATGCTGCCGCCCGGCCTCGGCTTCAACGCGATCTCGGACAAGGCACGCGCCGCGTCGCGCAGCAACAAGATGCCGCGCTCCTATTTCGACTGGGAGGAAATGCTGAAGCCGAACGCCAACGGTTTCTTCCCCTATACGCCGGCGACGAACCTGCTGTACGGGCTGCGCGAGGCCATCGCGATGCTGCTGGAGGAGGGGCTCGACAATGTGTTCGCCCGCCACCAGCGGCTCGCAGCTGCGACGCGAGCCGCCGTCAATCAATGGGGGCTCGACGTGCTCTGCCAGGAACCCGCGGAGTTCTCGCCGGTGCTGACCGCGGTGCTGATGCCGCCCGGCCATGATGCCGATGCGTTCCGCAAGACCGTGCTCGACAATTTCAACATGTCGCTCGGCTCCGGCCTGTCGAAGGTCGCCGGCAAGGTGTTCCGCATCGGTCATCTCGGCGAGTGCAACGAGCTGACATTGCTGGGCGCGCTCACCGGCGTCGAGATGGGTCTTTCGGTGGCCGGCGTCCCGCACCGCAAGGGCGGCGTCGAGGCGGCGATGAAGCTGCTCGAGCAGCGCGACCAGCGCAATGCCTCGCCACATCTGAAGGTGGTCAGCACCTAGCTGCCACCGCATTCCGCAGGTCAACGAACTCAGAATAGACGCGGATCAGGGAAGGGGAGGATATGAGGCTTCGATTCAAGGCCACCCATGTCGTGCTGGCCATGCTGTGCGTGATGTATTTCATCACTTACGTCGACCGGGTGAACATCGGCACCGCGGCCGGCGAGATCCAGAAGGAGCTCGGCCTGTCCAACACCGAGCTCGGCCTGGTGTTCTCGGCTTTCGCCTATCCCTATCTCTTGTTCCAGGTGATCGGCGGCTGGGTCGGCGATCGCTTCGGGCCGCGCCAGACCCTGTTCTGGTGCGGCATGATCTGGGCCGCGGCGACCATCATGACCGGCTTCGTCCATGGCCTGGCGGCGTTGTTCATCGCGCGTTTCGCGCTGGGGTTCGGCGAAGGCGCGACGTTTCCAACCGCGACCCGCGCCATGCAGTACTGGACGCCCGCCAAGCGCCGCGGTTTCGCGCAAGGGTTGACCCACTCGTTCGCGCGGCTCGGCAATGCGGTGACCCCGCCGGTCGTTGCGCTCCTGATCCTCTGGCTGACCTGGCGCGGCGCATTCGTCGTGCTCGGTGTCGTCAGTCTGATCTGGGGCGTCGTGTGGGTCTGGTACTTCCGCAACGAGCCGAGGGATCACCGCTCGATCACGGAAGCTGAGCTCGCGACGCTGCCGCCGCGGCCGCAAGGCGAGCGGCCCAAGGTGCCGTGGGGACCGCTGTTGCAGCGGATGTGGCCGGTGACGCTGACCTATTTCTGCTACGGCTGGTGCCTGTGGCTCTATCTCAACTGGCTGCCGCTGTTCTTCAAGAACAACTACAGCCTCGATCTGAAGAACTCGGCGCTGTTCGCATCCGGCGTGTTTTTCGCGGGCGTCATCGGCGACAGCGTCGGCGGCGTCATCTCCGACCGCATTCTCGAACGCACGGGCAATGTGCGGCTGGCGCGGCTCAGCGTGACGGTCGTGGGCTTCGCCGGCGCGCTGCTGTCGCTGATGCCGATCCTGTTCGTGCACGACATCACGGTGGTCGCGCTCTGCCTGTCGGCCGGCTTCTTTTGTGCCGAGCTCGTGATCGGCCCGATGTGGTCGATCCCGATGGATATCGCGCCGAAATATTCCGGCACCGCGGCCGGCCTCATGAACACCGGCTCGGCCTTCGCGGCGATCGTCTCGCCGCTGGTCGCCGGCTTCGTCATCGACGCCACCGGCAACTGGTACCTGCCGTTCCTGATGTCGATGGGCCTGCTGCTGCTCGGTGGTTTCTCGGCGTTTCTGATGCACCCCGAGCGGCCGTTCGAGGAGGTGAGCGGCGGGGTGGCGTCCGGCAAGGTGGTGGCCGCCGAATGAGGGGCGTGGACCCGGCGGGAGCGCTGTCAGATATGCATGACGGCTCCCCACCGGGCCTAGGACAAAGCCTGAGAATAGTGATATGCGAGCGGCTTACCAAGACCAAGGCAAGACCGGGAAAGACGCTCATGACCGTGCACACTGGAAGGCATTTTCTGCAGATTCCGGGACCGACCAACGTGCCGGACCGGGTGCTGCGGGCGATGGACATGCCGACCATGGATCATCGCGGTGCCGAATTTGCCGAGATCGGCTTTGCCGTGATGTCGGCGATGCAGCGTGTGTTCCGCACCAAGCAGCCCGTGATCATCTACCCCTCGTCGGGGACCGGCGCCTGGGAAGCCGCGATCGTCAACACCCTGCAACCCGGCGACAAGGTGCTGATGTGCGAGACCGGCCAGTTCGCGGTTCTGTGGCACGGCATCGCCGACAAGTTCAAGCTCGACGTCGATTTCATTCCGGGTGACTGGCGCCATGGCGCCGACCTCGAGCAGATCGAGGCACGGCTCGCTGCCGACAAAGCGCACAAGATCAAGGCCGTCTGCATGGTCCATAACGAGACCTCGACCGCCTGCGTGACCTATCCGCTCAACGTGCGCAAGATCCTCGACACCCTGAAGCATCCGGCGCTGCTGATGGTCGACACCATCTCCGGCCTCGGCTCGCTCGAATATGAG
The DNA here is from genome assembly GCF_002831585.1 of Bradyrhizobium sp. SK17. Taxonomy (GTDB): domain Bacteria; phylum Pseudomonadota; class Alphaproteobacteria; order Rhizobiales; family Xanthobacteraceae; genus Bradyrhizobium. The sequence continues at coordinate 6,888,237 of NZ_CP025113.1, read as the reverse complement.
CATGACGCCTGGGGCATCGACGTCTCGATCGCGGGCTCGCAGAAGGGATTGATGCTGCCGCCTGGCCTCGGCTTCAACGCCGTGTCGGAGAAGGCGCTGGCCGCGGCCAAGGCCAATCCGGGGATGCGCTCCTACTGGGACTGGCAGGAGGTCATCAACATCAACAAGGCCGGCACCTGGCCGTATACGCCCGCCACCAATCTGCTGTTCGGCCTCAGGGAGGCCGTCAAGATGCTGGAGGAGGAGGGGCTCGAGAACGTGTTCGCGCGCCACAAGCGCCACAGCGAAGCGACGCGTGCCGCGATCAAGGTCTGGGGTCTGGAGACGCAGTGCCAGGAGCAGGGCGCGCATTCGCCGGCGCTGACCGCGGTGCGCCTGCCCGATGGCCACGACGCCGACCATTTCCGCAAGGTCGTGCTGGATCATTTCGACATGTCGCTCGGCACCGGCCTCAACAAGGTCAAGGGCAAGGTGTTCCGGATCGGCCACATCGGCCACTTCAACGATCTGATGCTGATGGGCACGTTGTCGGGCGTCGAGATGGGTCTCGATCTCGCCAAGGTGCCGCATCGCAGCGGCGGCGTGCTGGCGGCGATGGAGGTCCTGAAGGGACGCGACGCCGGACAGGCGTCGAAAGTCGCTTGAGTGGCCTTGGCCTGAAAATCGAATCGTAACGAACAGAAAGAGCGAGACATGAACGCGCCCGTCACGTCGACCGAAGACCTGCTCTACTCCGTCGAGGACGGGATCGCGCGCATCACGTTCAACCGGCCGCAGGCGCGCAACGCGCTGACCTTTGCGATGTACGAGCAGATGGCGTCGATCTGCGAGAGCATCAATCAGGATCACTCCATCAAGGCGTTGATCATGACCGGTGCCGGCGACAAGGCGTTCGCCTCCGGAACCGACATCTCGCAGTTTCGCGCCTTCAAGACCGCGCAGGATGCGCTGGACTATGAAGCGCGGATCGATCGCGTGCTGGGAACGCTCGAACAGTGCCGCGTGCCCGTGATCGCGGCGATCGCCGGCGCCTGCACCGGCGGCGGCGCCGGGATCGCCGCCTGCTGCGACATCCGCATCGGCACCGAGGCGACGCGGATCGGCTTCCCGATCGCGCGCACGCTCGGCAACTGCCTCTCGATGTCCAACATCTCGCGGCTGGTGTCGCTGATCGGTCCGGCGCGCACCAAGGACCTGATCTTCAAGGCGCGCCTGGTCGAGGCACCCGAAGCGCTGTCGCTCGGGCTCCTGAACGAGGTCGTCCCCGACGTCGAGACGTTGCAGCGTCGTGCCAACGAGACCGCAAAGCTGGTCGCCGGCCACGCCCCGATCACGCTGGAGGTGACCAAGGAGGCGGTCCGCCGCATCCGCCGCACGCTGTCGCGCGAGGAAGGCGAGGACCTGATCCTGCGCGCCTATATGAGCGAGGATTTCCGCGAGGGCATGGACGCCTTCCTCAACAAGCGGGCGCCGAACTTCAAGGGCAAGTAGCGGCAGTTTCCGATCTGCTCTTCATCCCCAGCCTCAGCTGTCGTCGCCCGGCTTGACCGGGCGATCCAGTACGCCGCGGCCCATCGGCTCAACAACGACTGTCTCTGGAATACTGGATCGCCCGGTCAAGGCCGGGCGATGACACCGGTTATGTGTTTGGCATCTTGAACGGAGAACCATCCCCGTCGTCGTCTCTGATTTCGCAGGGACGACAATCTTGATGCGGTTGCAGAATCGTAGACGGGCAAAGCCACCTCATTCCAAAGTCATAGGTCGTGCGGCAGTTCGCGGCTTGAACTCACCCTTATTCTCGGCACAATGACCGCACCCGCCACCTCGCAGGTTTGCCAAGCCGAACAAATAGATAGGGAAGAAACACGTGGGACAGATTGTAAAAACCACGGCTGCAATCGCGGCCCTGCTCTTGAGCACGCCGGCGTTTGCCGGTTGGGAGCCGAGCAAGCCGGTCGAAATCGTGGTCGCGGCCGGCGCCGGCGGCGCCTCCGACCAGATGGCGCGCATGATGCAGGCGGCGATCCAGAAGAACAATCTGATGAAGCAGCCGATGGTGGTGTCGCTGAAAGGCGGCGCGTCCGGCGCGGAAGCGCTGATGTACATGAAGTCGAGCGAGGGCGATCCCAACAAGGTGCTGATCGCCTATTCGCTGATCTACATGCTGCCGCTGTCGGCCAAGATTCCCTTCAACTGGCGCGACCTCACGCCGGTGTCGGTGATCGCGCTCGACCAGTTCGTGCTGTGGGACAATGCCAGCGGTCCGAAGACCGTGAAGGAGTTCATCGACGCTGCCAAGGCCGCGAGCGCGCCGTTCAAGATGGGCGGTACCGGCTCCAAGCGCGAAGACCACGTGCTGACCGTGTTCATGGAACAGAAGACCGGCGCGAAATTCTCCTATCTGCCGTACAAGTCCGGCGGCGAGGCCGCGACCCAGCTGGTCGGCGGCCACACCGAATCCAATGTCAATAATCCCAGCGAGAACCTCGAAGTCTGGCGCGCCGGCCAGGTTCGTGCGCTCTGCGTGTTCGACAAGGAGCGCATCTCCTACAAGACCAAGGTCACCGACACGCAATCCTGGAACGACATCCCGACCTGCAAGGAACAGGGGCTGGACGTGCAGTATCTGATGCTGCGCGCGATGTTCCTGCCGGGCAAGGTCACCCAGGAGCAGCAGGCGTTCTATGTCGACCTGTTCCAGAAGGTGACACAGACGCCGGAATACAAGGACTACATGGAGAAGCAGGCGCTGAAGCCGATCTTCCTCACCGGCAAGGACATGATCGAGTTCCTCGAAGATGACGACAAGCAGAACGCCACGTTGATGAAGGAAGCGGGGTTCGTCGCGAAGTAGCGCCCGAGGCTTTGTGCACCGTCCCGCAATGACCGGCCCGATTGCTTTACCTTCGGGCCGGAATCACCTTGCAAGCGGCAGCGCCGCAGTGATTACTGCGCCGCAGTATGGCCGAACGTCCGGCAAGCCCGATCGGGCTGGGTCAACCCCTCCGGCGCCGTTGCGGTACCGCGAGGAGCGATCATGACCAAAGCCGTTCTCGGAATCATCGGCGGGTCCGGCATCTACGACCTGCCGGGCCTGGACAACGTCCGCGAGGAGGCGATCGCGAGCCCCTGGGGCGAACCATCAGCGACGCTGCGGCGTGGCGAGATGGCGGGGCTGCCGATCGTGTTCCTGCCGCGGCATGGCCCCGGCCACGCGCTGTCGCCGTCCGACATCAACTATCGCGCCAATATCGACGTGCTGAAGCGGGCAGGGGTTACCGACCTGGTCGCGCTGTCCGCCTGCGGCTCGTTCAAGGAAGACCTGCCGCCGGGCACCTTCGTGCTGGTCGATCAGTTCGTCGATCGCACCTACAAGCGCGAGAGCTCGTTCTTCGGCAAGGGCTGCGTCGCGCATGTCTCGATGGCGCATCCGGTGTCGCCGTTGCTCACGAAGCATCTCGCCGCCGCGGCCGAAGCCGAAGCCATCGCGTTCGCGCAGGGCGGCACTTATCTTTGCATGGAAGGGCCGCAATTCTCCTCGCTCGCCGAAAGCCTGACCTACAAGTCGCAGGGCTATTCGGTGATCGGCATGACCAATATGCCGGAAGCCAAGCTCGCCCGCGAGGCCGAGATCTGCTACGCCAGCGTCGCCATGGTCACCGATTTCGACTGCTGGCATCCGGCCCATGATGCGGTCACGGTGCAGGATATCATCCGCGTGCTGAATTCGAATGCCGAGAAGGCAAAGGCGCTGGTCGCGCGCCTGGCGCGGGATTTCCCGCGCGAGCACGAGCCGTGTCCGATCGGTTCGGATCGCGCGCTCGATACCGCGCTGATCACGGCCCCAGCGGCACGCGATCCGCAGTTGCTCGCCAAGCTCGATGCAGTCGCCGCACGGGTATTACGCACATGAAAGTGGACGGACGCCATTTTCGCAGCATCTGGCTCGAGCCCGACGGCTGGTCGGTCGGCGCGATCGATCAGCGCCGGCTGCCGCATGAGTTCGTCGTCGCCAGGATCGCCACCGCTGATGAGGCCGGTGAGGCGATCAGCTCGATGCTGGTCCGCGGCGCACCGCTGATCGGCGCCACCGCCGCCTACGGCATGGCGCTCGCGATGCGGTCAGATGCCTCCGACGCAGCGCTCGATCGCGCCGGCAGGATGCTGGCCGCGACCCGGCCGACCGCGATCAATCTGAGATGGGCCGTGGACGAGATGCAGCGCGCACTCGCGCCGCTCGCCGCGTCAGCCCGCACGGAGGCGGCCTATGCCCGGGCCCGCGAGATCGCCGATGAGGATGTCGAGATCAACCGCGAGATCGGCCGCCACGGTCTCGGCCTGATCGAGGCGATCGCCGCGACCAAGAAACCGGGTGAGCCGGTCACTGTGCTCACGCATTGCAATGCCGGCTGGCTTGCAACCGTCGATTGGGGGACGGCGACATCGCCGATCTACCAGGCCCATGACCGCGGCATTGCGGTCCATGTCTGGGTCGACGAGACCCGGCCGCGCAATCAGGGCGCCTCGCTGACAGCCTGGGAACTCGGACACCACGGCGTGCCGCACACTGTGATCCCGGATAACACCGGCGGCCACCTGATGCAGCATCGCATGGTGGATCTGGCGATCGTCGGCACCGATCGCGTCGCCGCCAATGGCGACGTCTGCAACAAGATCGGGACCTATCTGAAGGCACTCGCAGCGCACGACAACGGCGTGCCGTTCTATGTTGCGCTGCCGTCGCCGACCATCGATTTTCGCATCGATGACGGCATCAGGCAGATTCCGATCGAGCAGCGCGCGGCCCGCGAAGTGACGCATCTTACCGGACGGACGGCGGATGGACGAATCGAGACCATACGTGTGGTTCCGGACGGCTCGTCGGTCGCCAATTTCGGCTTCGATGTCACACCGGCGCGGCTGGTGACGGGATTGATCACCGAGCGCGGCGTGCTCGCTGCGGATCGTGCTGCACTTGCGAGCGCGTTTCCCGAGCGCGCGGATGTTAGCTGAAGGCCGCATTGACGGTGCTTGCGTCAGCGGGCTATCCCCATCGTTGCCTTCGCAACCCTGACCGTCCCATCGATGTCCAACACCGATCTTGAAATCGTCGTCGACGATCCGACCGCGCCCGCAGACGACTCGCCTGCGGTCGTCAGCACCGGCGCCGTCGACGTCGTCACCTCGCTGCTCCTGCTGGCGCTCGCATTGGTGCTCGGCTGGGACAATTGGCGCACCGGCGCATCGTGGGATTCGACCGGGCCGCAGCCGGGCTATTTTCCGTTCTATCTTTCGGTGATCCTCGGCGCCGCCAGCCTCTATGGCCTGGGCGCCGCCTTCGTCTCGCGCCGCGAGGCCGCGCAGACCTTCGTCACCCGCGCGCAACTTCGCCGGGTGATGGCGGTGTTCGTGCCGACCTTCCTGTTCTGCCTCGCCACGCAATATCTCGGGCTCTATGTCGCGAGCTTCCTCTTGATCGCCGGCTTCATGCGCATCGTCGGCAGGATCGCGCTGTGGAAGTCGCTGCTTACCGCCTTCATCTTCACCGCCGTGATGTTCGTGACCTTCGACATCGCATTCGACGTCATCATGCCGAAGGGGCCGCTCGAAGCGGCCTTCGGCTACTGAGCGACCGACAGGATCTCGCGACATGGAAGCCTTCGGTCTCCTGCTGCACGGCTTTGCCGTCCTGCTGACCTGGAAGACGATGCTGCTGATGATGGTGGGCCTCGTGCTCGGCATCTTCGTCGGCGTGCTGCCCGGGCTCGGTGGTCCCAACGGCGTCGCGATCCTGCTGCCCTTGACGTTCACGATGGACCCGACATCGGCCATCGTGATGCTGTCCTGCATCTACTGGGGCGCGCTGTTCGGCGGCGCCATCACCTCGATCCTGTTCAACATCCCCGGCGAGGCGTGGTCGGTCGCGACCACGTTCGACGGCTATCCGATGGCGCAGCAGGGCAAGGCGGCGGAAGCGCTCACCGCGGCGTTCACCTCGTCGTTCATCGGCTCGCTGGTCGCGGTGCTGTTGATCACCTTCCTGGCGCCGATGATCTCGTCGTTCGCGCTGAAGTTCGGCCCGCCGGAATTCTTCGCCGTCTACCTCCTGACGTTCTGCTCTTTCGTCGGGCTCGGCCGCGAAGCCAAGCACAAGACGGTCATCTCGATGTCGCTCGGGCTTTTGCTCGCCGGCGTCGGCATGGATACGGTGTCCGGACAGCTGCGCATGACCTTCGGCTCCGCGGAACTGTTGCGCGGCATCAACTTCCTCGTCGCCGTGATCGGCCTGTTCGGCATCAGCGAGATCCTGCTCACGATGGAGGAGCGCTTGGCGCTGCGCGGGCACGCCGCCGGCATCTCCCTGCGGGTCGTGCTTTCGGTATGGAAGGACCTGCCGAAATACTGGGTGACCCTGTTGCGCTCGTCGGTGATCGGCTGCTGGCTCGGCATCACGCCGGGCGGTGCGATCGCCGCCTCCTTCATGGGCTACAACCTCGCCAAGCGCTTCTCCAAGGATCAGGAGAGCTTTGGCAAGGGCCGCATCGAGGGCGTGTTCGCGCCGGAGACCGCGGCCCATGCCTCGGGCACCTCGGCGCTGCTGCCGATGCTCGCGCTTGGCATCCCCGGCTCGGGGACTGCGGCGATCCTGCTCGGCGGGCTGATGGTGTGGGGCCTCAACCCCGGGCCGCTGCTGTTCGTCGAGCACAAGGATTTCGTCTGGGGCCTGATCGCCTCGATGTATCTCGGCAATGTCGTCGGCCTCGTGCTGGTGCTGACCACCGTGCCGATCTTCGCCTCGATCCTGCGGGTGCCGTTCGCGGCCGTCGCGCCGATGATCGTGGTGTCCTGCGCGATCGGCGCCTATGCGATCCAGAATGCGATGTTCGACATCTGGTTGATGCTGGGCTTCGGCGTCGTCGGTTACGTCTTCAAGAAGATTGGCATCCCGCTCGCGCCATTCACGCTGGCGCTGGTGCTCGGCAGCCGCGCCGAGGATGCGTTCCGGCTCTCGATGATCGGGTCCGGCGGCGACATGAAGGTGTTCTGGTCGAACGGCCTCGTCGGCACCATCACGACGCTGGCGATCGTGCTGCTGTTCTGGCCGGTGATCGACAAGGCGATCACAGGCCTCGGACGCATGGTGCGGCCGGCGCGGGCGTAGCCGCGGTTTGGGCTCGGACGAGTCTCGAATCGATGGACTGGTGGTTTGGTACCGTCAAACCACCTTGCGCTGCCGAAGCTCGGCGATCTCGTCCGTGCCGAAGCCGAACTCGGTCAGAACCTCCTCGGTCTGCTCGCCGAATTCCGGCGGCCGCGCCGCCATCTTGCTTGGCGTCCGCGAGAGCGTCACCGGCTGGCTGACCAGCTGGATATGCCGGTTCTCGTCATTGGGCACGTGCTGGGCCATGCCGAGATGCTTGACCTGGGCATCCTCGAACATCTGGTCGATCGCGTAGATCGGTCCGCACGGCACGCCGGCGGCGTTCAATTCCTGCACCCAGGTCTCGGTCGATTTCTTCTCGGTCAGCGCGTTGATCCGCGCATTCAGCGCGTCGCGGTTCTTCGAGCGCGCCGGCGCCGTGGCGTAGTCGGGATCGGTGATCAGGTCGGGCGCGCCGATCGCCTGGGCACAGCGCTCCCAGATCCGGCCGCCTGTGGTGGCGATGTTGATGTAGCCGTCGGAGGTCTTGAACACGCCGGTCGGGATCGAGGTCGGGTGGTTGTTGCCAGCCTGCTTGGCGACTTCCTTCTCCATCAGCCAGCGCGCCGCCTGGAAATCCAGCATGAAGATCTGCGCCTGTAGCAGCGAGGTCTGCACCCACTGGCCCTGGCCTGAGACGTCGCGCTCGAGCAGCGCGGTGAGGATGCCGATCGCGCAGAACAGGCCCGCAGTCAGGTCGGCCACGGGGATGCCGACCCGCATCGGTCCTTCGCCGGGGGCGCCGGTCACCGACATCAGGCCGCCCATGCCTTGGGCGATCTGATCGAAGCCTGGGCGCTTGTGATAGGGGCCGTCCTGGCCGAACCCGGAGATGCTGCCATAGACGATCTTCGGATTGATTGCGCGGATGCTCTCATAGTCGATGCCGAGCTTGGCCTTGACGTCCGGCCGGAAGTTTTCGACGACGACGTCGGCCTGCTCGGCCAGCCGCTTGAACACCTCGAGCCCCTTGGGGTCTTTCAGGTTCAGCGTCATGGCCCGCTTGTTGCGGTGCAGGTTCTGGAAGTCGGACCCGCCGCGGGGGCCGCCCGGCTGCTCGCCGCCGCCGTCTTCCAGCAGCGCATCGATCTTGATGACATTGGCGCCCCAGTCTGCGAGCTGGCGCACGCAGGTCGGCCCCGACCGGACCCGGGTCAGATCCAGCACGGTGAAACGGTACAGGGCTTGGGATGCGCGGGGGAAGGGCATTGAGACACCTCTTGCTTGGCGGGCCGCTCTGGGGGCTTCGGCCACTCTGCCTTAGACAATTTGGCAGGTCTTTCCAACTGTTACCCGGACGACAGCGCGGACCGGAAACGAACCGTCATGGTTCCCCGAGAGATCGGCTACTGCTTTTGTGTGATTTGCGCCCGACCCACGCCTGTTAGCCGGTCCGCGCCGCCCGCCCACCCTCGACAATCACCCTGCCGGCTGCTAGCCGGTCCCCGTGCCGGGGTTTGCCTTATGCAAGAGGCACTTGAGGCGTATCGAGGCGATGGACCAAAAGCGGGCATGGCGGTGAAGAAGGGTCCATCCCATCTGCTCGGCAACTCGGCATGGAACGCGACCGCCTTTGCGGTTGCGGTGCTGCTCAATCTCGCGATCCTGCCATTCGTGATTTTCCGCCTTGGCCTCGCTGCCTTCGGTGTTGCCGGCCTCGTCACGGCCTGTGTCGCTCCGGCGCTGATGTTCAGCAACGCACTTGGCCTTTCGACCGCGCGTGAGCTTGCACAAAGACTTGAACCGACCGATCGCGACGCGGCGCGGCGGTTCTTCGCGACCGCCCTAGCGCTCGCTATCGTTGGCGGCTGTGTGATCGCGGCACTGCTTGCCTTTGCCGGCGCGCCGCTCGCGCGATTGGGATTTCACCTCGGCGGTCCCGCGGGCGACGATCTCGGGCTTGCCTTCGCGCTGGCCGGCACCGGCTGGCTGTGCCAGTGCCTGTTCGCGGTCTTCCAGTCGCTGTTCACCGCACGTCAGGATTATCGGCGGATCGCCGCGATCAGCATCGCCGGCACGGTGGTGACGACGATGTCGATGCTGCTGCTGATCCCGCACGCGCCGCGCGCCTCGACCTTCCTCGGCTGTCAGGCTCTGGGCTTTGCGACGAATCTGCTGATGGCCTTCGCCTGGTCACAGCTCGCCATCAGCGATTGGCTGGCGCGGCCGGCGCTCGATCAAGGCGCGCTGCGGGCATTGGTCACGCTCGGCGGCTGGCAGGTCGCCGCGCAGAGCGGCGCGTTGTTCGCCGGCCAGGCGGACCGCTATCTGCTCGGCGCGCTGTTGCAGCCGCAATTCGTCGGTTTCTACAGTGTCGCGCAGCGGCTGGAAGAGGCGGTCTATATCGGCGTGCTGAAGATCGGCGAGATCTTGTTTCCGTTCTTCAGCACACTGCAAAACGAGGATGACGAACGCAGGGTCGACCTGCTGCTGCGCTCGTCCTGGATTCTCAACGTGCTCGCCGCGAGCGCGCTCGGCGGTCTGATCCCGGTCGCCGGCGCATTGCTGTATCGATGGACCGGCGCCGAAGTCGCCGCCGAGGCGCAGCAGGTGCTGGTGGTGCTTGCGATCAGCGGGATATTGGGATCGAGCGCCAACGTGTTTGCGTACTATCTTCTGTCGCAGGGGCGCTCCAGCTCCAACGCGCTGATCTCGCTGGTCACGGGCATTTTCACGCTCGCGACCAGCGCCATCGCGCTGCCGGTCTTCGGCTGGCAGGCCGCCGGCTGGAGCTCCTGTGTCGGGATGGTCGCCCAGATGGTGATCACGGTGCTGCTGCTGCGGCGAACCTTCAGGCTGTCCGGGATGTGGTCAAGGATGTTGCATTTTGTCGTGATCCCGCTGGCTACCGGGATTGCCATTGCGCTGGCGCTGCGCTCTCAGCTTGGTCACACCGCATTCGACCACGCGCCGTCATGGTGGTATGTGGTGTCGCTCTACGGCGTATCGGCGGCGGTGATCTTCGTCGCAGCCGTCGCGGCGTCGCAACTCGGTCCGTATCGCGCCGTCTGCTGGCGCGATCTGCGCATCATCATCAGTCGCTTCTTGCCCTTCAAGGCCGTGTAGACATGTGTGGTATCGCAGGCATCGTCAATCTGCGCGGCGCCCCGGTGGAGCCGGCTGACATCTCGCGGCTCACCAGCCTGATCGCGCATCGCGGTCCGTTCGGCGAGGGCACCTGGTTCAACGCCAAGCGGAACGTCGCCTTCGGCCATCGTCGGCTCGCCATCATCGATCCCGGCGAAGGCGGCTATCAGCCGATGGCGTCAGGCGATGGCCGCCATGTGATCGTCTACAATGGCGAGATCTATAACTTCCTCGAACTGCGGCGCGAGCTCGAGGCGAAGGGCGCGGTGTTCCGCAGCCAGTCCGATACGGAGGTGATCCTTGCCGCCTGGCGGGCCTGGGGCGAAGACATGCTGCTGCGCTTCAACGGCATGTGGGCACTGGCGATCTACGATACGACGACGGACGAGCTGTTCCTTGCCCGCGATCGCTTCGGCATCAAGCCGCTGCTGTATGCGCTATCGTCCGAGCGGTTCGTGTTTGCGTCCGAGCAGCGAGCGCTGGCGCGGAGCGGACTGATCGAGGCGTCGCTCGACATCGACGTGGCGCGGCGGCTGTTGCTTGACCCGTTCGGAATCGAGGGCAGCGAGCGGACGTTGTATTCGCAGCTTCGTCGCCTGCAAGGCGGCCACTGCATGTGGTTGCGGCAGGGACGCGTGCAGGTCCGCCGCTGGTGGCGGACCGTGGACCATCTGCCCGATGTCCCGGGCACCGAAGCCGAGCGCGTCGAGCGCTTTCGCGACCTGTTCCAGGATTCCGTTGCGTTGCGGATGCGCAGTGACGTTCCGATCGGGACCTGCCTGTCCGGCGGCTTCGACTCATCCGCGGTGATCTGCGCCATGGCAACCCATGAGAAGGCCGGCATGGGCCCGCGCGACTCGACCGCCTGGCGGCACGCCTTTGTCGCGACCTTTCCCGGCGCCAGCAATGACGAGCGGCCGATGGCGGAGGAAGCGGCCGCCTGGGCCAAGGTGGCGCCGAGCTTCCTGGCGATCGGGCGCTCCGATGCGCTCACCGACCTCGACCGCATCCTCGACGACAATGACGACGTCTATATCGGGCTGCCGAGCGCACCATGGCTGATCTATCGCGAGCTGCGGCGCCAGAATGTCACCGTGTCGCTCGATGGCCATGGCGCGGACGAATTGATGGGCGCTTACTTTCAGGAAGGAAAGTCGGCCGCGTTCCGGATCCGCAACGCTGCGGCTGCGCTGATGTCGCGATCGCAACTAGCGCAGCGCGGCATCGACTTCTTGCGGGCGCAGATGATCAGCCGCCAGGGCCACTATTTCCTGCGAGGAGGCCTGACTGCGATCCCTGCGGCGTTGCCGCTGGTCGCCGAGAACGATCGACTGCCGGATACGTGGGGTGCTCTGAACCGACGTCTCTACCGCATGTTCCACTCGACCACGCTGCCCACCATTCTGCGCAATTTCGACCGGCTCTCGATGGCGCATGGGATCGAGGTCCGCATGCCGTTCATGGACTGGCGGTTGGTGACCTATACGATGGCGCTGCCGGAAGCGAGCAAGTCGGCCGATGGCATGACCAAGGTGATTGCGCGTCAGGCGATGGCGAACCTGATGCCTGAGAGTATCCGCACCGCGCGCCGCAAGGTCGGCTTCAACTCGCCGATGCCGGAATGGCTGAATGGACCGTTGTCCGGTTGGACCGCGGCGCTGCTCGATCGGAAAGTCCCGGCATTTGCCGAGTTCGTCGACGAAGCGCCGCTCCGAAAGGTGGTTAGCCACCTGACGGCAACGCAGCGCTGGGATTGGGAATCCGTTGGCCGGATCTGGCCATACCTGAACATGAAATGGCTGTTGGCAAGGTCCGCGTAAGCAATGCGTCTGTTCCAGAATAGCGGTCTCTATCCGTCCTATCTGCCGCGGCTGAATCAACTCGCGGCAAAGGCGTCGTCCTTCGCGGCACGGCGCGACGTGTTCCTGCACGATCGTTTTGGTGCGGCGCATTTTCTCAAGCCGGTGCTCGACGGCGCGCCCGAAGCCTTCTTCACCAATGGCGATGACGAGGCGCTGCAACGCCAGTGGGCGCGCGAACAGGGCATTCAGGGGACGCCGACGCTCGAAGCCATCCTGCTCGCGCAGATCGAGCATCATGGAACCGAAGTGTTCTACAATCTCGACCCGGTGCGCTATCCGAGCGCGTTCATCGCCAAGCTTCCGGGCTGTGTGAAGAAGACGCTGTGCTGGCGCGCGGCGCCCTCGGGAAATGCCGATCTCACCTCCTATGGCGCGGTGCTTGGCAACTTCCCGTCGATCCTCCAGGCCTGGCGCGACAAAGGATGCCGGGCGGAGCTGTTCTTCCCTGCGATCGATCCTGTCATGGAGCAATACGGTCGCGGCGAGCGGCCGATCGACGTGGCGTTCGTCGGCGGATATTCGCGGCATCACAGCGCGCGGGGCCGAACGCTCGAACAGGTCGCAGCGCTCGCGGCCGACCGCAACATCGTGTTCTGCCTCGACGCGTCGCGGCTGACGCGGCTTGCCGAAAGCGCGCTCGGGCGATTGCTGCCGCTCGGCAAGCATCGGCGGCCCGACGTCATCGCGCGAATCGCGAGGCTGCCGCTGTTTGGGCGGGATCTCTACGAGCTGTTCGGGTCAGCGAAGATCGTGCTCAACGGTGCGATCGACATGGCCGGCAATGATCGCGGCAATATGCGCTGCTTCGAGGCGATGGGCTGCGGGTCGCTGCTGGTGTCGGACGCCGGAAACTATCCGGCGGCGATGCAGGACGGCGTCACGATGCGCACCTATGATGTTCCCGAGCGGGCCGTGGAGGCGATTTCGAGCAGCCTGCGGGACTGGCCGCAATGGGCCGGGATCGCCGCATCCGGCCGGGCGCGGGTGCAGGAGACCTACGGCAAGGCCTCGCAATGGGCGCAGTTTATCGATCTCGTCGCGCGGATTGAGCCGTGCTAGAGGGGGGCACAGAGCCGGCCAGCGGGCGGGCGATCGGGCCGAGATAATGTCTGCAAGTGACTTGATCCATCAGCTGAAATGGGCGGCCGACGGGCTTGCCGTGCCGTTGTTCAAGATGCGGCCACGGCCGTTCGGCCCGGGCTATCAGACGGTCAAGCGCGACACCATCACCGCGGCGATCGATGCGGGCCTGCTTCAGCCGGGAAAGGAGCTTCCGCCCGGCTACGGCATCGCCATGGACGAGCGCGTGGTCGAATATCCCTGGGTCTATGGCCGGTTGACCAACGTCGGCAAGATGCTGGACGCGGGCTCGACCTTCAATCACGATTTCCTGTTGCAGCGTCCGCCGTTCCGTGGCGCGGACCTCACCATCATGACGCTGGCACCGGAGAAGCGGTGCTATTGGCGTGACGGCTATTCCTATGTGTACGGCGATCTCCGCCAGACGATGTTCGGCGACCACGTGTTCGATACCGTCGCCAGCATTTCCACGATCGAGCACATCGGCCTCGACAATCAGATGCTCTACACCGGCGATCCGCGCGACGCCGAGACCGACCGCGACGGCTTCGTCCCCGCGGTGAAGGAATTCAAGCGCATCCTCAAGCCCGGCGGGACCTGCCTGATCTCCGTGCCGTTCGGCAAGCGCGACAATCTCGGCTGGTATCAGGTGTTCGACCTCGCGATGATCGAGCGCATCATCGAGGCGTTCGGCGCGGCATCGCACCAGGTCGACTATTTCGGCTATTCGCGGCAGGGCTGGTCGCGCCAAAGCGCCGAGGCACTCGCCGACGCCACCGTCTTCGACATCCATACCGGCAAGGGGCAGGGCAATGACCTCGCGGCGTCGTCGCGCGCCGTCGCGTGCCTGCAGTTGACGGCATGAATCTCGACTACCTGATCCAGCGCCTGATCGGTCGCGCGACCTGCCGGTTGCAGGCCGACGCAGCGCTCGGGCGCTCGGCCAGGATCCGAAACATCCGCGGCGATTCCGACAAGATCGTCGTCGGCCGCAACAGCCGAATCCTGGGCGAGCTGCTGACCTTCGCGCATGGCGGGGAGATCAAGATCGGCGAATGGTGCTATGTCGGCGAGGGCACGCGGATCTGGTCGGCGGCCTCGATCGAGATCGGCGACCGCGTGCTGATCTCGCATTCGGCGAACGTGTTCGACAATCTCACCCATCCGCTGCGGGCAGCGGAGCGGCACCGGCAGGTCCAGGACATTTTCACTCGCGGACATCCGAACGACATCTCGCTTGATGAAGGTCCGGTGCGGATTCGCGACGATGCGTGGGTTGGCGCCGGCGCCATGGTGTTGCGTGGTGTGACGATCGGTCAGGGTGCGATCGTCGCGGCCGGCGCGGTGGTGACCCGGGATGTCGCGCCGTTCTCGATCGTGGCGGGCAATCCGGCCGTGCTGGTGAGGGAGCTTGGTCCCGATGAGCGGTGAGCGCAAGTTTACCACCTGGGAGGAAGCGGTGGTCTGGCTGCGCAATCAGCCGGACCAGCGCCAGCTCGTGCTCGACGCATTCTACGACGATCCCCTGGCTGACGCTGCTGAACGCTATTTCAGGAGCTCAGAGTGGCAGGCGGTCGCCGCGCTGCTGGCTGGCCGTTCCGGCACCGCGCTCGACGTCGGGGCGGGTCGCGGCATTGCGAGCTACGCGCTCGCCCGCAACGGCTTTGATGTGACGGCGCTGGAGCCTGATCCGAGCGCGATCGTCGGCGCAGCGGCGATCCGGGATCTGGCGCAGCAGACCCGGCTGCCGATCCGGGTGGTCGAGGAATTTTCCGAGCGGCTGCCGTTCGACGATGCGACCTTCGATCTCGTGTTCGCCCGCGCCGTGCTGCACCATACGCGAGATCTCGAGAGCGCATGCCGGGAGATGTTTCGCGTGCTGCGGCCGGGCGGCATGCTGATCGCGGCGCGCGAGCATGTCATCAGCAAGGAGGCGGATCTGCCGCAGTTCCTCGCACAGCATCCGCTGCATCATCTCTATGGCGGCGAACATGCCTTCCTGCTCGATCGCTACACCGGCGCGCTGACGAGCGCGGGATTTTCCGCGATCGACACGCTGGCGCCGCTGCAAAGCCCGATCAACCTGTTCCCGTATACGCGGGAGACCCTGCGCGCCGCGATCGTGACCAGACTGTCGCAGAAGATTCCGGTGGCTCCGCTGTGGCGAGGTGCGCTGGCGTCGCGCCAGGTGTTCGGCTCGCTGCTGTCGATTGCCGAACGCTTCGACAACCGGCCCGGCCGGCTCTACTCCTTTGTCTGTCACAAGGCCTGAGCGATGATCGTCTGGGTCACAGGCGCGAACGGTTTCATCGGTCGCCATCTCGTGCATGAACTGGCAGGAGCCGGTCATGCCGTGCACGGCGTCGGACACGGGACGATCTCCGCAACGGAAGCCCGGCAGCTTGGCTTGCAGAGCTGGATCAACGGTGAGATCGACGCGGCCAATCTGAACGCGCTCGCGGCTGCGCATGGGCTGCCGGCGCGCGTCTTTCATCTGGCTGGCGGATCGTCCGTCGGCGTCTCGATCGAGCGGCCGTTCGAGGATTTTTCCCGAACCGTGGCGAGCACCGCGCGGCTGCTCGAATGGCTGCGGGGATCCGCGCCGGATTGCGCGGTGATCGCGGCATCGAGCGCGGCCGTCTATGGCGCCGACCATGTCGGGCCGATTGCCGAGAGTGCCGTCCCGGCTCCGATGTCGCCCTACGGGCAGCACAAATGGATGATGGAGCAATTGTGCCGCAGCTACGCGCAGTCGTTCGGCATCGATTGCAGCATCGTTCGACTGTTCTCGGTCTACGGCCCCAACCTGCGCAAGCAACTGCTCTGGGACATCTGCTCGCGGCTGGCGGCCAAGGAGCCGGTGCTCACGCTCGGCGGGACCGGTAGTGAAATCCGTGATTGGACCGACGTTCGCGATGTCGCAAGGCTGCTTGCCGGTCTCGCGCAACCCGCCTCGCAGCAGACCTTCCGGATCATCAATGGCGGGTCGGGCCGAGGCACCAGCGTCGCCGACATCGCAGCCGGCCTCATCAAGTTGTGGGGCGGCAACACGGTCGTGCGACACTCGGGAATAAGCCGGCCCGGCGATCCCGCGAGCTTGCTGGCCGACGATGCAACGCTGCGCCAGATCGGCTTCGATTGGCGCATTGCGCTCGACCAGGGCCTTGCCGACTACGTGGCCTGGTTCAAGGGGCAGGCTTCGTGACATCCCGCCCGTTGCGGATCGCGTTCAATCATATTTCGCGACGGCTATGGGCCGGCGGCTACAATTATCAGCGTAACCTGTTCGCGGCGCTTGCGCGGTTCCAGCCCGGCGAGTTCGTTCCGGTGGTGTTTGCCGGAAATGGCGCCGACCAGAATGAACTCGCCGAGCTTGCCGCTATTTCCGCAGTCGAGGTCGTCCGATCGGACGCATTCGATGGCCAGCCGGGTCTGGCCGCGGCGCTGACACTTGGCCTTGATCGCGATGCCGCAGCGGCGTTTCACGCCGCGCGCGTCGATGTCGTCGTTGAAGCGGCGCGCTTCTTCGGGTGGCGGCTGCCCATCCCGGCAGTGGCGTGGATCCCGGATCTGCAACATCGCTCACTGCCGCAGCTGTTTCCGAGGACGGCACGCTGGCGCCGCGAGATCGGCTTTCGCGTTCAGATCGCATCGGGGCGCGACATCATGCTGAGCAGCGAGAGCGCCTTGCGTGATTTCAGGGCGTACTACCCGCACGTTCGAAACCGGGTCAGCGTCGTTCGCTTCGCGACCCAGCCGCCCGCCGCGTTCCTGGACACCGACCCGTTGGACGTGATCGCGACGTATGGTCTGCCTCCCAACTATTTCTATCTGCCGAACCAGTTCTATCGCCACAAGAACCATCAGCTCGTGGTCGATGCGCTGACCATCCTGAAGCGTCGCGGGATCGATGTGGTGGTCTGTGCATCCGGTAGCACGGAAGACCGGCGCGAGCCGGGCTACTACGATCTGGTCAATTCCGAGATCCGGAAGCGCGGTCTCGACACGCGCTTTCGCCACCTCGGCGTCATCCCGCTGCCCCACGTCTACGCGCTGTTGCGGGCCTGCACGGCGCTGCTGAACCCGTCGCGCTTCGAGGGTTGGAGCACGACGGTCGAGGAGGCGAAATCGTTCGGCGTTCCCTTGATCCTGTCCGACATCGACGTGCACCGGGAGCAGACCGCGGGCGCCGCCCGCTATTTCGGCGTCGACGATGCCGACGCGTTGGCGCATCACCTGATGCAGGCGTCGCAAGAGGCTCGTGGAGCTGTCGTTCGAAACCTCGTTCCGCATCAGGATGACAATGTCAGCGCATTCGCGGCGAGTTTCGCGGCCACGATGCGACAGGCGGTCGCCAAATCAGAACGCTAGACACGCAACTCGCCGTATCGCGCCACCCGGTGAGGTTGACGTTCATCGCGTGAACGGGGTAGAGGTGGGACCAGAGACGGATCGGATTCAGGCCTTGGCGGCTCGAATGCGCGTGCGCTCGAATTGTCCACGAAACACAGGTTAGTCAGACGTGTGCGGCATATTCGGCCTCATCGCCAAGAACGGGTCCGTTGATGCTGATCAGGTCGATCGACTGACAGATCTCGTCGCGCACCGCGGTCCGGATGGTCGCGGCGTCAGGATCAATGGCAATGTCGGGTTAGGGCACCGGCGGCTTGCGATCATCGATCTGACCGAAGATGGCGCGCAGCCGATGCGCGACCGGCTGCTCCCGATCTGGATCACGTATAACGGCGAGATCTACAATTACCTCGAGCTTCGCGCCGAGCTGGAGGCGCTTGGACATGTCTTCCACACCGCCTCCGACACCGAGGTCCTGTTGGCGGCCTATGTCCGCTGGGGGGAGGGCTGCCTCGACCGCTTCAACGGCATGTGGTCGTTCGCGATTCACGACGAGCGCGACAACACGCTGTTCTGTGCGCGAGATCGGTTCGGCGTCAAGCCGTTCTACTTCACGGACACGCCGACGCAGTTCGGCTTCGGCTCGGAGATCCGCCAGCTGCTTCCGTTGATCGGGCGTTCGATCGCGGACGATGATCTCGTCAGTGATTTTCTGGTCTGCGGTTTGAGTGATCACACCAACCGGACCTTCTTCAAGGGCATCGAGAAGCTGCCGCCCGGACACAAGATGCGGGTCGACGTTTCGACCGGCCGGATCGCGATAGAGCGCTACTATTCGCTGGCGCCGCGCGCGGCCGTGACCGACGAGCAGGATGCCGCAAGGTCGCTGGCCGAGCTGCTGGACGACGCGACACGGCTGCGGCTGCGCTCGGACGTGCGCGTCGGCACCTGTCTGTCGGGAGGGCTGGACAGTTCCAGCGTCGCGACGCTGGCTGCGAAGCGCTATGCGGCGAATTCCAACGAGCGCTTCTTTGCCATCACGGCCGTCAGCGAGCAGGCAGCGAACAACGAGGAAGCCTACGCGGCTGATGTCGTGGCCAAGGCCGAACTGAACTGGTTACGCACCAAGCCGAGCTACGAGGATTTCGCCTCGACCGCAGAAGCCCTGCTCGACGTGCAGGAAGAGCCGTTCGGCGGCCCCTCGATCATGATGCAATACGAGGTGATGAAGACGGCGCGCGCGAACGGCGTCATCGTGCTGCTCGATGGCCAGGGCGGTGACGAGACGCTGCTGGGCTATCACCGCTATTATGCAGCCTGGCTCCGCGATCGGCTCGATCACGCCGGCATCGGCGGATTTCTCTCGGCCTTTCGTGACGCCATGCAGGCCGGCGTTTCGGCGCGTCGCCTGTTGATGTACCTGTTCGGCGCCAGCTCGGCGGCGCTGCGGGCCGCATATTATCGCTGGCAGTACGCCTTCCTGAAGCGCCCGGACCTGCCGGAGTGTCTTCGCCGATTCGCGCGTGAGACGCGCGATGCGCAGCAAATGCAGGTGCTGGAGATCACCGAAACCAATTTGCCGATGTTGCTGCGTTTCGAGGACAAGAACTCGATGCGGTTCGGCATCGAGACGCGGTTGCCGTTCCTGGACTATCGATTTGTCGAATTCGCGTTGAGTCTGCCGACCCGCATCAAGCTGAACCACGGCTGGACGAAATGGCCGCTCCGCGCCGCGATGGAGGAGGCGCTTCCGGCCAGCATTTCCTGGCGCAAGGACAAGATCGGCTTTGCCGCTCCCGATCAGATCTGGCTCAACCGGCACTCGCCTGCGATGTATGAGAAGGTGATCGGCAGCGCGCTGCTTGCCCGCTATGTCGACATGACCGCGGTGAAGCGCAGGTTCCACCGGCTCGACCTTGGGATGCGCTGGCGGCTCTATTGCGTGGCGCTTTGGGGGGAACGCTTCGGGGTTGGAGCCCCATGAAGGTCTGCATGCTGTCGAGTGTCCATTCCGCCAACGACATTCGAATTGTTGAGAAGGAGGCGCGAAGCCTGTCCGAGGCCGGTCATGACGTGACCGTGGTGGCGCGGCCGCCGCGCCCGAGCGACCCGGGACGCATCGCATTCAAGTTGATCGAGACGCCGCCGGTTGCGCGATGGAAGCGTCCCTGGGTCGCGGGGAGGGCAGCGATTGCGCTGGCCCATGCGGCTGGAGCCGACGTCGTGCAATTCCACGATCCCGAGCTGATACCGTTCGCGTTGCGGCTCAGGACGCGCGGCTGCAAGGTGATCTATGACGTCCACGAGGACGTGCCATCGGATATCCATTCCAAGCGCTGGATCCGGCCGTGGATGCGGCCTTCCGTGGCGCGCGCGATGGAACTGGTGGAGCGAAACGCCGCGCGGCACTTTGATGCGATCGTGGCCGCGACGCCGGCCATCGCCGCTCGCTTCCGTGCTTATGGTGCCGATGTCACGGTGGTCCGGAACACCGTGCGGCTGGACGAATTCATCGCGCCGACGGCGACGACCGCGCGGCGACGGCAGGCGGTCTATGTGGGGCGCACCAGCTTCGATCGCGGGCTGGTCGAGATGGTGGAGGCATGCGCCGCGGTGCGGCTGCCGCTGGTGCTCGCGGGAACCATCGGCCACGAGGAACAAGCCTGGCTTGAGAAATCATCCGCGGACGTGTCATACAGGGGCACGCTCGGACGCGGCGAGATCGCGACGCTGCTCAACGAAAGCCTTATCGGACTCAATCTGCTGCTGCCTGAACCGAATTATTTGCTGTCACTTCCAACCAAGCTTTTTGAATACATGGCCGCCGGGCTACCTGTCGTTTCCAGTGATCTGCCGAAATCCAAGGAGATCGTCGAGGCGGCGGGATGCGGCTTTGTAGTGTCGCTCGATGATCGCGCGGCCTTGCTGGATCGCCTCGCCAGGCTCGCCGACGATCCTCGACGTGCGATCGAACTTGGATTGGCGGGGCGGGCGGCGGTCTCCGAAAAGTTCAACTGGCAGCACGATGCGGCGGAGCTCAACCGGCTCTACCGGCGACTTGCCGTGCCCGGTGGCGCGGCATGAACATCTGGCTGCTGCATCCCTTTGCCGGTGGTCCGGGGCTCGGCCGTCACTATCGTCCGTTCTGGCTGGCGGACGCCTGGGGGAAGATGGGCCATCGGGTGGTGATCGTCAGCGCCGCCTTCCATCATCTGCACAGGCAGCCGCGCGCGCCGGGGCCGCAGCGGATCAATGACGTCGACTTCTGGTTCCTCGACACGCCGCGCTATGGCAGTGGCAGCCTGGGGCGGCTTCGCAACAATCTGAGCTTTGGCCCGGCGGTAAGCTCGGCAGCGTCGGCAATCGCCGCGCAGTTCGGCAAGCCGGATCTGATGATCGCGTCGAGCCCGCATCTGTTTTTCATCTCGGCGGCGCATCGGCTCGCGCGCCGTTTCGATGCCAGGTTCTGGCTCGAGATCCGCGACCTCTGGCCGGAGAGCATCGTCGCGCTTGGGATGACGCCTGCATGGCATCCCCTGACGAAGGTGCTCGGCTGGAAGGAGCGTGCCGCCTATCGCGCGGCGGATCGCGTGATCTGTCTGCTGGCCGGAGCGGAAGCCCACATGCGCGCACGCGGCCTGGCGGCCGGCAAGTTCCTGTGGCTCCCCAACGGTGTGTCCGACGACGAAATCCAGAACGCGCTTACAATCGAAAGTCTTGCTCATCCGCTGATCGATCGCATCAATGTGCTCAAGCAGCAGGGCAGGCGCGTCGTGCTCTACGCCGGCGGCATGGGTCCGCCGAATGCCGTGGAAGCCATTCTCGACGCAGCTTCCATCCTCGGCAACGCGAGCCCAGAGATTCAATTCGTGATGATCGGTTCCGGCACCTCGCGGGCCGCGCTCAAGCAGCGGGCTGCCACGCTCGCCAACGTCGAGTTTCATGATGAAGTCGAGCGATCGGTCGTGCATGGCATGCTGCATGCTTCCGATTGCGCGGTCGTCGCCTTCCACAAGAACACGCTCTATCACCACGGCATCAGCCCCAACAAGCTGTTCGACTATTGCCTGTTCGCCCCGCGCAGCGTCATCGCTTGCGAGGCGCGGGCGCTTGCCGGGCTCGAGGATCTGGTGACTGCACGATGTGCACCGGACGATCCCAATGCGCTCGCAGCGGCATTGCGCGTCGCCTTGGAGGGGCCGGCTCGCCAACGGGACGATCGCGTCGCCGTCGCGCGGCGCTACAGCTATTCGGCGCTGGCGGCGCGATATCTGGCCGGAACCGCGTGATCGAGCCTGCACTGTGGCCGTCCCGACACACGGGCCTGAACAAAATATCTTTAAAATCAATCTGTTGTCATGTTCATTGCGTGAACGAATCTGCTTGACGTTCATCAAGTGAACGCGCTATCAGCCGCTCCAGCGGGGATAGGCGTGATGGCAGGTACTCTACCGACGGATGAGAATGACAGCGACCGGCTGGTGCTTGGGCTGCTCACCTCTCTCGAGGCGGATGGCGCGCAATCGCAGCGGCGGATCGCGGCCGAACTCGGCGTCGCGCTAGGCCTGGTCAACGCGTATCTGAAGCGGGCGATCAAGAAGGGCTTCGTCAAGGTCGGGTCGGCGCCGGCGCGACGCTATGCCTATTACCTCACCCCACAAGGCTTCTCCGAGAAATCGCGACTGACCGTTCAGTTCCTGACCGATTCCTTTTCGCTGTTCCGCAAGGCGAAGGAGGAATATGGCAGGCTGTTCGAGCGCGCCCAGGCCCTTGGCTTCAGGCGGATCGTGCTCGCCGGGCAGTCGGACCTTTGCGAAATCGCGGTCCTGTGCGCGGTCGACGGGCCGATCTCGATCCTTGCCATCGTTGATCCCGACGCGACCGCGAGCCGGTTCGTCGGTGTCAAGGTGGTCTCGTCCTATGCGCTGGTGGGCGAGCCGTTCGACGCGGTTGTCGTGACCCATCTGACGGCGGCGCGGAGTGTGTTCGACCAGGCGGTCAGCAATTTCGGCGCCGAGAAGGTGCTCGCGCCGGGCCTGCTGGGCCTGCGTCCCAAACAGCCGCTGGGGGCGTGACGGCGATGCAGCCCGATTCCCGCTGGTATGTGGTGCAGACGCAGGTCAACGCTGAAACAAAGGCGGCGGCCGGCCTCGTGCGGCAGGGGTTTTCAACCTACCTCCCGCGCTATCAGCGGCGTCGCAGCCATGCGCGGAAGGTCGAGATCGTGTCGCGACCGCTGTTCCCGCGTTACCTCTTTGTCGCGATCGACGTTGCGGCGCAGCGCTGGCGTGCCATCCAATCGACGCTCGGTGTTTCGCATCTCGTGTGTGTCGGAGATCGGCCCGCTGCGGTGGAAAACGGCACCATCGATGCGTTGAAGGCGCGCGAGGACGAAGCCGGATTCATCAAGCTGGCGCGCGGACCGGCATTCTCGCCCGGCGACAAGGTGCGGATTACCGAAGGTGCGTTTGTCGACAGTCTTGCGCTTGTAGAGGACGCCAGCGATCACCATCGCGTGGCCGTTCTGCTCAATCTGCTCGGCCGCAAGGTCCGGGTTCTTGTCGGGGCGGATCTGATCGCTGCGGCTTGAGTGCGTCTGCAGCCTGGCAGGCGTGATGGATATGTTTCGGCTTGGGTGTGATGTTCGATTCACCCCGAGTGCGGTAGCTTGCCTGAAGCAAACAGAATGTTCGAAAGAGGATTTTCATGACGAACTACGCGCTGATCGGGGCGGCCGGCTACATCGCGCCACGGCACATGCGGGCAATGGCCGATACCGGCGGGAAGCTCGCTGTGGCCTACGATCCCAACGACTCCGTCGGAATCATGGACAGCCACTTCCCCGATGCCGAGTTCTTCACGGAGTTCGAGCTGTTTGACCGTTACGTCGGCGCGATGCAGCGTGACGGCAAGAAGATCGACTACATGACGGTCTGCTCGCCGAACTACCTTCACGACGCGCACTGCCGGTTTGCGCTCCGTTCCGGGGTGGATGCGATCTGCGAAAAGCCGCTGGTACTCAATCCCGGCGACATCGACGGATTGGCCGCCATCGAGCGCGATACCGGCCGGCGGATCTCCACCATTCTGCAATTGCGCCTGCATCCCGCGATCATCGCGCTTCGGGATCGCTTCGCCAATTCGCAGAAGCGCCACAAGGTCGAACTCACCTACATCACGTCGCGCGGGCGCTGGTACCACACCTCCTGGAAGGGCGCTGACGCCAGGTCCGGCGGCGTTGCGACCAATATCGGGGTGCACTTCTTCGACATGTTGAGCTTCGTGTTCGGGCCCGCCAGCCGCAGCGAGGCGCATTTGCGCGAAGCGGAGAGGGCTGCGGGCTCGCTGGAATGCGAGCGCGCTGACGTAAGCTGGTTCCTGTCCCTGGACCGCAACGACTTGCCCGACGCCGTGAAGGGCAAGAAGACAACCTATCGCTCCATCACCGTCGACGGCGAGGAGGTCGAGTTCTCCGAAGGTTTCACCGACCTCCACACCAGGAGCTATGAGGAAATCGTCGCCGGTCGCGGTTTCAGGCTCGACGAAGTCCGCCCCTCGATCGATATCGTTTCCACTTTCCGGACGGCGCCGATCGTCCGCAGCAATGGCGTTCACGCCTTTGCCCAGAAGGCGATGCACAAATGAGCGAGATGCGCGAGGACCCGCGTTTCCCTGGCGTCTTGATCCATCAGTCGAGCTACGTCGACGATGGCGCAGTCCTTGGGCGCGGCACCAAGGTCTGGCATTTCTGTCACATCCTGCCGCGCACCATCATCGGCGAAAATTGCTCGATCGGGCAGAACGTCATGATCGGCCCCAATGTCACGATCGGGAACGGCTGCAAGATCCAGAACAACGTCTCGATCTATGATGGCGTCGAGCTCGCGGACGACGTGTTTTGCGGTCCGAGCTGCGTCTTCACGAACGTCAACAATCCGCGCGCAGATGTTTCGCGGAAAGACGAATTCCGCAAGACGCCGATCGGGCGCGGCACCAGCATCGGCGCCAACGCGACGATCGTGTGCGGACATTCGCTGGGCGAATACTGCTTCATCGGGGCCGGTAGCGTCGTCACGAAGGATGTACCTGCGTTCGCGCTGATGGCGGGAAACCCCGCCAGGCGGATCGGCTGGATGAGCAGGGTGGGCGAACGGCTCGGCAAGGATCTGGCGTGCCCGCGGTCGGGCGAGATTTACGTTGAAGCCGACGGTCGATGTTTTCCGAAAGAGGCGCACTAGGTCGCGCTCCAAAACCAACTTCGGTCCTCCAGGGAAATGCATCCAGCCACGAATCCAGTGCTCCGGCCGGTCGAGGCGCCCGAGTCCGGGCGTCTTCAGTTGCTGCTGCTTTGCGATTTCGCGCCAGGAAGCGCTGCTACGATCATCGACCACGTGATGGGTCTGAGGGAGTTATCCAGGCACGCGATCCACATCTTCAATTCGAAGGGGGACCCATCCAGCTCGCTCGAGCTAGACCGATTTGACGGTGTCATTGTTCACTATTCTCTCGTCGCCTGCATGGATAGCTATATCGGTCCCAATCTGCGTGCCGCCATTGGCAGATTTAAGGGGCTAAAGGCGGCCTTCGTCCAGGACGAGTATCGATGGATAAATGAGACCACGGAGGCGCTGCGGAGCCTGGGTATCCACATCCTGTTCAGCGTGGTTCCGTCAGAGATCATGGACGATGTTTACCCCCAAGAGCGACTGCCGGGTGTCGTCCGCGAAACCTTGCTCACCGGCTACGTCCCAACCGAGCTGCTCGGCAGAGTGGTGCCGGGTTTTGAGGATCGCTCGGTAGACGTTGGTTATCGCGCGAGAAAGCTTCCGGCGTGGTTGGGAAGCTTTGCCAGGGAAAAGTGGCTGATTGCGGATCGGTTCGAGGTGGATGCAGCCAGATACGAGTTGGCCTGCGATCTGTCCACGCGTGAGGAAGATCGTATATACGGCGAGAGCTGGATCGAGTTCCTTGCAAATTGCAAGGCCGTCCTGGGTACCGAGAGCGGCTCGAGCATTTGTGACTTCACCGGCGAAATTCGTACCAACGTTGAGCAACACGTAGCGCAGGATGCGAATGTTGGCTTCGAGACCCTGCGTAATCTTTACTTCAAGGATTTGGACGGGAAGATCGTTCTTTCAGTCATCTCGCCGCGATGTTTCGAAGCGGCGGCACTGCGAACATTGATGATCCTCTATGACGGGCACTATTCCGGAAGACTTGAGGCTTGGCGGCACTACGTGCCGTTGAGAAAAGATCACTCCAACATGTCAGAGGTGGTCGAGGTGTTGCGCGATCCACCACGGGCCCAAGCGATTATCGACCGAGCCTATCGCGAGGTTGCTCTTAATCCCGACAACAGCTTCCAGGCAATGGTTGGGCTAGTTGATCGCGTCATCGACCGTGTGTTCCGTCCAGAAATGGCAGCGACCAAATCGCCTTATGCCCCGGCGGAGTTGGCTGCGCTGCTTAGAAAAGAACATCGTTGGTCCCAGAAAGCCCTGCGGCGTCTGAAACAAGGGCGCCGGCATCCGATCGAGACGGCAAGAGTTGTTGTAGTGAGGGTGCTTGGTCTGTTCTCGCGTCTTGCTCAAGCTCCGTTCCGTCGTTCGGCGTGAGAGAGGATTTTGCGATGAGCCGGTGCTCGGCGCTCTCCCCGGGGATGAAAATGCGCCGGATCGAAATGAAAAGCATGCAACAGCGCTGCATCTGCGATAAGGCAGCCTGGTTGCATGCCGCTGGGTGCAGAATTGATAGTCGATCGTGCGAATTTTGATCCTTCACGAACTGGACAATCTTGCTTCGGCGCGGCGTACGTCGATCAACCACGCATTTGCGCTCGTTAAGTACGCTCCTCAACACGAATATACGTTGCATAGCGCACGCCAACCCGTCACGGCCCGTCTCCGCAAGCAGGCGTTCGATGCGATCATTCTCGACACGACGTTTCTGTGCTGGAGGTGGGCGAGGCCAAAATCGCTGTGGCTGGATCGGCTTCTCGATGCTTACGACTTTGTCGCGCAATCAGATGCCGTCAAGGTGGCGTTACCACAAGATGAGTACGATCATGCCGAGGTACTTGATGCGTGGCTCTCGGACTGGAAAGTCGATCTCATCTATTCCGTATGCTACGGTCATCACGAAGAGTTTTATCCTCGCGCGCGGGAGAGCGCACGGGTGCTCGAGGCGCTTACGGGGTATATCGACGACGTCGATATCGGCCTGATGCAGCGCTTTGCCGTGCCATTCAACGACCGGCCAATCGATGTCGGGTATCGGGCGAGGGCGCTGCCGGCATATTTTGGAAGAGTAGGCCAGGTGAAGGCCGAATTGGGCGAGCGCTTCCGGTCGAGAGTGGCTGATCGTAAGCTCAGACTGGATATCTCGACACGGGAGGGCGACGCTCTTGTTGGCGATGCTTGGCTGCAGTTTCTGGGTAACTGCAAGTTCACCCTTGGCTGCGAGAGCGGAAGTTCGCTCCTGGATCCGAGAGGGGAGATCAGGGAATGTGTCGAATTGCAGCTTCAGCGCAACCCGACAGCCAGCTTTGAGGAACTAGAGCAGACGTGCTTCGCCGGCCAGGACATGAGGAAGGCGTATACCGCGGCCGGGCCACGTCTGTTCGAGGCGGCGATCGCTCGGTCCTGCCAGATACTGACGCCCGGCAGTTATGTCGGCGCACTGAACCCAGGCGAGCACTACATCGAGCTCGCGCTTGATTGCTCAAATGCCGAAGAAGTCTACGAGCAGATGCAGGATGTGGACGCCAACCAAGCACGGATCGAGGCGTGTTACCGCGCATTGGTCGACGATCCGAAGTTCCGCTATAGGAATTTTGTGGCAGGTCTGCTAGCGGAAGTTCGTGATGTCGCGATCAGGAAGGGGCGGCTACCCCCTGATTGTAGTGCATCACCGGATGCGGTCGCCGATGAGTTTGCCTTGCGGGAATCGTTTACCCGCGCCGTTCTTCGCGCACATCAGCATCACATTGAGGATATGAAGGAAATCAGATTGTTACCCAATTTTCTTCATACGATTGTTGTTGCGCTTGTCCGTCAGATGTTGGCTCTCGCGCGTAGAATTCGCGGATAGATTTGGCGTCTTCGGTGATCTTGAATATCGGGGTTCTCTGACTTCATGTGTGGCATTGCAGGATTCGCGTCTCTGTCCGGTCATCCCGTTGAAGGGGGCATCGCGTCGCTCAACGCGATGAGCGGCTTGATCGCTCATCGTGGTCCCGATGGCTCGGGGCAATGGAGCGATGATGCCGGGAGCGTCGGACTGGTTCACCGTCGGCTTGCGATCATCGATTTGACGCCTGCCGGTGCCCAGCCGATGAGGGGCGCGAGTGGTACCGTGATTTCCTACAATGGGGAAATCTACAATTTCATCGAACTTCGCGAACAGCTTTCGAAAGGTTGGACGTTCCAATCCAACTCGGACACGGAAGTGATCCTCGCCGCATACGAGAAATGGGGCGAGCGCTGCGTCGATCATCTGCGCGGGATGTTTGCTTTCGCAATCTGGGACAATCGAAGCAAGAAGCTGTTTGCCGCGCGTGACCGTTTTGGGATCAAGCCGTTTTATTATACGGTGCAACACGGGGTCTTCTATTTCGCATCGGAGGCCAAGGCGCTGCTGCCGTTCTTGGGCGACATCGAAACCGACGCCGATGCGCTGAGTGAGTATCTCACATTTCAGTACACAATCGGCAAGAAGACCCTATTTAAGGGGATCTCCACTCTGCTGCCCGGCCATCTGCTTCGAGTTCAGGGCGGCGACGTCGCGACGTCCCGGTATTGGGACGTGCAGTACGACGTCGATTTCGATCGCAGTCCTAGCTACTTCGAGCGGCGCTTCACCGAGCTGCTATCCGACTCCATGCAGGTCCATCTGCGCTCCGACGTTCCGGTCGGCGGCTATGTGTCGGGTGGGCTCGACTCCAGTCTTGTTGCGCTCTTGGCTGCCAAGCTGGATCATCGCAGTCGTGACGCATTCCATGGCCGCTTCCTCGAATTTTCGGGGTATGATGAGAGCGGCTATGCGAAGACGGTGACCGATCTGGCGGATATGTCGCTCCACATGGTCGACATCACTGCCGCAGATTTCCGCAATAGCATCGGCGATGTCATCTATCACCTTGACTTCCCGGTGGCCGGACCGGGGTCGTTTCCGCAATACATGGTGTCCGCGCTGGCCGCGAAGAATGTCAAGGTCGTGCTGGGCGGGCAGGGCGGCGACGAACTGCTCGGCGGCTATGCGCGCTATCTGGTCGCTTATTTCGAGCAGTGCATCAAGGCAGCTATCGACGGCACCTATCAGAGCGGTCACTACGTGGTCACGATCGAGTCCATCGTGCCCAATCTCGGTCTGCTGCGTGAATACAAGCCCATGATCAAGGAGTTTTGGCGCGCCGGCCTGTTCGAGGATCTTGATCGGAGATACTTCCGCCTGGTCGATCGTTCGACTGACATGGTCGGTGAGGTCGACTGGAGTGCGCTGAACAAGGAGGCTGTGTTCGAGTCCTTCCGCGCCATTTTCAACAACAAAGACAATGTGCGGAAGGAAGCCTACTTCGACAAGATGACGCACTTCGACTTCAAGAGCCTGTTGCCGGCGCTGCTCCACGTCGAGGACCGCATGAGCATGGCGCACGGCCTGGAGAGTCGCGTGCCGCTGCTGGATCATCCTCTTGTCGAGTTCCTTGCCACAGTGCCGGCCGACGTGAAGTTCATGGGCGGGCAGATGAAGCAGCTCATGAAAACGGCTTATCGTGACACACTGCCGAAGGCGCTGTTGCAGCGGCGCGACAAGATGGGTTTTCCGGTGCCGCTGAAGGAATGGTTCGACGGTGAGCTCAAGGACTTTGTCCTGGACGTTTTCGGCGAACAGCGTTCGAAGCATCGTCCGTTCTTCAATAGTGATGTCGTGCTTTCCAGCTTCGGTGGGCAATCACGCTTCTCCCGAAAGACGTGGGGGCTTCTCAGTCTGGAGCTCTGGCATCAGCGCTTTCACGACCGGGCAGCCGAGTTTCGCGCGATGGTCAAGGCTTAAACTTCTCAATCTGGATGGTGGCTATGAAGATTTTCGTAACCGGCGGAGCCGGACAGGTTGGATCAACGGTCATCGACATGCTGTTGTCGCGTGGCGACACCGTGGTCGCGATCGACAATTATGCGACCGGCAGAGCCGACAATCTCACCAAGCACGACAATCTGACCCTGGTCGAGGACTCGATTGCAAACGTCGAGGTGATCGATCGACTGTTCTCCGATTTCCGCCCGGAGGTCGTGATTCACACGGCCGCGTCCTACAAGGATCCGGAAGACTGGAGCAGTGATGCGCTGGTGAATGCGGTCGGCACGGCCAATGTCGCGAAAGCCTGCAAGACCTTCGGCGTATCCCGTCTTGTCTACTTTCAGACTGCGCTTTGCTACGGTACCAAGCCGCTCCAGTCGCCGATTCAGCTTGACCATCCCATCAATCCCGTCAATTCCAGCTACGCCATCTCGAAGACAGCCGGCGAGAATTACGTGCAGTTCTCCGGAGTGGAATGGGTAACGTTCCGCCTTGCCAACGTGATCGGGCCGCGAAACGTGTCGGGGCCGCTGCCGATCTTCTACGGGCGGCTTGCAAAGGGGCAGAAGTGCTTCGTCACCCCGGCGCGCCGCGACTTCTGCTATGCTGGCGATCTCGCCCGCGTCGTTGTCAAGGCCGCCGATGGCGTCGGCCACGGCACCTATCACTTCTCCTCGGGCAAGGACGTCGCCATCAAGGAGCTCTACGATTCCGTGGTGCGGGCCATGAAGATCAACGACTATCCGGAGCCCGAGGTGAAGCCGCTCGGCCCGGACGACGCGCCTTCGATCTTGCTCGACCCGTCCCGCACGTTCAAGGATTTCGGTGACGTCGAATTCACGTCGCTGGACGAGATCGCTCGCCTGTCGGTCGAGCGCTGGGAGAAGGAAGGCGTCGTCGGTGGCTATACGCACCTGAAGGAAGCGCGTGCGGAAATCCGCACCTGATCGGAACGGCAAGATGCGCATCATCATCACTGGCGGCGCGGGCTGCCTCGGCTCGAACCTGATCGAGCACTGGCTGCCGCAGGGCCACGAGATTCTCGTGATCGACAATTTCGCCACCGGCAAGCGCGAGGTTGTGCCCGCGCTTCCGGGCTTGACCTTGATCGAGGGGTCGATCGTCGATCGGGATCTCGTCGCTTCGGCGTTCGAGAAATTCCGACCCACGCACGTCGTGCATTCGGCGGCTTCCTACAAGGATCCGGCGAATTGGCGCGAAGACATCGCGACGAATGTCGACGGCACCGTGAACGTGATCGATGCCGCGCGTGCCGCCGGCGTGGACCGGATCCTGAACTTCCAGACCGTGCTGTGCTATGGCCGGCCGGAAACCACGCCGATCCCGGTCGAGCATCCGCTGCGGCCGTTCACCAGCTACGGAATCTCGAAGGTGGCCGGTGAACAATATCTGGCGATGAGCGGCCTGCCCTACATGTCGCTGCGGCTCGCCAACGTGACCGGGCCTCGTTTGGCGATCGGTCCGATCCCGACCTTCTACAAGCGCCTCAAGGCAGGGCAGGGCTGTTTCTGCAGCGATGCGCAGCGCGACTTCCTCGACATGTCCGACTTCCTGGCCGCGGTCGATCTCGCGATGGCCGAGCAGGCGCCGACCGGGGTCTTCAACGTCTCGAGCGGGATCGGCCACTCGATCAAGGAGATCTACGACCTCGTGCGGTCCCACCTCGGACTGCCGGCCGATCCCGACGTGAAGGTGGTGCCGGTCGGCGATGACGACGTACCGTCCGTCGTTCCGGATCCGAGCCGGACCCGTGCGTTGCTCGGATGGCAGGCCAAGGTGCCGTTCGATGAGACCATTCGGCGTCTCCTTGCATGGTACGACGCCCATGGCGTGAGCGATGTCTATAGTCACCTGGCGGCACCAAAGAGCTGATCATGAAGTCATTCAACGGATCGACCATACTCGTCGTCGGCGGAGCCGGGTTCGTCGGCTCAAATCTCGTCCGGCTGCTGCTCGAGCAAGCGCCGGCCAAGATCATCGTCGTAGACAATCTTCTGTCGGCAGACGCCTCGAACGTGCCGGGAGATCCCCGGATCCAGTTCGTGTCGCGTCCGATCACCGATGACGCCGTGCTCGCCGCATTGCCCGAAGATCTCGACTTCGCGTTCCATCTGGCGTGTTTCCACGGCAACCAGTCGTCGATTGCCGATCCGATGGCGGATCACGACAACAACACGCTGACCAGCCTGAAGCTGTTCGAACGGCTCAAGGGCATCCGCTCGCTGCGGAAGGTGGTGTATGCTGCGGCGGGTTGCGCGGTGGCCGAGAAGACCTTCGATGGCGCGTCGGCGACGACGGAGGATGCTCCGGTCTCGCTGTACCACGACAGCCCCTATTCGATCTCCAAGCTGATCGGGGAGATGTACGGCAACTACTATTTCTCCCGCTACAAGCTGCCCTTCGTGAAGGCGCGATTCCAAAACGTCTATGGTCCGGGCGAGATACTGGGAGCCGGGCGCTGGCGCGGCACCGTTCACACGGTCTGGCGGAACGTCACCCCGACCTTCATCTGGAAGGCGCTCAACGACGAAGCACTTCCCGTCGAGAATGGCGGGATCGCGTCCCGCGACTTCATCTATGTCGAGGACATGGCGCGGGGATTGATGGCTTGCGCGCTCTCGGGCGATCCCGGCGAGATCTACAATCTTGCCTCGGGCGTCGAGACCAGCATCCTCGAACTGGCGAAGCGGGTGAACGCGATCACCGGCAACCAGACGCCGATCGCGCTGACGCCGGCGCGCGACTGGGACAGGTCGGGCCAGCGCTTCGGTGATCCCGCGAAGGCGCGCGAGAAGCTCGGGTTCGCGGCGAGCGTCGCGCATGAAGAGGGCCTGCGGCGGACCGTTGCGTGGACGCGGGAGAACCGCGACCGCATCCTCGGCTGCATGCGCAACCACGTTGCGCATGTGCCCGACGTCGCGAAGTATTCCTGATGTCCGTCAAAATTCTCACTGTGGTCGGCGCGCGACCGCAGTTCATCAAGGCCGCAGCGGTCAGCCGGGCCATCCGCGAAACGGATGGATTGGCGGAAGTGATGATTCACACCGGCCAGCATTTCGACGCAAACATGTCCGACCTGTTCTTCGAGGAATTATCCATCCCGAAGCCGAAGCATCATCTGGACATCAATGGCGGCGGCCACGGCGACATGACCGGGCGAATGCTGATGGCGATCGAGCCGATCCTGCTTGCCGAAAAGCCGGACTGGGTTGTGGTGTATGGCGACACAAACTCGACGCTGGCCGGCTCGCTGGCCGCGGCCAAGCTTCACATCCCGGTCGCCCATGTCGAAGCGGGACTCCGTTCCTTCAACCGGCGGATGCCGGAAGAGTTGAACCGGATTGTGACGGATCATCTCTCGACATTGCACTTCTGTCCCACCGCGACGGCCATCGCGAACCTTGCGGCAGAGGGCGTGACTGAGGGCGTACATCACGTCGGCGACGTCATGTACGACGCCACCATGTTCGCTCTCGAGAAGGCGGAGACCGGGTCCGGTATCCTGGCTGAGCTGCAGCTTGAGCCCGGCCAATATGCGCTTGCGACCGTGCACCGTGCCGAGAATACCGACGACCCGGAACGGCTGCGCGACGTCGTTAAGTTCCTGCTCGAGCAGGCGCGCGGGCGCACCGTCGTGCTGCCGCTGCATCCGCGTACCCGGCACGCCGCAGCGCGGTTGGGTGTGAGCCTGGACGGGCTCCGCATCATCGAGCCGGTCGGCTATCTCGACATGGCAAAGCTGCTGCATCA
Organism: Bradyrhizobium sp. SK17; assembly: GCF_002831585.1. Taxonomy (GTDB): domain Bacteria; phylum Pseudomonadota; class Alphaproteobacteria; order Rhizobiales; family Xanthobacteraceae; genus Bradyrhizobium. Next base: position 6,854,805 of record NZ_CP025113.1, on the reverse strand, counting down.
CGCCACCGAGGTGTACACGGACTCCGGCGGTTTGCAAAAAGAGGCATATTTTCACCGCGTGCCATGCGTAACGCTACGCGATGAAACTGAATGGACCGAGACGGTTGCAAGCGGATGGAATCGGCTCTGGAAAGGGCCAGTTAAGTCCGTGCGACGTGACATAAACGAGTATGGGACTGGTCGCGCGGCCCATGACGTCGTCCGGCTATTAGGCTCATGTGCGCCAAGATGAAAGGGGCGCCGCGAATCGCGTCCTTGTTCAGCAAGCTTGTCGCCAAAGTCCGTTTTGTCGACTTTCGGTAGGCGGCGCGTATCCGTCCGTTCCAGGATTGCGGCCTCGTCGCTACAGCGCTATTTCAGCGTCCAAATTCGATGCCTTTCAAGCCGGCCGTCGCAACAGCCTAGCAAGAGTGATGACATGAAATCCGAGTTGATCGCTAAACTGGACGATAGAACAGCCGTAATCGGCATCGTGGGCTTGGGCTACGTCGGCCTTCCGCTCATGCTGCGTTATGCCGAAGTAGGCTACAAGGTCGTTGGCTTTGATATTGACCAGACTAAAGTCGATGCACTTCAAGCCGGTCAGTCCTATATCGAGCATATATCGAGCGGCAGCATCAAGGCTGCGACGAGGCTTGGCTTCGAGCCGACGACCGATTTCTCCCGCGCGAGAGATGTCGATGCACTTATTCTCTGTGTTCCAACGCCGCTCAACAAATATCGCGAACCCGATCTGAGCTTTGTACTAGATACGACAGAATCGCTTCTGCCGTATTTGCATCAGGGGATGGTTTTGTCACTTGAAAGCACGACCTATCCTGGCACAACTGAGGAAGAGTTAAAGCCGCGCATCGAAAAATTCGGCCTCACTATCGGCCAAGACATATTTCTGGTCTTTTCTCCAGAGCGCGAAGATCCCGGTAACCCAAGCTTCTCGACCCGGTCAATTCCGAAGGTCTGTGGTGGTTGCACACCCGCATGCCTTGAGGCTGGCATTGCTCTCTATCGTCAGGTGATCGACAGGGTCGTTCCCGTAAGCTCGACGCGGGCCGCCGAGTTGACGAAGCTGCTGGAGAACATCCATCGCTCGGTGAATATTGGTCTAGTCAACGAGATGAAGCTTGTCGCCGACAAGATGGGGATCGATATTCACGAAGTGATTCGCGCCGCAGCCACCAAGCCGTTCGGCTTCGTTCCGTATTATCCCGGACCCGGCATCGGCGGACACTGCATTCCAATTGATCCATTCTATCTGACATGGAAGGCGCGCGAATACGGCATGCACACGCGCTTCATCGAACTCGCTGGCGAGATCAATTCCTCGATGCCGGACTACGTGATTTCTAAACTGTCCTTGGCTCTTAATCAGAGAAACAAGTCCATTAAGGGAAGTTCGATTCTGGTGCTCGGGATTGCTTACAAGAAAAATGTGGACGATGTGCGAGAGTCTCCCTCGGTTCTTTTGATGGAGAAGCTGCGGGATCTAGGAGCAGAGATTGCCTACAGTGATCCGCACGTACCTTCGTTCCCCAAGATGAGAGCGCATTCTTTCGATCTGGCAAGCGTACCGTTGAGCAAAGGCGTTCTGCAGCAGTTCGACTGCGTATTGCTTGCCACAGACCACGACCGGTTTGACTACGAGTTGTTAGTCTCGGAGGCGCCGCTGATAGTCGATTGCCGTGGTAAGTTTGTCGGGCCAGCAGACAACGTCATCAAGGCTTGAGAATATCATCGATTCACGTCGTTCGCGAAGTAGGGCACTCAACTAACTCACCTCCGTGAGTGACCGTCAGTCCAAAGGTTGAGATTTGCGACAACTTCTGAGTGGCATAAGGCACAAGTCGTTGCTTGAAAGAGGGCACGGTCGTGGCGCGCCAGTCGAACGCTGAGATTCCTTCAAAAAAGGCGCGATGGATGTATGGCCAGAACGATTTGATGATGAAGCTTGCTCGACTGTTTCGTTATCGGATGCGCTTGTTCGACAGCGTAGTAAGTGATGTGCGTCAGAGATACGGTGGGTCAATATTGGGCGTTGCCTGGGTCGCAGTATTTCCGGTCATGCAACTTGCGATCTATGCTGGCCTCTATGCGTTCATCTTCAAAGTCCAGCCACAAAATCTGTCTCGCGAGAGTTACGTCATCCTTCTATTCTCAGGCATGGTGCCGTTGATGGCATTCAACGAAGCATTGACTAGCGCTACATCGTCGCTTTCGGCAAATCGGGCCCTTTTGCTAAACACAGTGTTTCCTGCCGAGCTGATACCCATCCGGGCAGTGCTAAGTGCGCAAGTCTCTAGCTTAGTGGCGCTTACTGTAACACTGTTGAGTGGAGCAATTTTTGGCGGAGTGAATTGGAAGTCGGTGCTCCTCGTCCCCGTGCTATGGGGATCGCTATTGATGTTCGTTGGCGGTATCGGCTGGATCCTTTCACTTGTCTCGCTCGTCGTTCGTGACATTCAGCATGGATTGGGTTTGGTTCTTATGGTGTTGTTCGTACTTAGTCCGTTCGCCTACACACCAGAGATGGTACCGAGCGCAATGAAGTTCATTATTTACCTCAACCCGATGTCCTATTTCGTGTTCTGCTTTCAAGCCCTGATTTGCTACGGAGAGTTTCCCTTGCCAGGCTATCTGGCTGTTGTTTTCGGAATGGCTCTAACAAGCTTCTTGGGAGGATTCTGGATATTCCAGCGAATTAAGAACGTGTTCTATGACTATGCATGAAGACTCGAAGATGACAAAATCTAGCGAAGTGGCGATCTGGTTTAAGAATGTCTCGAAGATCTATCGACTTCATGGCAGCCAGAAAGATCAGTTGATAGAGGCGCTGCAGCTTCATCGTTACGGATTTAGACCGCGAACCGCAGCGAAAGAGTTCAGTGCACTCGCGCACATAGATTGGAAGGTTCAGAAGGGGCAGCGGATCGGAATAATCGGTCGTAACGGTTCTGGGAAGACAACGCTTCTGAAGTTGATCTGTGGCAATTTTTCTCCGACGTCTGGCGTTGTCGAGGTGGTTGGACGAGTGCAGGCTCTGATGAATGTTGGTATTGGTTTTCACCCAGAATTTACGGGACGGGAGAATATCGATGCCTCATTGCACTACAATGGGCTGGAGCGAGCAGAGCATCAGACGGCGGTCGAAGGAATCATCGAGTTTTGTGAATTGAGCGAATTCATTGATCAGCCGTTTAAGACCTATTCTCTGGGAATGCAGGCTAGGCTGATGTTCGCGACTGCGACCGCGATACGTCCTGAGATACTCATCATTGATGAAGTCCTTGGGGCCGGCGATGCATACTTCGTAGCGAAGTCAAAGAAGCGCGTTGATAAGCTTATTGGCAACGGTTGCACGATGCTTCTCGTTTCGCATTCGATGAGTCAGATATTGGAGCTCTGCGACCGTGCAATCTGGCTAGACCAGGGTGAAATCCGAATGGAGGACAGCGCGTTTCTGGTCGTCAAAGCCTATGAAGAGTACTTAAACAAGACTGTGGAGAAGCTAAACAAGGCAGAGCGACTCACGTCGTCCGTCGTCGCCACAGAAAATGTCGTGGGGCACCGTGAGCTGTCCGAAGATAATCCAACGACCGGCGAATTGACTGGGACCCGTTTTGTGGCGCAGAGCTTCGACTCTAGGCGGATGCAGGTGCCTTCGTTTGTGCCGCACGACGCTATGCCTCAATTTCCACATCCGGCGCCGGCGGCTCTGCGGCATCTTGCACCGGGCGGACTGTCGCGGTGGGTTGATGAAACCTCGCTTAGAATTGTCGGCCTCGATTTGCAGACTGAGGTGGGCTCAACAAATAAGTTCATCTGCTTGCGTCCCGCTCGGTTTGTGATCGACCTCGAAGTCCTGAAAGACGGTAGTTACAGATGCTGCTACGGAGTGGCCATTCACGATCACATGGGAAACTGCGCCACGCGCTTGTTCAGTCCGCCAGATGAATTTAGCGCAAAAGGGGGAGACCGACGGCAGGTGTCGGTCGTTCTGAATCCCTGCCAAATTGGGCCCGGTGAATACACTGTAGGGATAAGCGTAACCGAACATGTTGGAATTGAGCGAATGAACGAAGGTAAACGTTTCGACCTTCTCAGTCGCAGTTTTAACCTAGACGTAGTGTTGCCGGAATCGATTAGTGCGGTTGGTGCCGCCTTTTTGCATTCTTCTGAATGGACCTGCGTTGATGTGAGGGCTTCGTGATGAGTAAGGCCGCCTATGCTCGGGCTCCGATTCGTACTGTCGAGGGGATTCCCGTCTTCTCCGAGAGCGATGAATATGTCGCAAACTATGCAAAGATCGCCCATGACCATCTCGAGCATTTGGCTTCCACGCATCATTCCCCTTTCATGGTCGACGACCAAATACAAGATTCCGAGGCAGTTACCCTTGGTTTGATACAGCGTTACCTTCCAGACGGAGCGCGTATTCTCGATGCGGGTGTGGGCACCGGTAATCTGCTAAAGAACGTGCCGAACTATGATCGTTACGGCGTTGACGTTGCGCTTGAGTATCTACAATTGGCTCTGAAGCGAGGTCTAACAGTCGCGCTCGCTAAACTCGCAGAAATGCCCTACGTCGATAACTATTTTGACGGTGTCGTCGTTTGCGATGTGCTTGAGCATCTTCTGGATTTGGACGCATCGGTAGCGCAGATTGCACGCGTGCTAAAGCCTGGCGGTGTGCTTATCGTGCGTGTACCGAATAACGAAGATCTATCTTCGTATGTGGCCAATGACCTTTACGCTTATATGCACGTTCGCTCTTTTACTCGCGACTCGCTGCGCCTTTATTTCGAGAAGTGCTTCGAGTTTAAATGCCTCGGTTTCGAATACGCGGCTAAATCGTTCTACGTAGCTAGTCAGATTTTGACGCCAGCGCCCTCCCTCAAGGCGCCTCTGCGCGACGTTCTTGTACCAATGGCGAAGGCTGCCGTGGAAAGCAATGCACCTCAGGCGGAGGCTCTGGAAAGTCTAAGTAAAGGACTTGTATTGACTTTGGAGGAGCAGGTGGACGCGTTGATCACACTTCGCGATAAGCACCCGAACGTGTTTGCTGAGATAGCGCAGACATTAATCCGCCCAGCCGAGTTTATTGGCGTATTTCAGGCGAGGTAGCGATGGCTGTCCTTGGTATCTATCAATTCCAGTAGATAAGTTGAGTGTAACGCATGCGGAAACTAATTTTTCTTGGCCAGCGGCAGATCGCTTGGAAAGCTATGGAAATCCTTGCTCGACGTGAAAACCGTGAAGCTTTCGAGCTCGCAGTTCTGGTGACGGACGTTGACACACGGGTTCGTGCTGAGCGTGAGCTAGGATTTGCGCCTAGGTTTCTCGCGAATGACCGGCGGCGGACGGAACAGATTGTTTCGGCGATCCGGGAAGAGGAAGTAAGTCTTCTAATTTCGATCCAACATAACTGGATTATCTCACCGGACATACTTGAGGCTGTCAATGGAGATGCATACAATCTCCATAATGCTCGCCTTCCACATTATCAGGGTTACAATTCTATCTCTCACGCAATCCTTAACGGTGATGGCGCCTACTACTCGACGATCCACTGGATGGAGGAGAAGGTCGACAGCGGCGCCATCGCATTTGAGGCCGTGACGGCCATTGGCGACGGCGACACGGCTCTCTCGCTTCATCGGAAGACTATTCACGCAGCCATTAACGCGTTCGAGCAACTGATGGCCACGTTGAGAAGCGGTCGGCCTATTCCCCGAAGGCCTCTTTCTGCTGACGTCGAGCCAAAATTCTACGGAAGAAACTCACTGAAGGAAATTCTAGATGTTACCGCGATCCGTGATCCGGATCAGCTTAGCCTTTACGCGCGCGCTCTGTTCTACCCGCCTCACAACATGGCGTTCCAACTGACTGCGAAGGGGAAGACCTATCTGGTACCACAGAGTGGTCTCTTGGATCTTCGCCAAGTTGTCTTTTCTGTAGAGGAAATCCAGTAGCGCAGAAAAGTAGCCTGTCTTCTATCGCCTGGAATTCAACGTGTGCTTTGAGGAATAGTTCGTGGATATGTCAAAGATCGGATCAGAAAAGCTTGTTCGAGTGACTTTCTTTGGAGACTCGATCTGCGTCGGCCAAGGTGTTTCTATTTATCGAGGTTGGGTCACTCGCCTTGCCGAAGAGCTAGATACGCACCGCAGTGTCAGTGCCAAACTTGTTGTTACAAATGCGTCCGTCAACGGCAGAACCACGCGGCAAGCACTCGAAGATATGCCGTATCACGTGCAGAGCCAGGGTGTGGACATGATCGTTGTACAGTTTGGACTAAACGACTGCAATTATTGGTTGACTGACAAAGGTAATCCGCGCGTTAGCCTGGAAGCATTTAAAGCCAATTTGCGTGAGATCATCAATCGAAGCCGCACTTTTGGCGCAAAAAAGATTCTGCTTAATACGAACCACCCTACCTTGCGCGGTTCTGACATTATTCCGAATACGACAATCACGTTCGAGCAAAGCAATAGAGCTTACAACGCGTCGATTCGCGATCTGGCCGCGGAACTCCGTGACATAGTGCTCTTCCAGGACATGGAATTGTACTTCGAAGAGCTCATCGCGAAAGGTATTGCCCTCAAATCGCTGCTTCTGGATGATGGCCTTCACCTCAGTGAAGATGGGCACGACGCTTACTTAAGATTCATTGGTCCAAAGGCGAAAACTGCACTGGAGTCGCTAGTCAATAGCGATGACTAGTCGTAGTCGGCGGAGTGGATGAATGGTTGGGATCGACATAAATCTTTCGATGTCACAGGTCGGAAGGCGACCAGAAAAGGTACTTCTTGTTGCATACTACGAACCGAGGAATGTCCCCTCAATTGTAGAGAATATCGCACTTCTTCAGCGGCTTTCTTCATTTTCAATTTCAGTTCTGAATTTGGCTGAGCACCGCGTTGATAGTGGATTCTTGAAGATTCCGCCGGTTGTAGACCTAAACGACTTTGAGGCCGTCGTCATCCACAATACCGTTTCCTATAACGTGGATAATCTCCGGTCACTCGACCAGGCAATATCGGGCAAGCTTGCTACTTTTGACGGTGCTAAGGTCATTCTCAAACAGGACGAGCATTTCCGGTTCTCGGAGTTCATAAGCTATGCCTCGGATGTGGGCATAGATTGCATCTTCTCAATCATGCCGCAGAATGAGGTCGCAAGAACCTACGGTTCGTCATTGCCGGAAACAACCATTCGCCACATGTTGACGAGTTACGTCACGCCGTCGATGCGCTCTCGATTCAATCCCTCGACAAAGCGTCCGATCGATATCGGTTATCGCGGCTCTATCATGCCCCTATCTTTCGGCAGACTATGTTATCAAAAGCGTCAAATTGGCGAAGAAGTGCTGCAGCGTCTCGCTGGTAGTGAATTGGTGCTCGACATCTCTAGTCGATGGGAGGATCGTGTAGGCGGAGAGGCGTGGTTTGACTTTCTCGCATCTTGCAAGAGTGTGCTTGGAGTGGAGAGCGGCTCAGGCCTGTTCGATGTCGACGGCACTCTAGCCGCGCGTTGCGCAGCTGTGGAAGGCAAGCTCGGTGCCGACGATGGCTCCCGAACTTATGCAGAGGCCTACTTGGCAGAGCTCAGTCCGCTCGAGGGTCGAGTGGGTTATTTCATGATTTCGCCCAGGCATTTCGAGGCGATTTCGGTGGGTGCCATTCAGATTTTGTTTCCAGGGACTTACACTGAGCGTATGATTTCTGGTCGGCACTATTTTGAGTTGGCGGAAGATTATTCGAACCTCGATGAAGGGATCGATCTTACCCTCGATTCCTGTAGAAGAAATCGCATGGCTGCTGCAGCCTTCGAGGAGGTGTTGCTTGATAAGAGAAATTGGATAGAGACCTTCGTAGAAGAATTTGATGCGGGGTTGCTTTTCGTTCTCGACTCCAAGGGGCGTAGGCGGAAGCCGGTTCTGGTCAGCGAGCAGCCGTCCAGAAACGTTGTGCTGTTGCAGTGCCATGATTTCGGCGCCGATCCGCGGCGCGACACGTGGTACGCAATGGGTGCTCCAGACGGCGTGCTGATCCATCATCTTGGAATCAATGAGGCTGGATCGGAAGTTGCTATCAGGAAGGGTCCAAAAAGCGAGGTGATTGTTCATGTGCCCCGTAAACAGTGGGCTCCTGGCTGCCTCGCTCCTTATATCGCCCAAGTCGCGCCTAACGAGGGCGCCAGTCGTGCGGTGCGGGAACTTTACTTTCTGGCCGAAGCGTTAAATGGCAGCGATGTTAGTTTGTTCCAGATATTCGGAATGCCGCAGCGCTCGCCATACGCGGAAAACTTCCGTTGGTACTTGAGCTACATCTTAAGCTCCGCCTTGACCTTGGTCGACGCTATCTCACGAGTGGAGGGCGTTCATGCCTTGGTTGCTATCAATTTCCCGAGTCTACTGCCGGCCTTGATTGCTAAGGGGCTGTTGGGCGTGCCAGTGATTTATGAGGCTTTGGAATATTGGCCCGAGGCCGACCCTGATCAAGGCGAATTCGCCAGAGTGTTTTGGCGACAGCTAGAGGACCGACTTGTTCGGTTTGCTGATCATCACGGAACAGTTTCTTCACCTTTAGCGCGCTTGCTGACTAGAGAGTTCGGCACACAATTTTACTCGGTACCGAACTGCACGCCGACGTTTAGCAGGTCGCTTAGCGGCACACGGCCAACGACGCGCGCTAGCGCGCAGCGGGACGTCCGGTTTTTGTTCCAAGGCAACTTCGCCCCTTACCGAGGACTTGAGCAACTGATCCGCAACTGGACCAGGGTCGATTCCCGTGCAGTCTTGGTGCTACGAGGGCCGGATAACACGTTTAGGCAGCAAATGATCGAATTGGCTCGGAGCCTTGGATTATGCGAGTTTCGGGTGATGTTTCCGCCGGCTGTGCCCACGGAGCTGTTGATCGCTGCGGCAGAAGCGGACGGAGACGTAGGTTTAGTGCCGTATACACCCGCCGGCGCCAACTATGCTAACTGTTCGCCCAACAAACTTAGTCAATACATGTCGGCTGGTTTGCCCATTCTCGCGAATGCGACAAACTTCGTGACTGAGGTGGTCGTAAGCGCAAAGTCCGGACTGGTCGTTGATTTCAATAGTGAAACGAAGCTGGTCGAAGCCGTCTCAAAATTGTGTGACGACAGCTTTCGGCAAAGCTGCGGTGTGAACGCACTTGACTATTTCGAACGCTCTTTCAATTGGGCGGCTGTCTCGGCTCCATTTTATGCGGCCGTACATTGCGCGGTTGGTAACTCGGAAGAGACCCACCTTCTCTTCTACCAAGCGCGTCCGGAAAGCAATCAGGGCTCGAGGTTCAATGCCTCTTCCGTGACGGCAAGTGCGTCTTCTATTCGTGTTCGATTGGCTCACGAATCGATTACTTACAAAGTCCTTCGGCGAGTTTGGCGTTCGCTTCCCTCTGCCGCGCGACTGCGATTGCGAGACGTTCGTGAACGCGTGGTCAGAAAACCTTTCCCATAGGCGATGCAAGCACTCGTCTACGCAACGATGTTTCTTCCCGGAAAGCGTTATGATTCTTTCTCCGCGGCAACTCCGCGGGAGGCATTTGATTGCTCATCATCTGGCGGGATTCAACGTCGTGATCTAATCGAGGTTGGTTGGGGAATTAGTCGGCGACCTGTAGGTTGCTGCATTGTGCTCGAAGGCAGACCGCGGCGCGACATACCAGAGCAGGAATAGCAGCCCGACGCCATTCGTCAGCAAGGCCGTCGAGAGCGGTACGTTGAGCAGAACCTGGGGCAGGATCCCGGTGGATAGCAGCACGAATCGTGGCGGGAGTCCGGAAGACAGGCGGTTGCCGAGAGCGATGATCAGGCCGCAAACCAGCGCGGACACCGGTGCGAGCACGAGACCGACCGATGCAACTCCTTCGGTCGCGAACAATGACGCGTTGAAGGCGCCGAGCTCGTAGGCCTTGGCCATGACGGCCCAAATGGGCTCGTCGTAGGGGCATGCAACCACAAACTTCACGACGTTGATCTGACAGAAGTGGGTCAGAGGATGCCCCGAGAAGTAGTTGTTGTAGACTTCGAGGGCAAGCGACGGGATTGCAATCATCCTGTTGTTGACGATGCCGAAATACACCATTCCGGGCTTGAGTGGAATCAGGCCGGCTTTGTACAGCAGCGCACAGACGACACCAACGAACACAGGCAGGAAGAACGAGAGGATCGTTGCTCTGCGGGCCTCGACCAACTTGCTGACGAGTGCGAGAAACAGCAGCCAGACTGGAGCGAACAGCGCCATCTTGGTCAGCATGATCGGATAGAAAAGCAGCATCAGAAATAGCGCGACCCCCGCCTGAATGATCCGTTTGCTGACGACGAAGCAGGCAAAGGCGAACGGCAACAGAGCGCTTGAGAAGATCCAGACCGCGTATCGGAGGTAGACAGGCAACGCCACCTCAGCGCGATATTTGTACATCTCGGTGAGGTCGACCAGCTTGAGGTTGTAGAGAGAGCCGATGCCGATGATCGCGGCCGAGGCAATCAGGATGACGGAAGGCAGCTTGTGGAAGCTGCGTGCCGGTATCACGACGGCCTGCCGCACCGGTGCGGTGATGAACAGCGCGGGTGTGAGGAATGCCAGGGCCGAAAGCACGATCGAGGTCAGCGCCAGGCGGTGATCGTAATCAAGCAGCGAAAATTCGATCAGCCAGAGATACCCCAGGACCAGGATGTAAAAGTAAAAGCCGACCAGGTAGCCAAAGCTGAAGCGTCCGATCGCGAACAGGAGTACGACCGGGCTGAACGCCACTACATTCAGGATTGCCGTGGCAAGGTGCGACTGGTCGGAACTGAGGACGCCCGGGAACGAATCGACGGCCGTGATGAAGTACAACGAAGCGGCGCAAACCATTAAGTGCGCATAGGCGAGCACGGCAAGTCTGGCCTGGGGCCACCCGAAACCGGGCACCAGCTGAACAGCGCGATCGTTCATCCTCATTTACCGCCGTGTCGGGCTGTGTGTCTGGATTGTTTCATTGGTTGGTCATCGTATTCGGCAGGGACATGGCACGGTCCGGGCGGAACGACAAGATGATGCCGCGATATCCTTATGCCTCATTCCAGGATTCCTGCCGAGTGAAGCAGATGCCACCTTCGGCTTGGACCGGGCAGTCTGTGGTAGGCCTTGCTAGCCTGCCGGCGCAAGGCCTTGCCTTAGCCCGGGTTTTCTGGGTAATGGAACGCTGTCGTGCGGCTCGCAAGGCCGCTTGTTCCCTCGGCTTTTCGGCTGGCTGCAACGGTCGGCTGCGAGACAAGACAGGGCCTGTTGCATGATCAGATTTGGCCTGCTCGGGTGCGGGCGTATCGCGAAGCGCCATTCCGATCTCCTGGGTGGCAATCACATCGAGGGAGCAAGCCTGGTTGCAGTCTGCGATCCGGTTCGCGCGCGCGCCGATGCGGTGGCTGGCAAGTTCGGCGTTCCGGCCCATTACGACATGGACGAGTTCCTGGCGCGGAAGGATATCGATGCCGTTGCCGTGCTGACCCCGAGCGGGCTGCATCCCGCGCATGTGATCGCCTGCGCCAGGGCCGGCAAGCACGTCGTGGTCGAGAAGCCGATGGCGCTGCGGCTACAGGATGCCGACGACATGATCCGGGCCTGCGACGAGGCCGGCGTCAAGATGTTCATCGTCAAGCAGAACCGGTTCAACGTGCCGGTGGTCAAGGCGCGCGAGGCGCTGGATGCCGGCCGCTTCGGCAAGCTCATCCTGGGCACCGTCCGGGTGCGCTGGTGCCGTGACCAGGGCTACTACGACCAGGACGATTGGCGCGGCACCTGGGCCTATGACGGCGGCGTGCTGACCAACCAGGCGAGCCACCATGTCGACATGCTGGAGTGGTTCTTCGGCGACGTCGTGAGCGTGCATGCACGGGCGGCGACGGCGCTCGCCAGGATCGAAACCGAGGACACCGCGGTCGCGACGCTCAAGTTCCGCAACGGTGCGCTTGGCATCATCGAGGCGACCACCGCGGCGCGGCCGACCGATCTCGAGGGCTCGCTGTCGATCCTCGGCGAAAAGGGCACGGTCGAGATATCCGGCTTCGCGGTCAACCAGATCCGGCACTGGCGCTTTGTCGACGAGCTGCCGTCGGACAAGGACGTCGTGGAGAAGTTCTCGGTCAATCCGCCCAACGTCTACGGCTTCGGCCATCAGGCCTACTATCATCACGTGGTCGATTGCCTGGAGAACCAGCGCGCGGCGCTGGTCGACGGGCTCGAGGGCCGCAAGAGCCTGGAGCTGATCTCGGCGCTCTACGAGTCGATCGAGACCGGCGAGGAAGTGGCGCTGCGCTTCACGCCGCGCCTGAGCCGGCTCGGTGTGGTTTCGTGAACCGGCCCGACGTGCATCAGGCCAGCGTGCGCGATGTCGCGTTCGGCGAACGCGTCAAGATCGTCGAGCCCTGTAACCTTTATGGTTGCACGCTCGGTGACGATTGTTTCGTCGGGCCGTTCACCGAGATCCAGAAGGGCGTGGTGGTCGGCGCGCGCACCCGCGTGCAGTCGCATGCGTTCGTCTGCGAGCTCGTCACCATCGGCGAGGACTGCTTCGTCGGGCACGGCGTGATGTTCGTCAATGACACGTTCGCAACCGGCGGCCCGGCGCGCGGACGCAAGGAACTGTGGCGCGAGACGGTGATCGGCAACCGGGTGTCGATCGGCTCCAACGCCACGATCATGCCGGTCAGGATCGCCGACGACGTCGTCATCGGGGCGGGATCCGTCGTGACCAAGGACATCACGATATCAGGCACCTATGCCGGCAATCCGGCGCGCCGGCTGCTGACGAGCCAATAGGGGAATATCGATGGCCGTGCCGTATGCCGACCTGCAACTGCAATACCAGTCCATCAAGGGCGAGATCGATGCCGCGATCGCCGGCGTGATCCGCGACAACGCCTTCATCCGCGGCGGCTATGTCGACGCCTTCGAGCGCGAATTCGCCGCGGCCGCGGAAGTCGCGCACTGCGTCTCCTGCGCCAACGGCACCGACGCGCTTTACCTCGCGATGCGGGCGCTGAAAGTGCAGCCGGGTGACGAGGTGATCACGACGGCGCATTCCTGGATCTCGACCGCGGCGATGATCACGCATTCCGGCGCCACCGTCGTGTTCTGCGATACCGACGATACGACGTTCACGATCGATCCGGCCGCGATCGAGGCGGCGATCACGCCGCGCACGGTCGGCATCATCCCGGTGCATCTGTACGGCCAGCCCGCCGACATGGATGCGATCATGGCGATCGCGCAGAAGCACAAGCTCTGGGTGATCGAGGACTGCGCCCAGGCTCATCTCGCGCGCTACAAGGGCCGCATGGTGGGCACGTTTGGCGAGGCGGCGACCTATTCATTCTATCCCGGCAAGAACCTCGGCGCGATGGGCGACGCGGGTGCCGTCGTCACCAACGACGCCGCGCTCGCCGAGCAGATGGCGATGCTGGCACGCCACGGTGGACTGGTGAAGCACCAGCACCATATCGAGGGCATCAACAGCCGGCTCGACGGCATGCAGGCCGCGATCCTCTCGGCCAAGCTGCCGCATCTCGAGGCGTGGACCGAGGCCCGCCAGGCCGCCGCCGAGGTCTATGACGCCGGCCTCAACCAGATCGAGGACGTCGCGGTGCCCGAGGTCGCGCCGGCGCGCAGCCACGTCTATCACCTCTACACGATCCGGCACCCGCGCCGCGACGCGCTCGCCGCGCACCTGAACGCCAATGGCGTGCAGACCGCGATCAACTACCCCACCGCGCTGCCCTTCCTGCCGGCCTACGCCCGGTTCAATCACCGGCCAGAGCAGTTCCCCAATGCCCATCGCGATCAGCGCCGGATTCTCTCGCTGCCGATGTTCGCCGAGATCACACGCGAGCAACAGGACGAGGTGATCGACCTGGTCCGGAAGTTCTGATCGCGATCGTGGCCCTGCGCCGGCGCGGGGGTTAGCCTCGCCGTAGCAGAGGCTTCAGGAACAGCTCCAGATTGGAGCCGGGGAACAGGTAGCCCTTCAGGCCCGCCGCGCGTGCCGCCTCGATGTCCGTCGGTTGATCGCCGACCAGAAAGCTTCGTTCGACATCGACCGGAAAGCGTTCCAGCAGGTCATTGATCATGCCCGGCGATGGCTTGCGGCGAAGGCTGACCTGCCGGTAACGCTCGATGGTCCCTTCCGGATGGAACGGGCAATATTCGAAGGCGTCGATATGGGCGCCGATCTTGCCGAGCTCGGCGGACATCCAGTCGTGGAGCTTTCGGATATGCGCTTCCTCGTAGAGGCCTCGCGCAACGCCTGACTGGTTGGTCACGACGAACGCGAAATAGCCGATGTCGTTGACCGCCTTCACGGCCTCGCGCGCGCCGTCGATCCAGACCAGCCTGTGGCTTTCGAACAGATAGCCGATGTCCCGATTCAGGACGCCGTCCCGATCGAAGAAGACCGCCGGCCTTCGCGCCTGATCGCTGGAAGCGCTGCTCATGAGGTGGCGATCCGTTCGGCTCCGTGAGGCATGAGCCTGCTCAATAGTTCACATTGCCGGGCGCGGCAATGCGAGGCCACATGGTCAGCGGGATGCGCTGGCTCTCGAGGCTATCGCTCGTCCGCAATCACCTTGCCGTCATTCGGCAGCGAGCCTGCGCCGACGAGCTCGACCATGCCGCCGAGCTTGGTGACCGCGCGCAGCGTCGCCGCGACTTCGCCTTGCAGGGCATCCGCCGTCGAAGTGCATTCGGCCCTCAAGGTCATCGCGTCGGCCTCGCCGGCGCGCGTGACGACGAGGCGGAGCCGTCCGAGCTCGGGATGGCGCTTGCCGATCTCCGCGACCTGCTCGGGGCGTACGAACATGCCCTTGACCTTGGTGGTCTGGTCGGCGCGGCCCATCCAGCCCTTGATGCGCATATTGGTGCGTCCGCATTGACTCGCGCCGGGCAGGGCGGCGGTCAGGTCGCCGAGCGCGAGGCGGATCCAGGGATGGTGCGGATCGAGCGAGGTCACCACGATCTCGCCGACGTCGCCCGGCGCAACGGGATCGCCGGTGCCGGGCTTGACGATCTCCAGGATCAGTTCCTCGTTGACGGTCATCCCCTCGCGCGCCGGCGTCTCGAACGCGATCAGCCCGAGATCGGCAGTGCCGAACGCCTGGTAGGCCTCGACGCCGCGCGACTTCATCTCCTCCTGCAGCGATTTCGGGAAGGCCGCACCCGAGACCAAAGCGCGCTTGATCGAGGATACGTCACGGCCGGCGCCGGCGGCGGCATCGAGCAGGATCTTCAGGAAATCAGGCGTGCCGCTGTAACCAACCGGGCGATAGGCCTCGATCAGCTCGAATTGCTGCTCGGTATTGCCAGGGCCGGCCGGAATCACGGCGCAGCCGAGCGCCCGCGCCGAGGCATCGAAGATGAAGCCGCCGGGGGTGAGGTGATAGCTGAAGGTGTTCAGCACCACGTCCCCTTCGCGAAAGCCCGCCGCGAACAGCGCCCGCGCGCCGCGCCAGGGGTCGGTCTGCCGTCCCTCCGGCTCGAAGATCGGTCCCGGCGACGTGAACAGGCGGGCGAACGCGCCGGGCTTGTCGGCTACGAAGCCGCCGAAGGGCGGGGCGGCCTTGTGCAGGGCCGGCAGTTCCGACTTGCGCAGCACCGGCAGCCCCGCCAGCGCCTCCCGGCTGGTGACGGACGCGGGATCGATGCCCCTCAGCAAATTGGCATAGGCGGGTGCTGCCATCGCCTTGCGCAGGGTCTCCGGCAGCCGGGCGAACAGCGCGGCCTCGCGCTCGGCCGGGGCGCGCGTTTCAAGGGCGTCGTAATGGTCGGTCATGTCAGGTCCTTTGGCAGGTCCTTGAGAGGATGTGCGCAGGTTGCGTGCCGGTGCGCCCGTGCTATCAGACGGTGACCGCTGACATTGGGACGGTTCCAGGAAGCACGATGGCTGAGGCAGAGAGCGTTGCGGCGGACGGAGCCGCCGGTGTCGTCGCGAGGCTGAAGCGCCGCATCATCGAGCAGGCGCTGCCGCTGTGGTCGACCACCGGCTGGGACGGCACGGCCGGCGGCTTTGTCGATCGGCTGCAACTGGATGGGACAGCCGACCACGCCGCGCCGCGCCGCGTCATGGTACAGGCCCGCCAGATCTATTGCTACGCCAAGGCCGCCCAGATGGGCTGGTATCCCGAAGGGCGCGCGGTCGCGCTGAAGGGGCTCGACTATCTGCTCGCGAAGGCCAAGGCACCGGATGGCCGGCCGGGTTTCGTCTACAGCCTGACGCCGGACGGCGGCGTGCTCGATCCGCTGCGCGACACCTATGGACATGCCTTCGTGCTGCTGGCGCTGGCGACCGTCTACGGGCTCGACCAGGACGCCCAGATCCGCGCCGAAATCGACGCCCTGCTGGCATTCCTCGACACCGAGCTGCGTTCGCCCCATGGCGGCTTCCACGAGGGCCTGCCGCCCTCGATGCCGCGCCGGCAGAACCCGCAGATGCACCTGTTCGAGGCGATGATCGCCTGCTTCGACGTGACGCATGATCTGTCGTTCCAGAATCGCGCCGGCGATTTCTTCGCGCTGTTCCTGGCCAACCTCTACGACAAGCAGACGCGCACCCTCGGCGAATATTTCGAGGAGGACTGGTCCAGGATCCCGCCGGTCAGCGTCGAGCCCGGGCACCTCGCGGAATGGGTCTGGCTGCTGAAGGGATTCGAGCGGATCACCGGCTGCCCCACCGGGCGACCGCGCGGCGAACTGCTGGCGTCGGCGCTGCGCTATCGCGACGCGACCGGCTGCCTGATCGACGAGGGCGACGCCGAAGGCAATATCCGCCGCCACAGCAGGCGGCTGTGGCCGCAGAGCGAGCTGGCGAAGGCCTGGATCGCGCAGGCCGAGTCGGGCGAAGCTGGCGCTGCGGACGAGGCGCGCGCGGCGCTTGGGCTGCTGGAGCGACACTATCTCAGCCATCCCGTGGCCGGCGGCTGGTACGACCAGTTCGACCGCGACGGCAAGTCGCTGGTCGCGACGATCCCGGCATCGTCGTTCTACCACGTGCTCTGCGCGGTCACCGAAGCGGAGCAGGTGCTCAGCTAGAGCCGGCTTGCTGGTTTGATGCGTCTTCTGCACGCGAACCGGTCCTCAACTCCGCTCGAAAACGCGCGACGGGCTCACAGCCAGCGCTTGCGCCGCTTGAAGCTTTTCAAGTTCTTGAAGCTCTTGCGCTGGTCGCCGGCGCCGCCGAGGTAGAATTCCTTGACGTCCTCATTGTCGCGCAATTCGTCGGCGGAGCCGTCGAGCACCACCTTGCCCTGTTCCATGATGTAGCCGTGGCTCGCGACCGAGAGCGCGGCGCGCGCGTTCTGTTCGACCAAGAGGATCGTGACGCCGAGATCGCGGTTGATCTCCTTGATGATCGCGAACACTTCCTTGACCAGCAGCGGCGACAAGCCCATCGACGGCTCGTCCATCAGGATCATCTTCGGGCGCGCCATCAGCGCGCGGCCGATCGCGAGCATCTGCTGCTCGCCGCCGGAAAGGTAGCCGGCGAGGCCGGTGCGCTCTTTCAGGCGTGGGAAATATTTGAACACCATGTCGATGTCGGCGGCGACCTCGCCGTCGCGCCGGGTGAAGGCGCCGAGCCGCAGATTCTCCAGCGACGTCATGTCGGCGACGATGCGGCGGCCCTCCATCACCTGGAAGATGCCGCGCCGGACGATCTTGTCCGGATCGATGCCGTTGATGCGCTGGCCCTCGAACAGGATCTCGCCGCGCGTGACCTCGCCGTCCTCGGTCTTGAGCAGGCCGGAGATCGCCTTCAGCGTGGTCGACTTGCCGGCGCCATTGGCGCCGAGCAGCGCGACGATCGCGCCCTTCGGCACTTCGAGGCTGAGCCCGCGCAGCACCAGGATGACGTCGTCATAGACGACCTCGATGTTGTTGATGCTGAGCAGCGGCGGTGGTGGGACCGCCGTCGGCCCCGGACGGGTGGCTTCGATGGTTTCGTTCATGGTTCTGGTCACTCTCCACTGTCGTCACCCGCGTTTCGTGCGGGTGACCCAGTATTCCAGAGGCGCCAGCGGTCAAATCGTGAGAGCGCGGCGTACTGGATCCCCCGCTTTCGCGGGGGATGACGATTGTTGTCGAGGCTGCGCCTGTCGCAGCCTCACGACCTCACCAGCCAAACCATTCCGGCTTGCGCGGCAGGTCGACGGTCTTCACCTTCTCGAGCTTGATCGTGCCCTTGCTCATCAGCTCGTTGATGTCGCCGTCGGTCGCGCCGGAGACCTTCGAGCGATAGAGGTCGACCTTCGTGGTCGGGCGATGATCCTTCTCGGTCCAGGTCGAGGGATTGCAGACCCCGTCCATGCCGGCCGGCACCCAGTCCTTCTTCTGGTAGAAGCCCTTGGCGACGTTCTCGCCGGTGGCGCCGCCGTTCTTCGCCGCCCAATCCAGTGCCTCCTTCATGTACAGCGCGCTGCAGACGCCGGCGATGTAGTGCACCGGGCGATAGACCTTGCCCGACGGGTCGGACATCTTGGAGATCTCCATCACCGTCTTCATGCCGGGCGCGTTGCCGCCCCAGCCGACCGCGGTGCGCAGCGGGAAGATCACGCCATCGGCGGCATCCCCCGCGGTCTTGGCGGCGTTCTCGTCCATGCCCCAGACGTTGCTGAGGAACTGGACGTCGACGCCGGCGGTCTTGCAGGCCTTCATGACCGAGATGTTGGAAGCGGCGGTGTTGCCGAGATAGGCGTAGTTGGCGCCGGAGCTCTTCAGGCTCAGGCACTGCGCCGAGTAGTCGCCGGGCGACAGCGCGAATACCAGCGGCGGCAGCACCTCGAAGCCGAGCTCGGCCGCGAGCGCCTCGCCGGCCGCCTTCGGGGCGTTCGGGTAGGGATGGTTGGCACCCATATGGACGAATTTGGGCTTGCCGGGCTTGCCCTTGGCCTTCCAGTCCTCAGCCGCCCAGGTCAGTTCGGCGCGCAGCGCGTCCGAATAACTCGGGCCATAGAAGAAGTTGTACGGCGCCGGCTTGGCCTTGCCGCTGGTGCCTTCGGGATCGGTCAGCGCGGCGGCGTAGGAGCCCGACAGATCGGGAATCTTGTCCTGCGCCAGGAAGCCGGTCAGCGCCTCGGTATCCGCGGTGCCCCAGCCCATGATCGCGGCCACCTTGTTGTCGGGCGCCGACCACTTCTTGTACAGCGCGATGGCACGCGGCACCTGGTAACCGTAGTCGTTGCTGTCGACATTGAGCTGCTTGCCGCCGACGCCGCCGTTCTTGTTGACCCAGGCAAAGGTATCGGCGACGCCCTGGCCGTAGGGCGTGCCGACGTCGGAGGTGCCGCCCGAGAGGTCCTGGAGATGGCCGATGGCGATCTGCGCCTGCGCGGCGCTGGCCGCGCCGCCGATCAGCAGCGCCAGGGAGACCGAGCTCAAAAGGGATCTAATCGTCATTGTTGGTTTCCTCCTGTTATTTATTGAACCGATCGTTGGGTCATATTCCGTCTGCGTCAGTGCGAGAACGGGTAGAGTTTCCAGTAGGCCTTGATCTGCCGCCAGCGATGCGCGAGCCCGTCCGGCTCGAACATCAGGAAGCCGATGATGATCAGGCCGATCGCGATCTCGCGCAGGAAGGTGATGTTGTTGTTGAGTTGCAGCGCCTTGTCGATGGCGCCGCCCTTCAGCCAGGCGCTCAGCCATTCCATCGATTCCGGCAGCAGCACGACGAAGGCGGTGCCCATCAGCGTGCCCATCACCGAGCCGGTGCCGCCGATGATGACCATCGCGAGGAACAGCACCGAACGCTCGATGCCAAAGCCCTCCTGCGAGACCACCAGCTGATAATGCGCGTACAGCGCGCCGGCGATGCCGGCGAAGAACGCGGCAAGCCCGAACGACAGTGTCCGGTACTTGGTCAGGTTGATGCCCATGATCTCGGCCGAGAGATAGTGGTCGCGGATCGCGACCAACGCACGGCCGTCGCGGGTACGCATCAGATTGGTGACCAGCAGATAGCTGATCACCATGTAGGCGAGCACGACGTAGAAATACTGCCGGTCGCCGCGCAGCGTATAGCCGAAGATCGAGAACGGATTGGCGCTGGCCGGCACCGAACCGCCCGAGAACCAGTCGGCGCGCGAGAAGAAGTCGAGCAGGATGTACTGCGCGGCAAGCGTGGCGATGACGAGATAGAGGCCCTTCAATCGCGCCGCCGGCACGCCGAAGATCAGGCCGACCAGCGCCGTGACCACACCGGCAAGCGGAATCGCGAAGAACACCGGGATCGGCAGGTTGTTGGAGATGTAGGCCGAGGTGAAGGCGCCGAACAGGAAGAACGCGGCGTGTCCGATCGAGATCTGGCCGGTGAAGCCGACCAGCACGTTGAGGCCGAGCGCCGCGATCGCGAAGATGCCGATCTGGATCGCGATCGAGAGCAGGTAGTTGGACAGCAGCATCGGCGCGAAGCAGGCGACGATGATGCCGAGAATCGCGCAATTGCGGCTGGCTGTGGTCGGGAAGATCGTGGTGTCGGCCGCGTAGCTGGTGCGGAAGTCGCCCGACGGGATGAGGGTGCTCGTTGCCATGGGGCTCTACTGTGCTCCCTGCCGGGGTGAAGTCATCGTCACGCCCCTTTTTGTCTGGGCATGATCGTTTCCGAAGACCGGTTTCCACTTTTCGGCGATCATGCCTAGACCCGCTCGATGTCCTTGGTGCCGAACAGCCCATACGGCTTGATCATCAGGATGATGATCAGGACGTAGAACGGCGCGATCTCGTAGAGATTGCCCCAGTGCAGATATTCGCTGTCGACATATTGGGCGACGTTTTCCAGGAGCCCGATGATGATGCCGCCGAGCACGGCGCCGCCGACCGAGTCGAGCCCGCCGAGGATCGCGGCCGGAAACACCTTGATGCCGTAGGCGGAGAGGCCGGACGACACGCCGTTGACGACGGCAACCACGACACCGGCGACCGCCGAGACCGTGGCCGAGATCGCCCAGGCCATCGCGAACACGCTCTTCACGGAGATGCCGAGCGACTGTGCGACCTGCTGGTTGAACGCGGTGGCGCGCATCGCCAGGCCATATTTGGAGGCGCGGAAGAACCAGGCCATGCCGACCATCATGGCGAGCGAGACCACGAGGCTCATGACGTAGACGGTCTGGATCTGGAGCCCGAACAGGCTGATCGACTGGCTCTGGAAGATCTGCGGGAACGGCTGCGGGTTGACGCCGAAGATCCACTTCAGCGCGGCCTGGAACACGGTCGACAGGCCGATCGTCACCATGATCACGGAGATGATCGGTTCGCCGATCATCGGGCGCAGGATCACGACCTGGATCGCGATGCCGAAGATGAACATGAACACCAGCGTGATCGGCATGCCGATCCAGAACGGCAATTGATACTTGGTCAGCAGCGCCCAGCACACCCAGGCGCCGACCAGCAGCAGTTCACCCTGCGCGAAGTTGACGACCTGGGTCGCCTTGTAGATCAGCACGAACGACATCGCGACCACGCCATAGAGCGTGCCGACCACGAGGCCGTTGACGATGAGCTGGATCAGGAACTGGGTGTTCATGGGGTGTGGTCGCTCCGAACGGCGCCAGCACCCTCTCCCCTTGTGGGAGAGGGTGGCTTCGCAAAGCGAAGCCGGGTGAGGGGTTGTCTCCGCATCGGGATCGTTGAGAGAGGACCCCTCACCGAAGCGAGGGTGCGTTGGCCAGCGCAGTTGCCCTCTCCCACAAGGGGAGAGGGCGTATCGACTGGCAGCGTGCTCTGTTCTCGCAACTCGATCATTCCGCGGCCTCCGCGATCGCAACGCGGCCGAGATCGACGACTTCGAGCGTGGTGCGGACACGTTGCGTGGTGCCGTCCTGGAAACGGATCACGGTGTCGACCGGGATTTTGGCCTTGCCGCGGTAGATTGCCTCGATGATATCTGCGTATTTTTCGTTGATCACGCCGCGGCGAACCTTTCGGGTCCGCGTCAGTTCGCCGTCGTCGGCATCGAGCTCCTTGTAGAGCAGCAGGAAGCGCGAGATGCGCTGGGCCGGCGGCAGGGTGGCGTTGACGGTCTCGACCTCCTTCTTCAGCAGTGCATAGACCTCGGGCCGCGACGACAGGTCGGTATAGGTCGTGAACGAGAGCCGGTTCTTCTCCGCCCATTTCGAGATGATCGAGTAGCGGATGCAGATCATGGCGGCCAGCGTGTCGCGACCGGCGCCGAGCACGACGGCCTCGGCGACATAGGGCGAAAATTTCAGCTTGTTCTCGATATATTGCGGCGAGAAGCGCTCGCCACGCGAGGTCTCGGCGAGATCCTTGATGCGGTCGATCACGACCAGCTGCCGGTTGTCGTTGTAGTAGCCGGCGTCGCCCGAATGCATCCAGCCGTCCTTGATGTCTGCGACCGATGCCTCGGCGTTCTTGTAGTAGCCGTGGAACATATTCGGATGCCGCACCACGATCTCGCCGACGCCGTTGACGTCGGCATTGTCGATGCGGATTTCGATGTTGTCGGCCATCGGCACGCCGGTCGTGTCGGGATCGACCTTGCCTTCTGGATGCAGCGTGTAGGCGCCGAGCAGCTCGGTCTGGCCGTACAGCGTGCGCAGCGGCACGCCCATCGCCTGGAAGAACTTGAAGGTGTCCGGCCCGAGCGCCGCGCCGCCGGTCGCCGCCGAGCGCAGCCGGGTGAAGCCGAGCCGGTCGCGCAGCGCGCGGAACAGGATCTGGTCGGCGAGGACAGAACGCTTGCCCTCGGCGAGCGCCGCGAGCCCGGTCTTCATCCCGAGATCGTAGAGCCTCTGCTTGAACGGCGAGGCATCCATGACACCTGCGCGCACGTCGGCCGCGATCGACTCCCAGACCCGCGGCGCGAACAGCACGAAGGTCGGCGCGATCTCGCGGAAATCGTGCATCATCGTGTCGGGCTCTTCGACGAAGTTGACCTTCATCCGGGAGAGCAGCGCCTGGCCCAGCGCGTAGATCTGCTCCATGATCCAGGGCAGCGGCAGCACCGAGACATACTCGTCATCCGGCCCCTTCGGGTCGAAGGCGAGATAGGTCGCGCAGTGCCGCAGCACGCGTCCGGCCGAGAGCATCGCAAGCTTCGGGTTGGCGGTCGTGCCCGAGGTGGTGCAGAGGATCGCGACGTCTTCGCCGCGGGTGGCGTCGACCAGCCGGTCGTACAACCCGGGCTCGCGCGTCGCGCGATCGCGGCCCAGCGCAACGAGCTTGCTCGCCTCCATCAATCGCGGATCGTCGTATTTGCGCATGCCGCGCGGGTCGGAATAGACGATGTGCTTGAGATGCGGCACGCGGTCGGCCAGGCCGAGCAGCTTGTCGACCTGTTCCTCGTCCTCGGCGAACACCAGCTTGGCCTCGCCATAGGTCAGGAGATAGGCGGCTTCCTCGTCCAGCACGTCGCGATAGAGGCCAAGGCTCATCGCGCCGATCGCGTGGGCAGCGATTTCGGCCGCGACCCAGTCCGGCCGGTTATCGCCGATGATGCCGATCACGTCGCCGTGGCCGAGGCCGAGTTCGACCATGCCGAGCGCGAAATCATGGGTGCGGGTCTGGTAGGCGTTCCAGGTGAATTCGCGCCACAGCCCGAGATCCTTCTCGCGCAGCGCGATCTCGCCGCCGTGCTCCCTGGCGTTCAGGCGCAGCAGCTTTGGATAGGTGTCGGCCTGCGCGGCGCGACCGGCATAGTCCATCATGCCGCGCTCTCCCGCACCGCCGGCTTGTCGTCGGGATCGACCAGCACCTCGTCCTCTTCCCCGAGATAGGCGCGCTTGACGTGGGGATCGGCGAGCACGGTGGCCGGATCGCCTTCGGCGATCTTGCGGCCGAAGTCGAGCACCATGACGCGGTGCGAGATGTCCATCACCACGCCCATGTCGTGCTCGATCATCATCACGGTCATGCCGAACTCTTCGTTGAGATCGACGATGTAGCGCGCCATGTCCTCCTTCTCTTCGAAGTTCATGCCGGCCATCGGCTCGTCGAGCAGGATCAGCTGCGGCTCGAGCGCCATCGCGCGGGCGAGCTCGACGCGCTTGCGCAAGCCATAGGGCAGGGTGCCGGCGGTCGCCTTGCGCACCGATTGCAGATCGAGGAAGTCGATGATCTCCTCGACCTTGCGGCGGTGCTCGAGCTCCTCGCGGCGGGCGCCGGTCAGCCAGTACAGCGACCCGGTGATGAAATTGTTCTTCAGGAGATGATGGCGGCCGACCATGATGTTGTCGAGCACGCTCATGTGGTGGAACAGCGCGAGATTCTGGAAGGTCCGGCCGATGCCGAGGCGGGGCCGCGCGTTCGGGGTGAGGCCGGTGATGTCCTTGCCGCGGTAGAACAGCTGGCCCTCGGTCGGACGGTAGCGGCCAGAGATGCAGTTGACGATCGAGGTCTTGCCGGCACCGTTCGGGCCAATGATGGAGAACAGTTCGCCCTCGTTGACGCTGAAGCTCACATCGGTCAGCGCGCGGACGCCGCCAAAGCGCAATGAGACTCCGCGCACCTCGAGACTGTTGGCCACCCTGTTCCCTCCAGATACGGGCGCTTTGGCGCGCTCTTTATCTTTCGCTTCGATCAACTTCGATCTTACACTTTGATCTTACATGGGCTGCTGACGGAAACCATCCGACTAATGATGCCGGCGCTCGGGAGCATCGTGTGCCCGATCGCCTGCATCATGCGCGGTAACGCCGCACCCGCCTGCAAGCCCGTCTCTCGCGTCCTCCTCGCTCAGCGATCCATCGAGGTGCTGCGCGCGGCGTTACGCGAGGTGGCTCTGCATACGAGAAAGCGATAGGTTGAATTGTCATGTGCCCGACAATTGGTCAGGAATTTTAGCTGGCAGTCCAGGAAGCGGGTTCCTGACGTCGCGCACGGCGTTGTTGCAGTGCAATATCTTGGCGTAGCCTGGGTGGGATGCCGTCGCTAGAATGATTGCTGCCGATTACCTGAAGCGCATCGCGGCCTGGTCGCGCGAACTGAGCGAGCAAGAAATCGAAATCGCGCGCGCCGGCATTTCCGAGAAGTCTTACCGCGCCAACGAATTCATCTTCATGCGCGGCGACAATTTCCAGTACTGGACCGGCATCGTCACCGGGTTGGCGCGGATGGGCATCGTCTCGCGCGGCGGCAAGGCTGCGAGCTTTGCCGGCCTCACCGCCGGCGCGTGGTTCGGTGAGGGCACCGTGCTCAAGAACGAGCTGCGGCGCTACGACGTGGTCGCGCTGCGCGACACGCGACTGGCGATGATGGACCGGCGGACCTTCGTCTGGCTGTTCGAGAACAGCGTCGGCTTCAACCGCTTTCTGGTGGGGTCGCTCAACGAGCGGCTTGGCCAGTTCATCGCGCTGCTCGAATATGGCCGGACGCTGGACGCGACGGCGCGGCTGGCGCGCTCGATCGCCTCGCTGTTCAATCCGATCCTCTACCCCGACCTCACCTTGCACCTGGAGATCACCCAGGAGGAGATCGGGGCGCTGTCGGGCATCTCGCGGCAGAATGCCAACCAATGCCTGAAGCGGCTCGAGCGCGAGGGGCTGCTGCGGCTCGAATATGGCGGGGTCACCATCATCAACCTCGACCGGCTGCGCCACTACGGGGAATGACCGGCTCCGGGCCGCACCAATTTTCGGACGCACTAAAGTCCTGATCTTTCAAACGATTATGCCATTAGACTTGGAGCAGGCCGGATGCTACAGACCGGCCTCGTCGGGACCGCGCGGTTTCCGCGCTCTCTGGAGATGACATGGCGGTTAAGGATTCGGCGGCTCAGGACTCAAAGCGGCGCGTGGCGCTGATCACCGGCGTGACCGGGCAGGACGGCGCGTACCTGGCCGAATATCTGCTCGGCCTCGGCTACACCGTGCACGGGATCAAGCGCCGGTCGTCCTCGTTCAACACCGCGCGGGTCGACCATCTCTACCAGGACCCGCATGCCGGCAACGTGCCATTCCTGATGCACTACGGCGACATGACCGATTCGACCAATCTGATCCGGCTGGTGCAGCAGATCCGGCCGACCGAGATCTACAATCTGGCGGCCCAGAGCCACGTCCAGGTCAGCTTCGAGAGCCCGGAATACACCGCCAATGCCGACGCCATCGGCGTGCTGCGCCTGCTGGAAGCGATCCGCATCCTCGGCATGGAAAAGGAGACCCGGTTCTACCAGGCCTCGACCTCGGAGCTTTACGGGCTGGTGCAGGAGGTGCCGCAGAAGGAGACCACGCCGTTCTATCCGCGCTCGCCCTACGGCGTCGCCAAGCTCTACGGCTACTGGATCACGGTGAACTACCGCGAGGCCTATGGCATGTTCGCCAGCAACGGCATCCTGTTCAACCATGAGAGCCCGATCCGCGGCGAGACCTTCGTGACGCGCAAGATCACCCGCGCCGTCGCCCGCATCGAGGTCGGCCTGGAGGGCAAGCTCTATCTCGGCAATCTCGATGCCAAGCGCGACTGGGGCCATGCCCGCGACTATGTCGAAGGCATGCACAGGATCCTCCAGGCGGATCAGCCCGGCGATTTCGTGCTCGCCACCGGCGAGACGCGTTCGGTCCGCGAGTTCGTCGAACTGGCGTTTGCCGAGGTCGGCCGCAGCATCGAGTGGCGCGGCAAGGGCGTCGAGGAGATCGGCGTCGACAAGGCCTCGGGCAAGACGCTGGTGCAGATCGACCCGACCTATTTCCGCCCGACCGAGGTTGATCTCTTGATCGGCGACGCCAGCAAGGCGCGCGCCCAGCTCGGCTGGACGCCGAAGACGCCGTTCGCGCAACTGGTGAAGGAAATGGTCGCCAGCGATCTCGTCGAGGCCAGGCAGGATGCGGCCAATGGCAAGCACGGCGTTTGAACTGAAGGGCAAGACGGTCTTTGTCGCCGGCCATCGCGGCATGGTCGGCTCGGCGCTGATGCGCCGGCTGGCGCGCGAAGACGCCGACCTGCTGACGGTATCGCGCAGCGAGGTCGATCTGCGCGACCAGGCCGCGGTCAACGCCTGGTTCGCCGCGAAGCGGCCGCACGCGGTGTTCCTCGCCGCCGCCAAGGTCGGCGGCATCGTCGCCAACAACACGCTGCGGGCCGAATTCCTCTACGACAATCTGGCGATCGCGACCAATGTGATCCAGGCAGCGCATGCCAATGGCTGCGAGAAGCTGATGTTCTTCGGCTCGTCCTGCATCTATCCGCGCCTGGCGCCGCAGCCGCTGCGCGAGGACTCCATGCTGACCGGGCTGCTGGAGCCGACCAACGAGCCCTACGCCATCGCCAAGATCGCCGGCATCAAGATGGCCGAGGCGTATCGCAGCCAATACGGCGCCGACTTCATCAGCGTGATGCCGACCAACCTGTACGGTCCGGGCGACAATTATCACCCCGAATACAGCCACGTCGTCGCGGCGCTGATCCGTCGCTTCCACGAGGCCAAGGTGTCGGGGGCCGGCAATGTCGTGGTGTGGGGCACCGGTACGCCGCGCCGCGAATTCCTCTATGTCGACGATCTCGCCGACGCCTGCATCCATCTGATGAAGACCTATTCCTCGCCGGAGCTCGTCAATATCGGCACCGGTGAGGACATCACGATCGCCGAGTTCGCTCGCGTGGTTGCAGCCACCGTCGGCTATCGCGGCGAGATCGGCTTCGACGCATCGCGCCCGGACGGCACGCCGCGCAAGCTGCTCGACGTCGGACGGCTCGCCAGGCTCGGCTGGCGCGCCGGCACATCGCTCGAGGACGGCATCAAGCTCGCGTACCAGGCCTATCTGAGCGAGACCAGGCAGGCGGCGGAATAGGGTGCAGATCGCTCCTCACCGTCATGCGAGCGACGTGAAGCAATCCATCGCGCCGTTCACTGAGAGGTGGATTGCTTCGTCGCTTCGCGCCTCGCAATGACGCCTGTTGCGGCTACTTGGCCATCCGCGGCGGGGCCTTCGCCAGCGCGGTCGCCATTGCCGAGATCAGCGGCTTCATGAAGAACGCATCGTTCGCCGGATAGATGTCGGTGCGCAGCCCATAGGCTTTCAATTCGTCCGAGACCACGGGCCCGACGGAGGCGATCGGTGTGCGCTCCAGGCCCTCGCGCAATTGCGCCTCGCATCGGTGCGCCTGCGCCACCTCGATCAGGCGGCGAACCTGGCCGGAACTCGTCAGCGCGATGGCGTCGATGCGGCCGTGCGCCATCTCCTCGATCGCGGTGACGATGTTGGCGTCGGCGGCCTGCGCGTCATAGACGTAGGGCAGCACTGGATCGACCTCGGCGCCCTGCGCCTTGATCGCGCCGATCAGGATGGCGTGATCCTTGTCCGGATAGAGCTGTAGCCCGAGGCGATGGCCGGACAGCGCGAGCTTCGCCAGCATTTCGGCGACGCCTTCCGAGGTCGGCTTCTCGGTCGTCATCTGCGGCTCGAGCCCGATCTCGCGCAGCGCCCGGCCGGGCTTCGGCCCTCGGGCGAATTTGCGCGTCTTGCCAAGGCTCGTGACGAAATCCGCCTCGACCCCGATCCGGCGCACGATTTTCATCAGCCGCCGCAGGCCCTCGCCGGTCATCAGCACGAGGTCGTCGAGCGGCCGTTCGATGGCGCGGCGGATCCAGGCCTCGATCGGCGCCGGGTCCGGCGCATCATGGATGGTGAACATCGGACATTGCAGGACATCGGCACCCTGCTCGGTCAGCAGGCGCGAGAATTGCGCTTCCTCGCGGGTTTCGAGGATCAGGATGCGATAGCCGTTCAGCCGGTCAGCCATGATGGTCCTTAACAAACATTGTCGTCATTTGGTCGATTTGACCCGCGCGCCGGGATTGGCGCAAGGCCGCTGGCGGTGATAGACGGAGGCCGAAATCATCGTTCCCCGTTCCTGCTCATTTTCTGGTCAATTTCGCATGCCCGACCATCAATTCGTCCTGACCCTGTCCTGTGCTGATCGGCCGGGGATCGTCTCCGCGGTCTCGACGTTCCTCGCGCATAACGGGCAGAACATCCTGGACGCCCAGCAGTTCAACGACACCGAGACCGGCAAGTTCTTCATGCGCGTGGTATTCACCGCGGCCGACCTCGCGGTCGGGTTGCCGGCGCTGCAGACCGGCTTTGCCGCGATTGCCGAGCGTTTCGGCATGGATTGGCAGATGCGCGACCGCGCCAGCCGGCGCCGGGTGATGCTGCTGGTGTCCAAGTCGGATCATTGCCTGGTCGATATCCTGTATCGCTGGCGCACCGGCGAACTCGAGATGATCCCGACCGCCATCGTCTCCAACCATCCGCGCGAAACCTATGGCTCGCTCGATTTCGGCGATATCCCGTTCCATCATCTGCCGGTCACGAGGGAGACCAAGCGGCAGCAGGAAGACGCGGTGTGGCAGCTGGCCCAGGACACCAACACCGATCTCGTGGTGCTGGCCCGCTACATGCAGATATTGTCTGACGAGATGTCGGCGCGGCTGTCGGGCCGCTGCATCAACATCCACCATTCCTTCCTGCCCGGCTTCAAGGGCGCCAAGCCCTACCACCAGGCCCATGAGCGCGGCGTCAAGTTGATCGGCGCCACGGCGCATTACGTCACCAGCGATCTCGACGAGGGACCGATCATCGACCAGGACGTCGAGCGCATCAGCCATCGCGACACGCCCGAGGATCTCGTCCGCAAGGGCCGCGACATCGAGCGCCGCGTGCTGGCGCGGGCGATCCGCTATCATCTCGCCGACCGCGTCATCCTGAACGGGCGCAAGACCGTGGTGTTCGTGGACTGATCCGCGCATCACCCGGCTACCGCGCTTTGACGTCCATGGTGTCGCCCTGCATCGAGGCGCTGCATGAAACTCATCCATATGAGCGACATCCATCTGACGACGCCGGGGAGGGCGATCTTCGGCCGCGATCCCCTGCACAATTTCGATCGCGCACTGGAGTGCGTGCTTGCCGATCATCGCGACGCCGAACTGATGGTGATCTCGGGTGATCTTTCCGATCGCGGCGAGCCCGCCGACTATCACCTGCTGCGCGAGCGCTTGAGCGGATTTCCGATCCCGGTGCGGCTCTGTATCGGCAACCACGACCATCGCGAGACGTTTCTCGGCGTGTTTCCCGAATGCGCCGACGCGGACGGGTTCGTGCAGGGCGTCCACGATGCCTCGTTCGGCCGCTGCCTGCTGCTCGACACCTACGAGCCGCAGACGGCTGCCGGCAGCTTTTGCGAGATCCGGCAGGCCTGGCTGGAGCGGCAGCTATCGGAGCATGACGGTCCGTTCTTCCTGTTCATGCACCACAACCCGTTTCCGACGCATATCGCCCCGGTGGACCGGATTGGCCTGCTCGACGATCGCGCGTTCCGGTCGATCGTCGCAAGGCACCGCGGCAAGATCAGGCATATCTTCTTCGGCCACTGCCACATGGTGCTGAGTGGTTCGGTCGCCGGTGTTCCCACCACTTCGCTGCGCGGGACGAACCACGCGAGCTATCCGGTATTCGCCGAGGTGTTGACCGTCGCCGATCTCCCGGAGTCCTACGGTGTTGCGTTCATCGGCGACGACTACGTCACCGTGCACATGGTGGAGTACGGATACCGCGGCGAAATCCTCAGCGAGGATACGTCGGACTAGGCCGTCAATGAGCAGCATCCTGCGGTGCCGTTGCAGGCTTGGCGTCGTCGCCGCGCTCGGCCGCGGGCATCAGGCGCTTGCGTTCCCGCTCCTGCATGAACTTGTCATATTCAGGGGTGCCTTGCCGCGGCGGCGCGTCCGCGGGCAGGCCTCCGGCCCAGGTTGGGATGTAATCGGCCATTCCGGCCGAGAGCTTCTGGTTCATGGTGCTGCACCCCCCGAGCGCGCAGGCCGCGAGCGTGAGGGCGATGAGGATGGCGGTGGGGCGCGGGACAGTCGGCATTGGAGGCAGGGTACAGCCGTGGTCTTTATGGATGATGATCGTGGGTGCGACCGTTCGGCTGCAATTGTGCTTGTTTGTTGACATCGCCGCTTCATTTGTACGATCGTACAAATGAAGCGGCGAGGCAATTGAGTCTGAGTGATCGGTTCGCGCATAGGGATCGAGTTCGTTGGCGATATATTGGTATTTTAATACCTGTATTTATGGCGCGAGCCGATCGTGTTGCACGATACACGCCGATCGTCCGATTGACAGAGGACACGGCGAGACGCCTTGTCGCGTTGCGCCCTGGCCGTGACATGCTTGGGTCAAGCCAAGACAAGGGCCGGGGACTCGGCTCGAAACAGAAGATCGGAATGGGGAGGGATGTCGATGTTCAATCGTCGCAAAATGTTGCTGTGGGGCGCGGCTGCGGTCGTGCTTCCGGGGGTGTGCGCCAGCGTGCCGGCGCGGGCCGAGGACACCGTCAAGATCGGCCTGATCCTGCCGATGACCGGCGGCCAGGCGTCGACCGGCAAGCAGATCGATAACGCCATCAAGCTCTACATGCAGCAGAAGGGCGATACCGTCGCCGGCAAGAAGATCGAGGTCATCCTGAAGGATGACGCCGCGATGCCCGACAACACCAAGCGGCTGGCGCAGGAACTGATCGTCAACGACAAGGTCAATTTCATCGCCGGCTTCGGCGTGACGCCGGCGGCGCTGGCGGCGGCGCCGCTGGCGACCCAGGCCAAGATCCCGGAAGTCGTGATGGCGGCCGGCACCTCGATCATCACCGAGCGCTCGCCCTATATCGTGCGCACCAGCTTCACGCTGGCGCAGTCCTCCACCATCATCGGTGACTGGGCGGTCAAGAACGGCATCAAGAAGGTCGCGACGCTGACCTCCGACTACGCGCCGGGCAACGATGCGCTGACCTTCTTCAAGCAACACTTCACCGCCGGCGGCGGCGAGATCGTTGAAGAGGTCAAGGTGCCGCTCGCCAACCCCGACTTCGCGCCGTTCCTGCAGCGCATGAAGGATGCCAAGCCCGATGCGATGTTCGTGTTCGTGCCGGCCGGGCAGGGCGGCAACTTCATGAAGCAATATGCCGAGCGCGGGCTCGACAAGAGCGGCATCAAGGTGATCGGGCCCGGCGACGTGATGGACGACGATCTGCTCAACAACATGGGCGATGCCGCGCTCGGCGCGGTGACCGCGCATCTGTATTCGGCGGCACATCCCTCGCAGATGAACAAGGACTTCGTCGCCGCCTACAAGAAGGCGTTCGGCAACCGCCCGGGCTTCATGGCGGTCAGCGGCTATGACGGCATCCATCTGATCTACGAGGCGCTGAAGAAGACGGGTGGCGCGACCGACGGTGACAAGCTGATCGAGGCCATGAAGGGCATGAAATGGGAGAGCCCGCGTGGCCCGATCTCGATCGATCCGGAGACCCGCGACATCGTGCAGAACATCTACATCCGCAAGGTCGAGAAGGTCGACGGCGAGCTCTACAATGTCGAGTTCGCGACCTTCGAGGCGGTCAAGGATTCCGGCAAGACCAAGAAGTGATGTCGACGTCATCCTCGACGTCATGCCCGGCCTTGTGCCGGGCATCCGCGTCTGTTTGGCCGGGAGCAGGGAAGAAGACGTGGATGGCCGGGACAAGCCCGGCCATGACGGATTATTGGGCGAGGTCGACGTGATACTTGTCGCGGCTTCTCGGTTAGGCTGACTCCATGGCCTCTATCCTCACCAATCTGTTCGACGGCGTCGCCTACGGTATGCTGCTGTTCGTGCTTGCCTGCGGGCTCGCGGTGACGCTCGGGCTGATGAACTTCGTCAATCTCGCGCATGGCGCCTTCGCCATGGCCGGCGGTTACATCTGTGCCGTGCTGGTGAACAATTCCGGCTGGCCGTTCTTCGCAGCCCTGCCGCTCGCCTTTGTCGGCAGCGCGCTGATCGGCATCGCGCTGGAACGAACGCTGTACCGTCATCTCTACAGCCGCAGCCATCTCGACCAGGTGCTGTTCTCGATCGGTCTGGTGTTCATGTCGGTCGCCGCGGTCGACTACATCATGGGATCGTCGCGGGTCTTCATCAAGCTGCCGGCTGCGCTGGAGGGCCAGATCGATCTGTTCGGCGTCGGCATCGGCCGCTACCGGCTGATGATCGTGGTGATCTGCGGCCTGCTCACGCTGGGGCTGCAACTGATCCTGGCGAAGACGCGGTTCGGCAGCCGGCTGCGGGCCGCGGTCGACGATCCGCGCGCCGCGATCGGGCTCGGCATCAACGTGCCGCAGGTATTCGCCTTCACCTTCGCCTTCGGCTGCGGTCTGGCCGGTCTCGGCGGCGCGCTGAGCGCGGAGATCCTCGGGCTCGATCCGTATTTCCCGCTGAAATTCATGATCTACTTCCTGATCGTGGTCACGGTCGGCGGCTCGTCGTCGATCACCGGGCCGTTCCTGGCATCGCTGCTGCTCGGCATCGCCGACGTCGCCGGCAAATACTATGTGCCCAAGGTCGGCCCGTTCGTGATCTATACCGTGATGATCGTGATTCTGCTCTGGCGCCCGAACGGCCTGTTCGGCCGCACCGCGGCGCGGTGAATCGTCATGACCGCGCTGTCTGACGTTTCCACTCATGCGATGGCCAGCGCGCGCTGGCGGATCAGTGAGGTCGCCTTCTGGATCCTGGCGCTCGCTTGCGCGTTCCTGTTCCCGTCGCGTTACCTGATCATGACCGACATCGTGCGGCTCGGCCTGTTCGCGCTGTCGCTCGACCTGATCCTCGGCTACGCCGGCATCGTCTCGCTCGGCCATGCCGCATTCTTCGGCGTCGGCGCCTATGCGGCCGGCTTGCTGGCGCTGCATGGCATCATCAACGAGCCGGTCATCGCGCTGGTCGCCGCCGGTCTGGTTGCCGCGGCGCTCGGATTCGTGACCAGCTTCCTCGTCATCCGCGGCGTCGACCTGACGCGGCTGATGGTCACGCTCGGCATTGCGCTGCTCCTGGAAGCGCTTGCCGAACGTTTCTCGGATATCACCGGCGGCACCGATGGCTTGCAGGGCATCGAGATGCAGCCGATCCTCGGCCTGTTCGCCTTCGACATGTTCGGCAAGACCGGGTTCTTCTATTCGCTGATCGTGCTGTTCATCCTCTTCCTGCTGGCTCGCCGCGTGGTGCATTCGCCGTTCGGCCTGTCGCTGCGCGCGATCAGGAACAATCCGCTGCGCGCGGCCGCGATCGGCATGCCGGTCAACCGCCGGCTGATCGCGGTCTATACGTTGGCCGCGTTCTACGCCGGGATCGCCGGCGCGCTGTTCACCCAGACCACGGCGCTCGCCTCGCTCGACGTATTCGCCTTCGAGCGCTCCGCCGACCTGATGCTGGTGCTCGTGATCGGCGGCACCGGCTATCTCTATGGCGGCCTGATCGGCGCCGTCGTGTTCAAGATGTTGCAGGAACTGTTCCAGAGCATCACCCCGCAATACTGGCTGTTCTGGATCGGCCTCGTGCTGGTGGTGATCGTGATGGTCGGCCGCGCGCGGATCCATCGCTGGGTGTTGTTCGTGCCGAACCTGATCATCCGGCAGTTCGCCGGCCGCAAGGCCGTCGTCGCGGTGCCCGAGAGCGAGGCGTCATGACGATCGCGCTGGAAACCCGCAATCTCGAAAAGTCCTTCGGGGGCCTGCGCGTCACCCGCGACCTCTCGCTGAAGGTGATGCAGGGCGCCCGCCATGCGCTGATCGGACCGAACGGCGCCGGCAAGACCACCGTCATCAACCAGCTCACTGGCGTGCTGACGCCGAACAGCGGCCGCATCCTGCTCGAAGGCCGCGACATCACCGGCCTGTCCGTGCACAGGCGGGTGCTGCGCGGGCTGTCGCGCACCTTCCAGATCAACCAGCTCTATGCCGACCTGACCCCGCTCGAAACCATCGGCCTTGCGGTCTCCGAACGGATGGGCCGCGGCGGCGACTGGTGGCGGCGGATGGGAACGCGGAGCGACATCAACGCGGAGATCGCCGAGATCCTGTCGCGCTTCCATCTGCTCGACGTCATGACCAAGCTCACGTCGACATTGCCCTACGGCAAACAGCGCTTGCTCGAGATCGCGGTCGCGATCGCCGCCAAGCCGCGCGTGCTGCTGCTCGACGAGCCCGCGGCGGGCGTTCCCGAAAGCGAGCGCCACGACATCCTGGCCGCGGTTGCGGCGTTGCCACGCGAGGTCACGGTGCTCTTGATCGAGCACGACATGGATCTGGTGTTCTCGTTCGCCGACCGCATCTCGGTGCTGGTCAATGGCGGCCTGCTCACCGAGGGCGCACCCGACGAGGTCGCGCGCGATCCGCAGGTGCGGGCGGTCTATCTCGGCGAGGCGGCCGATGCCTGATCTCCTCTCGATCCAGGGTCTGCGTGCCGGGTATGGCGAGGCGGTCGTGCTGCCCGACATGTCGCTGGCGCTGGCCGAGGGTCAGGTGCTCGCGCTGCTCGGACGCAACGGCACCGGCAAGACCACGCTGATCAACTCGATCGTCGGCATCACCAGGCGTTTCGGCGGCAGCGTCGCGCTCGCTGGCCACGACATCACGGCGTTGCGGCCCGACCAGCGCGCTCGCGCCGGGATTGGTTGGGTGCCGCAGGAGCGCAACATCTTCCGCTCGCTGACGGTGGAAGAGAACATGACCGCGGTGGCGCAGCCCGGGCCGTGGACGGTCGAGCGGGTGTACGAGATGTTTCCGCGGCTGAAGGAGCGGCGCGGCAATTTCGGCAACCAGTTATCGGGCGGCGAACAGCAGATGCTGGCGATCGGCCGCGCGCTGACGCTGAACCCCAAAGTGCTGCTGCTCGACGAGCCGACCGAAGGGCTGGCGCCGATCATCGTTGAGGAATTGTTAAAGGCGATCGGAACCATCACGCGCGCTGGCGGCATCTGCTCGATCATCGTCGAGCAGAATGCGCAAAAGATTCTGGGGCTCGCCGACCGCGTTGTGATATTGGAACGCGGCACGATCGTGCACGATGCCGCAAGCAGCGCGCTGAAGACCGATCCCTCCGTCCTCGAGCGCCATCTCGGCGTCGCCGGGACCAAGAAACACTGACGACCCCAGGGAGTTCACCATGCAGCGAACCAAGCCTCCGTTCCGCGCCGACGAGGTCGGCAGCCTGTTGCGGCCGCCGAAGATCAAGGAGGCCCGCGCCAGGCTCGAGAAGGGCGAGATCTCGGCCGATGAACTGCGCAAGGTCGAGGACATGGAGATCGAAAAGGTCGTGCACAAGCAGGCCTCGGTCGGCCTCAAGCTCGCGACCGACGGCGAGTTCCGTCGCTCCTGGTGGCACTTCGACTTCCTCAGCCATCTGACCGGCTGCGAGCTGTTCCATCCCGACATGGGCATCCAGTTCTCGGGCGTGCAGACCCGGCACGACGCCATCAGAGTGATCGGCAAGCTCGATTTCTCCGATCAGCACCCGATGCTCGATCATTTCAGGTTCCTGAAGAAGTACGCCGACCAGGCGCACGTCACGCCGAAGATGACGATCCCGTCGCCGGCCGTGCTGCACTTCCGCGGCGGCCGCAAGCTGATCTCGAAGGAGGTCTATCCCGACCTCGAGGAATTCTATCTCGACCTCGGCAAGACCTATCGCAAGGCGGTGAAGGCATTCTACGACGCCGGCTGCCGTTACCTGCAATTCGACGACACGGTGTGGGCCTATCTGTGCTCGCAGGAGGAATTGCAGAAGTCGCGGGAGCGCGGCGACAATCCCGACGGCTTGCAGGAAATCTACGCGCGCGTCATCAACTACGCGATCGCCGATCGGCCGTCCGACATGGTGATCACGACCCATGTCTGCCGCGGCAATTTCCGTTCGACCTGGATTTCGTCCGGCGGCTACGAGCCGGTCGCCGAGACCATGCTCGCAGGCACCAACTACGACGGCTATTTCCTCGAATATGATTCCGACCGTGCCGGCGGTTTCGAGCCGCTGCGCTTCCTGCCCAAGGGCAACAAGGTCGTGGTGGTCGGCGTCATCACCTCGAAGTTCGGCGAGCTCGAGACCAAGGACGCGATCAAGCGGCGGCTGGAGGAGGCGGCGAAGTTCGCCCCGCTCGAGCAGCTCGCGCTGTCGCCGCAGTGCGGCTTCGCCTCGACCGAGGAGGGCAACATCCTCTCCGAGGAAGAGCAGTGGGCGAAGCTGCGGCTCGCCGTCGAGGTCGCGAACGAGGTGTGGGGCAAGTAGCACCGCCTCCGTCGTCATTGCGAGGAGCGAAAGCGACGAAGCAATCCATTTCTCCGCTCGCGAAGGCATGGATTGCTTCGCTTCGCTCGCAATGACGGAGAGAGCTGTCTTTCACTGCTCCGCCAGATAGACCTCGCCGAGCAGCGAGGAATTCGACCATGGCACCTGCTTGCCCTTGGTCGCGGCGACGACCTCGGCGCGGACCCGCGTCAGCATCTGCTGCACCTCGAGGCCGGGCGTCCCGACATGGCGCGACAGTGCCGCCGAGAACGGACTGTTGGCGCCTTCGCCGTCGAGTGCGACCTGGCCCGGCGCGGTCGCGAATGCGATCAGCGTGCCGGCACCGAGCGTCGAGCCTGATCCGAGCGTGGCCGGCGCGGCAAGACCGGAGCCTGTCTCGATGCCGCGGCTCGGGCCTGCGGAGGCCACCTGGGGCGCCATCGGATTGTTGCGGCAGGCATCGAGGATCAGGATGTTGGTGCGGATCTGATCGTCGAGGCCGGCCATGATCGTATCCATGTCGACCATCGCGTCGGTCATGCGAGCGCCCGCCTTGAATTCGATATCGACCGGCACGAGGTAGTTGCGGCCGTCGACCTGCACGCCATGGCCGGCGTAATACACCACCGCGATCTGCGACCGCGCCGCCTCGCGCAGGAAGTCATGGATCGTCTGCTGCATCGTGGTGCGATCGAGATCGAGACCTTCCGAGACGGTGAAGCCGATCTCGCGCAGGCTCCTGGCGATGGCGCGCGCGTCGTTCGGC
The DNA here is from genome assembly GCF_002831585.1 of Bradyrhizobium sp. SK17. Taxonomy (GTDB): domain Bacteria; phylum Pseudomonadota; class Alphaproteobacteria; order Rhizobiales; family Xanthobacteraceae; genus Bradyrhizobium. The sequence goes on along the minus strand of NZ_CP025113.1, from coordinate 6,816,929 downwards.
GGGTTGGGCAGTGCCTTCACATGTGCATAGGTGCCGTTGCCGATCACCAGCGCGACGCGCCGGCCGGTGGCCGCGGCTTGTTCGCGTGCGGCGGATGGAGCCGGCGCGGCCGCGGAAGCCGGTGGTGCCGGAGCGGGCCTGCTCTCGGCGGCAGGCACTGCTGCGGTCTTGCGCGGAGCGGCATCGGCCTCCTTGAGCAGTGCGAGCCGCACTTTCGCGGTGGCCTGGTTGGCCTTGCTGCCGGCATCGGAGGCGACGCCCTCGAGCACGGCGGCGTAGTCTTCCTTGGCGTGCGCAGCATCGCCGTTGGTTTCATAGGCGAGGCCACGTTGGGCATAGGCCGAGATCAAGACGCTGCCGGGCGGCGTCATGATGTTGGCGGGCGCTTTGGCCTTTGCGAGCCGGATCGCTTCCGACGTATCCGCGATCGCGCGCGCGATGTCACCCTTGGCGCGCCAGATCACGGCGCGACTGATCAGCGGCTGCGGCAACGTCGGATCGATCCTGATCGCCTCGTTGATGTCGGCGAGCGCGCCGTCGAGCTGGCCGAGCGCCTGCTTCGAGGCGCCGCGGTTCTGATAGGAGAAGGCCGACTTCGGTCCGATCTTGATCGCGGCGTCGTAGTCGGCGATCGCCTTGCTGTAGTCGCCCTTGCCGCGATAGGCGTTGCCGCGATTGTGATAGATGATGCCGCTCGGCGGGCCGAGGCGCAGTGCGTCGTCGAAGTCGGCGATCGCGATGTCGTACTCGCCTTTGTCGTAATAGGCCGAGCCGCGCAGATTGTAGACGGCGGTGCCGGGCTTGAGGCGCAGCGCCTCGGTGGCATCGGATATCACCTGCGCATAGTTGCCCTTCTTGTTCCAGCCGACCGCGCGCCAGAAATAGATGGTCGCGAGCTTCTCACCGGAAAACACCTTCAGCGCGATGATCTTGCTGCAGGCGTCGATCATCTGGTCGGCGGGGTCGTCTCGGTCGTGCAGAGTGGGCCGAGCTGGGAACGCGTTTGGGCGAGGCAGGGTGCCGCCCACAGCAGGGCGGCGAGCAGGGCAGGCATCAGGAGCAGGCGGCGCATCGGGCATCCCGGGGTAAGGCTGTCACTGCGATGGCGAACAGCGTGGCGGTCATGAATGTTTGGTGATCGGGCTGTAGAGGGGGTTCAACTGGTGGGAAAACGGTGATAAGACGCTGCCGATCGTTAGCTCTGCCCACTTCTGTCCCACTCACTGGTGCCACGCCAGGCCTTATGAAGAACGACGAAATCCTCAGTCAGATCACGGAGTTCTGCCGCCGTTCCGATATGGCGGAGACGACGTTTGGCCGCCGTGCGGTCAATGACGGCAAGCTGGTTTACCGGCTGCGCGAGGGCAAGCGCATCACCATCGACACGCTGGATCGCATCAACGCCTTCATTGCGACCTCGACCCCGGGCGGCGTCGCACCGCCGCGCGGCCTCGTGGTGCCGCCGGAAAAGCGCGATCCGCGGGGCAATTTCCGCTTCTTCGAGAACCGCCAGCGCTATCTGCTGTTCGTGCACACTTGCAGCGAGAAGCGGGTGATCGCCGACCGGGTCGCGCTGGAACTGGCGGCGATCCACCCGCGGCCGCCGGCGCTGCGGGTTTTCGATGCCGGGATGGGTGACGGCACGGTGCTGGCGCGGGTTCTGCGAGCCATGCATGGCCGCTTCCCGCATATGCCGTTCTATGTCGCCGGCAAGGAATTGAGCCTGGAGGACGTTCGCCTGACCCTCGACAAGGTCCCGGACCGCCTGTTCGAGCACCCGGCAAGCGTCTTCGTGTTCACCAACATGTACTACGCCGAGGCGCCGTGGCTGACGCCGAAAGATTCAACGGCGGCGGCCGGGATGATCTGGCACGAAGTCGCCCTGCGCGGCGCCTCGTCGGGCGATTTCGAGGCTCAGATCGCCGAGCTCGGCCCATTTCTGGAGCAGAACTGGCGCGCCAATCTCAGTCCCCGGACCGCGATGCCGATCTATGAGCGGCCGGTGGCGCTCGTCCTGTATCGGGACGATCATCGCTTCCTGCTCGACTCCATCATTCCGCGGGCCGGGCGGACCGAGGCCAATTTCGATCTGGTGATCGCCTCGCAGCCCTACCGGGCAAAATCGTCGGTGAATTTCCGGGCCAAGCGGATCATCGCGCCGCTGGCGCGCGCGCTGCGCAGCGGAGGACGCTTGATAGGAATCCACTCCCACGGCGGCGATCCCGGACTTGAAATGATTCAAGCGGTCTGGCCCGGAGAAAATCCTTTCGCCGTCAGCCGTCATGAGATACTGCGCGCGGTGAAATACGAGCTGGGCTCGGCCGGCCGCGAGCTGAACTTCAATGCCTATGCCGATAACCGTTCGATCTTCCGCTATGATATGGAGGCGCTGCCCAATGAGGTGACCGGCTCGATCGGAACCTCGACGGCCTTCGCCGCGTGGAATGCGGCAGTGTATGTCGCGCAGATCGAAGATGAGCGGTTGACCGAAACGACCGAAGACGGACGAGCTCTCGAGGCCACACGCGAGGTTCTCCGCAAACACAACGGGCTGTGGTTCTACGACGAATCCTACGTCATCTCGCGGCGACGAGACTGACATTTCGGGGACATATTCACCAACCAACGTCGGACATCGACGAAACAAGGGGTTTGCTTGATGCGCGCGTCTTATCTCTTCACCAGCGAGTCGGTCTCCGAAGGCCATCCGGACAAAGTCTGCGATCGCATCTCGGATGAGATCGTCGATCTGTTCTACCGCGAAGGGCCGAAGGCCGGCATCGATCCGTGGCAGATCCGTGCCGCCTGCGAGACGCTCGCGACCACCAACAAGGTGGTGATCGCCGGCGAGACCCGCGGCCCGAGCTCGGTCACCAACGATCACATCGAGAGCGTCGTCCGCGATGCGATCAAGGACATCGGCTACGAGCAGGACGGCTTCCACTGGAAGACCTGCGACATCGAGATCCTGCTGCATCCGCAGTCGGCGGACATCGCGCAGGGCGTCGATGCGCTGCAGCCGGGCGAAGTCAAGGAAGAGGGTGCCGGCGACCAGGGCATCATGTTCGGCTACGCCACCAACGAGACGCCCGACCTGATGCCGGCGCCGATCTTCTATGCCCACAAGATCCTGCGCCTGATCTCGGAAGCACGCCACTCCGGCAAGGAGAAGGTGCTCGGTCCGGACTCCAAGAGCCAGGTCACCGTGCAGTACGAGAACGGCAAGCCGGTCGGCGTCCGCGAGATCGTGGTCTCGCATCAGCATCTGGTCGAGGACCTCACCTCCAGCCAGATCCGCGACATCGTCGAGCCCTATGTGCGCGAGGCGCTGCCGAAGGACTGGATCAACGGCAAGACGATCTGGCACATCAATCCGACCGGCAAGTTCTACATCGGCGGTCCCGACGGCGATTCCGGCCTGACCGGCCGCAAGATCATCGTCGACACCTATGGTGGCGCGGCTCCGCATGGCGGCGGCGCGTTCTCCGGCAAGGATCCGACCAAGGTCGACCGCTCGGCTGCTTACGCTGCGCGCTACGTTGCCAAGAACATCGTCGCGGCCGGTCTTGCCGACCGCTGCACGCTGCAACTCGCCTACGCGATCGGCGTGGCGCGTCCGCTGTCGATCTACATCGACACCCACGGCACCGGTAAGGTCTCGGAGGACGAGCTCGAGCGGGCGGCGGCGAAGGCGATGGACCTGACGCCGCGTGGCATCCGCACCCATCTCGATCTCAACCGCCCGATCTACGCGCGCACCTCGGCCTACGGCCATTTCGGCCGCACGCCGGACAATGAGGGCGGCTTCTCCTGGGAGAAGACCGATCTCGTCGAGCCGCTGAAGCGCGCGCTCTGACTTTCTTACCTCGCCCCGCTTGCGGGGAGAGGTCGCCGCGAAGCGGCGGGTGAGGGGGACTCTCCGCGGATTAGTCCGCGGATGCGGCCCCTCATTCCGACCCTCTCCTCATAGGAACGGGGAGAGGGAGAAGGCTGCGCCGCAGGGCGCTCGGCTCGCTTTGTTACTGACACGCTCGATTCACCGATTAGGAAAACCACATGAACGCCCCCACGAAGCCCGGCTTCACCGACTACATCGTCAAGGACATTGCGCTCGCCGATTTCGGCCGCAAGGAGATCTCGCTGGCCGAGACCGAGATGCCCGGCCTGATGGCCACCCGCGAGGAGTATGGCCCCAAGCAGCCGCTGAAGGGCGCGCGCATCGCCGGCTCGCTGCACATGACGATCCAGACCGCGGTCTTGATCGAGACGCTGGCTGCGCTCGGCGCCGACATCCGCTGGGTCTCGTGCAACATCTATTCGACCCAGGATCACGCCGCCGCGGCCATCGCCGCCGCCGGCATTCCGGTGTTCGCCGTCAAGGGCGAGACGCTGACCGAGTACTGGGACTACACCGCAAAACTGTTCGACTGGCATGGCGGCGGCACGCCGAACATGATCCTCGATGACGGCGGCGACGCCACCATGCTGGTGCACGCCGGCGTGCGCGCCGAGCAGGGCGACACCGCGTTCCTCGACAAGCCGGGCTCGGAAGAAGAGGAGATCTTCTACGCGTTGGTGAAGCGTCTCCTGAAGGAGAAGCCGAAGGGCTACTTCGCCGAGATCGCCAAGAACATCAAGGGCGTCTCGGAAGAGACCACCACGGGCGTGCATCGCCTCTACGAGATGGCCAACAAGGGCACGCTCTTGTTCCCGGCGATCAACGTCAACGACAGCGTCACCAAGTCGAAGTTCGACAACCTCTATGGTTGCCGTGAGTCGCTGGTCGACGGCATTCGCCGCGGCACCGACGTGATGCTGTCGGGCAAGGTCGCGATGGTCGCGGGCTTCGGCGACGTCGGCAAGGGCTCGGCGGCCTCGCTGCGCCAGGCCGGCTGCCGCGTCATGGTCTCCGAGGTCGATCCGATCTGCGCGTTGCAGGCGGCGATGGAAGGCTATGAGGTCGTGACGATGGAAGACGCGGCGCCGCGCGCCGACATCTTCGTCACCGCCACCGGCAACAAGGACATCATCACCATCGAGCACATGCGCGCGATGAAGGATCGCGCCATCGTCTGCAATATCGGTCACTTCGACAACGAGATCCAGATCGCGTCGCTGCGCAATCTGAAGTGGACCAACATCAAGCCGCAGGTCGACGAGATCGAGTTCCCCGACAAGCACCGCATCATCATGCTGTCGGAAGGTCGTCTCGTGAACCTCGGCAACGCGATGGGCCATCCGTCCTTCGTGATGTCGGCCTCGTTCACCAACCAGACGCTGGCGCAGATCGAACTCTGGGCCAACAACAAGGACGGCAAGTACGCCAAGAAGGTCTACGTGCTGCCGAAGACGCTCGACGAGAAGGTCGCGCGGCTGCACCTCGCCAAGATCGGCGTCAAGCTGACCGAGTTGCGCAAGGACCAGGCCGACTACATCGGCGTCAAGCAGGAAGGTCCGTACAAGTCGGATCACTACCGCTATTGAGCAGCGCGCACTGCGATAGATGAAGTGAAGAGCCCCGGCATCGCCCGGGGCTTTTTGCTGGGCGGGTCTCGTCATTCGCTGGGACTACGACTGTGAATAGTTCACGCGGTGTCACCACCGGCGAAAGCGGGTGATCCAGTATTCCAGAGGCGGTCGTGCTTGAATCGAGAAGCCGCGGCGTACTGGATCGCCCTGTCGAGCCGGACGATGACAGCGAAGAATGCGGACGCAGGAGCGCACCTCTATCCACACGTCATTCCGGGGCGCGCCGCTTGGCGCGAGCCCCGGAATGACGACTGGGCACGTGTGCCGCAGTCGCCAGCGTCACTCCGATGCCCGCACCGTGCCGTATCCCAGCTGCCGCGAGATATCGCCGGCACAATCACGCAGCGCGGTGGCGATCTTGCTGTCCCAGCCGGCGTCGAAGGTGCCTTCCGGGCCCATCGCGGTGATCACGAGCGCGACATGACCTGCGTGATCGAACACCGGCGCGGCGAAGGCGTTGACACCTGGCAATGGATCGCCGATCGCTCGTGCGAGACCGCGGCTGCGGACCTCGTCGAGCACCTCCGCGGCCTTCGCGTGGACGGGATCACGCTTCGGGTTGTAGCCGACGCCGAGCCGATCGAGGCCGCTCTCGAGTGCCGTCCTGATCGCGTTCGGCGGCATGAAGGCGGCAAAGGCGCGGCCGGTCGCGGTCTCCAGCAGCGCCACCACCGAGCCGACGCGCATCGCGATATGCACGGGATGGCTCGGCTCCTCGAGCCGCACCACGGTGGCGCCATGGGTGCCCCAGACCGACAGCGACACCGCATGATTGATGCTGTCGGCGAGCGCGGCGATCCTGGGCGTTGCGATCCGCACCGCTGACTGCCGGCGTAGGCTGATCAGGCCGAGCTCGAGCGCCAGCGCGCCGATCTCGTAGCGGCCGGTGGCCTCGTCCTGCTCGATCAGTCCGATGCGGGAGAAGCTGACGAGATAGGGATGCGCCTTGGCCGGCGGCATGCCGGCTTCGCGGGCGAGATCGCGCAGCATCATCGGCTCGCCGCTGCGGGCGAGCGCGCGGAGCAGTTCTCCGCCGACCTCGATCGATTGTATGCCGCGGCTTTCTCTCGTCATGTGACCTTGCTCGTGTTCGTCGTTTCGCGCTTAGCAGGAAACCCCGCTGGCCGCGAGACGTCGACGCGCGGGGAGTCCTTTTGTGCGTCATCCCGAGGAGCCGCGGAGCGGCGTCTCGAAGGATGTACGGCCCCACTGGAGGCCGTCCATCCTTCGAGACGGCCGCTTCGCGGCCTCCTCAGGGTGACGGTGATAGTGCTCACGGCTCCACTCTCCGCTAAGCCGCAGCCCCCGCAATGTGCTTGCCTGCGATATAGCCGAAGGTCAGCGCGGGCCCCAGCGTGATGCCGGCGCCGGGATAGTTGCCGCCCATGATGCTCGCCATGTCGTTGCCAGCCGCATAGAGGCCTTCGATCGGCTGACCGTCGGCATCGAGCGCGCGGGCATTGGCGTCGGTGCGGATGCCGGCATAGGTGCCGAGGTCGCCGATCACCATCTTGATGGCGTAGAACGGCCCGTGCTGGATCGGCGCGATGCAGGGATTGGGGCCGTGCAGCGCATCGCCCTGGTAGCGATTATAGGCGCGCGAGCCCTTGCCGAAGGCGGGATCGCGTCCCTCGGCCGCCAGTGTGTTGAACTCGGCGACCGTTGCCTCGAACGCCCTGGCGTCGATGCCGGCCTGCGCGGCGAGCTCCGACAGCGTCGTACCGCGCTTCAGGTAACCGGTCTTGAGATGATGGCCGAGCGGCATCGGGCGCGGCGGCACGCAGCCGAGACCGTATTTGCGCAGCGTGTCGTGATCGCAGACCAAATAGGCTGCGATCTCCTCGCCGGGCTGTGCTGCCTTGATCATCTCCTGCACGAAGTCGTGGTAGGAATTGCCCTCATTGGCAAAGCGCTGGCCGTCGCGCATGACCGCGATCACGCCGGGTTTGGCGCGATCGATGAAGTGCGGCATCACGCCCTTCGAGCCGTCCTTGCGCGTCGTGACCGAGACCGGCACCCAGGCGGCAGCATTCGGCAGAGAATCCTCGACGCGGCCGCCGGCGGATTCCGCAAGCCGCAGACCGTCACCGGTGTTGCCGGTTGGTCCCGGGGAATAGTGCTCCATGCCGGTCGGCGCATGCGGAAACATCTTCTGCCGTCGCGCCACGTCATGCGGGAAGCCGCCGCAGGCGAGCACGATGCCGCGCCTGGCGTTGACGCGGATGGTACGGCCCTCGCGCACGATGATCGCGCCGCGCACCACGCCGTTCTCGACGATCAATTCGCGCACCGGCGAATTGAGCCAGAGCGGGATCTTGAGGTCGAAGGCCGACTTCGCCAGCCGGCCGGCCAGCGCATTGCCGTTGGTCAAGGTCATGCCGCGGCCGTTGCGCATCACGTCGATGGCGTGCTTCGACAGCCGTTTGGCGACATAGGCCGCCGAGGTGATCGACCGCGTCGCGCGCATGAAGTGCACGATCTCCTTGCCGGAGCCGAGCATCATGCCGAACACGGTGAGCTCGGGCAGGGGGCTGCCGAGGTTCTTCAAGGCATCGCCGAGCTCGTGGGCGTCGAACGGCCGCGTCACCATCGAGCGGCCGCCCTGCGTGCCGCCGGGGGCTTCGGCATGATAGTCCGGGAAGGTCAGCGGCATGTCGAAACGCACCGCGGTCCTGGTCGTGAAGAAATCGACTGCCTTCGGCCCTTCGGTCAGGAACGCATTGACGCGCGCGGAGTCAAAGCTGTTGCCGGCCTCGTGGCGCAGATAGGTCCTGGCCTGATCGGGGTTCTCCTCGATGCCCCAGGCCTTGGCGAGCGAGGTGCCGGGAATCCACAGCCAGCCGCCGGAGCGCGCGGTGGTGCCGCCAAAGCGTGGCTCCTTCTCGACCACCAGGACCTTCAGGCCATGATGGCCGGCGGTGACCGCCGCGGACAGCCCGGCACAGCCGGAGCCGACGACGAGCGCGTCGCAGTCATAGGTTTCCTGGGTGTCTCGGGTTTCTTGGCTTTTTTCGTTGGCCACGCGATCGATCCTATTTCTTCAGCAGCGGGCATTTGGACTCGGAGACCGGACGAAACGCGTCCTCGCCCTTCACGGTCTTGACGATGTCGAGATAGTCCCACGGCTCCTTGGACTCCGAGGGCTTCTTTACCTTCGCGAGATACATGTCGCGGATCACGCGGCCGTCCTCGCGCAGTCTGCCGCCATGCACGAAGGTGTCCTCGATCGGCAGCTCGCGCATCTTGGCCATCACCGCTTTCGGATCGTCGGTGCCGGCAGCCTTGATCGCCTTCAGATAATGCAGCACCGAGCCGTAGACGCCGGTCTGGATCATGGTCGGCATCACGTTGGTGCGGGCGAAGAATTTCTTCGACCAGGCGCGCGTCTTCTCGTCCATGTTCCAGTACGACGCGGTCGTCATGTAGGTGCCTGCGCGGCGTTGAGGCCGATCGCGTGCACGTCGGTGTCGAACATCAGGAGGCCGACCAGCTTCTGGCCGCCCTGCACGAGGCCGAACTCGCCGGACTGCTTGATTGAATTGTCGGTGTCCTGGCCGGCATTGGCGAACGCCACCACATCCGCCTTCGAGTTTTGCGCCTGCAAAGCGAAGGAGGAGAAGTCGGCGGTGTTGGTCGGATGGCGGACGCTGCCGAGCACCTTGCCGCCCATCTCGTTGACGAAGCGCGTCGCGTCCTTTTCGAGCTGCTGGCCGAAAGCGTAGTCCGCGGTGATGAAGTACCAGGACTTGCCGCCTTCCGCGATCACCGCCGAGGCCGTCACCTTCGACAGCGCATAGGTGTCGTAGGTGAAGTGCACGGTGTTGGGGCTGCACAGCTCATCGGTCAGCGAGCTCGCGCCGGGGCCGGACAAGAGCGCGATCTTGTTGCGCTCGCGCACCATGTTGTGCACGGCGATCGCGATGCCGGAGTTGGGAATGTCGACGACGGCGTCGACCTTGTTGTTGTCGAACCAGCCGCGCACGATCTGCACGCCGACATCGGTCTTCATCTGGTGGTCGGCGGAAATGATCTCGATCGGCTTGCCGAGCACGGTGGGGCCGAATTCCTCGACCGCCATCTTGGCTGCCTCGACCGAGCCCGGGCCGGAATTGTCGCGGCCCCAGCTCGACAGGTCGGTCAGCACCCCGATGCGCACGACGTCATCGGAAACCTGGGCTTGAGCTGCGGTCGTCATCGCCGCGAGCATGGCTGTCGCCAAGAAATATCTCATCGTTCCTCCTCCTGGATGTCCGCATTCTCTGGCGGGTCATCTCATGATTAGGAATTATCAAATTAGTTTGTCAATGGCGAATTTGACGTGTGTGAATGTTGCCACATGATTGCGTCCTCGAATGAGGCGGTGCTTCACATTTGGTGAGTATACGCTTACATGGCTCATCCGGGACGGCACTGCGGCAGGGCTTCAGCCCACGCCAGAGCTCGCGGCAGTACCAAGTCAGTATGAACAGGGGAATTTTCGCGGACGGCGATGCCTTCGCCGCCCGGCGGAGCCAGCCTTCACCGGGATCGGCTCTTGCGGGGCGGCTCGCATGAAGAGCGTCGGCGCACTGCGATCATAGACGGATCATGTTGAGACAGCTCTTCGCGCCGCAGCTCGTTATTCTCTACGTGCTGGTGGCCTCCACACTTTACGTGCACTTCCGCGGCAAGCAGCGGTTGCGCTTCGCGCGCCAGCTCGGCGATCACTCGACCTATCTCGCGCCCTACAATGTGCTGATGTATGCGGGCTCGGCCGTGCCCAACACGCCGGTGATCCCGGTCGAGCAGTTTCCCGAGCTGAAGAAGCTCTCCGACAATTGGGAGACCATCCGCGACGAGGCGACCCGGCTGTTCGACGAGGGCTTCATCCGCGCCGCGGCCAAGAACAACGACTGGGGCTTCTATTCGTTCTTCAAGAGCGGCTGGAAGCGGTTCTACCTGAAATGGTACGACGACTTCCTGCCGTCGGCGCGCACGCTGTGCCCGCAGACGGTGGAGCTGTTGAATTCGATCCCGAACGTGCACGGCGCGATGTTCGCGATGCTGCCGCCCGGCGGCAAGCTCGGCGCGCACCGCGATCCGTTCGCGGGCTCCCTGCGCTATCACCTCGGCCTGGTGACGCCGAACTCGAACCAGTGCCGCATTCTCGTCGATGGCGTCGAATGCGTCTGGCGCGACGGCGAGGCCTTCATGTTCGACGAGACCTTCATCCACAGCGCCGAGAACAAGACCGACGTCAACCGCATCATCCTGTTCTGCGATGTCGAGCGCCCGATGAAGTACGGCTTCATGACCCGGATCAACCGCTGGGTCAGCCACAACATCGTCAAGGCGTCGGCCACCCAGAACGTCGACGGCGAGCATGTCGGCGCGCTGAACAAGGTGTTCGGCAAGCTCTACGAGGTCCATCTCGCCAGCCGCAAGGTCAAGGAGTGGAATCGGAACGTGTACTACACGCTGAAATATTCCGTGACCGCGCTGATCCTCGGCCTGATCGTGGTATCGGCGCTGCGCTGACCGCAGCTGGTTTGCCGCACTGACTGCAAAGCCCCGGAGCGGTGCTCCGGGGCTCTTGCTTTGCCGGCCGCCGTCTCGTCCTGGCCTACCGCTCCCGATTGGCGCCGACGCCGAGCGTATCGATCTTGGCGTCGGAGGCGGCATCCATATCGGCCCCAGTGATCGGCTGGTCGACGATCAACAGATAGCATCCCGCCGAGACGACGCCGATCAGGGCGCCGACGACGAGGGCTGGGACGAACGAACCCGTCTTCTGCACGATCAGGCCGGTCACGGTCGGCGCCAGCGCGCCGCCGAGATATCCGCCGAAATTCTGCACCGAGCCGATCGAGGCGGTGCAGTTGGTCGGGACCGCGACCGAACTGAGTGCCCAGGCGCAGGTGCTGGTGACATAGACCAGGAACAGCGAGATCGAGATGAAGGCGATCGCGAGCGCATTGCTCTCGACATAGGCCGCGGCCACCGTGCAGGCCGCCGTCCCAAGCAGCGAGATCGCGGCCGGGTAACGCCGGCTCCTCAGCGGCTCGACGCCGCGGCGTACCAGGATGTCGGCGATGTATCCGCCGATGACGCCGCCGACCACACCGCAGGCGAACGGCACCGCGGCCGCCCATCCGGTGTATTTTACGCTCATATGCCGTTCGATCTCGAGATAGCCCGGCAGCCAGGCGGTGTAGATCCAGGTCAAATAGATGCAGCCGAAATAGCCGAAGATCATGCCCCAGGTGGTGCGGAAGCGGAACAACAGCGACCAGTCGCGGAACGTGACCTTGGTGCGCTGGCCGGGCGGATCGCCTTGCGTCCGGTAGGCGTTCTCGTGCGCGGTGAGCGCAACCTGCTCGGGATTGCGATAGAGCAGGTACCAGCAGGCGGCGACGATCAGGCCGGCGATACCCATGATCACGAACATCGCGCGCCAGCCGAATGTCAGCATCAGATAGGTCAGCAGCGGCACGGCGATCGCGGTGCCGAGCGATGACGCGCAATTGAACACGCCGGTGGCGAGGCCGCGGTCGCGCTGGTTGAACCAGTCCCGCACCACGCGCGCGCCGGTCGGGAATTGCGGGGCTTCGCCAATTCCGAGCAGGACGCGCGCCCCGAAGAACTGGCCGAAATTCTGCACCAGGCCGCCGATCAGCTGCGCCAACGACCACAGGCTGAGACCCATGGTGAGAAGCAGGCGCGGACCCAGCCGGTCGACCATCGCGCCGGTGGGGAGCTGCGAGAATGCGTAGGCCCACAGGAAGGCGGAAAGCAGGTAACCCATATCCGCAATCGACAACCCGAGTTCCTCGCGGATCAGCGGATTGGCAACCGCGAGCGTCGCGCGATCGATGTAGTTGACGACCCCGGCAACGACCAGCAGAGCCAGCGCGACGCGTTGAATAGATTTCAGCCGTGGCGTCGCAAGCTCCATTCCCGACATGATTCGTTTTCCTCACCTGTGATTTTGCCGCACAGTATCGGCGTGTGACGGGTCGAACCAGAACGGTCGTCGTCCAGCCTGCGTTGCGATTTTGACATGGACCTTTGGCCGTGGTTGGTGACCGCGCGCTGTGCGTCGAAGACGAGCGCGCCGACGGGTCTGCGCCGAACGTCGGCGTGCCGACCGCCGATCACACTCTCGCGATGTGACGGATGGTTGATCCGTTCATGGGGTGGAAGAACTTGGCGGGCAGGGTGAGTTCGCGCTGCCTTGTACGTGTCGAAGTGCTACAGTCCGATTTGACATTTCGCACTCAGGGGACCTTGTCATGCCGGAGACATCTGGAGCTTTCGCGACCACTGCGCTGAGCGGCTACGAGCTGTTGGCCGATCCCCGGTTGAACAAGGGCACGGCGTTCTCCGAAGCCGAGCGCGAGACGTTCGATCTGCACGGCCTGCTGCCGCCCAACATCCTGACGCTGGACGAGCAGGTCTCGCGCCGCCTCGAGGCGTTGCGCGGCTACGAGACGGACATCGAGCGCTATGCCTTTCTGCGCGAGCTGCAGGACACCAACGAGACGCTGTTCTACGCGCTCTTGGTCAGCAACCTCGAAGAGCTGTTGCCGATCGTCTACACGCCAACCGTCGGTGAGGGTTGCCAAAAATTCAGCCGCCTGTTTCGCAAGCCCCGCGGGCTGTTCCTCAGCATCCCACACCAGCACCGGATCGACCGCATTTTCGCTCATCCGCGTTTCGACCATGTCGAGGCGATCGTGGTGACCGATGGCGAACGCATCCTCGGTCTCGGCGACCAGGGCGCCGGCGGCATGGGTATCCCGATCGGCAAGCTCGCGCTCTACACCGGCTGCGGCGGCCTCCATCCGGCGACCACGCTGCCGATCCTGCTCGACGTCGGCACCGACAATCCCGATTGCCTGGCGGATCCGCTCTATATCGGCTGGCGCAACGAGCGCGTCCGCGGCCAGGCCTATGACGACTTCATCGAGGCATTCGTCTCGGCGGTGGTGAAGCGCTGGCCGCGCGTGCTGCTGCAATGGGAGGATTTCGCCAAGAACAATGCGACGCGCATGCTGGAGCGCTATCGCGACCGGCTGTTGACCTTCAACGACGACATCCAGGGCACCGCCGCGGTGGCGACCGGCGCCTTGCTCTCCGCGATCAACGTCACCGGCGTGCCGCTCACCGAACAGCGCGTCGCGGTGCTCGGCGCCGGCTCCGCCGGCTGCGGCATCGCCAGCCTGATCCGCGCCGCGATGGTCGATGCCGGCCTGTCGGAGGACGAGGCGTCGAAACGCTTCTTCATGGTCGACCGCGATGGTCTGCTGCTCGAGGGCATGAGCGGGCTTGCCCCGTTCCAGTTGCCGTTCGTGCAAGGCAAGCAGGCGACCGCAGGCTGGCAGCTCAGCCATCCGGACAAGATCGGGCTGCTCGACGTGGTGCGCAACGCGCGACCGACCGTGTTGATCGGCGTCTCCGGCCAGGCCGGCGCATTCTCCGAGCCGATCGTCCGCGCGATGGCCGAGTGCAACAAACGGCCGGTGATCTTCCCGCTGTCGAACCCGACCTCGCGCGAGGAGGCGACGCCCGCCGATATCGAGGCGTGGACGGAGGGGCGGGCCCTGATCGGCGTCGGCAGCCCGTTCCCGCCGATCACGCGCGACGGTGCCCGCTTCAAGGTCGACCAGACCAACAACTCCTACATCTTCCCTGGCGTCGGTGTCGGCGCGCTTGCGGTCGGCGCCAGCCGGATCAGCGACGGGATGTTCATGGCTGCCGCCAAGGCGCTGGCCAGCGTGTCGCCGGCCCGCAACAATCCGAAGCACAATCTGCTGCCACCAGTCAGCGCGCTGCGCGACGTCGCGCTGACGGTCGCACTGGCGGTGGCGCTGCAGGCGCACAAGGAGGGGCTCGCCAAGGACGTTCCGATCGACCAGGTCGAGGCGCGCATCCAGGCCAAGATCTGGACCCCGCGCTACGTGCCGTATCGGTGTAGCGATCGGGCGTAGCCGCACAGGCGCCCGACGCGATTCTTCGCACCCGCCTGCAAGCGGTGCGAAGGCGCGAGGCGCTGCCGCGGCCGACTAAAGTTCTAGCCCTGACGTTGCTTTCCGCTGGAACCTTCTGCGCGGCACGCTCGTTTGTGCTCAAACGACCCAAGCGGTCACGATCCATCCGGGGGCCTGTCCGAGGGAGACGCTCCCATGCCAATTTCTGGCCAAGCACCCAATCAAACACCTGGTCAAACCAGCCAAACGTTTGGCCCCGACTCCAACCAGCTCACGCCAGCCGAGCATCAGCTCCAGCTGCGCCGCGCGGTGATCGCATCCACGGTCGGCACCGCGATCGAATGGTACGACTTCTTCCTCTACAGCACCGTCACCGGCCTGGTATTCGCAAAGCTGTTCTTTCCGCATTCCGATCATTGGGTCGGCACGCTGGAAGCGTTCGCGATCTATGCGGTCGGCTTCGTCGCGCGCCCGATCGGTGCTGCGATCTTCGGGCACTATGGCGACCGCATCGGCCGCAAGTCGACGCTGATTGCGACGCTGCTGCTGATGGGTCTTGCGACCGCGGCAGTCGCGTTGGTGCCAACCTATTCCAGCATCGGCATCTGGGGCGCGGTGATCCTCACAGTGCTGCGCTTCATCCAGGGTGTCGGCGTAGGCGGCGAGTGGGGCGGCTCGGTGCTGATGTCGATGGAATGGGCGCGCAACGATCACTCGCGCGGCCTGGTCGCGTCATGGCCGCAATTCGGCGTGCCCTGCGGGCTGTTCCTCGCCAATCTTGCCGTGCTGGCATTCAGTCAGATGTCGGGTGATCAGTTCCTGGCATGGGGCTGGCGTGTTCCGTTCGCGCTCAGCATCATTCTGGTCGGCGTCGGCCTCTACATCCGGCTCGGCATTCTCGAAACGCCGGTGTTCACCAGGCTGCTGGCGGAGCGCAAGGTCGACCGCACGCCGATGCTGACGGTGATCCGCGACCATCCGAAGGAGATATTGCTGTCCGCCTTTGCGCGCATGGCCGAGCAGGCGCCGTTCTACATCTTCACCGCCTTCGTGTTCTCCTACGGTATCGGCACGCTGCACGTATCGCGCGACCTGTTGTTGACGGCGGTCCTCGCGGCCTCGGTGCTGTCGTTCGTGTCGATCCCGGTGTTCGGGCACCTGTCCGACCAGATCGGCCGCAAGAACATGTACATGATCGGCGCAGCGGCGACCGGCATCTTTGGCTTCATCTATTTCGCGATGCTCAATACCGGATCGGTGCCGATCATCTTCCTGGCGATCATCCTGTCGCTCGTTCCGCACGACATGCTGTACGGTCCGCAGGCCGCCCTGATCGCCGAGAGCTTTACCGGCCGGCTGCGCTACAGCGGAGCTTCGCTCGGCTACCAGCTCGCCTCCGTGATCGCCGGCGGTCCGGCGCCGCTGATCGCGGCATGGCTGTTCGGCACCTATCATTCGTCGACTGCGATCGCGGTCTATATCGCGATTTGCGCCGTCATCACGCTGATCGCGACCGCGCTGATGACCGACTACACCGGCAAGGACATCAATGCCGCGGCTGCGCACCAGCGGCCGGTTTGAACGAGCAAGGGAGAAGCAGATGATGAAATGGCGAAACGAATCGGCACTCGATCTCTACAACCTCGCCGCGGCGATCTTCCTGCTCGCCGCACCATGGCTGTTCGCGCACGCCAACCTGACGGCGTCGATCGATCTCAGGATCAGCGGTGCAGCGATCGCGATGATGTCGCTGGCGGCGATCGTCGCGTTTTCGGTCTGGGAGGAATGGATCAATCTGCTGGTCGGCTGCTGGCTGATCGTCTCGCCCTGGCTGCTCGGCTTCGCGCACACCCGCGCCATGCATTTCAGCATCATTGCGGGTGCGGTGGTCGCGTTCATGGCATTGCTCGAGCTGTGGCTCGAGTACGAGAAGACGCATCTCGGCCCGGCCGCGCAGGGCGCGGCAAGGCATTAGGACTCGCCACGCACGGGGTGCCTCGCGGTTCGGTGATCGCGCGTGATGAAATATCCATGCACGACGGCGGTCTTGTTCGCAGGAGCCGAGCTTGGTCGGCTTCACCCATCGCGCGGAGAAACCCAATGACCAAATTGACCCTCGTGACCGTTGCCCTGGTCGCGGCAGCTGCGTATTCGGCGCAGGCGTCCGCCGCCGGCACCAATGCCGCGGCGCGACGCGCCCATGCGTCGGCGACCACAGCGGTCAGCAGCAAGACCACCGATTGCGTGCGCGCGCCGAACGTCGGATCGTTCGCAACGGCTCCGTTCACCGAGCCGCCCTGCATGCCCGGCACGATGCGCTGACCTCGCGCAACAAAAAGCCCCGGACCTAAGGTCCGGGGCTCTTGGCCTCATCCATCGAAGCCAGTTCTATTCCGGCTTGCCGATCGTCACGGCGAGCTTGCCGACACCGTCGACGCCGCATTCGATCTTGTCGCCCGGTTGCAACTGCGAGACGCCAGCTGGCGTACCGGTCATGATGATGTCGCCGGCGGCGAGCTTCACCTGCTGCGAGAGCTGCCAGATGATCTCCGGCACGTTCCAGATCAGTTCGGTGAGGTCACCCTTCTGGGCTTCCTTGCCGTTGACGGTGAGCCAGATCTTGCCCGCCGTCGGGTGGCCGATCTTCGAGGCCGGCTGGATCGCGGAGCAGGGCGCGGAATAGTCGAACGACTTGCCGACCTCCCAGGGCCGCTCCTTCTTGCGCGAGGCGATCTGCAGGTCGCGGCGGGTCAGGTCGATGCCGACGGCATAGCCGTAGACGTGATCGAGCGCCTTGTCGGCGGGAATGTTCAGCCCGCCGCTCTTCATCGCCACCACCAGTTCGACCTCGTGGTGCAGGTCCTTGGTCAGCGGCGGATAGGGGATCGTCGCGCCATCGGGCACCAGCATGTCGGCGTGCTTGCCGAAGAAGAACGGCGGCGCGCGCTCGTCATTGCCCATCTCCCTGATGTGCTCGAGATAGTTGCGCCCGACGC
This sequence comes from Bradyrhizobium sp. SK17, assembly GCF_002831585.1. Lineage (GTDB taxonomy): Bacteria > Pseudomonadota > Alphaproteobacteria > Rhizobiales > Xanthobacteraceae > Bradyrhizobium. The sequence goes on along the minus strand of NZ_CP025113.1, from coordinate 6,799,435 downwards.
ACCAGATGCGACGCACCGGATAGGTGCCGGTTTCGCCGACGACGGGGAGCGAAGGCTGCGGGGGAAGCGGAATGACGGTGGAGGTGGCGTTCATGAACGGATCCCGGAGGGTTGAAGAAGGGCGCGCCGGCCGTATTACGCGGTTACGACGTTTGGGGCTAGTGGCTGCGCCAGCAGGCGGAGATGTGAAGGTAACTTTTCGCTGAGCCTCCGGGGTCCGGTTGCACGGTCGCGATCAGGCGCAAAGTGATGGCCCGCAACGTTCTGTGCATGTTGCGCGCAGGACCGGCCCCGCACGGATGAGACCTGGCGGTGCGCCGATCAATGACACGCTTGAACGCTGAACCAGGGCATTTCCAGCGCACCGCGCCGGACGAGGACACAGGCCATCTTGTTCACCTCCAGCTCATGATAGACATCAGACGGTACGTTGATGTCGCCGGTTTCGTGCAGTGGTCCCCACGGAGCAAGCTTGAGGTGATAAGATGTCCGCTTGCCGTGGTAGATATGCTTGTCAAGGATTCTGCTCTGAAACACGGTTGCAGGCGAATTGTCGAGCAGAGCGTTTGCCTCGCCGATCGTGCCAAACGCGTAGATCGCGGTGCACAATCCGACCAGAAGCGGCTTCAACGGCTGCTGGCGCAGATCGCGATTGCAGATCATGAGAGCTACGGTGGACAGCGCCATGCCGAGGACGGCAGCTCCGATCAGCGGGAGCCAACTGACCATGTAGTTGTCGAACAGCATGCGCGCCATGATCGCGAGCGCGGGAAACACGGCGACCATTCCCAGGTTGGCGCGGGCGTCGTTGGTCCCAGGACCGACATGGAAGAGTTCCCGTGACAACAACGTCAATGCAATAGCCAAGGCCGGAAGCACCGCGAGGCTCACGATCACCAGTGGATGCGGAAATGGAACGACGATGGACCACAGGCCGAGGACAATCGCCGTGAACTTCAACCCGGCCGCGGTTTTCTTGGCCAGGGCGAGTTTACGCAGGCGTTCGTCGCAGGTCGCTCCTAGCGCGACATTCGCAGCAATAGCGGCGGTCGATTCTCGCAAGCCTTCAGCGTCCAGATCTCGCAAGCCCGAAAGCCAGACGAAAAATGCCGTATCTGGATCTAGCAGGTGGCAAGGAAGGCAAATGCTCTTAAGCTCAGCGCGCGAAGGCACAACGACGGTCCACCTTTGGACGATCTTGCGTCCCGCAATCTCGTCGCGGCGGAGACGACGGCTGCTCACCCAATTCGATGTCTCGATCATGTCATCAGTGACGGTTACGCGCCAGCCGGTGAAATAAACCATAATCGAAACTGACAAGGCGGCGGTCGCGACTCCCAACAACCAGATAGCCGTCAAGCCCTCGATCGGTAAATCTCCCGGCTGGGTCAACGCCGCGTAGCAGATGACCAATCCGCCGAACAACATCGCCAAGCTGGAAAGCGGGAGAAATATTCGCCAGAGCAGTTGCAGCCGATAGGTTCTTGCGGGAGCGACGGCGTTTTTCAGTCCCGTTTCGTCGGCCGCATTCATGATACGCCCTTCAAAATGTCAGCGGCGAGCTCTGATGAACGTCAAAAGAAAACACGAACGTCGAGTAAGATTTATGACTCGGCTGCGAGGGCAAGCACTGGGCCCGAGGCGCCAAACTCGCGATGTTGCAGGCGGAAGAACGAGGCGTAACGGCCGCCGCGGCGCAACAGCTCATCGTGGCGTCCGCGCTCGACGATCTCGCCGCCCTCGACCACCAGGATCGCATCGGCGTGCATGATGGTGTGCAGGCGGTGCGCGATCACGATCGTGGTGCGGCCCTGGCAGAGATGCTCGATCGCCTCCTGCACCTGCTTCTCGGACTCCGAGTCAAGCGCGGCGGTGGCCTCGTCGAGCAGGATGATCGGCGCGTTCTTGATCAGCGCGCGGGCCACCGCGATGCGCTGGCGCTGGCCGCCGGAGAGCTGGGTGCCGTGCTCGCCGACCGGCGTGTCGTAGCCGAGCGGGAAGCTCATGATGAAGTCGTGGGCGCAGGCGGCCTTGGCGGCCTCGACGATCTCGGCCTCGGTGGCACCCTGCTTGCCGAAGGCGATGTTGGCGCGGATGCTGTCGCGGAACAGATAGACGTCCTGGCCGACATAGGCGGTCTGCTGCCGCAGCGACCTGCGCGAGACCTGCGAGATCGACTGGTCGTCGATCAGGATCTCGCCCTCTTGCGTCTCGTAGAACCGCAGCAGCAAGGCGAGCACCGTCGACTTGCCGCCGCCGGACGGGCCGACCAGCGCGGTCACCTTGCCGGGCTCGGCCGTGAAGCTCATCCGGTTCAGCACCGGCTCGCCGGGGCGATAGCCGAAGCTGACATCGCGCAGCTCGATCCGCGCATCGGTGAGTTTTAGCGCCGGCTTGTCGTCGTCGGTCTGCTCGCTGGCCGGGCTGTCGACCACTTCGAGCAGCATGCGCGCGCCGACCAGCTGGCTGTTGAGGTCGATGTTGAGCCGCGCCAGCCGCTTGGCCGGCTCGGTCGCCATCAGGAAGGCAGTCAGGAAGGTGAAGAACTGACCCGGCGTGGAGCCGAGCGCCACCACGCTGTAGCCGCCATAGAGCAGGCAGCCGGCGACCGCGAAGCCGCCGAGCATCTCCATCAGCGGGTTGGAGCGGTTGGCGACGCGCGCCATCTTGTTGGCATTGTTCTCGACGGTCGCGATGTGCTCGTCGATCCGCTGCTGCATGGCGTCTTCCAGCGTGAACGCCTTCACGGTGCGGATGCCCTGCAACGATTCCTGCATCGTCTCCATGATGTCGGCGGTGCCGGTGAACTGGTTGTAGGCGAGGCCCTTGATCCGCTTCACCAGCTTGCGCAGCATCAGCATCGCCGGCGGCACCGCCACCAGTCCGATGAACGACATCAGCGGATCCTGCCACACCATCACGGCGAGCATGCTGATCAGCATCAGGAAGTCGCGACCGATCGCATTCACCAGCATGTTGAGCACGTCGGTGATCGACTTGGCGCCGGCGGTGAGCCGCGCCAGGAACTCCGACGAGTGCCGCTGCGAGAAGAAGCCGATGCTCTCGCTCATCAGCTTGGCGAACAATTGCCGCTGATTGCTGGCGAGAATGGCGTTCGAGATCTTGTTCAGGATCACCATGTGGCCGTAGGTCGCCACGCCCTTGATGAACAGCAGCACCACCGTGATGCCGGCGAACATCGCGATGCCGGGGATATTCTTGTCGACATAGGCCTGGTTGATCACCTGGCCGAGGACATAGGTGGCGCCGGCGGTCGAGCCGGCCGCGATCGCCATCAGGCCGAACGCCATCAGATAGCGTCGCCAATAGGTAATCCCTTGTTCCATGACCAGGCGGCGGATCAGGATCGCCGCGCCATAGGGATCGTCGGTAATTTTCTTTGGAAACTGAGCCATCCGCGTTCCATTGACGGCGGGCAGCGCCGGCCGTCAGGGTTGCGGACCTCCTTGCCCGCTTGGCGGGGCTTTTTCAAGCACAATAACGGCTTGATAACGGCTTGATTTTTAGGCCGATTCTGCCTGTCGCGGAGCGCCGCCGCGCTCCCGGAACAGCTTTTCCTCCCAGGCCAGCGCATGGCTCGCGATGGTCTCGAGATCATCATACCGCGGCGTCCAGTCGAGCAGCGACCGGATCCGCCCCGTGTCGGCCACCATGGTCATGATGTCGCCGGGCCGGCGCCCGGCATAGGCGACCGCGAAATTGCGCATCGAGACCCGGCGCACCGCTTCGATGGTCTCGAGCACGGAATAGCCGCGGCCGTAGCCGCAATTCATCGTCACCGATTGCCCGCCGCCGCGCAGATAGGCCAGCGCCGAGCGGTGCGCCTCGACGAGGTCGCTGACATGGATGAAGTCGCGCACGCAGCTACCGTCATGGGTCGGATAGTCGGTGCCGAACACGTCGATCTTGGCGCGCTGGCCGGTCGCGGCCTCGACCGCGATCTTGAGCAGATGGGTGGCGCCGATGGTGGCGAGGCCGACGCGGCCCTTCGGGTCGGCGCCGGCGACGTTGAAGTAGCGCAGCACGACGTAGCTCATGCCATGGGCGGAGGCGACGTCGTGCAGCATGATCTCGGTCATCAGCTTCGACGAGCCGTAGGGCGACAGCGGCCGCGTCGGCGCGATCTCCGGCACCGGCACCTGGTCCGGATTGCCGTAGACCGCCGCGGTCGAGGAGAAGATGAAGCGGCTGACGCCGCGCTTCACCGCCGCATTGAGCAGGCTGCGCGTCGTCATGGTGTTGTTGCGGTAGTAGCCGAGCGGATCGCGCATCGAGTCCGGCACCACCACGGAGCCGGCGAAATGGATGATGCTATCGATGCCATGTTGTGCGATCACGCCCTCGACGAGGTTCTCGTCGCCGGCATCGCCGATGAACAGCGGCACGCCTTCGGGCAGGAACGCGGAGAAACCGGTGGAGAGATTATCGATCACGACGACGCTCTCGCCGGCATCGACCAGCGCATGGACCATGTGACTTCCGATATAGCCGGCACCGCCGGTCACGAGCACGGTCATCGATCAAGCTCTCCCGATATCTTTAACCGGCGATGCTAACGGCAGTGCGGTGAAGAGGGGGTTTCGCGGCGGCCGAACTGGCCACTATGCTTAATGTTGCGTATAGGAACTGGCGCGAAACGGAGACTTGCGTGCCGATCGAGAACACACCTGCCGGCGAGCTCGAGCTCATCGTGCCCAACCTGCACCGCCGCTATTCGGGTGTCACCGCGACCAACCGCATGGTCGCGCCGAAGCTCGCAAGCATGTTCCGCGCGGCATGGCTCGGTTCGCATCGGCCCGACGGCATCGATGCGATGGGCCTTGGCGATCTCTTGCGGCTGTGGCGACGCGCGCGTCCCGTGATCTGGCACGCGCGGCGCAATGACGAGATGATCGCGGGGCTTATACTGCGCGCGCTCGGCTGGCCGTTGAAACTGCTGTTCACCTCGGCCGCGCAGCGTCATCACACCTGGCTGACGCGCTGGCTGATCCGCAACATGGATGCGGTCATCGCCACCAGCCCGCTGTCGGCCTCATATCTGAAGCGTGAAGCTACCGTGGTGATGCATGGCGTCGACACCGACCGCTATACGCCGCCGGCCGATCGCGCGGCGGCGTTTGCCGAGAGCGGATTGCCGGGCCGCTATGCGATCGGCTGCTTCGGACGGGTGCGCGCGCAAAAGGGCAGCGACGTGTTCGTCGAGGCGATGTGCAGATTGCTGCCGCGCTATCCCGATTTCACCGCCGTCATCGTCGGCGCCGTTGTGCCGGAGCAACTTGCTTTCGCCGGCGAGTTGAAGCGGAAGATCGAGGCCGCCGGCCTGCAATCGCGTATCATCATCACGGGCGAATTGCCGATCGAGGATGTCGTGCGCTGGTATCCGCGGCTGACCATCTACGCCTTCACCTCGCGCAATGAAGGCTTTGGCCTGACCTTGATCGAGGCGATGTCGGCCGGTGCGGCGCTGGTGGCGGCACGCGCCGGTGCCGCTGAATTCGTCGTCGAGGACGGCGTCACCGGCGTGCTGACGCCGCCTGGCGACGCCGACGCGCTGGCGGCCGCGCTCGAGCCGTTGATGCGCGATCCGGCCGCGGCGGCGGCGATGGGAGCGCGAGCGCGCCAACGAGTTGTGGATAAGTTCAGCCTCGATGCGGAAGCCGGCGCGATCGCCGGGGTCTATCGCATGTTGATCTGAGCCAGCACGCGCTGCGCGATCCCCACGACCTCCTCGGCCGCGATGTCGCGCATGCAGCGGTGGTCGTTCATGGTGCAGACCGTGCGCTGGCACGGTTGGCACGACAGCGTGCTCTTCGTTTGCCGCACCGTCGCGGCGAGCGGGTTGAGGGGGCCCAGAGATAAGGGTCGGTCGGGCCGAAGATGCCCATTGTCGGGGTGCCGATCGCGGCGGCGATGTGCATCAGCCCGGAATCGTTGGCGATCGCGACGCTGGCCGCGGCCATCGCCAGCGCGCCGTTGCGCAAATCGGTGCCGGTGAGATCGCGCACCCGCGGCCCGCCGATTGCGGCGATCTGCTCCGCCAGTGCCTTCTCGCCGGGGCCACCGACCACCCAGACATCGAAGCCGCGCTCGGCAAACAGCCGCGCGGCTTCCGGATAATAGGTCCAGCGCTTCGAGGCGCCGACCGAGCCGGGGCCCAGGGCGATGGCGGGGCCGGTGCCGAGGCCGTTGGCCTGCCGCCACCGCGCGATCTCGTCGGCGGGAACCCGAAGCTGAGGCACCGGCCATTCGGGCGGCCGGGCCGCGCCGTCCGGCAGCGCCAGGACGGCGTTCTTGTCGATGAAGCGCGGCAGCTGCTTTTCGCCCCATCGCATCGCGTTGATCAGGCCGAACCGGACCTCGCCGAAGAAGCCGACCCGCTCGGGGATCCCCGCCAGCGCCGGTGCAAGGGCGGACTTCCAGGTCCGTGGCAGCACCAGCGCGGTGGCGTAGTTCCGGGTGCGAAGCTCGGCCGCCAGCGCCTGCTGCCGGCGCAAGGCCAGCCGGCTGCGCGGCAGGTCGAACACGACCGCGGACCGGACCCCCGGCATATAATCGACCAAAGGGGCGCAAATGCTGGAGGTCAGAAGGTCGACCGGCCGGTTCGGCCAGCGCTTGCGCAACACCCGGACCACGGTCTGACCGCGCACGAAATCGCCGATCCAGACATAGGGTACGATCAGGATCGGTCGGCTATCCTGCGCATCCTCGGTTTCGATATCTGATATTGAATCAATATTCATTTCTAAATAGCCAGGACCGGGTCGGACCCGGCCAAGTCGGTAACCGGTTCGCGATGTGAGGTAAAGCCGTCGTTGCCTGTGGCGCGGGAGTGGGGCAAAGCTGGCGGCTGCAAAGGAATCTGGCGGGATTTCATAATGTTTCTGGTAACCGGGGGTGCCGGTTTTATCGGATCGAACGTCGTGGCTGCGTTGAACGACGCCGGCCGCAGCGATGTTGCGGTCTGCGACGTGCTTGGTCATGACGGCAAATGGCGGAACCTGGCCAAGCGTCAGCTTGCCGATCTGGTTCCCCCGGCCGAGCTCGGCGACTGGATCAAGGGGCGGCGGCTCGACGCCGTCATCCATCTCGGCGCCATCTCGGAGACCACGGCAACCGACGGCGATCTGGTGATCGAGACCAATTTCCGTCTCTCGATGCGGCTGCTCGACTGGTGCACCGCGAACGGGACGCCGTTCATCTATGCCTCCTCGGCCGCGACCTATGGTGACGGCGAGCAGGGCTTTGCCGACGATGGCTCGGTCGAGGCGTTGAAGCAGTTGCGGCCGATGAACCTGTACGGCTGGAGCAAGAACCTGTTCGACCTCGCGGTCGCCGAGCGGGTGGCGAAGGGCGAACGGCTGCCGCCGCAATGGGCGGGACTGAAATTCTTCAACGTGTTCGGCCCGAATGAATATCACAAGGGCCCGATGATGAGCGTGCTGGCGCGCCGTTTCGACGACATCAAATCGGGCCGCGTGGTGCAGCTGTTCAAGTCGCATCGCGAGGGCATCGCCGATGGCGATCAGCGCCGCGACTTCATCTATGTCGATGACGTCGTGCGGGTGATCATCTGGCTGATCGCAACCCCGCAGGTCTCCGGGCTGTTCAATGTCGGCACCGGCAAGGCACGCAGCTTCAAGGACCTGATCGTCTCGGCCTATGGCGCGCTCGGCCGCGAGCCGAACATCGAATATGTCGACATGCCCGAGCAGATTCGCGGCAGCTACCAGTATTTCACCCAGAGCGTCGTCGATCGTCTCGGCCGCGCCGGGTACAATGGCGGCTTCACCCGCCTGGAAGACGCAGTCGGGGCCTACGTGAAGGGTTTTCTCGATCGCTCCGATCGCTATCGTTGAAGCTGAGTACGGTGATTGATGTTCGATTTTGAAGCGATCTCGCGTGCGATGTCCGGCCAGACCGTGCTCTGCGTCGGCGACCTGATGCTCGACGAGTTCGTCTATGGCGAGGTGTCGCGGATCTCGCCGGAGGCGCCGGCGCCGGTGATCGCGGTCAGGCGCAGCGAGACCAATATCGGCGGCGCCGGCAACGTCGCGCGCAACATCGCCTCGCTCGGCGGCCGCTGCATCTTCGTCGGCCTGATCGGCGAGGATGCCGCCGGCACGGTGTTGTCGGAGGCGCTCGCGAATGAGCCCGGTATCGAGGCCCTGTTGGTGCGTGACGCCGCGCGTCCGACCACGCGCAAGGTGCGGTTCGTCTCCGAACAATTCTCCACCCACATGCTGCGCTCCGATTGGGAACTCGCCGCGCCGGCGGGGCCGGCCATCGAACAGCAGCTGATCGACACCATCCTGCCGTGTCTGGCGCATGCCGACATCGTGCTGTTGTCCGACTACGCCAAGGGCGTGCTCACCGCGCGGGTGATCCGCAACGTGATCGATGCAGCGCGGCAGGCGGGGAAGCGCGTGATCGTCGATCCCAAGAGTGCCAACCTCGCGATCTATCGCGGTGCGAGCGTGCTGACGCCGAATCGCAAGGAGTTCGCCGAGGCGACCCGCAGTCGCGCCGACAGCCTGGACAGCATCGCGCAGGCCGCGCCCGATGCGATGTATCTCGCGGATTGCGAGGCGATGCTGGTGACGCAGGGCGAGCGCGGCATGACGCTGGTGACGCGCGGCGGCGATTCGATCCACGTGCCGGCGCTGCCGGTCAAGGTGCGCGACGTCTCCGGCGCCGGCGATACGGTAGCGGCCGCGCTGGCGCTGGCGCTGTCGGGTGGCGCCGACTGGGAAGGCGCGCTGCGGATCGCGAGCGCGGCGGCGGCGGTTGCCGTCGGCAAGACCGGAACCGCGATCGTCAAGTCAGACGAATTGCGGCGCAGGATCCTGCCGCATGCTTCGCTCGCGGCCGAGGACAAGATCGTCCCGGCCGGCGGCGATATCGATGCCTATCTCGATGAATGGCGCCGGCAGGATCTGCGCATCGGCTTCACCAATGGCTGTTTCGACATCCTGCATCCCGGCCACGTCAAGGTGCTGACGGCCGCGCGCGGCGCCTGCGACCGCCTGATCGTGGGGTTGAACAGCGACGCCTCGGTGAAGCGGCTGAAGGGCGAGGGGCGTCCGGTGCAGAACGAACGCGCCCGTGCCGAAGTGCTGGCGGCGCTGGAAGCCGTCGACCTCGTGGCAATCTTCGAGGAGGACACCCCGATCAATCTGATCACCAAGGTGCGGCCGAGCGTGCTGGTGAAGGGCGGTGACTATACCCGCGCGCAGGTGGTCGGCCACGAGATCGTCGAGGCCGCCGGCGGCGAGGTCGTGCTGGTTGACATCCTGCCCGGCCACAGCACGACGTCGCTGGTTGCCCGGGCGCGCGAGGGCAAGGCGTGAGCGCGAGCATGGCATCCTCGGCGTCCGCCCCGGCCTGCCCGGTCTGGTGGCGCGATCCAGTGCGCTGGCGCACCGGGACCGATGTGGTCGCGGTGCTGATTGCGCTGTCGTTGCCGTGGTCGACCTCGCTGGTCGGCATCTTCGGCGTGGTGCTGCTGATCGCGATCGCGCCTACCGTCGACCTGAAGGCGTTCTGGGCGCTGCTGAAGCGGCCGATCTGCGTCGCGCCGATCGCGTTGTTCTGCCTCGCGCTCGTCGGCACGCTCTGGTCGGACGCTGCCTGGGGTGCCCGATTCTACGCGGTCGGGCCGACCGCAAAGCTCCTGGTGCTGCCGGTCCTGCTCTATCATTTTCAGCGGTCAACCCGCGGCACCGCGGTGTTCATCGCCTTCCTGGTGTCGTGCACGCTCTTGATGCTGATGTCCTGGCTGGTGTTTGCCTATCCGCACCTCGCGCTCAGGGCGCCTGCGCCCGGCGAGCAGGGCGTTTTCGTCAAGAACTACATCGACCAGAGCCAGGAATTCACCCTCTGCGCGGTCGCGCTGGCCTATCCGATCGTCATGTTGCTGCGGGCGAGACGCATCTGGCCGGCCATATTGCTGATCGTGATTGCGCTCAGCCTGTTCGCCAACATGGCGCTGGTGGTGGTGTCGCGGACGGCCCTGGTCACGGTTCCGATTATGTTCGCGGTGTTTGCGCTGCTCCATTTGCGCTGGCGCAGCATCGTGCTGATCATTTGTGCCGCCGCCACGCTATCCGTGGTGGCGTGGTATGCCTCGCCGCAATTTCGCTGGACCGCCGAGTCGTTCCAGCGCGACTACAAGCTCTATATGGAACGCAACGAGCCGACGTCGCTCGGTTTGCGGCTCGAATTCTGGCGGAAGTCGCTCGGCTTCTTTGCCGAAGCCCCGCTCATCGGCCATGGCACCGGCGCGACCCGCGGCCTGTTCGAGCGCGTCGCGACCGGTGGCGTGACCCAGGCGTCCGGCGAGGTGATCGGAAACCCGCACAATCAAACGTTGAACGTCGCCGTGCAGTGGGGCATTGTGGGTGTTGCGATCCTGTACGCCATGTGGGTCCTGCACCTCCTGCTGTTCCGAGGCGGGGGTTTCGTCAACTGGATCGGACTTCTCGTCGTGGTACAGAATATTTTCAGCTCGCTGTTTAATTCACACATCTTCGATTTTCACGAAGGCTGGATGTATGTGCTTGGCGTCGGGGTTGCGGGTGGCATGGCGTTGAACGAGCGATTGGGGGGCGATATGGAACCCGAACCTCCGATCCGTCCATGATCGCTGGCAAGGGCTGTGCAGATACGCTATCAGCCTGCCAATGTCTCGTCGCGAACTCCCAGCTGCCGGTAACCCGTCCGTTAGATGACGCGTCTTTCACAATTCACTCTGCGTAATTTCCTGATTCTGGTGCATGACGCGCTCGCGACGACGTTTGCGTTGCTGGCGAGCTTTTACCTGCGTTTCGAGGGGAGCCTCCTTACCGACCGATTGCCGCATTTGCTGCGCATCCTGCCCTGGTTCGTGCTGTTCAGCATTGTGGTGAGCTATTTCTCCAACCTGACCACCGCGAAATGGCGCTTCACCTCGCTGCCGGATGCCGTGAACATCCTGCGGGTCGCGGCGGTGCTGACGCTGGCACTCGTGGTGCTGGACTACGTCTATTTCTTCACGGGAGCGAATTCGCCAAGCCCGGTGTTCCTCGGCCGGGTCACGATCATCCTGTTCTTCTTCCTGGAAGTGTTCGCGCTGAGCGCGTTGCGGCTGGGCTATCGTTACTTCCGCTACTCGCGCACGCGCCTTCACGCCCGGTCCGACAACGCCGCGCCGGCGCTGCTGATCGGACGCACCGCCGACGCCGAAGTGGTGCTGCGCGGCATCGAGAACGGCGCCATCAAGCGGCTCTGGCCGGTCGGCGTGCTCTCGCCGTCGGTCGCGGACCGCGGCCAGATGATCCGCAACATTCCGGTGGTCGGCGGGGTCGACGACATCGAGACGGTGATTCGCGACTTCGAGAGCCGGCAGAAGCCGATCAAGCGCGTGATCATGACACCCTCCGCATTCGAGCCGGAGGCGCATCCGGAGAGCGTGCTGATGCGCGCCAAGCGGTTGGGTCTGATCGTCAGCCGGCTGCCATCGCTGGAGAGCGGCGATGCGCCGCGGCTCACCAATGTCGCGGTCGAGGACCTGCTGCTGCGTCCGAGCCAGAAGATCGACTACGCCCGGCTCGAGGCGCTGGTGAAAGGCAAATCGGTGATCGTGACCGGCGGCGGCGGCTCCATCGGCGCGGAAATCTGCGACCGGGTCGCGACCTTCGGTGCGGCGCGCCTGCTGGTGGTGGAGAACTCGGAGCCTGCGCTCTATGCCGTCACCGAGGCGCTGTCCGCGCGCGACACCGGCGCCGTCATCGAGGGCCGGATCGCCGACATCAGGGATCGCGAGCGAATCACGCGGCTGATGAGCGAGTTCAAGCCCGACATCGTGTTCCATGCCGCCGCGCTCAAGCATGTGCCGATCCTGGAGCGTGACTGGAGCGAGGGGGTCAAGACCAACATCTTCGGATCGGTGAACGTGGCCGACGCCGCGCGTGCCGCGGGCGCCAGCGCGATGGTGATGATCTCGACCGACAAGGCGATCGAGCCGGTCTCGATGCTGGGCCTGACCAAGCGCTTTGCCGAGATGTACTGCCAGGCGCTGGACCATGACCTGATGACCGAGGCCAAGGGCAACGCGCACATGCGGCTGATCTCGGTGCGGTTCGGCAATGTGCTGGCCTCCAACGGATCCGTGGTGCCGAAGTTCAAGGCCCAGATCGAGGCCGGCGGACCGATCACGGTGACCCATCCGGACATGGTCCGCTACTTCATGACGATCCGCGAGGCTTGCGATCTCGTGATCACGGCGGCGACGCATGCGGTGACGCCGGCGCGGCCCGACGTCTCGGTCTACGTGCTGAACATGGGCCAGCCGGTCAAGATCGTCGATCTCGCCGAGCGGATGATCCGGCTGTCGGGCCTGCAACCCGGTGTCGACGTCGAGATCGTGTTCAGCGGCATCCGTCCCGGCGAGCGGCTGAACGAGATCCTGTTCGCAAGCCAGGAGCCGACGCTCGAAATCGGCGTCGCCGGCGTGATGGCGGCCAAGCCGAACCAGCCTCCGATGTCGACGCTGCGCAAGTGGCTGGCGGCGCTCGAGGATGCGATCGCGAGGGATGACCGCGTGACCATCCGCGCCGTGCTTCAGGACGCCGTGCCCGAGTTCGGATCGAATGCCGCCTGATAGCGCCGTCCTGCGCGCGATGCGGCAGGATCATTTCGAAAGCCATTGATGCGTCATTCTCGAAAAGTCGTGGTCGTCAGCCAGCACTATCCGCCGGACCACAGCACGACTGCGGCGATCATGGCCGCGATCGCCGAACGGATCGCGCAGGAGGCGGACGTGATGGTGGTCTCGGGCATGCCGGGCTCGGCAAGGGCGCCGTCGCCCGGGCAGCCAGTGGTCGTCGAGATCAGGAACTGGTTGCCGGGAAAGGCGGCGCTGCTCAAGCGCGCGCTGGCCGAGGCGCTGTTCACCGGTCGGATCTTCCTTGCGCTGTTGTCGCGGTTGCAGCGGGGCGACGTGGCACTGACCGTGACCGCGCCGTTCGCGCTTCCCTATGCGGTTGCGGCCGCGGCCAAGTTGAAGGGCGCAAAGTCGGCGCTGATCATGCACGACCTGTTTCCCGATGTGCTGGTGATGGCCGGGCTGTTGCGGCCTTCCTCGCTGGTTGCGCGGGCGATGCGCGGGATCAACGCGCTGATGTTCCGGGCCCTGAATGCGGTCATCGTCATCGGCCGGGACGCCGAGAAGCTGTTGCTGCGGTATGGCGGAATGACGCCGGACAAGATCAGGTTCATTCCGAACTGGGCCTCGCTCACCCCCGCCAACCGCCCCGTCGACCCGGACAATCCGTTTCGTAAGGCCATCGCCGCCCGCTTCGTGGTCGGACTGTCGGGCAATCTGGGCTTCACCCACGATCCGGACATTGTTTTCCATGCAGCCCGCCTGTTGCGCAACGAGAGCGACATCCATTTCCTGCTTTCAGGGTGGGGGATGGGCTTCGCGCGGCTGAAGGAGATGCAGGCCGCGGACCAACTGGCCAATGTGACGCTGGTCGAACGCGTCGCGGATGACAAGCTCGATGCGCTGCTGTCCAGTGCCGACGTCTGGCTCATTCCCTATCGCAAGAACGTTGCCGGCGTCTCGGTGCCAAGCCGGTTCTACAACCTGCTCGCGGCCGGCCGACCCGTCATCCTGGTCTCCGAGCCCGAGGCCGAAGCCGCGCTGACCGTCAGCGAGAATCGCCTCGGATGGGTCGTCACACCTGAACGGCCCGATCAACTCGCCGATGCCATCAGGTTGGCGTCACGCTCGCAGGACACCGCGATGGCCGAGCGCGCCGTCGCGGCCGCGCGGACCTTCAGTCCGGAGCGGGCGCTCGCGAGCTACGCCGCGCTGGTGCGGGATCTGCTATCCAGTCAGGATGTGGAGCGGACAGCATGAATGACGGTGGCCGGAAGGTTCTGGTGACGGGGGCCAGCGGCTTCGTCGGCCGCCACGTGGTGCCCGTGCTGGCGCGCAGCGGCTGGCAGGTGCGTCGCGCGGTGCGAACCCCGCCGCGAGACGCAAACGACGTCACGATCGGTTCACTCAGTCCGACCACCGATTGGCGGGCCGCACTCGATGGCGTGGATGCCGTTGTCCATCTTGCGGCGCGCGTACACCAGCAGTCCGACGAACAGGCGATTGAACTCTACCGCAACGTCAATATCGAGGGCACGCTGAATCTGGCGCGCGCCGCGGCCGCCGCGGGCGTTCGCGATTTCATCTTCGTCAGCACGATCCTGGTGCATGGACGCAGCAACTACGGGCGTCCGCCGTTTCGAGAAGACGATCTGCTTACTCCCCGTGGCCTCTACGGCAACTCGAAGGCGGCCGCAGAGGTCGGCCTGAAGGGAATTGTGCCCGGCAGCAACATGCGGGTGACCGTGATCAGGCCGCCGTTGATCTACGGCGCCGGCGCAAAGGGAAACTTCGCCTTGCTGAAGCGTGCGGTGATCAATCGCGTGCCGCTTCCGCTGGCCGATGTAGGGAACCGCCGTGCGTTCCTGTCGGCGGAAAACCTGGCGTCGTTCATCCTGCATCGGTTGTCGCATCCGGGAAATGAATTCGAGGTGTTTCTGGTGGCTGACCGCGAGCAGGTCTCGACGCGGGAATTCGTCGAGCGTCTCGCCCGCGCGGCGGAAACCTCGCCGCGCCTGTTCTGGCTGCCGCTGCCGCTCTTGAAGGTGTCGCTCGCGATCGGCGGTCGCAAGGAAGCCTATGACAGCCTGTTCACCTCGCTCGAACTCGACCTTTCCAAGATCGCGAGCACGGGATGGCAACAGCCGATCAGCCTCGACGATGGGCTGAGGCGCGCGCTGCGCAAGACGGATGGCTGATCCGAGGCGATCAGCGCGGCCGTGAGAACCGGCGCAACTGCCAGGCAACGGCGAGCGCCCCGGCAAGCAGCAGGACGGCATCCGCGGCAAGCGAATTGATGACGACCGAGGCGAATGCGAGCAGCGCCAGCACGACGTTGAGCGCGAACACCTCGCCGACGACGCGCCACACCGTGAACCCGTTGTCTGTCGCGCGCTGATAGAAGTGCGTGCGATGCGCGGCCCAGAACGGCTCGCGACGCGCGATGCGCCGGAACAGCGTGACCGTGGCGTCCGCCAGATAGTAGAGCGGCAGCAGCAGCGCGGCCGCGAATTGCTGGCGCAACGCGAGTTCGAGCAGACACCAGCCGAGCAGCAGGCCGATCGGCAGGCTGCCGACATCGCCGAGGAATATTCTCGCCACCGGCCGGTTGAACGGCGCGAAGCCGAGCATCGCTCCGCACAGGGCTGCCGCGACCAGCGCGGGCGCCGCCGGGATGTAGCCGGCGCCGCCGAGCAGGGCGACCGCCACCGTGACCGGGATCGCCTCGGCCACCGTCATCAGGTCGAGCCCGTCCATGAAGTTGACGAGGTTCACGAACCACAGGCCGGCGATCACCAATAGGCCGCGTTCGAACCAGGCCGGACAGGCCGGAACGAGCCTGAGATCGCCCGGCACCGAGAGCACCACGGCCGCGACGGCGGCGGCCTGTAGCAGCAGCCGAGGAACGACGGGCAGGGAGCGGACGTCGTCGGCGAAACCCACCACCGCGATGAACAGGCAGGCCGCGAACACGATGAACGGAATCGTCAGGTCCGGCGATCCCGCCAGCATGATGACGATCCCGCCCGCGAGCAGTGTGGCGATCGTGACCGCGATTCCAGCGCCCTGTGGCGTCGGGGTGCGATGCGACGAGCGCGCATTCGGCTTCGCCAGCGCCACGCGCAGCAGCAGCGGCCGCGTCAGCAGGATCAGGACGGCCGAGATCGATGCGGCGAGCACCACGGCGATCAGCGACAGGAGGGTCTCGAAACTATTCATCGGTCCGGCTACTGCGATCCCGGGACTCGCGATGGCGATCCCGGGACTTCGATCGGCTCGGCGCCCTTGGCGGCTTTTTCAGGGCTCAGGATCCAGACCAGGCCGCCGAACACCCCGACCACGAACGACACCGCGCCGAACAGCAGCGAGATGTTGACGCCCTCATTGGCGATCAATCCGGCATAGCCGAACGCCAGCGCCATGGTGGCTTCGCGTACGCCCCAGCCCGCGATCGAGATCGGCATCATCGTGATCAGCATCACCGGCGGCAACAACTGAAAGATCTGGCCGAAGGTGACCGGAGCCGTGATCGACTTCACCACGCACCAGCCGATCACGACGGTGACGACGTGAATGGCGATCGAGAGGGTCGCGACCCGCAATCCGTGCTCGCGGCTGAACAACACCCGGTTGGCGATCACGGCGCAGGCGTGGACGTGATGCGTCGCCCACCACTGCTTCAGCCACGGCCAGGGCAACGCGCCGATCAGCAGGAAACCAAATCCGGCCGCAAGCGCGGCGAGGTCGAGCAGCAGCAACGCCATCCAGCCGTGGGTATCGGAGATCAGCCGGTAGCTCCACGGCAAGGCGGCGGCGATGACGACGGCCAGGGCGATCAGTCCGATCGCGCGGTCGACGAAGATCGAATAGGTGGCCGCGCGCCAGCCCGCGCCGGCCCGTGCGACCAGCCAGAGCCGCACCGCGTCGCCGCCGATCGAGGACGGCAGGGTCTGGTTGAAGAAGGTGCCGATCACGTTGTAGCGCATCGCCTGCCCGGTCCCGAGCGGCGCGCCGCACTCAGCGCTGATCTCCCGCCAGCGCAGCACCCCGAGGAAGATCTGCAAGAATGTGACCGCGATCGCGAGGCCGAGCCAGCCCAGGCTCTCGACCTGGATGCGGGAGGCGAGGTCATACAGATTGACCTTGCGCAGCGAGAAATAGAGCAGCGCACCCGAGATCAGGAGCTTGGCGGTCGAAAGCAGGATTCGGCGCATTTCCGTTCGCGCTGCCAGGTGTCAGATTGTGTCAAAAAAAGCGCAAAACGCTTTCGCGCGCCCAAATTCGCCGCCTTGGTATGGTTTCCGCACCGATCTGGCAATACCCGTACTGGTCCCTATTGCGGCAGGTGCGAAGGGGCGGTTAAAGAGGCCGTAACGGGGGACGGCCAGCCACTCACCGGCGGTTTACAATACCGGTAAGATCCGACCAGGCGCGTGGGGGCGCGTGATACTGCTCGGATCGTGCTTCCCAGGTAACAGGGCTGTCGGCCGCGGTGGCCCGGGGCCAATTTGGTGTGTCGTCTGCGACAGGACTTGAGGCATCGATGGATCGACGAATTATTCCCCTGATCATGTGCGGCGGCGCAGGCACGAGGCTCTGGCCGGCGTCACGCGAGGTGCACCCGAAGCAGTTCCTCTCGCTGTTCGGGGCCCGCTCGACCTTCCAGGAGACGTTGCTGCGGGTGTCCGATGCGGGCCTGTTCGAGCGGCCGATCGTGATCACCAATGAGGCGTATCGCTTCATGGTGCTGGAGCAATTGGCCGAGATCGGCCGCGAGGCCGACGTGTTGCTGGAACCGATGCGCCGCGACTCCGGACCCGCGATCGCGGCCGGCGCCGTGTTCGCGCAAAGCCGCGACAGTGACGCGATCGTGCTGGCGCTCGCCGCCGACCATCTGGTGCGGGATACCCAGGCCTTCGTCGCCGCATGCCGCGGCGGATTGGTGGCGGCGGAAGCCGGCCGCATCGTGACCTTCGGCGTCAAGCCGGAGCGGCCCGCCACCGAATACGGCTACATCAGTCCGGGCGACGTGGTCGCCGGCGAGGTGCGGGCGGTGGCGAAATTCGTCGAGAAGCCGGATGCCGCGACGGCAGCCGGCTACATCGATGCCGGCTATCTCTGGAACAGCGGCAACTTCATGTTCCGCGCCGGCGTGCTGCTCGATGAGTACCGCAATGTCGATGCCGACAGCGTGGCCTCGGTGGAGCAGTCGGTCGCGTCGGCGGCGCGCGATCTCGGCTTCGTCAAGCTCGATGCCGCGGCCTTCGCTGCGGCAAAGGCGATCTCGATCGACTACGCGGTGATGGAGAAGACCTCCCATGCGGCGGTGGTGCCGGTGGCGTGCGGCTGGTCCGACATCGGCTCGTGGCGCCAGGTCTGGGAGCTCTCCGACAAGGACAGCCTCGGCAACGCGGCGCGCGGCACGGCGGTGTTCGAGGACAGCCGCAATTGCAACGTCGCGACCGACCGCGCGCTGGTGGCGCTCGAAGGCGTCGACGACCTCGTCGTGGTCGCGACCCAGGACGCCGTGCTGGTGTCGCGCCAGAAGGATGCCAACGGGCTGAAGCGGCTGGTCGCGAAACTGAAGGTGACGGCACCCGAGGTGACCGAGAGCCACATCAAGGTGCATCGTCCCTGGGGCTCCTATCAGTCGGTCGACAATGGCGACCGCCATCAGGTCAAGCGCATCATCGTCAAGCCGGGCGGGCGGCTGTCGCTGCAGAAGCATCACCACCGCTCCGAGCACTGGATCGTGGTGCGCGGCACCGCGCAGGTCACCGTCAACGAGCTGATCAAGACGGTGCACGAGAATGAATCGATCTACATCCCGATCGGCGCCGTGCACCGGCTGGAGAACCCGGGCAAGATTCAGCTCGAGCTGATCGAGGTGCAGACCGGCAGCTATTTCGGCGAAGACGACATCATCCGCATCGAGGACGATTATCAGCGCACCTGAGGGTTGCGCTGGTTCCTGCGCCGATCATGCGGCGCGGGACGATGTAACTCTTTGAATCAAAACGTGTCCGGATTTCGTCGTTGGCATTCGCCACATTTGTGACGTCGTGCTATAGCGGCTGCCAACGAAGCGGGGTCGTGATTTGCGCCGAAGCGCCTGATCGGACGAGAGCCGTGGTGTTGATTCGCTCGGAGCCGGGGTGGCTCCCAGAGAAGCCGGGACAACCGCCAGAACGTTACTTGGGGTCTACGAAATGAATGCAAAAGTGTCCGCAGCGGGCGCGAATGCCGATACCGGCCGCGCATTGCGTGTCGGCGTGATCGGCGCCGGCGTGATGGGCAGCAACCATGCCCGCGTGCTGGCCGGACTGCCCGGTGTCGCGCTGGTCGGCATCGTCGATCCGCTCCCCGAACACCGTTCGCGCGCCGTCGGCCTGGTCGGCTGCCGCGCCTTCGAAGACCTCGATCAGCTGCTCGCCGAAGGCGTCGATGCGGTGACGATCGCAGCGCCCACCCACCTGCATCACGAAATCGCGCTCGCCTGCATCGCGCGCAACATCCATATCCTGGTCGAGAAGCCGGTCGCCTCCACCGTCGAGGAGGGACGCGAGATCGTCGCCGCCGCGGACAAGGCCGGCGTCACGCTGATGGTCGGCCATGTCGAGCGCTTCAATCCGGCGGTCGCCGCGATCAAGCAGGCGATCTCGGGCGAGGACATCCTGTCGATCGGCATCACCCGGGTCGGCCCGTTCCCGCCGCGGATGTCCAATGTCGGCGTCGTGATCGACCTCGCGGTGCACGACATCGACCTGATCCGCTGGTTCACCGAGTCCGACATCGTCGAGGTGCAGCCGCAGCTCTCCAGCGCGGTCGCCGAGCGCGAGGATATCGCGCTGCTCCAGTTCCGCACCGCCTCCGGCGTGCTCGCCCACATCAACACCAACTGGCTGACGCCGTTCAAGGCGCGCAACGTCACGGTCGCGACCCGCGGCAAATATGTGATGGGCGACCTGCTGACGCGCCAGGTCACCGAATGCTTCGGCTTCAAGCCGGACGGCAGCTATTCGATGCGTCACCTGCCGGTCGGTCATGACGAACCGCTGCGCGCCGAGCTGATCGCTTTCCTCGATGCCGTGCGTAGCGGCAAGCTGCCGGCGGTGTCCGGCGACGAGGGCGTCGCGAGCCTCGAGATCGCGATCCGCTGCCTGGAATCGCCCGCGAGGCCCGCCGCCTCGACGATCCGCAAGGGGCCGCGCCGCGTCGCCGGCTGATCCTTCACCGGCCGATTGTCATTCATTCAACACCTGCAAAGAGCTTCCATGAACCAGCATATGCAGCTTGAGCCCATCCCCTTCATCGATATTTCCGCGCAGCGCCGGCGGCTCGGCAAGTCGATCGATGACGCGGTCGCGCGCGTGCTCGACCATTGCCAGTTCATCAATGGTCCCGAGGTCACCGCGCTGGAGAAGGCGCTGGCGGACTATAGCGGCGCCAAGCATGTGGTGAGCTGCGCCAGCGGCACCGACGCGCTGCTGATGGTGCTGATGGCGAAGAATGTCGGCCCGGGCGATGCGGTGCTGTGCCCGACTTTCACCTTCTGCGCGACCGGCGAAGTCGTGACGCTGACCGGCGCGACGCCGGTTTTCGTCGACGTCGACGAGGAGACCTTCAACATCGACGTCAACTCGCTGAAGCGCGGCATCGCGACCGCGCGGGCGCGCGGGCTGAAGCCGGTGGCGGTGATCCCGG